>CAJTVD010000011.1 GCA_910579495.1 uncultured Lachnospiraceae bacterium
CAGACCCAGAATATTTACAATATTGATTCCTGCCAGATAAGCATTCGTAGTGTTTGTGGTCCATGCCGCTAAAATCAGAACAATCATCCCCAATACAGGAAGTCCTACATTGCAGAGCACCTGACTGATATCGTACTCACCGGCAACCTTTGCCATCACAATGCCGATAACCAGCATCAGAATGCCTGCCGGAAGAACGCCCCAAAGGGTTGCCTTTACCGTATTGCCTCTGCCCTTCTGATAACGAGTAATATCCGCAGCAGTTACAATCTGCATCGTTAAAAATCCCGTCGTAAGGGTAATTCCTTCAATCAGAGACATGGTCGTCTCGACATGAGTATTGATATTTTCTGTACCGTGTGTGCGCAGTGCCATAATACAGCCCGCAAGACAAACAATCAGCAGCGCTGGCACCGCCAAGGTATTGAGTTTTCCCATTGCACTGATTCCATATACTGCCGTTGTCAGCATGATTACACCCCAAATCAGAATGGAAACAGAAACAGGTACCTCAATGCCGAAAGAATTTGCCATAAGATTTGAAAATGCACTGCCGCACACAGCATTATTAACGCCGAACCAACCTAACAGAGAGATTGTAAACAAAAGGGAAATCAGATACTTTGATCCTGCTTTGCCAAAACAGGACTGCAATACAACGCAGGAAGGCAAGCCTAAATCACTGCCCTGTATAGAAGTGAAACATGCGAAAAGCATAACTAGTCCATACCCGATACATCCGGCAAGGAGCGCCTGTCCAAGCGGCATTGCCAAAGCAAGCAGGCCTCCAATCAGCAGACTGGGAACACAAATCATAACACCTGCATGAATAAACGCAACCTCCACCCATCCCTTCTTTTCTTCTTCTGAAAGCCCGGAGAAATTAATATTTCTATTCACCTTGGCGTCATAGGTGCCTGCCTTCATAATATCCGCCAGGTCTATGCCGACAGTCTCCTTCATGGTTTCAAATAATTTCGCCATAACGCCGGGAACATTGTCTGCCACTGTGTTCACACCATTGCTGTTGTCCCCGCCAATGATAGTGATCTTGTCGATCTGTGTCAAAGGCTCCGCTATCTTGCCAGCGATTTCCGGCAGTACCTGAATGAGCATTTCCGCCATTGCGGCATTGTTGTATTTCTGGTAAGCAATCGCTTTCTTTTCCATTGCCTCTGCTTCTGCAACACCCTTTGCACGGATCGCTTCCGCTTCCGCCTCGCCTACCATCCTGATACCTTCCGCCTCCTGTTGCTTTGCAAACCTTTGGGCTTCGGCGGTAGCCTTCATGGCTTCGGCTTCTTTTTCACGCTCAAATTTGTCTGCCTCGGCATTTTTCATTCTTTCATACAGGGATGCTTCTGACTGTTGCTGGCGGGCAAATTTATCTGCCTCTGCCCTTTTTTTAATCTCAGCATCTAAAGCCTTTTCTTTTACTTCCGCTTCTTTCTGCTTTAAGACAACCTCTTTTTCCTGTTTGGCAATACTTGCTTCCTGGGTAGCGATCTCTATGGTCTTGCGCTGTTCCTGTTCCTGGATGCTGTAAGCGGCATCTGCTTCCGCACGCTTGGTATCCTCTAACTTCTGGAGTTCTGCTTTCTGAAGGGCAAGCTCATTGTTTTTCTTGGCAATCTCCCGCTCCGCGTTGATCCTTGCGTCATTGGCCTGTTTATCCGCTTCCGCTTTGGCAACTGCAATTTCCTTTTCTGCTTCTGCCTTGGCGATGGCTGCTTTCTTTTTGATCTGGGAAATATTGTCAATACCCAGGTCGTCGATCACGCCGTTGCTATCCGCAAAATTCTGTACATTAAAGCTTACGATATCAAGCCCCATGGCGGCCAGGTCCGGCTCCGCATTTTCCTTTACCAGATTGGCAAACTTCTGCCTGTCGCTTACCATCTCCTCCAGGCGCATCCTGCCCACGATTTCCCTCATATTTCCTTCCAGGACTTCTCTGGCAATACCGGCTATGTATTGGGTATTCTGGTTCAGAAAATTTTCCGCTGCAAGGGCAAGCCTGCTTTTCTCACTGCTGATTTTCACGTTCACCGCTGCGTCCACCTGGATATTGATATAATCCGCGGTGGGAACTGCGTTAGAAGTTTTCACATCAATGGCTATCAGTTTCAGGCTCAGCTTATCCATTCTTTCCAGAAAAGGAATCTTAATGCTGGCCCTGCCGATAATTACCTTTTTCCGAAGGCCGGATATGATAAACGCCGTATCCGGAGGTGCCTTCTTGTAACCTGTCACTACAATTACTACAATAAAGATTATTAGGATTGCTGCAATAATTAACCCCAACATTTTATACCCCCTATTCCCTGGAAACTTCCAGTAACCTGAATTAATTGCATCTATTCAATCAGCTTATGCTGTCTGAACCTCCCCGTCTTTCGAATACAAAACCTTTAACAGAATTGGCGTTGCTATAGATGAGACGATAATCAATAAAATAACAGAAGTAAAATATACTGGCTCCAGAAGCCCTGCTGAAAGCCCCTTCTGGGCTACAATCAATGCCACTTCCCCTCTGGTCATCATTCCGATCCCTATTTTCAGGGAATCATTTAACCGGAAACGGCACAGTTTGGCCATCAGGCCGCAGCCCACTATTTTGCTTATAAGCCCTACCAGAACAAACCCCAGGGAAAACAGCAGAATACTTCCTGTTACACTTTCCACATTTGTTTTCAGGCCGATACTGGCAAAAAACACAGGCCCAAACAGCATATAGGAGTTCACATCCACTTTTCTTTCTATGTAATCAGAATCTTTAATAGAACAGAGAATTATGCCTGCCACATATGCCCCCGTAATATCGGCAATCCCAAAGTATCTTTCAGCCGCATAGGAAAGCAAAAAGCAGTAAGCAAGCCCGGCAATGGGAATTCTCCTGGTATGGGGATATCTTTTGTCCACATACTTAAATAATTTGTAGGACAGAAATCCTACTACCAAAGCAGCCACAAAAAATAAAACTGTGTTGACCACCACTGTGCCAGGGTTAGAATCAGGGTTTTTGAACCCAATTACAAAGGTAAGCACAATGATGCCTATAATATCATCAATAATAGCGGCACTTAAAATGGTTGTCCCCACTTTTCCCTTTAATTTTCCCATCTCCTTTAAGGATTGGACTGTAATGCTCACAGAGGTCGCCGTAAGAATTGTCCCTACAAAGACAGCCTTATAAAATTCTTCCGAACCCCAGGGGGACATGCCATAATAAAGCATATAATATAAAGCCCCCAGGATCAGAGGGATAAATACCCCTGCACAGGCAATCAAAGTGGCAATGGGGCCTGTTTTCAGCAATTCCTTAATATCCGTTTCCAGGCCAGCGGAAAACATCAGCAGGATAACGCCGATTTCCGCCATCTGCAAAAGAAAGTCTGACTGGTTTATCCATCCTAATATCCCCGGCCCTATAATAAGCCCTGCAATAATCTCTCCTACTACCTGGGGTGCCTTAAGCTTTCTTGCCACAATTCCAAACAGCTTTGCGGCAATAATAATAATTGCCAGGTCTTTCAGTACCAAATAATTTTCCATTTTTCAATTCTCCTCATAAAATTTATGTCGTTTCCTATATATTATCATAAAAACTTGTATTTTAGAATTATCATAATTTATTTTGATTCCCGCCGCTATTTTCCGGCTTTACGGCATGCATGGGAAAACCCCACCGGCTGCCCCGGTGAGGTTTTCCCAAAAAACTTTGAAACTTTTATTCTTCATCCTCTTCTTCTTTCGGGAGGGTCACTTCTTCGTCCTCATCTTCCCCAAAATCAGAAAGCACGGCCTCCTGGTATGCTGTATCCTGTTCCGTGATCTCTTCCATGGCATCATCAATATTTTCAAACTCATGGTCTCCGTCTGAAACCTTTTCCCTTACTTTGGCAATCTGTGCAACCTTCACGCCTTCATCCAGGTTGATCAGCTTTACGCCGGAGGTAATACGCCCAAGGGCGGATACGTCCTCCATGGGAATCTGGATAATAACGCCTCCTGTGGTAATCATCATGATCTCATGCTCACTGTTTACCCCTTTGACGCCTACTACATCCCCTGTCTTTTCGGTGATCTTGTAGCATTTTACACCCTTCCCACCTCTCTTCTGGACAGTGAACTCTTCCAGGTAAGTACGTTTTCCCATGCCGTTTTCCGATACAATCAAAAGAGAATCTCCCTGATGGTCTAATTGCATCCCAACAATATTGTCCCCATCCCCAAGGCTCATACCGATCACGCCCATGGATGCCCTGCCTGTGGCCCGTACATCCGTTTCCTTAAACCGTATACACATGCCATCCTTTGTAACAAGGAAAATCTCCGTATCTTTATCTGTAATTTTTACCTCTATCAATTCGTCATCTTCCTTTAAATTGATAGCAGCCAGGCCGTTTTTACGTACATTGCTGTACTCTGTGATACTGGTTTTTTTCACAATCCCCTTTCTGGTAACCATAAAGAGATTTTTATTCTCTTCATAATCCTTTACAGGGATTATGGCACTGATTTTTTCACCGGGATTGAGCTGGAGTATATTTACAATAGCCACTCCCCTGGATGTCCTGCTTCCCTCAGGTATTTCATAAGCTTTCAGCCGGTAAACCCTGCCGAAATTGGTAAACAGCATCAGGTAATGATGGGTGGTGGTCATAAGCAGGTCCGCAATGAAATCGTCCTCAATGGTCTGCATTCCCTTAATGCCCTTGCCGCCCCGGTGCTGGGACTTGAAATTGTCAATGGTCATTCTCTTCACATATCCCAAATTGGACATTGCAATGATAGTATTTTCATTGGGGATCATATCCTCCATAGAGATATCAAAAGCGTCATAACCAATTTTACTTTTCCTGTCATCCCCGTATTTATCGGAAATCACATTGATTTCTGTCCTGATCACTCCAAGCAGTTTCTTTTCATCCGCAAGGATTTCCTTAAGCTGGGCAATTTTTGCCAGCAATTCCATATGCTCGCTTTCAAGCTTCTCCCGCTCCAAACCGGTAAGCGCCCGGAGACGCATATCCACAATAGCCTGGGCCTGGGGGTCGGTCAGGCCAAACCTTTCCATCAGGCTTTCCTTGGCAAGCTGGGCATTACGGCTTCCCCGGATGATTCTGATAACCTCATCAATATTATCAAGGGCAATCAACAACCCCTGTAAAATGTGGTCCCGTTCCTCCGCTTTATTTAAGTCATATCTTGTCCTTCTTGTTACGACCTCTTCCTGATGGGCTATGTAAGCCTTCAGCATATCAAGAATATTTAAAACCTTAGGCTCATTGTTTACCAGCGCAAGCATGATAATGCCAAAGGTATCCTGCATCTGTGTATGCTTAAACAAATGGTTCAGGATAATGTTGGCGCTGGCATCCCGGCGGAGCTCTATGACAATGCGCATCCCTTCCCTGTCAGACTCGTCCCTGAGGTCAGTGATGCCGTCAATCTTCTTAAGCTTCACCAGCTCGGCAATCTTCAAAATCAGGTTCGCCTTATTGACCATGTAAGGAAGCTCTGTGACGATGATCCTGCTTTTTCCGTTTGACATGGTTTCAATGTCGGTTACCGCCCGGACCCTCACCTTGCCCCGTCCTGTCCTGTAGGCCTGCTCGCTTCCCCTGGTACCTAAGATAATTCCTCCTGTGGGAAAATCCGGGGCTTTGATAATGGAAAGTACCTCTTCCATTTCCGTTTCCCTGTCCTCCACAATCCTGTTATCAATAATTTTGATAATAGCGCTTATAACCTCCCGCAGGTTATGGGGAGGGATATTGGTTGCCATTCCCACCGCTATCCCTGTGGTCCCGTTTACCAGAAGATTGGGGTAGCGGCTGGGCAGTACCGAAGGCTCCTTTTCTGTTTCGTCAAAGTTAGGTACGAAATCCACCGTATCTTTGTTAATATCCGCAAGAAGCTCCATGGAAATTTTACTTAGCCTGGCTTCCGTGTAACGCATCGCCGCCGCACCGTCCCCGTCCACTGAACCAAAGTTGCCGTGGCCGTCCACCAGCGGGTAGCGGGTGGACCAGGGCTGTGCCATATTTACCAGCGCACCATAAATAGAGCTGTCCCCATGGGGATGGTATTTACCCATGGTATCACCTACGATACGGGCGCTTTTCCTGTGGGGTTTGTCAGGCCCGTTGTTCAGCTCAATCATGGAAAATAGGACCCTGCGCTGCACTGGCTTTAACCCGTCCCTTACATCCGGCAGGGCCCTGGAAGCAATAACGCTCATGGCATAATCAATATATGATTCTTCCATGGTTTTTTTCAGGTCTACATCGTGGATTTTATCAAAAATATTATCTTCCATTCATACTCCTAACCTTTTGGGTTTAAATATCAAGATTTTTAACAAACCTGGCATTTTCCTCAATAAATTCCCGTCTTGGCTCCACCTTGTCTCCCATTAAGGTGGTAAATGTCAGGTCAATTTCGGATTCCGCTTCCTCATTCATGGTAACCCGCAGAAGAATTCTTTTTTCAGGATCCATGGTAGTTTCCCAGAGCTGTTCCGGGTCCATTTCCCCCAATCCTTTATAACGCTGTATCTTATTGTTCTGGTCCCGCCCTACTTCTGTAAGGATTTTATCCAGTTCCTCGTCATTATAGGCATACCAGACCTTTTTGTTCCTCTCCAGTTTGAAAAGAGGGGGCTGCGCCAGGTACACATACCCCTGCTTGATCAGCTCCGGCATAAAACGGTACAGGAAGGTAAGCAGTAATGTGGCTATGTGTGACCCGTCCACATCCGCGTCTGTCATAATGATGATTTTATGGTACCTTAACTTGGCTATGTCAAACTCATCGTGAATGCCTGTGCCAAAAGCTGTGATCATTGCCTTAATTTCCGCATTCCCGTATATTTTATCAAGCCTTGCTTTTTCCACATTCAGGATTTTGCCCCGCAGGGGAAGGATGGCCTGGGTAGCCCGGCTCCTTGCAGTCTTGGCGCTTCCCCCTGCGGAATCCCCCTCCACAATATAAATTTCACAGTTTTCCGGGTTTTTGTCGGAACAGTCCGCCAGTTTACCGGGAAGGGAAGCACCTTCAAGGGCTGTTTTCCTTCTGGTCAGGTCCCTGGCTTTTCTGGCGGCATCCCTGGCCCGCTGGGCAAGAATAGATTTTTCACATATGAGCTTTGCCACTACCGGATTCTGTTCCAGAAAATAGGTAAGCTGCTCACTTACAATATTATCCACGGCATTCCTGGCTTCAGAATTTCCCAGCTTCTGTTTGGTCTGGCCTTCAAACTGGGGATCCTCAATCTTAACGCTTACGATGGCTGTAAGCCCTTCCCGGATATCTTCCCCTGTAAGGTTGGGTTCACTTTCTTTCAGCAGCTTGCTTCCCCTGGCATAATCATTAAAGGTTTTGGTTAGGGCATTCCGGAAGCCAACCAGATGTGTCCCTCCCTCCGGGGTATTGATATTATTTACAAAGGTGTAGGTGCTCTCGGTATAAGAATCATTATGCTGCATGGCAACTTCCACATATACATTGTTCTTGTTGCCTTCAAAATACATAATATTCTCATACAAAGGCGTTTTGCTTCTGTTTAAGTAAGTGACAAATTCCTTGATTCCCCCTTCATAGTGGAAATCCCTTTCCACAGGCATCTGCCCTTCCCCCACCCTCATATCCTTCAAAACAATCCGCAGGCCTTTGGTAAGGAAAGCCATTTCCCGCAGCCGCTGTTTTAAAACATCAAATTCAAATTCCACGGTTTCCTGAAAAATAGTGGCATCCGGCTTAAAGCTTACTTTTGTCCCTGTTTTTTCGGGAGGGCATTCTCCTGTCACCTTCAGTGGATAACATACATGGCCTTTTTCAAATCTTTGCTGATAAACCTTGCCTTCCATGCAGATTTCCACTTCCAGCCAGTCTGAGAGTGCGTTAACCACAGAAGCCCCGACCCCATGCAAACCCCCGGACACCTTGTATCCACCGCCGCCAAACTTCCCCCCTGCATGAAGGATGGTAAAGACCACCTCCACGGCAGGAAGCCCCGCTTTATGGTTGATGCCTACCGGGATCCCCCTGCCGTTATCTGTGACAGTAACGGAAAGATCTTTATTGACCACAACGGAAATGGTATCACAAAATCCCGCAAGAGCTTCGTCAACGGAATTATCAACAATTTCGTACACAAGATGATGGAGCCCCCTGGCAGAAGTAGAACCGATATACATACCAGGCCTTTTCCTTACCGCCTCAAGCCCTTCCAATATCTGAATCTGGTCAGCTCCGTATTCGTTATTCATATACTTTAAACCATGCCCTTTCCAAAACCGAAATACCAGCTATTTGCCAATATTTATGCCATTATTTACTGTCAGCGCCTTTGCGGTGCCATCAGTAACTTTAAAAATTTTGTTTATTTCAAAACGATTATTCACAAATTCATCCAAGCCTGTACAGGTAATGATTGTCTGTATATCTCCGATACTGTTAAGAAGGTAATTCTGCCTGTTACTGTCCAGTTCCGAAAGCACGTCGTCCAAAAGAAGAACCGGCGTATCTTTTGCTATTTTTTTCACCAGTTCTATTTCCGATAATTTTAAAGATAAAGCCGCTGTTCTCTGCTGTCCCTGAGAACCGAATTTCCGAATGTCTATCCCGTTTATGATAAAAACAAAGTCGTCCCTGTGAGGGCCCGCGGAGGTCATTTTGGACCGTATGTCCTTTTCCTGATTTTCTTTAAGCCTGGCTTCGAAAGTATCCCCAGCCACATCAGGCTCATATTTCACCACCAGTTCCTCTTTCCCTCCGGAGAGCCTTTTGTGGATTTCTCCGATGATTTCACATAGCTGCCCTGCAAACAGCCCTCTCCGCTCAATGATCTTGCTTCCGTAAGAAACAAGCTGGGAATCCCAGATATTCAAAGTATCCCGAAGCTCAGGATGGAAAAACATATCCTTCAGGAGCTTATTTCTCTGCCCGATGATCTTGTTGTAATGGTTCAGGTTATAGAGATAAAAGCTGTCTAACTGGCATAGCTCCATATCCGCAAACCTTCTTCTCTCCGCAGGCCCGTTTTTAATGATGGATAAATCCTCCGGCGAAAAGAAAACCACATTCAAAAGCCCCAAAAGCTGTGCGGCTTTTTTGATCTTTTGCCCGTCTATGGCTATTCCCTTGGACTTATTTTTACGCAGGTGCATATCCACCCTGTATTCTACCGCTTCTTTTTCCAGGTAGGTCCTGATATGGGCTTCCTCTTTATCAAAATTTACAATCTCCCTGTCTTTGCTTCCCTTGTGGGATTTTGTGGTGGCAGAGACATAAATGGCTTCCAGGATGTTTGTCTTACCCTGGGCATTATTGCCATACAAAATATTTGTGCCTCTGTCAAAGCTTATATTTAATGTTCCATAATTCCTGTAATCAGCCAGTTCAAGAGATTTTATAATCATCTTAAATTTTCAACCTGTAATTTTTATCTGATTGTTCCCATATTCCACAAGATCGCCGTCATAAAGCTTTTTTCCCCGCCGGGTCTCCACCTGCCCGTTTACTTTTACAAGCCCATCTAAAACCAGGGCCTTGGCTTCCACCCCGGAACCCACAAGCCCGGCGGCTTTCAGTGCCTGCCCAAGTTTGATATAATCATCCTTCAGTTTGATTATTTCCATTTTTTTCCTCGTTTAAACCTTAAATTCCAGACTAATTTACCGTTGTAAAATTAACGGGGAGTATCAAATAAATATATTGGCCCGCCGGGTCCCTGATAAAACACGGCGCTTTGGGATTTACCAGGTAAATGCTGATCTCCTCATCGTCAATCACCCGAAGGGCATCAATCATAAATTTGGGGTTGAACCCGATCATCAGGTCCTTTCCCTGCTTTACAATATCAATTTCCTCATTCATGCTCCCTACTGTGGAATTGATCCTCAGCTTCATCACGCCCTCAGTGATGTTGATGATAATGGGCTTTTTATCCCCCTCCTTTACAAGAAGGGTTGCCCTGTCTATACATTCAAGCAGCTCCTTTTTGTTGATATTGACTTTCGTCTCATAATCGCTTGAAAGCATCTGGTCGATTTTAAAATATTCCCCCTCAATCAGCCTGGAGACTACCACCGTATTGCCGAACTCAAATAAAATATGCTTTCCTGTAAAGAAAATATGTACGTCCTTATCTGTATCCCCGGTAAGGATTTTGCTGATTTCATTTAACGTCTTTCCGGGAACCACTACTTTCCTTGAGGCATAATTGCCTTTCAGGTTGATCTTCCGGATAGAAATCCTGTGCCCGTCAAGGGAGACCACCTTTAAAATATCCCCGTTGATGTCAAAAAGTTCCCCTGTCATAAGCTTATTATTGTCATTATCCGAAATTGAAAAAATCGTCTGCCTTATCACTTCTTTTAAAGTAAACTGTGAAAGGACAATGGAGTCCAGCCTTTCAATGGAGGGCAGGCAGGAAAAATCTTCCCCTGATTTTCCTATAATCGTGAATTTGGCTTTTTCACAGGTGATATTGGTCTTAAAGGTTTTGTCTGATTCTATTGTGACTTCATTATCAGGAAGCTTCCTGACAATGTCAAGGAGTATTCTGGCATCAAGGGCAATCTGCCCTTTTTCAATGATATTTCCTTCAATAACAGTTTCAATTCCCAGTTCCATATCATTTGCAGTCAGTTTGATTTCATTATCAGTTACATGGATCAGGATACATTCAAGAATAGACATTGTGGTTTTGTTGGGGACAGCTTTTGATACGGTCTGAACACCATTTAACAGGTTCCCTTTACTGCATGTAAATTTCATATGTGTATAACTCCCTTTCTTTCACAGTTTTGTCTGAGACGGAAAAACGTTGATTTGTATTCTGTGCGCTATGCTAATAATATATATTAAATACAGTAATATCCTTAATAAGGGGTGTTGATTTGTGTATAACCCCTTTTATTATACTATTTTTCAGGCAAAAAAGGAATGGATAACCTGTGGATAAGTTCTTTTTTATTTCAGAATAACTTTTAACTTATTCACAATTGACAGGCGGCTAGGAGGGGTTTATTTTCTTTTTAATCATTTCCACCCTGTTCCTTACCTCCTTATTTGCCTGCATTTCCGCAGTGATCTTGTCAATACCGTGGATAACTGTGGTATGGTCTTTTTTCCCCAGGGCTTTGCCAATACTCTGGAGAGGCTCTGCAGTTAGGTGCCTGCACAGGTACATGCAGATCTGCCTGGGCTGCACAAATTCCGAGTTCCTCTTCCTTGATACGATATCTGCCGGGGATATGCCAAATTGCTCTGCCACCACCTCAATAATAAACTGGGGCGTGATTGCCCTGGAAGCGTTGGGGGATATCATATCCTTTAATGCCTCCTGGGCGTTGGCAAGGGTAATCTCCACTTCGTTTAATTTGGCAAAAGCAATGATTTTATTATAAGCCCCTTCCAGTTCCCGGATATTGGATTTGATATTTGTGGCAATATATTCAAATATGTCTTCACTGATTTCCTTGCTGTAATTTTCCGCGTTTTTCTTAAGGATTGCGTAACGGGTTTCATAGTCCGGCGGCTGGATGTCCGCAATCAGCCCCCATTCAAACCGGGAGCGGAACCTCTCTTCTAAAGTTTCCATTTCCTTTGGAGGCTTGTCTGAGGTAAGGATGATCTGTTTGCCGGAGGAATGGAGCACATTGAAGGTGTGGAAAAATTCTTCCTGGGTACTCTCTTTTCCTATTATAAATTGCACGTCGTCAATTAAGAGGACGTCTACTGTCCTGTATTTTTCCCGGAGCTTGTTCATTTTGGCCGCATCGCCGCTTCGGATGGATTCAATCACTTCGTTGGTAAACTGTTCGGAGGTGACATAAAGCACCTTCATTTCCTGGTTCTGGTTTAGGATAAAATGGCCGATGGAGTGCATCAGGTGGGTCTTGCCAAGCCCGGCTTCCCCATAAATATAGAGGGGATTATATACTTCCCCCGGGGATTCTGCCACAGCTAAAGAGGCGGAATGGGCAAATTTATTGTTCCCTCCTACCACGAAGGTGTCAAATCTGTATTTTGAATTCAGATTGGCGTGCTGGTAATTAATATTGTAAACTGCCTTGGCGGCAGTCTTTTCTTCGGTTTCCGTATCCTTTTCCAGAATGAAGGAGATATCATAGGTATGGTTCATCATTTCGGAAATGGTAACCTGAAAGAAGCTTTTATACTTGTTGGTAATATATTTCAGGGCGTGGGCCTGGTCTGACGGGATCACAATAGTAACAATGTCGTTTTTCTCACTGTAAAAATCCAAAGGCATAACCCATGTTTTATAGGAAATATCTGACAGTTCATATTCTTTTCTAAGGGTGTCTTTAATTAAGTCCCAGTTTTCTTTAATAGAATTCATTCCATGCCCCCTGAAGCCAATAAAGGCAAAATCAAACTTCTTCATTTCTATCATAATATAAATGGTATGAAATTTCAAATTATTTTTATACACACTGTTTCTGAAGCAACACTATGGGAAGTTTCCTCCCCAAATGGTAATTGTGAATAACTTCTGAAAAGTAATGAACAGTATACACACCTGGAAAATCAACAAAAAATCCCCTTTTTGGGATGGCAATGTTGAAAAAAATGTAAGTTATCCACAGGTTATCCACAATTTGTGGATAGCATGATGTGAATTGTTAAAAACTATATTTTGTGTTAATGGGATGGTTTATCCTACTACATCTTGATGTAAAAAAAATCACGATTTTTTCTTTTAAATTTTGAGGTTTTCACTTGACGGGAAGCCATTAATCTTATATAATCGTAATGATATTTTCCGATGAAATATAGATAGTTAAATATTTGTTTGCCTTATATAGATTAAGGTCCAGTAAAGGAGGTGCATCCAAAATGAAAATGACTTATCAGCCTAAGAAAAGGCACCGGAAAAAAGTTCACGGTTTCAGAGCCAGAATGAGTACACCCGGGGGCAGGAAGGTTTTAGCAGCCAGACGGGCAAAAGGAAGAAAAAGATTATCAGCATAGGCCGCATATTTGTGGCCTTTTTTTCTATGCGGGTATATTTAAAATGAGTTATTTATTTTCGGAATCTTTGAAAAAAAACTGTGATTTCCAGTATGTTTACAAAAATGGCAAATCTTATGCCAACAGATATTTGGTTATGTATGTTTTGGAAAATAACACAGATGGGAACAGGCTGGGAATCAGTGTAAGCAAAAAAGTAGGGAACAGCGTTGTAAGACACAGGGTTACGAGATTGATCAGGGAGAGTTACCGGCTGCATGAAAATATATTTAATAGTGGTTTAGATATAGTGGTCGTTGCCAGGAACAGTGCTTGTTCTGTTTCATATCAAGAGGCGGAAAGTGCGTTATTGCATCTTGCAAAGCTTCATCAGCTTCTGAAGGATCAGATTGCGGATGGATGATTTAGACAAAAATATGAAAAATATTTTGATTTTATTAATTAAATTTTATAGAAAATATATTTCTCCGTTAAAGATCACCAAATGTCCTTATTTTCCCACATGTTCGGAGTATGGGCTTGAAGCTGTGGAAAAGTATGGCGCTATAAAGGGGGGGATTCTGGCTTTATGGAGAATTGCCAGATGCAACCCTTTTTCAAAGGGGGGTTATGACCCCGTACCGTAGTAATTGATAGAATCAAAATCCAAATAGGAGGAAATAAATTGACAGGAATTATATTGACCCAGTATAACGGTGCCATATTAGGCCCTATAGCCAAAATCCTTGGCTATATTATGGAAGGAATTTTTAATTTTTTAGATCTGATCGGAATTCCTAATATTGGTTTGTCTATTATTTTGTTTACGATTGTGATTTATCTGCTGCTGATGCCTCTTACTATTAAACAGCAAAAATTTTCCAAACTTTCTGCAAAGATGAATCCGGAACTTCAGGCAGTCCAGGCAAAATATAAAAATAAAAAAGATAATGAGTCTATGATGGCAATGAATGCTGAGACCCAGGCTGTCTATGCAAAGTATGGGGTTTCTCCCAGCGGAAGCTGTATACAGCTTTTGATCCAGATGCCTATCCTCCTTGCCCTTTACAGGGTGATTAATGCCATGCCTGCTTATGTGGGTAAAATTAAGGAAGCTTTTTTCCCTCTGGTTACAAATTTGATCACCCAGCAGGGGAGTTCAGAATTTTTACAGGGCTTAAAGAATGCTGCCATGTATGTAAGGCAGTTTTCCAACGAGGCTTTTGTGGAAGGGGCTGTGGAGAATACTTATGTACAGAATACTTATATTGACGTATTAAACAGGGCTTCCACTGCGGAATTTGCCAGCATTGTGGACAAGTTTCCCAGCCTTGCGGGGGATGTGGAGCATACATTGTCTTATTTGAATGAATATAATAATTTCCTGGGGATAAATATAGGGAATTCTCCTTCTTATATGGTAAGTAACGCCTGGAATTCTCCTGACGGCGTACAGTGGCTGTTAATTATTGCCGCCCTTATTATTCCGGTGCTGTCCGCCATTACCCAGTGGGTCAATACCAAGTTAATGCCTCAGGCGGAGCCTAATGGCCAGAATGACCAGCAAAATTCCATGGCCCAGTCCATGAAGGTAATGAATACTACAATGCCTATTATGTCAGCTTTTTTCTGTTATACACTTCCGGCAGGTATGGGGTTATACTGGATCGCCGGTTCGGTGGTCAGGAGTATACAGCAGGTAGTGATCAATAAGCATATTGATAAGATTGATATTGATGAGCTTATTAAGAAAAATGAAGGCAAAAGGATACAGAAACTGGAAAAAGCGGGGATTGACCCCAAAACAGTTAACAGAAACGCTACTTTAAGTACCAAAAATGTAAACAATAGCCCTGCTTCCAAAAAGGGAAAGGTTATGTCCCAGGAAGAAAAAGAAGAGGCTATGAGGAAATCCACCGAATATTACAACAAAAATGCCAAGCCCGGGAGCCTTGCTGCAAAAGCAAATATGGTAAAACAGTATAATGAGAAAAACAATAAATAGGGGGAAGGATAAATGGAATATACAGAATTTTCAGCTAAGACAGTAAATGATGCAATTACGGAAGCCTGTCAGAAATTATTGGTTACCAGTGATAAATTGGATTATATTGTGGTAGAAGAAGGCTCGGCTGGATTTCTTGGCATTGGTTCTAAACCTGCTGTTATTAAAGCGAGAACGAAGGCAACTGTTGTAGATAAGGCAAAGGATTTTTTGAGGGATGTTTTTGATGCCATGAATATGGCAGTGGCCGTTGATGTAAAATACAATGAAGATACCAGGAATATGAATATTGATTTAAGCGGTGAGGAGATGGGAGTCCTTATTGGAAAAAGGGGGCAGACCCTGGATTCCCTCCAATATTTAATTTCCCTGGTGGTGAACAAGGAAGCGGAAGAGTACATAAGGGTTAAGGTAGATACGGAAGATTACCGCAAGAGAAGAAAAGAAACCCTGGAGAATCTTGCCAAAAATATTGCCTATAAGGTGAAAAGGACAAAACATTCTGTTTCATTAGAGCCTATGAATCCTTATGAAAGAAGGATTATCCATTCTGCGCTGCAAAATGATAAATATGTCACAACACACAGTGAAGGGGAGGAACCTTTTAGAAGGGTGGTTGTTACCCTGAAAAGATAATGTATATTGTTATGCTGAAAAATGTTGGGGGATTTACTCTTCCAGCATTTTTTGGTATATATTATTAAGGTTACAGGAAATTTTGTTATATTAATTTTGCTGATGGGGAGAGGAATGAATACAGATACGATTGCTGCGATTGCCACTGCCCCCGGTAATGCTGGAATAGGGATTATCAGGGTAAGCGGGGAGGATGCTATTAAAATTGTTGATGTTATTTTCAGGAATAAAAATAACATGCGGGTATTAAAGGATTATAAGAGCCATACCATCCATTATGGTTTTATTTTCAATGGCGATGAAATGATTGATGAGGTTATGGTTTCCATATTAAAAAAGCCTGGGAGTTTTACAGCGGAGGATACTGTGGAAATAAACTGCCATGGCGGTATGTTTGTTTTGGGCCGCATTCTTTCCCTTGTGACAGGCCATGGTGCCAGGCTGGCGCAGCCGGGAGAATTTACAAAGCGCGCCTTTTTAAATGGGAGGATCGATTTATCGGAAGCGGAAGCCGTGATGGATATCATATCATCCCAAAATGAACTGGCATTGAAAAATTCTCTTAGACAGCTCCGGGGGGCAGTGTCGGAAAAAATCGGCAGGCTGAGAAAAGGGATTGTCTATGAAATTGCTTATATTGAATCTGCTTTGGACGACCCTGAACATATAAGCCTTGCAGGATATCCAGAAAAACTGGAAAAACGTGTGGATGAGTTTATCAGGGAGACGGAAAGCCTTTTAGCCACTGCGGATAACGGAAGAATCCTTAAAGAAGGCATTAAGACAGTGATTGTTGGGAAACCCAATGCAGGGAAGTCGTCCCTGTTAAATGTGCTTGCGGGAGAGGAAAGAGCCATTGTCACGGATATTGCGGGAACTACAAGGGATGTGTTGGAAGAAAACATTAACCTTGGCGGTATATCCCTTCTGGTCATTGATACGGCAGGGATCCGGTCCACAGAGGATGTGGTGGAAAGGATTGGAGTGGAAAGGGCAAAGAAATCCTTGCAGGAGGCTGACCTGGTGGTTTACATGGTGGATTCTACTGTTGCCCTGGATGGAAACGACTATGAGATCATGGAAATGATGAAAGATAAGAAGTGTATTGTGCTCTATAATAAATCTGATTTGGTCCCGGTGGTTTCCCTGGAAGAGGTTAAGGGCAGGCTGGAGAAGGAGGCCTTGGTCATCAGGACTTCCGTAAAGGATAATACAGGGATAGGTGAATTTGAACAGGCCGTTAAGAAACTTTTCCTGGAGGGAAAAATTTCTGTTGACGGGGAAATTATGATTACCAGCCTTCGCCATAAGGAAGCATTGAAGGAAGCATTGGAAAGCCTGAAGCTGGTAAAAAGGAGTTTAACGGACAGTTTGCCGGAAGATTTTTATGCCATTGATTTAATGGGCGCTTATGCCAGTTTGGGAAAGATAACCGGGGAAGAGGTTGGGGAAGACCTGGTGAATGAGATCTTTTCAAAATTTTGCATGGGTAAATAACAGGATGTAGAAGGAAGGTGGCGGAGATAATGGAAATCAGGGAAAAAGTGGATGTCTGTGTGGTTGGTGCTGGCCATGCGGGCTGTGAGGCAGCCCTTGCCTGTGCCAGGCTGGGGCTTGAAACGGTAATCTTTACTGTAAATATTGACAGTATTGCTTTGATGCCCTGCAATCCGAATATTGGAGGTTCTTCAAAAGGACATTTGGTAAGGGAGTTGGATGCTCTTGGGGGTGAGATGGGAAAAGTGACCGACAGGACTTTTATTCAGTCTAAAATGCTGAATCTTTCCAAAGGGCCTGCGGTCCATTCCCTCCGTGCCCAGGCGGATAAGGCTGAGTATAGCCGTGCTATGAGAAAGGTCCTGGAAAATCAGGAGGGCTTATCTATCAAGCAGGCAGAGGTCTGTGAGTTGCTGTGGGAAGAGACAGGAACATCTCCTATGGAAGGAAAATCTACTAAAAAGGTAACGGGAGTTAAAATTTTTACAGGTGCCGTTTATGAGTGCAAGGCTGTTATTCTTTGTACAGGAACTTATCTGAAAGCAAGATGTCTTTGTGGGGAGGCAATTACTTATACAGGGCCTAATGGCCTGATGGCGGCGAATTATCTTACGGGCTCCTTAGCAGCTATGGGTATAGAAATGAGGCGTTTTAAAACAGGGACACCTGCAAGAATGGATAGGAGGAGCCTTGATTTTTCAAAAATGGAGGAACAGTTTGGAGATGAGAGAGTAGTCCCTTTTTCTTTTTCCACAGACCCGGAGGAGGTTCAGATCAGCCAGGTATCTTGTTTCCTTACCTATACTAATGAAAATACCCATAAGATCATCAGGGATAATCTTGACCGTTCCCCGATCTATGCAGGCGTTATTGAAGGGACGGGTCCCAGATACTGCCCCTCTATTGAGGACAAGGTGGTGAAGTTTGCGGACAAGGAAAGGCATCAGGTATTTATTGAGCCGGAGGGACTACATACAAATGAGATGTATGTTGGAGGGATGTCTTCTTCCCTGCCAGAGGATGTACAGCTTGCAATGTACCGTACTGTGCCGGGGCTTGAAAAGTGCAAAATTGTCAGGAACGCTTATGCCATTGAATATGACTGTATTAACCCAAGACAGCTTTACCCTACTTTAAGGTTTAAGGATATCAAGGGATTATACAGCGCGGGACAGCTCAATGGAAGCAGCGGTTATGAGGAAGCGGCTGCCCAGGGTTTGATTGCAGGGATTAATGCAGCAATGTCAGTACTTGGGAAAGAGGAACTTGTGCTGGACCGTTCAGAAGCATATATTGGCGTTTTAATAGATGATTTGGTTACCAAAGATAATTATGAACCTTACCGTATGATGACTTCCCGTGCGGAGTACCGTCTTTTACTCCGCCAGGATAATGCAGACCTGCGGCTTCGTGAGAAAGGTTATGATGTAGGTTTGATAACACAAATGCAGTATGATAAAATAATTAATAAAAAATCAATGATTAAAAGGGAGATAGAGCGCCTGAAAAATGTTAAAATAGGGGCGTCAAGAACAAACCAGGCTTTTCTCGAAAAGCACGGAAGTGCTTCCCTTAAGACCAGTGTGAGCCTTGCTGAACTGCTGTGCAGGCCGGAATTGAATTACCAGGTTTTAGAGGATATCGACCCAGGGAGGGAAACACTGCCGGATGAAGTCATTGAACAAGTGGAAATTGAGATAAAGTATGAGGGATACATTGAACGGCAGCTTCGCCAGGTGGAACAGTTTAAGAAAATGGAAATGAAGAGGATACCGGAAGAATTAAATTATGATGATGTCCCCAGCCTGCGGATGGAGGCAAGACAGAAGCTGAAAGCTTTCCATCCTTTATCGGTAGGGCAGGCATCACGTATCTCCGGTGTGTCCCCGGCGGATATTTCCGTGCTGCTGGTTTATCTGGGAACGGCCAGATCCTGAGCATTCTTTCATATATCAAAATAGTACATTATCGCAGAATTTGTGTGATAGGCGGGGTATGTAAATGGAAAAATACTATGATATGACCTCTTTTCAAAATTTCCTGAGGGATTGTAATGTGATACTTACAAGCCGGCAGGAGGTTCAGTTCATTCAATATTATGAACTGCTTACAGAGTGGAATTCTTTTATGAATCTGACTGCAATTACTGAATTCCATGATGTAGTCAGAAAACATTTTATTGATAGCCTGTCTCTTTTGAAGGCTTTCCCGGATTTGGGTAGTAGATCCTATTGTCTGATTGATGTGGGGACAGGAGCAGGGTTCCCGGGGATCCCTTTGAAAATTATCTTTCCCGGGCTAAAAATCACATTGCTTGACTCCCTGAATAAACGAGTGGATTTTTTAAAAGAGGTGATAGCTGTTTTGGAGCTTCATGATATAAACGCGGTACATGGAAGGGCAGAAGATAATGCCAGGAACGGCAGGATGAGGGAATCCTTTGATTTTTGTGTTTCCAGGGCAGTGGCAAATCTTGCAACACTGGCAGAGTATTGTCTTCCTTTTGTGAAGAAGGATGGTTATTTTATTTCCTATAAGTCTGAAAAAATTATGGAAGAATTTGAAAATGCCAAAAAGGCAATCCGTGTCCTTGGGGGTAAGTATGAAAGACGATTGGACTTTTATCTTCCTGATTCAGAAATTTACAGAAATCTTTTTATAATAAAAAAGGAAGGACAGACGCCTTTGCGGTTTCCCAGAAAGGCAGGGATTCCCTCAAAGGAACCAATTGGGGGTAACCAAAATGGAAATAAATGATGTTAAAATTTTACAGAATATTTATCATAGCTGTATGGAGGACAGGGATGATGAATATGAAAGGATTAAAGAAAATTCTGACAGGATAAACGCAATCCAGGCATTTTTGGTTTCTGTGAAAGATGAAGAGGATACGAAAATATTTTCCCCCTGGAGAGAAGAGGATCTTTATAAGGATAAAATTTTATCTTATAAAGAGGAAATAGCAAAACTTGAAAAAAGTAATAGAAAATCCTATCAGAGAATAGAACGCTTAAATAGCCAGATAGATTCATTGGAAATACTGATCAGGAATATTAAGACAGATGATGATGAAAAATTAAAACTGCTTGATATCCTAAGTATCCAGGAAAAAGAACGTCAGAGAATAGCAAATGATTTACATGATTCTTCCATTCAGAATTTGACACATTTAATCCATACTATTGAATTGAGCTCTATATGTATTGACGAGGACAAAATCAGCGCAAAGTTAGAGCTGGAGTCCTGTATTAAGAATCTCAGGTCAATCATTGAAGAAATGAGACAGATTATATTCAATTTAAGGCCTATGTCTTTTGATGACCTGGGATTTAAAAATGGGGTTGAAAATTTTATATTTAATATCAAATCCCAGTATAAAAATTTTATTATTGATTATGATGTATGTAACCTGGAAAGAAAAGACTGGAAGATAGATGATAAAAAGATGATAAATTCCTTTCTGATCTTAATTTACAGAATCATACAGGAGGCAGTGGTAAATGCAATCAACCACTCTAACGGAGAAAAAATTACCTTATTGGTAAAAAAAGAACATGGCAATTGTATTATAGAAATTATGGATGATGGCAAAGGTTTTCATTTTGACAAAGATAAAGAACAGCGTAATATTCACTATGGCCTTCTTATAATGGAAGAGAGGATTAATTTAATGGGTGGCAAAATTTCCATTAATACCCAAAAAGAAATAGGTACAGAAATCAAAATTGTAATTCCAATGAATAAATAGGTAAGACTTTAATTATTTTCTGGAGGGTGAGACAATGAGCATTAAAGTAATGCTGGCAGATGATCATATGTTAGTGAGAGAAGGAATTAAACATCTATTGGAATATGACAAAAGTATAGAAGTAATAGCGGAAGCAAATAATGGAATGGAATGTATTGAAAAGTTATGTGAAATTTCACCTGATATCCTATTATTGGATATTAATATGCCTGTGATGAATGGATTAGAGGTGTTGGAAGAACTTAAGAAAAGAAATTGCTACATAAAAACATTATTATTGACTGTGCATGGTGAAATCGAATATTTGGTGAAAGCTATTGAAATAGGGGCTGACGGTTATTTGTTAAAAGATTCTGGATCAGAGGAACTTAAGAAGGCAATAAATGAAATATTAAAAGGTGAATCTTATATACAGCCCAGTTTATTACCAGCATTAAATTCAAGGCTGATAAATAAGGATATTGATAAAGAAAAATTAGAATCATTGACAAAGCGGGAATTAGAGATACTCAAACAGGTGGCAGAGGGGATGTTTAACAAAGAAATAGCAATTAACTTAAATATTAGTGAAAGGACTGTCAAAAATCATATTTCTAATATATTCAAAAAAATTGATGTTTCAGACAGGACACAGGCTGCTGTTTTTGCAATCCGTAATAATGTAGTGAATTTATATTGACCAATGTTTCACGTGAAACATTAACATTAATATACAATACTAATGTTTCACGTGAAACATTGTAGCTTTTCGGTTGCATCATATATTTGTACAAATCTGGTAGTAATTAATTTAAAATATGGAAAATTAATGCTAAATAGAAAACCGTACCTGGTAATTACTATCCCATAAATTGCCATCTTTAGAACAAATTGATATAGAATATCAACTGAATAAGTGATATAATCAATATACATAATTTATAAGTTAATGAAAGGATAGAATAATGGGAAAAGTAATTGCTATTGCAAATCAAAAAGGGGGAGTTGGGAAGACTACTACCGCCATAAATTTATCTGCTGCGCTTGCAGCAAAAGGAAAAAAAGTGTTAGTTATTGATACGGATCCACAGGGAAATACTACCAGTGGATTTGGTGTGGAAAAAAATGAGCTGGACAATACGATTTATGAGTTGATGCTCAGTGAATGTTCAATTAAGGAGTGTATTATTAATGAAGTGATTTCTGGCGTCTCAATCATACCGTCAAATGTAAATCTTGCTGCAACAGAGATAGAATTAATCGGCGTAGACAGGAGGGAATTTATTTTAAAGCGTGAGGTAGAGTGGATAAAGGAAAGCTATGACTATATTATCATTGACTGCCCGCCTTCCCTGAATTTCCTTACAATCAATTCAATGACTACAGCAGATTCTGTATTGGTGCCTATACAGTGTGAATATTACGCCCTGGAAGGGTTGAGCCAGTTGATACATACAATAAATCTTGTGAAAGAGCGTCTGAATCCTGATTTGGATATGGAAGGTGTAGTATTTACCATGTATGATTCAAGGACAAATTTATCCTTGCAGGTAGTTGAAAATGTAAAAAGCAATTTGAACCAGAGAATATTCAGCACAGTAATTCCGAGAAATATCAGATTGGCAGAAGCACCCAGTTATGGTATGCCCATTAATTTGTATGATGCGAAATCTTCGGGTTCGGAGGCTTATAAATTATTGGCAGAAGAAATTATTGATAGAAAGGAAGAGTAAAATCATGGCGGCAGCAAGGGGGTTAGGAAAAGGACTTGATGCATTAATTCCAAGCGGAATTGGTGAAAAACCAAAGAATAATGGTGATAAAGGAAGCCAGGAAAAAACCGCTGATAACCAGGCTGGTGAAGTTCTGTTAAATATAACAAAGATAGAACCAAACAGGGAGCAGCCGAGAAAAAATTTCGACGAGGATTCCCTGGAAGAACTGGCGGAATCCATTAAACAATTTGGATTGCTGCAGCCCATCATTGTCCAGGACAGAAAATCCCATTATGAAATTATTGCAGGGGAGAGAAGATGGCGTGCCGCGAAAAAAGCAGGTTTGAAAGAAGTACCTGTTATTGTCAAAAACCTGACAGAGCAGGAAATTGTTGAAATTTCATTGATTGAAAATATACAAAGGGAAAACCTGAATCCTATTGAGGAAGCCCAGGCATATAAGCGTCTGCTAACAGAATTTCACCTTAAGCAGGATGAAGTGGCGGAAAGAGTTGCAAAAAGCCGTACAGCAGTTACAAATTCCATGCGCCTGTTAAAGTTATGTGATAATGTACAACAGATGATTATTGATGATATGATATCTACCGGACATGCCAGGGCGCTTATTACCATAGAGGATCCTGAACAGCAGTATGCTATTGCACAACAGATTTTTGATGAAAAACTCAGTGTGCGGGATGTAGAAAAACTGGTAAAAAATCTTAACAAACCTGAAAAGGTTAAAAAGACTGTCCAAGCAGATAAAAGCCTTGAAGCAGTCTATGGAGATATAGAGGAAAAACTCAAACAGAAATTAAGTACAAAAGTTATTATAACACCTAAAGGTAATGGTGCAGGGAAAATAGAAATTGAATTTTACAATCATGATGATTTGGAAAAATTAATGGACTTACTTTCAAAATGACAAAACCAAAAGACAACAGAAGAAATACGGGGTAGATAAAATGAACAGTTATTTTTTTACCAGTATTGGTTTACCAGACTTTGATATTGGAATAATAATAACAATTATAGCAGGATTACTATTGATTTTGATTGTAATGAATGTTATTAATATAGTATCTGTAGTAAAATTAAAAAAGAAATATGGAAGGTTCATGCAGGGAAATGATGCCAAAAGTATGGAAAGCGAAGTATTAGGGCTTTTTGAGGATAATAAATTTATTAAAACTTCCGTTGAAAAAAACAGAAAAGATATAGACAGGCTTTATAATAAATTCGAATCAGCTTTCCAGAAAATTGGAATAATAAAATATGATGCTTTCAGCCAGATGGGTGGGAAACTGAGTTTTTGCCTTGCATTATTAGATGAAAAAAATAATGGTTTTATTTTAAATTCTGTTCATAGTACGGAAGGCTGTTATAATTATACGAAGGAGATTAAAGATGGGCAGTGCGAAATTTCATTAGGACAGGAAGAAAAAGAGGCTCTTGATATGGCTATGAAGTAGAAGTGATATTGAGGTGACAGTATGATATTATGTAAAGTGAAAAATTTAAAAGGTGGAGAAATATTAGCTAAAACAATAATGACTCCTGGATTTCGTATATTGCTGTCAGAAGATACAATACTTCGTCCTGAATATATTAAGAAAATTGAGGAGTTGGGAATTACAGAGGTCTACATCAAAGGAAATGAACATATTCCTATGCAGGAAGTTGTACTGATTAAATCCGAAGTAGAGACTTTGCTTAAAAATGAAGTGAAGAGTATTTTGGAAAAGCACACCTACAGCAGAACTGATGAATTGATGGAATTGAAGAAAACGGCGGAGAATATTATTGAAAATATTCTCAAAGAAGACGGCGTAATCGAAAAGATATATGATATCAGGGAAAGAAATTCTGATATCTATGAGCATTCCATCAGTACCTGTTCCCTGGCCACCTTAACCGCTTTAAAATTAAAGGTCAAAAAAGAAAAAGTACAGGATATTGGGGTAGGATGCCTTTTACATGATTTGGGACTCAGATATCTTACCATAAAATATGAAGACCAGGATATTTTTTCGAAATTAGCCAAATTTGAGCTGGCGGAATACAGGAAGCACCCTATCTATGGCTATACAGTCCTGAAAGAAGAAAAATGGATATCGGACATCAGCAAAAATATTATTCTGTACCATCACGAAAATATAGATGGGACTGGGTATCCACTAAAAATGCGGGATATACCTTTTGAATCCCAGATAGTAAATGTCTGTGATACCTTTGATGAAAAAATATGTGGTATAGGATGCAGAAGAGTCAAAGTATACGAGGCGGTAGAATATTTAAAATCCTTTAAAGGAAAAAAATTTAAGACGGAAATTGTTGATGCCCTTTTGGAATTCACAGCCGTTTATCCTGCAGGAAGCTATGTATTGTTAAGCAATAATTCTGTGGGAAAGGTGATACGCCAAAACAAAGAGTTTCCCAACAGGCCCGTAATCAGTATTATCAAAGATGAAAACGGAAATGAGGTAAAAGAAGAAATCACTATTGATTTGGTTAAAATTAATTACCTTTTTATCGAAAAAGTACTTGCATAAAGAAAAAATACATAATAACATTAGAATGTTATTAGAGGGAGGCAGCATATGATAGATATTAAATTTTTAAGAGAGAATCCTGAAGTTGTAAAAGAAAATATTAGAAAAAAGTTTCAGGATGAAAAGCTTGTTCTTGTTGACGAAGTGATTGGCCTTGACGTGCAGGGCAGGAAAACACAACAGGAAGCAGATGATTTAAGGGCTAACAGAAACAAAATTTCCAAGGAAATTGGAAAACTAATGGCACAGGGGAAGAAGGAAGAAGCTGAGAAAAAGAAAGAGAAAGTTGCCGCAGGGGCAAAGAGGCTGGTAGAGCTGGAAGAAAAAGAAAGGGAACTGGAAGAAAAAATTACAAAGATTATGATGGCAATTCCCAATATCATCGACCCTTCCGTCCCTATTGGGAAAGACGACAGTGAAAATGTAGAGGTAAAAAAATACGGGGAGCCACTGGTACCGGAATTTGAAATTCCTTACCATGCTGAAATCATGGAAGGATTAAAAGGCATTGATTTGGACAGCGCCAGGAAAGTGGCGGGCAATGGCTTTTATTACCTGATGGGAGATATTGCAAGGCTCCATTCCGCAGTCATTTCCTATGCCAGGGATTTTATGATTGACAGGGGATTTACCTACTGTATCCCTCCTTTCATGATCAGAAGCAATGTGGTAACTGGCGTTATGAGCTTTGCGGAAATGGACGCCATGATGTACAAAATTGAAGGGGAAGATTTATACCTGATAGGAACTTCTGAACATTCCATGATAGGGAAGTTTATTGATACAATTATACCGGAAGCAGAGCTTCCCAAAACACTCACCAGCTATTCTCCCTGCTTCCGTAAAGAAAAGGGAGCCCATGGCCTTGAAGAGAGGGGCGTATACCGGATCCACCAATTTGAAAAACAGGAGATGATTGTGGTATGCAAACCTGAGGAATCTGCTGTATGGTTTGAAAAATTATGGCAGAATACAGTGGATCTGTTCCGTTCCCTTGATATCCCGGTAAGAACCATTGAATGTTGCTCCGGCGACCTTGCCGATTTAAAAGTGAAATCCTATGATGTGGAAGCATGGTCCCCAAGGCAAAAGAAATATTTCGAGGTGGGAAGCTGCTCCAATTTAGGAGATGCCCAGGCAAGAAGATTAAAAATCCGGATAAACGGTGAAAAGGGAAAGTACTTTGCGCATACATTAAATAATACGGTGGTAGCCCCTCCCAGAATGCTGATTGCATTTTTGGAGAATAATTTACAGAAAGACGGTTCCATAAAAATACCACAGGTACTCCAGCCATATATGGGCGGAAAAACAGAAATCAGATAATTCATTGATTGACAGGAGGTGAAATCCTTGCATAGATATATGAGGTCTATCGGTTTTAGCAAAATAGCGGATAAAAAAGAATTACAGCAGCTTATAACCAATGTGATCATAGAGGGCACACAGCGTTCCTATACTTCTAATGGGGAGGATACTCTTTTAGCTGAATTTTGCAGGGATTTTGCCCAGGATGAAAATGGGGCGGGGTCTTCCATAGGTATAGCGGTGTGCGGGGAATTCGAAAGTGATGATAAATTTATTTATGATTATTATTTTCCCTATTTAAGGGGGACGCATATCAGCTCCAAAGAGGATGTTTCTGTTGAAAGGCACGCCGCACAGGAATCTTATGCTGGCGTGTGCGATGATATCAGGCTTGGGGTGTCGCTGATATTTTATCTGCAGAATATGATACCCTATGTAAAAGCAAAAAATTCTGATATTTTGCCTGTAAGAGGTACGACCCTTACGCTGTCTGCCCTTTCTGTGAAGGGGAATATTATGATGCCGATTAATAAAAGCGAAAAGGACCTGATCAGGAACAAACAGGTGGCAATGAACAGAAGCCAGTTGTTGAACGCAGCCAGAAAAGGCGATGAAGAGGCTATTGAAAATCTTACGCTGGATGATATGGATACGTATACTGCTATATCCAGGCGGATACAAAAGGAAGATGTGTTCAGCCTGGTGGATACTTATTTTATGCCTTATGGGGTGGAGTGTGACCATTATTCCATTCTTGGGGAAATTGAAGAATGCAGCCTGATTAAAAATAAACTTACAGAAGAGGAAATCTACCTTTTGGCAATTAACTGCAATGATATGGTGTTTGATCTTTGTATTAATAAAGAAGATTTATATGGGGAGCCGTGCATTGGGAGAAGGTTTAAAGGGGTTATCTGGATGCAGGGGCATATTAATTTTCCTGATTGAAAATTTTGTATTGCAAGAAATGGATTAGTGTGGTAGAATAATCTAGTGATGAGGAATTAGGCTATTGGATGATTATATATCCTATTTGGCATTGTTTGATTTGTTGAAGATGATGGATAGGATGGATAAAGCATAGGGATTCTTAAGTGATAGGTGTTCGATTGTCAGAGCAACGTAAAATCAACAATTTCATAGCTGAATGACTTGCTTATTAGCAAGTTTTTCATACAAGTCCTCGTAGCTCAGCTGGATAGAGCACACGCCTCCTAAGTGGTAGGTGTTCGATTGCCAGAGCAACGTAAAATCAACAATTTCATAGCTGAATGACTTGCCATTAGCAAGTTTTTCATACAAGTCCTCGTAGCTCAGTTGGATAGAGCGATCGCCTCCTAAGAGAACCTACAACGGAAACTTTTTGGAGGACATGAGGTAAGACCTCAAGAACAATTTTATACACGTTTCCGTAGCTCAGTTGGATAGAGCGACCGCCTCCTAAGCGGTAGGTCGGGTGTTCGAGTCACCTCGGGAACGCTGGAAACATAGCCGAAAGCCTTGATTTTAGCGGGTTTTCGGCTTTCTTCATTTCAGCACCAAAATCCGATTTTGCTAATATGCTAATACATTCTGAAAATCGAACCTGCATGCTAATACAGGCAAATGGTCGGATGTTCAAATATTTCCTCCCATTTTTCTGCTAATAAAATCCTGATTCCGAAGCTTTTCAAACACCAGATTTTTTCTTTTTTGCTAATACGGCATTTTCACCTGCCATATTGTCTGCTAATAAATTTACTCCTTATTAGCATTTTGGATAGACCTGGCAAATTCTATTAGCAGTTCAGGATTTGACCTCATAAGCTGCTGCAGTACCTGTTCTGCGGAATCTGCCTCGTTTTTATCATTTTTTTGTAGCTCACTTATGCCTTTGCCGTCAAGGAAATCATCCATTTTTCCAGCCAGCTTTTCACGTTCGCTGGCGAAAGAGTGTTTTCCATAACGTCTGGTCAGCATTTCCAGATTGGACCACCCTCCGGCCTGCATGACCGAATTGTAGTCACCTCCGGACATGAGGAGCTTGGCAGTAGCACTGGTATGACGCAGACTGTGGAAAACAATCTCCTGGGGATCCATATCAGGGTCTTTCATTTCTGTCAGGATTTCCTTAAACCGTTTATTCAGGTGCTCTGTCATAATGGGGCGTCCGTTAGCCTGACAGATAGTAAGGTTATAATCCATATACCCATCGGAACCCAGCTCCTTTTTCAGCTTGTCCTGCATTTCCTTCAAAATAAGAAGGGCATTCAGTACACTTTGAGGAACATCCACATTTCTTATACTGTCATCGCTTTTTGGCTGTTTCAGGACAATCGTTGTCTTGGTTCCCGGATAAAGATTCGGAAACTTAAAAAGAATATTCATTTTGGGCATGTCCATATTCTTCTTTGATACCCTGTCAATGGCTCTGTCAAAAAGAATAAGCTGCTTATCAAAATCAATCCGATCCCACTGCAGTCCGCCAATTTCGCCGCCACGGACTGTGCATCCGATAGCAATCAGAACTGCACAGTGTATCAGGTAATAATCATAATATTCTGGACGGTTTGTGAATTCCAGAACTTTTAATATTTGTTCCGGTTCCAAAACAACTCTTTCCTTTTCATGATGTTCCGGCAGAGTTGCGTTGAGAAATGGATTTTTATTGATATATTCCCAACGGACTGCAAGATTGAAAGCACATCTTAATACTTTGTGAATGTCATGGATTGTAGCAGCTGTGATGTGTTCCCTCATGGGGCGTCCCATGTTAGTAGCCGGTTCTGCTTCTGTTTCCAGAAAATGATAATAGTCATCCACAGTCTTTGTTTTAATGGAACGGAGCTTTTTGTCACCCAGATATGGATGGACATAATTCTCCAGAAGCCCATTATTGCCGTCATAAGTAGATGCCCGCCATTTTTTCAGGCCGTATTTCTCAATGAATTCATAAAGGAACTCACTGACTGTCATATCCTTGCTTTCCACCGAAGTAACAGTATTGGTTGTCTGCTCATGTTCAATCTGAGCTTTCCTGCTTTTGGCAGTAGAATAGCTGAGTCCGGATTCCCAGACCTGCTGGCGCTTTTTTCCGGTTCCTTGATAATAAACAACAGAATATGATTTGCCTCGTTTTACGATAGATGCCATACTGATTCTCCTTCTTTTTATTTATTGTCCAGCCATTCATCGAAGGAAGGTTTAGATACCCTGACATACTTTCCTATCCTGACGGTCTTAAAAAGAGACTGAGAACAGAGATTGTAAGCCATACTCCGGCTGATCTGCAGGATATCGGCAATCTCCTGGACAGAATACGTCCTTTTTTCGTTTTCGGCTGGTGTTTTTATGTTTGTTTGTTCAGCTGCCATACATACTCCTTTCCTTGCAGCTGAAGCAGAATCAGCATAATCCTGTGTAAATACTCTCCATATATAATATACGAAGTGAACTGCTGACATTTCAACTGCAATTAGCAAAAAAATAAATTTTATCCACATGTTTCCTGGGCCACTTCCTGCGCCAGTGTTTCTGCCGCGTATTTTCAGGCCGTGCTGTGCAGCGATTAAGCAGAGGTAGGTCTGCTGAAAGGCAGTCCTATCCCATGCACCTGTATAACTCCCAGTACCATGCTATGAAATTTTCAATGTGCGATTTATATGGCATCTTATCTTAAATGACCTATACAATAATAAAATAATGGAGAAGTCAGGATATTTCTGCAAAAATAAAAATTTTTTAAAATACTATATATAGTTCTGAATCATTGACGGATTCCATATCTTGTGCTACACTTCCCTTGTAATTGATTTTTGTGCGAATCCTTTTATGGAGCTACAGTCAGAAACATCTGTAGGCGGAATTTTTCCCGCATTGCACACGCTGTTAAGTTTGTATGAATGTGCCAGCAGTATCACTATGCCCAGCAAGTGATCTACCGCTGGCTTTTTATTTTGGAATTTAATAATCTCTTATCAGAGCAGGAATGACGCCGGTTCATAGAAATTATGGACGCCAGATATATCAGGGAAGTCATTCCTGCTTTTTTGCTGCCCAGATGCCGGGAAGGCTGAGGATAGAAATTTATATCAGGAAGGAGGAGAACGATTGCAGAAAGTAAGATGGCTGGATCAGGACTGTAACAAATGCGGACGGCAGTTAAACAGCTGGGATGCCCAGTTATCAAAAACCCTGGCATACAAATATCCATGCTGTGAATCCTGTATTGCCGGAGAATACGGCATGTCAGCGGAGAGGCTGAGGGACCGCATGGAAGACTATTTTGGGATACGCCCCTGCCAGGGCCTGTAAGGAGGAAGAAAATGAAAGAGAATGAGTATAAGGAATACAACATTTTGACAAAACGGCTGCTGGCGGAAGGCTATACCGCAGACCGCCATCCGGACTATGTAAGGGTAGATGTCTCCGCATGGGAGAAAAAGACCCTTGATAATTTTTATGGAGGCTTTACTTATGAACGCTGGTGGATCTATGAGCAGACCTTTAAGACTCCCTGCGGCCTGCAGTGTAAAGGCCTCCAGTGCCACAGCAACATGAGTTACATGGGTATTGAGTGGACGTTTGAAAACGATATGGCAACGATCCACTGTCCTTATGAAAAAAAGGAATGCACGCTGAAACATGAGTACCTTCAGGATCATGGCGTACTCCGGTATGATTGTGAAGTCCATATGACAGATGAAGAATACTGTTATGAAGGAAGTGTGGAGCATATCTTAAAACTCCATGATGAAGAGATACGAAGGCAGGAGGTCAGTTTCGAGCTTCAAAAGAAGGGGCGCGTCTGCCGGGAGCATACGAGGTTTAACAGGGATACGCTGGAATGGGAAATGAATTATGATCCTTATTACTGCGGACGAAGGAGATGTGTCGGGATGTGCCCGGTTCTGGGACATGAGCTGGATAAAAAGAGGGGAAATGTATTTTATGATGTTAAGATTACATATCTCAGGTGTGATTTAAACGGCACACTGTTTGAGGGGCAGATGGATACCCAGATCATTAAGGGAAAAAAGCTGTTTGACCATCCGGTGAGCATGGATATCGCCAAAATATGCGCCAGGCTCTGCCAGGATAAGATAAAGGAGAAAATGCGGAACCACTATTTTACGGAACTGTTTTTCTCTGAATACCACGGCAGGTATTTTTCCTTTGAGATTCTGAACGTCCGTGCCGAACAGCGGGAGAGCCGGGACCTGATGCAGGATCTGGAGGATATCCGTAACGGAATCCAGATCGTACATGCCTCCGATATGGAAAAACAAAATTCAGAAAACAAAAGGGAAAGGCGCCGGCAGCTGAGGGAATCTGCGGTCAGGCGTCTGGAAAAGAAACTGATGGAGCAGGGATATGAGAGCCTGGAGGAGTTCAGCGCAGACCGGCGCCATGCGGATAAATGGCTGGGCCGGGAACGGATTGCAGAGCTGGAAGAGATGCGCCTTAAAAAAGAGAAAGAGAAAAAAGAACAGCCGGTACAGCTCTCTCTGTTTGATATGGAAGCTTCCTGAGAAAAAAGCTTTCATTGTACCAGATCCGGTGCTTACGCATCCGACAATACTATATATAGTATTGACTGCTTGACTTAATCAATATCTTGTGCTAAACTGTCCTTGTAATTGATTTTTGTGCGCATCCCGTACGGGAGATATAGTCTGTTCAGGCTGTATGCGGAATATGCTCCGCATTGCACACGCTGTTAAGTTTGTATTTTGTGCCAGTAGTACCACTATGCCTTCAGGGCAGTGGTTTACTGGCCTTTTTTATGTTATGGGATGATATTCCCTTATAGAGCGGAAATGACGATGGTTCATGGAAATCCATGGACGCCAAAGATTTGGCAGTCATTTCCGCTTTTTTATTATTTCACCGCCCAAACGCCGTTTCAGGCTTTGAGGATAAAACATTTTTAGAAAGGCAGGTAAAAAGAATGAGTGCAAGAAACAAAAAAGCCAGTAAAAACTGGAAGAAACAGGCGGCAGGCTATCCGTTTCAGGATACCGCTGCCCAGAAAGCAAATGCCCGGTATCAGAAGAACTGTACCATCATACGGACAGTAAACTTCACACACAGAGCAAGAAGGGGGGCGTAAATATGCCCGGCATGGTATTTGAAAAGGGAAGGAACAGTCCGCTGGTATTGGTGGAGACAGAAAACCTTACCCGTGAGGAATGGCTGGACTGGAGACGTAAAGGGATCGGCGGCAGTGACGCAGCAGCCATCATGGGAATATCCCCTTTCCGTACCGCACGGGATATCTATTATGACAAGCTTGGTATCGCGGCGGTGGAGGAAAATGAGTCCAACTGGGTGGCTCTGGAAATGGGTCATCTTCTGGAAGACCTTGTGGCAAAGATATTTGGACGTAAGACAGGGCTTAAAATCTATCAGATCAAGAAGATGTTTCAGCATCCTCTTTTTCCGTTCATGCTGGCAGATGTGGATTATTTTATCACCATGCCGGACGGCACAGAGGCAATCCTGGAGATCAAGACCACCAATTATAATGCAAAAGACCTGTGGTGGAAAGACGGCCGGGAGATTGTGCCGGTCTATTATGAGGCACAGGGCAGGCATTACATGGCCGTGATGGATATAGACCGGGTATTTTTCTGCTGTCTGTATGGAAACACGGAGGATGAGGTCATCATACGGGAGATCCGCAGGGATACAGCATACGAGGAAGAAATGATATTCCTGGAACAGGAATTCTGGAACAGCTATGTGCAGAAACAGGTTCCGCCGCCCTATCTGGAGGATGGAGATGTGATCCTTGCAAGCGCCAGGCAGTATTGCGGCCGTGCGGACAAGGATGCGGAAACCATTATCCTGAAAGGCACCATGCAGTCCACGCTGATGCGTTACATGCAGCTCCAGGAGCAGAAGAAACAGTCGGATAAATTTTCCAAAAAGCTGGAGGCCGATATCCAGAGGCTGAAAGCAATCCTGGCTGCGGAGCTGGGAACGAGCTGTAAGGCTGTCTGCGATATGGGCGGGAGCCGCTATACGGTGACATACAATCCGGTCCGCAAGATGATCGTTGACAAGGACAACCTGGCACGGCTGAAGCTGCAGTATCCGGAAATCTATGAACAGTTTGTAACGGTATCGGAGTTTCGGACATTTCATGTGAAAGTCAGTGCCGTGGATGCTGCCTGAAACCAGGCAGGAACATACGGACGGATGATAGAAAAAAGAAAGGAAACAGGAAAATGAAAAGAAAGACACTGATACTGGGGAGCATAGGGGGAGTTCTCTTATTTCTCCTGCTGAAAGATGTATACCGGCTCATACGACTGGGCTGGTTTCTGGTACTGTCTCCCCTGCCGGGCGCTGTCCTGGCAGTGATTGTGAGCATGTTGATCTTATGGTTTTTATGGAGGTGAGAGAATGAGTTATATCGGAACTTATGACGGGAAGATCTTCCACAACCCGTCAAATAAATTCTGCATTGTCATTGTGAAGACCGCAGATACATCCATCCCGGAAAAGGCGAGGGATAAAAGACGGTATAGGGATCACCTGATCCGTTTCACTGCTGTCGGCTATGAAATCCCCATGACGGATGCCGTGGAGCTGGAACTGGACGGTGAATGGGTAAACGGAAAATACGGCATGCAGCTCCAGGTGGAGCAGTGGCGCGAGATCGTGCCGAAGACAAAGGAGGGCGTGCTGAGTTACCTGGGTTCCGGTCTGATCAAAGGCATCGGGGAAAAGACCGCTGCGGAGATCGTGGCAAAGTTCGGCACAGGCACGCTGGACATACTGGAAAAGCATCCGGAACGGCTTCTGGAGGTCCGGGGGATTACGGAAAACAAGCTGGAGGATATCCGGACTTCTTTTGCGGAGAGCCGGATGCTGCGCGACATCATGACACTTCTTGCGCCCTTTAAGCTGACACCAAAGACGGCATTGAAGATCTACCAGCATTTTGGGCCGGCCTGTATGGATCTTTTGAAAAAAAGTCCCTTCGAGCTGTGCCAGATACCAGGCTTTGGGTTCCGGCGGGTGGATGCCATTGTAAGGAAGACGGATAACCGTCCCCGTGATCCCATGCGGATAGGGGGTGCGCTTCACTGTACGCTGGACGAAGCGAAGGGAAAGCAGGGGCATCTGTTCCTGGAAAGAGAAACTTTGTGCAAGGCGGCCTTTAAGCTGCTGAACGAAAAGATTCCCCTGCCGGAAATGCGTGTGCGGCCGGAGGAAGTGGAAAAGGAACTGGACGGCATGATTTTAAACGGCTCTGTGGTATCCATGAGAGACAATATCTACCATCCTGCCGTATTTGCACAGGAGGACGAGACTGCCAGCCGGATTGCAAGGCTGCTGGCGGAGGAGAGGCCGCCGATGAAAGATATTTCTGCCGTCATTGAAACTGTCAGGACAGAACTGGGTCTTCGGACATCCGAAAAACAGGAATCCGCAGTCAGGACGGCTTTTCTTTACAACCTGTCAATTATCACCGGTTCCCCGGGCACAGGAAAGACAACCGTGCTGAAGATTATTTTAGAGGTTTACCGAAGGCTCTGGCCGGACAATAAGATTGTCCTTATGGCGCCTACGGGCCGTGCGAGCAGGAGGATGGCGGAAAGCACCGGTTTTGAGGGGGCATGCACTCTTCACAGCGGGCTTGGCCTTGTCAGCGAAGAGGATGAGAGCAGCCGCAATAGAAAAAAAGACGGCCTGGATGCGGACATGGTGATCGTGGATGAGTTTTCCATGGTGGATATGTGGCTGGCAGGGAAATTCTTTCCCGCATTGAAAAAAGGGGCGAAGATCATCTTAGTCGGAGACCCGGACCAGCTGCCCAGCGTAGGAGCGGGAAATGTATTCAGGGAATTGATCCAGTGCGGCCTTGTACCGGTTACAGTGTTGGATGAAATTTTCCGTCAGGCAAAGGACAGCCTGATTGCCCACAACGCACGGTTTATCCATGACGGCAATACCAGGCTGTATTACGGAAATGATTTTCAGTTTCTGCTCTGTGACAGTCAGGAAGATGCGGCGGCAGCTATCATCGAGAGGTATTGCCAGGAAATTGAGAGTAACGGGATTGAGCATGTGCAGATCCTTTCTCCCTTCCGGACAGAAGGGGCGGCATCTTCAGACCACTTGAATGCTGCCATCCGGGAGATCGTGAATCCATTCCAGTCCACGGAGGATGAGGTGCGTATCGGCCCGAAGACATTCCGTGTCGGAGACCGTATCATGCAGACGAAGAACACTGACAAGGTATCCAACGGAGACCTGGGTTTCATCCGGTATATAGATGACACGCCGGATGGGAAACGGATCGGCCTGGAATTCGGAGAGAACCGCAGCCTGGAATACAGCACGGAGGATCTGGTGAATCTGGACCTTGCATATGCGACCACCATCCATAAGGCCATGGGTTCCGAATATGATATCGTACTGATGCCGATACTGAAGGCACACTATATCATGCTCTATCGGAATCTTCTGTATACCGGAATCACCCGTGCCAGGAAAAAGGTAGTGCTGGCAGGAGAAAAGAGCGTGCTGTTTATGGCCATACACAAGAATGAGATCAGCAGAAGGAACACCCTTCTGGGAGAACGCATCCGCCTGTATTACAAGGCTTATGCAAAAAGCGCCGGGATAATTGTGCCGGAGTTCCCGGAAGAAAAACTGAAAGCAGCAGGTTAAAAATGGGATATGGTGCAGAAAATGCACAGGGTATCCCTTATTTATTTGATGAAAGGAGTTTTCAAGATGAATAAGAACGAACACACAGCAACAATGTATGAAAGTATTCCCGCAGTGGCAGAGCTGAACAAGGTGCCGGGCTTTAACCCGCTGAAGCTGCTCCGCCGTGTCATTTCCCCGGATAACGGGGAGACGGTTCTGCAGCTGGACCTTCCCTATAAGAAGTTATGGTTCCGGCTGGCGAACCCGAAAGGGCGTATCCGGCTCAATGCCCTCCGTATCACGGAGCAGATGGCAATTTACGAGGCACAGGTTTTCCTGGAGCGTACAGACGAAAACCCCATAGGCAGCTTCACATCCAGCTGTACAAAGGAAGAAGCGCCGGGAGGGCATTATATCCAGGCAGCACAGCAGGCGGCTATGGACGAGGCACTGTCAGATGCAGGCTTTGGCATCCAGTTTGCCGACGTCAACATGGGGGCGGAAGGGAGCCGTTATGGAAGCAGGATTCCCTTAAATGGGACCGCCCAGGGACATCCTCTGGCAGCTCCGGCCGGCATGCAGAAGGCATCTGGTGAGGCAGAACAGTCAGCGGGGACGCCTGCCGGAGGTGTGGTCAGACCATTCCCGACAGCCACGGGTGAAAAAGAACTGCAAAAGCCGGCGCAGGAATCCGGACTGCCTGTTTCAGGCGGTCAGATAACTGTAAATACCAAAACAGAGGAAAAGAAATCATCAGAAAGCAGTCTGCCGGTGAATCCCCAGGCGGATGTCCGGAAAAATGTATTGGCCGCGAAAGGAGCGGAATTGCCTGTAAATGCACCGGAAGAAAAATCACTTCCCATACAGGCAGGCACAGAGACACCCAAAACGGAAAATACGGAAGCCATGGAAAACAGTCTCCCTGTTTCAGAAAGAAAAAGCACAGAGGAAGACACACAGAAGGCAGTGCAGGGGATGATGTCGCTGTTAGGCGGATCAACTCTCCCCTTCGGAACGACTGTATCTTCCGCTGAAACTGTTCAGACCAAAGGAACTGTATCAGAAGGACAGAATCTTCCGGCTGGCGGAAATGCCGCCCCAGCGGTTCCGGAACTTCCGGCTGATGGGAAACCTGCATCAGGAACTATGGAGCTTCCGGTTATCGGAGAGACGGTACAGGAGAAAACAACGGCCAGATATACCCCTGATATGCCTGTGGAGGAGATCGTCAAGCTGATGACTTTTGAAGAGGCCGGGCAGGTGGTCGTGGATACGGGCGTCTGCAAGGGCCAGACTATTGCGGAAGTAGCGGAGAGGCGTCCTCCCAGTCTGAAATTCTATCTGTACGGCGGCTACAAAGGGGATAACAATATTCTCAGGGCGGCGGCACAGATCATGCTGGATTCCCTGGCAGTAAAGAAAGCCGGGTAACGGCGGTACATGGATAACCACAGAAGGGACAGTGAAAGACACTACAGGGAAGGAGGGCACAGACAATGGCCTCGTTTTCAGAGGGTTTCCCGTTCGGGATCATGGATGTGGTGGAACTTCTGCATCTGCATATCCGGCGCAGGCAGACGGACAGCGTTTACACAGACTGTCCGTTCTGCGGCGACCGGAGAGGAAAGATGAATGTCAATTTTGTAAAGAATGTGTGGCGGTGCAACTACTGCGGTGAACACGGCGGGATGCTGAACCTGTATGCAAGGGTCAACAATACTACCAATTCCGAAGCCTACCGGGAAATCTGTGATGCCCTCCAGGCAGGGGATACTTCCTGGGGATATGGCGGTTCAGAGAATACGGACGCTTATACAGGGGGGCCGGTAAAGGAATCCCTTACAGGCGGACAGACAGCTGTGGGAAGCCCCCAGTCGGAACGTGCCGGCCTGCAGGAGATACACCAGACTTACTCCCTGCTGCTTGAAATGCTGTCCCTGAACCCTGCACACCGGGCGCATCTGCGCTCGGAGAAGCGGGGGCTTAGTGACGGGCAGATAGACAGCCTGGGATTTAGGAGTACCCCGCCCTGTTTCTTATGCCGTTCCCTGACGGAAAGGCTGATAAAACAGGGGTGCAAAGTGGAAGGTGTTCCGGGATTCTATCTTCATGAAGGCGGATACTGGACACTGAGATTCAGCAGCCGCACGGCAGGAATCCTGATACCGGCTGTCGGTGTTGACGGGCTGATCCGGGGAATGCAGATTCTTTTGGATAAACCTTTTAAGGACAAGGATGACCCGCCGGAAAAAGCCGGAACGAAATATATCTGGTTCTCTTCCTCTGGAAAGAACATGGGAACCACTTCCGGCAGTCCGGTACATTTTATCGGAAACCCTTTTGCCCGGACCATTTATGTTACAGAAGGGATTCTGAAAGCGGATATTGCCAACTGCCTGCTGAACCGCTCTTTTGTGGCGATTGCAGGAGCAAACAATGTGCAGCAGCTTGGCCCCTTATTTGCCCTTCTGGCACAGAATGGAACCGAGCTGATCATTGAAGCCCATGACATGGACAAATACAGCAATGAAATGATTGCAAAAGGAAGTTCCAAAATTTATCTGCTTGCAAGACAGTATGGAATGGATTGCCGGCGGCTGACCTGGAATCCAAATTATAAGGGGATTGATGACTGGCAGCTGGCGCTTAGAAAGGAAAAACAACAGAAAGAAGGTGAAAAGAAGAATTTACAGGAGGAGCATGCGGTTTTCTGTCCGGAGGGAAAAGGGGCTGTAGAAAAGTCTGCGGATTCTTCCGGAAAGAAGTGCAGGTTCCGTATTTACCAGCTTGTCTTTGGGGAGGGGCGGGAGACGATCCCTTTTGCCTTTAAAGGAATCCGGGAACTGCATAAAGCCGGATACGGCCAGCCTCCCGCTTCCGATTATCAGCTGGTATGCGAATCGGCGCTTTTCTGTCCGGAACACTTCGGAGAGAAAGAGATTCTGGAATTGATACTGGAGCATTATGGAAACCATGTGCCGGAAGGCTACATGGGACGCTCCCTGGCATCCTCGGATGTGGTGGAATTAGACGATGAAACCGGCCGCCGCTATTTCTATATAGATGGCAGGATATTTGAACCTGTCCGCTTTTCTCCCTTTCTTGCAAAGCCAATGAAAGGGCAGGAGGCAGGGCAATAAGCATGGCGTGGAGTGGGAACAGAATTATGGTTTGTCCCCGCTCCATGCTATTTTTGACGAAAGGAGATTTTTATGGATACTTTTACAACTATGAGCATGGAAATGAATATAGGAGACAATCCCTTTGAGGAAGAGGGGTTATTCGGAGATACTGCGGAAAGAACAGAAGAAGGCGCACTGGACGGATTCCTGCCGGTAACAGGTTCGATTCCGGAAATTCCTTTTGAGAACGGAGCGGAACAGGCCGGTTCTCTGCCTGTCCAGGGAGAAACCGCAGAAACCGGGAAACTGGTGGAAGCGGCAGAGGAAAATGTCCATCAGGAAGAAGATGCAGACGAGGCAGAGGAAAACGCCTGCCCCGAAGAAGATGCAGGGGAAGGTGAGGAGCCGGAAGCGAACGAAACTGACGCTGCGGATTCCGCTGTGGAAAAAGAGTCGGAAGATAAAAAGCGTGCGGAGCATGAAGCGGCAGAGGCAAAGCGCAAAGCTGAGTGGGAGGCCAGGCAGAAAGCAAAGAAGGAGGCCGAACAGGCGCAACTTGCCCGGATGTCTTCCCTGAGCGATGAGGAAGTGACCGCAGAGGCCATGAAGCGCGTGGGAACGGATACGGAGCGCCTTACCCGCCGAAACATGAAGGAATGCGTGTCAGAATATATCCAGACGCTGTGCCTGGAAGATCCTGATTTTGCCAGACTGACCATGCATCCCCGCAAAACCATGATCCATTGTTTCCATTATATCAACCGGAAGGCCAGGGAATTTGTGGAGCAGGAAATGAAGGATAATGACATAAAGCCGGAAAACGGTGTCTATGGGAGCGACGTGCCGGATGGCCTGTGTTACCAGTGGGCGGAAGAATATTTCCGTGATCCGGATGCAAAGGAGGATCAACAGGAGGAAGAAAAGTTTGTACCCAAACCATACAGTGGAAAATCCAGCGGAAAGTCAAAACGCACAGAGGCTTCAGTGAAGAAAGGCATCAGAAAAGAAAAAAGCGGAAAGAAGTCTGAAAAAAAGCCCCAGGAAAAAACGGCGGACAGCGGATCGTTTGAGCAGATGACGCTGGCGGGGCTTGCAGGATAGGGGGAACGGCATATGAGGATAGATAAAAGAAAATGCCGGAAATTCGCAGATCCGGGACTGAAAATGAACAGGAATCATGGACTGCTCCATGCGGAAAAGGTGAAATACATTGTAAGAACAGCGGTAAAAAATATCGGAGGACAGAGGATTCTGGTATTGTATGTCTATTTGAGGGAACAGGCGGCAGACGGGATTTTTATTCCTGTCTGGACCATGTTCCAGAGCCGGACAGAGTATATTACTTTATTCCGTAAGGAGGACGGGAGCACCAGCTGGAGCAAAGCTGCTTTCTGCAATCTGAAAAGGGATTATGATTTTGGCAGGCATTGTGCTTTCTATATGGCTGGTGATGAGGAGCGTGTAACCCGGTTTTGTAAACAAACGGCAAACAATGGCTTTATAAGCCTGTACCGCCTGCAGGATGGCATTATGGAGAAAAGAAGAAGGGAACGACGGCAGAAGAAAGAAAAAGAAATTCTTGCAAAAATGAAGCTGGTTCCGGCCCTTCCAAGGAATATCAACCGTACAATAGAACATGAGATAATTCCCCATTATGTATTCTATACTTACAGCAGAAAGAAAAAGGGAATGGAAGGGTTCTGTACTGCCTGCAGCAGTGAGGTGCTGGTAACAGGTGTAAAGCATAATGAACGAGGAATATGTCCTTTGTGCAAAGAGGCAGTAACTTTTAAGAGCCGTGGGAAACGCGGAATGATCATCGACCGGGAAACATTGCAGATATTCCAGCGCATTTCTCCAAATGAGATTATCGTCAGATTTCTTAAAATCTACTGTCAGTATGGAGATGAAAAGAATCCCTGTAAGAGTATCTATGAAAATGCCAGGACATTTCTTTCCTGGGATGAAGAAGGAAAGGCTTCTGAAGAATATTTTTACTACGGTTATGGAGAGCGTGACAGCCTTACGCCCTGGAGAGCAGGCGAACGCCCGGTATTCAGTTATTGGCAGTACAATTTTGAGGCTGACCAGACAGGATTCTTATATTACAGGAATCTGGAAAAGGTGTTTGCGGATTCGCCATGGCAATATTCCCAGCTGAAGGAATTCTATCTGGCGGATCAGGAACCGCTTTATGCCCTCCGCTATCTGGCAGCGTATAAACGCTATCCCATGCTGGAGTATCTGGTAAAACTGAGGCTGTACCATTTGGCTGGAAACATCGCATTTGGCAACCACTATTATTATAATTCGGATTCTGGATTTAATCCAAATGGAAAAAATCTGAAAGAAGTACTGGGTTTTGATAAAAATTATCTTCCTTTGCTTCAGAGTATCAATCCGGGACTTGAACAGATAAAGCTGATGAGGGATCTGGTTCATGCGGGAATGGAATTAAATGAGGAACTGTTGATGTGGTGCGGAAAATTCGGCATCAGCAGGGCTGAAAATCTGCTTGTGCCACTAAAGCACATGACGCCGCATAAGCTGATGAAGTATGTAAATGAACAGTACGCAAAATTCTGTAAAAAAAGCCTGTATCAGACCGGCGGATATTACCGGATGGAGGATGTACTGACCGATTATCGGGATTACCTGTGTATGAGCGAAGGGCTGGAACTGGATTTAAAGAACAGTTTTGTTCTGTTTCCGGCTGATTTAAAGAAAGCCCATGATAAAGTAAACGATATTTCTGACAAAGAGCAGGCTCTGGTTTATGACAGGCAGATCCAGAAGCAGTTTGAAGAGATGAACCAGCAATATCATTTTGTGAAATATGGGTATGCTGTGCTCCTTCCCCATACAGCAAAGGAGATCCTGGAGGAAGGGCAGAACCTTCATCACTGTGTCGGAGGCTATGTAAAGCAGGTCGTAAAAAGGGAGAGCACCATCCTGTTTGTCCGTAAAGCAGAAGCACAGGAAAAATCTCTCTGTACGGTGGAGATTAAAAATGGAAGACTGGTTCAGGCACGCTGTTATAAAAACGAGCCGCCGTCTCCCGCTGTTCAGAGATTTCTGAATGTATGGGAAAAAAAGATTCTGCATGCCCCGGCGCTTGCTGCGGCTGCATAAAAAAGAACGGGTGTCCTTTTGGGGCATCCGTTTTTTAAACAATCATGTGAAAGAAGGGAGAACATAAGACATGGTAAAAAATCTGAATCAGTTAAAAAAGACCTTAAAAAAGGGCGTCTGTTTTGAGATTATTACACACTGCCGTTCGGAGTTTACCGGACAGAAACGTAAGGTCACAGTTGTGAATACCCAGGGATTTTACAGCATTGTACCGGATGAGCCGGACAGTGCCGTAACGCTTTCCAATGACGGAAAGGGTTATGTGCTCTGGTGGAAGAAGGCATCTTTCTGGGAATTTGAAAATGATATCTGCAGTGTATACTGCAGCGATAAAGAGCACACAAAAGAATTTTTGATTATGTCCTTCTGCATCATGGAACAGGAGGTGGCTTAAATGGCACAGAATGCATGGGAAAAAGTGCAGGCACTGACCGCACAGCTGAACCGGTACAGAGACGAATATTATAACGGCAATGCCCCGTCTGTTTCGGATGCCGTCTATGACAGGATGTATGACGAGCTGGCAGTGCTGGAGATGGAGACGGGAATCTGGATGACGGATTCTCCCACCCGGACAGTGGGATTTGAAGCAGTCAGTGAGCTGGAAAAGACGAACCATCCCATTCCTCTGTTATCACTGGAAAAGACCAAGAGCGTAGAAGAACTGGTTTCCTTCGTGGGTGAGCATCAGATTCTTCTGATGCTGAAGCTGGACGGGCTGACCGTCAAGCTGACTTATGAGGATGGAAAACTGGCCCAGGCGGCTACTCGCGGCGACGGAGATACCGGTGAGGTGGTCACCCACAATGTCCGTGGTATTTCCGGGATACCCCAGAATATTCCTTATCGGGAGAGACTGGTAGTGAGCGGGGAGGCTTTCATCCGCCCCGGTGATTTTGAGCACCTGCAGGAAACCCTGACGGACAGCAGCGGAGAACGCTATAAGAACGGAAGGAACCTGGCCGCTGGTTCCGTGCGCCTTTTGGACGGTGCGGTCTGCCGGGAAAGAAAAGTGATGTATATGCCTTTTGCTGTAGTGGAGGGATTCCCGGAACTGGAGTTAAAGTCCCAGAAACTGCGAAAACTTCCGGAACTGGGATTTCAGGTCTGCAAATTTGTCATAAGCAGGCGGAGCCTTACTTGTCAGGAGATGGAGGATGGCATCAGGAAACTGCGTCAGTTTGCCAGTGATAATGATATCCCCATTGACGGAATCGTGGCATCTTATAATGATATTGGTTTTTCCATGTCCTGTGGAAGGACAGGCCACCACTACAAGGACGGTTTGGCCTTTAAATTTGAGGATGAACTCCATGAGACAAAGCTGCTCTCAGTTGAATGGAACCCTTCCCGTTCCGGGGAGATCTCTCCGGTGGCAGTTTTCCAGCCAGTACAGATTGACGGCTGTGAGGTATCCAGGGCCAGCCTGCATAACATGTCTTTTATTGAGGGCATGGAACTAAAACCTGGCTGCCGGATACTGGTCAGCAAGCGGAATATGATCATCCCCCATGTGAAAGAAAATCTGGACCGTGGTGATTTTTCTCTGGCAGAGGTAATACCTGATAAATGCCCCTGCTGCGGGGAACCAACCCGTGTCCATGAAAGTCGTTCCATAGAGGATGGAAAAGAAAAGATCACAAAGACACTGTTTTGTGACAATCAAAATTGTGAAACTAGGCGGCTGCGTCAGTTCGTCCATTTTGCGGGCCAGAAGGCTATGAATATTGAAGGGTTGTCTGAAGCGACACTGGAAAAATTTATAGGCAGAGGCTGGATTCATACCTATATGGATATTTATGAACTGGACAGGCACAGGAATGAGATCATTCAGATGGAAGGCTTTGGAGAGAAATCCTGGCAACGGCTCTGGGATGCGATCCAGGGCAGCAGGAACACGACTTTTGAGCGTTATCTGATTGCTATGGATATTCCCATGGTGGGGAACACAGCCAGCCGCACGCTTTGCAGACAATTTCATGGGAGCCTGGAGGAATTCGAGGATGCAGTACATCATCAGTATGATTTTACACAGCTTCCGGATTTCGGAGATACTCTGCACAACAATATCCATGAATGGTTTTATGATGAAGAGAATCTTTACGTATGGGAGGTATTACAGCAAATGTTAAATATCGAGATTAACTCACCAGGGGACGGCATGGTTTCCGTATCGGAGAATCCTTTTGTAGGAATGACGATTGTAGTGACCGGAAAGGTGGAGCCTTATACCCGAAGTGGTATCAATGCGAAAATTGAATCTCTGGGTGCCCGTGCAGGAAGTTCGGTGAGCAGTAAAACAGATTATCTGGTCTGTGGAGAAAAAGCCGGCAGCAAGCTGGCAAAGGCCAGGGAACTGGGAGTAAAAGTCCTGACACCGGAACAGTTTTTCCGTATGGCCGGCGAATAGGGCAAGGATCTAAAACAATAGGATTTTATGTATGGGAGAGAGCTTGTACAGTTCTCTCCTGTCTTTAAAGGAGGAAATCAAATGAGCAAGAGAACCATGATAAAATTGTCGGCATCTGAGGATTATATTTATCTGAGGACATTATCAGAGGAATACCGTTCCCCACAGGGATTTACGATTACAGATAAAGAATTAGCGGAGATGGAGGAAAAGGGGTATAAGGTTATATCAGATATCCATTCTTTTGCAAAACTGTCACTGCGGAAAACAATGGACGGGACGGATGTTCTGGTCATAAACTTTACCTGGCTGAGCGACACAGGCGGGGGAATGGTTTCCGGAAGAGAGGAAACGGTGCTGCTTTCTTATAAGAAGTTTCAGGAGTATGTCGGGGAAAGCAGAAAGAATCACGGCGAACAGAAAAAGCTGCTGTCTCTGGACGAAAAGCCCAGGCCGAAGATTGCATTCCAGAGCAGCCGGAATCTGAAGGCAGTTGCGGAGAAAAAACTTCTCCGGAAAAAGCTGGGGAAGGTTCTCTGGCAGCATTTCGCATGGAAAGGGAGTAAGCAGATTACTGTTTATGATGATTTTGAGCCGTACAGCTTTTTCTTTCAGGAACAGACGCCGTATGGAACCGGGATCTGCGGAGGACTTATCCTCCATGGGCGGGAGAATATGGCGAAGGCGTATTATGGAGTACATACCTGACCGGAACAGGCGGGAAAGCTTCTACAGGACAGAATGCAGGGCGGGCAGCGGGATGTGCTGTCTGTCCTGTTTTTTTCTGTTTTGTTGAAAAATGCGTAATCCGTGCGTATAGGATAAGTATAAAGCAAAAAAGGAGATGAAAGACTTATGTTAATTGCAATCGACCATGGGAACAAACAGATGAAAACAATCCACTGCCCGCCTTTTGTGTCCGGGCTGACGGAGAGCATTGTCAGGCCCTTTGGCAGCGAGGTCCTGGAATACCGGGATAAGTTTTACACGCTGTCAAACCAGAGGATCCCTTATAAGAGGGATAAGACGGAGGATGACCGCTTTTTTATCCTTACCCTGTTCGCAGTCGCAGAGGAACTCCATAGAAAAGAGCGGTACGGGGAAGAAGTGGTGCATGTATCCCTGGCGGTAGGGCTTCCGCCTGCCCACTATGGGGCGCAGAACCAGTCCTTCATCCGGTATTTTTCAGGCAGGGGCATTGTAAACTTCCAGTACCGGGAGAATCCCTACACGGTTTATATTGAGGATGTGCGGTGCTACCCGCAGGCTTTTGCGGCGGCCGTGACCATGATGGACCGGCTGCTGGATAAGCCCAGGGTGCTGGTCGTGGATATCGGAGGCTTTACGGCGGACTATCTGATGATGCGCTCCGGCCGGGCGGACCTGTCGGTATGCGACTCCCTGGAGAACGGGGTGATCCTTCTGTATAACCGGATACGGACAAAGGTAAATTCGGAATTTGATATCCTGCTGGAAGAAACGGACATTGACGGCATTTTAAAAGACGGTGGGGACACGTATGCCCCGGAAGTGGTCTCCCTTGTGGAGAAGCTGGCGCAGGATTTTGTCAACGACCTGGCAAACAGCCTGCGGGAGCGCATGCTGGATCTGATGTCCGGCATGGTGGTATTTGTGGGCGGCGGGGCAATCCTGCTGCGCCGGCAGATCGAAGCCTCCGGGAAGGTGAGAAATGCCCTGTTTGTGGAAGAAATCCATGCCAACGCAAAGGGATATGAGTTCCTTTACAAGATGGAAACAGGCAGGTGAGCCTATGGGGGAAAAGAAAAACCGGGAGCGGTTCAGCATCAAGTTCAATGAAAATGACCCGTCCCATGATGCGGTGATCCGCCTGCTGGAGAAACAGGGGGCGCACAGCAAGGCGCAGTTTCTTGTGAATGCGGTCCTCCATTACATCCACTGCCCGGAAACGCCGGATATCAGGATTCCCCCGGCGGTGGACAGGGCGGCCATAGAAGAAATCGTTGCGGAGATCCTGGAGCGGAAGGGAACGGGAAAACAGGCCGGCCACAGACCGGATGTAAGGAAAGAACCTGCGGCGGAGCGGGGAACTGTAAAGCAGGAGCAGAAAAGAGAAGGGGAACAGCAGAAAGAAATAGACCAGGCGACACTGGCGCTGATCGCGGATACCATGTCGGCGTTCCGGAGCAGTTAAAAAGCACAGGGGGGATTATTTTCCGCTCTGTGCCTCCCGCTCACCAAGAGCCAGGATAAAACTGTTGATAATATCCTCCAGGTGGCGGTATTGTGCGGGAGGAAGGTCTGAGATTTTAGAGAGCAGGACAGAATAGTCGCCTCCGTTTATTTCACCCAGGAGCAGGTAGTCGGTGCTGATGTCAAGGGCGGAGCAGACCCGGATGATATTTTCCGGGCGCAGGGCTTTTTTGCCAAGCTCTGCGGAGGAGACGGTCTGGGGCGTGATGCCTGCTTTCTCCGCCAGCTCTTCCTGCGTCAGACGGAGCTGTTTTCTGCGGTTTAGTATGCGGTTGCCAATCTGTTTCAGTAAATTGTCCATTCCCCACCCTCCTTGCTATGGACTAATTTTATCTGCTATGATATAAATAATTAAGCGATTATGGTTGATAAAATTCTTCTATGGCATATATAATGGACGGTAAAGGTAAAAATATAAGAGAATGTAGAAAATATAAGAAGAAAGGGAGAATACTATGTTAAATGATGTATGGTTAAAGATAGCCCAGTTCTTAGGCACACTGAACGGGGAGAACGTGAAACGGGAGAGCTATGTGCGCACTCCGGAATATGAGGCGGCTCTGGAGGCATGGAAGGAAACGGAGCAGGAATGGGAGGCATTCCTGGAAACACTGCCTGCAGAGGGGCAGGAAAAGGCAGAGAAGATGAAAGAGCGGCTGGAGGATTTTGCATCCGCCCAAGAGAAGCGTGCCTATATTCAGGGATACGTGGACTGTGTGCAGGCGCTGTACCACATGGGGCTTCTGAAAGAGAACGAGGGGTTGAAATGGGCGGAGAAACTAGAATTGCATCAAGAAGTGCATAAAGGGAAATGATATTCCCTCCGCTTAGAGGAAACAGGGCATCCTGTTTTCCTATTTGTCCTCTTCGCCACCAAAAACGCATAACTGATGCCTGGCACATCCGACAAAGCTCGCAGCTCAATATCCGTAACGTGCTGCTTGTTGGTTTCAATGCGTGTAATTATGCTTATGTACGACAAAGAAAAAACAATCAGCGGTATGGTGGAATATTTATCGACATTCTGATAACAGAAATTTTATTGTTTTAGAGTGATAATTGAATGGAAAGTCAGAGTGTCATCATTATAATACATTTGAATATCACCATGATATTTGCGGACAGTTCTTCGGATGCTTTTCAGACCAAAACCATGCCTGCGTTTATCTGCTTTATTAGTAGAAAGCATCTTCGATGAATCAGAAAAAGGATTTTTCCTGCTGGAGTTTATAATAGTTATCACAACGAATGGCGTTTTGGCTCTTTGGCTTGTGCTGATTTCGATAAAGGATTCCGGAATACCGGATGCTGCTTCAAGGGCATTGTCTAACAGGTTGCAGAACAGGGAGGTAAGGTCAGAATCTGTAATAAAATCCACTGTCCCGCATCTGATATCAGTATGGAAAGAAATTTTTTGGCGGTCACACTGACGTTTATAACGGCACAGGATAGCGCTCAGCATTTCGTTGTCACACAAATGGGCGGTTTCCTTCAGGTCTGAGGACAGCATGAGCTGTTTAATATAGGCGCTGATTTTATCAGATTCCTTTTTGTCATTCAACATGTCAATGGACTGCAAATGTTTTTTGATATCATGGATCAGAATATTCTGATTCTCGCTTTGTGAGAGCAGCATTCCATAGTATTCTGCCGCATTTGCTTCCTTTTGAAGCAGTAACTGCATATCCGTAAATTCTATATTCTTTGTTTGATTGTATTGATAGATTCCAAATACAAGGAGATTGGATATCAACAGAAAAACGGCTCCCATGGCAACCATCCAGTCAAGTGATTGCGGGAGGGAAACCGATTCGCCGATACTTATAAGCGTAAACATAATAAAAATAGAGGTTACAGGGATAAAAACAAAAAGGAAAACAGAACGGTCATACTGCTCCGCATTCTTTTTTTGTTTTTTCATCAGGTGCATCAATATAAAAGTTACAGCAAAAAATATGAGCTTGCTAAAAACCGAAAACAATAAAAGATGATAAAAGTCCCTGCTATTGTTGAGAAAATGAGGGGCGAACCGCTTGGTAATCCCGTAAACAATCAGTTCGCTCGTTGTCATAACAGCTGTCAGTATGGAGGCATGAAATACTGCTGTGTACCAGTTTGGACAGCACTGTATAATCAGGAAAATAAAATTCAGTAAGAAATATAAAGTGGTATTGAACCATACAGATTCAAACAGTGACACGCCAAACAGGATAAAATAGAAACCGCATAACATAAGCATCTTTTCCCGGGGCTTGCGCCTGGCAGAAAACAGGTGGGAAGAGTACTGCCAAAGTATCATTGCCTCCACAAGAAAACTGAAAAAATAGCAGATGATATTTTTCATTTGATTTACCTCGTGCTTTCCAAATAAAGGAGATAGGCTTCTTTAAATAAGCTATATTTTCTTTTGGTCAGGTAAGCGGACAGCCCGGCAGTCATATAAATAAGATTGCGGTCAAAATTCGTGACATGTTCAAAATTGATAATGAAACTGCGGTGTGTCTGGAAAAAAAGGTTTTTGGGGAGAAGCTCCAGCCAATACTGCATATTGTGGACAGATTCAAAATCACACAGGGTTGTATGCACCGTTACTTTTCTGCCCTGTGCTTCTACCGCTATGACTGAAGATGCCGGAAGGGTATGCACACCCTGTTTTGTTTCGATTGGAAGATTGATGGCCATGGTGGTATATAAATCAATGGCGTCTTTCATGTTACGAAAAAACCGGTGGATATCCAAGGGTTTTGACAGGTAACGGAATACATGGAAGCGCATGGCATCATCCAGATATTGGGAGTAAGAGGTAACAACAAAAATAATAATGTTGTCATTTGCCCTTTTTAATTCATTGCCGACATAGATGCCGTTGATTCCCGGCATCTCAATATCAAGGAAAAGGATATCTTTTTCCCCGGTGTCTGCAAGCAGCGATTCACCGTCAGAAAAGCAGGCGATTTCGGGACATTTTAAACTGATGTTTTTAAAAAAGTTCCTGATATATTTTTGAAGCTGTTCAACTACAAGCGAATCATCGTCACAAATGAGTATTCGCATTTTCGCACCTCTTTTCATTACATTTGCTATATATAAATTCTTTTACATTATACTATAAAGGATAAGAGAATACAAAAAAATTGCATGAAAAGGCATTTTTTAGAGGATTTTGGGGTTTGGAAAAAGAATCAGGAAGGTTAGGGTGAATATTGGAAGAATGACCAAATAGAGACAAAACATGTCGTTTGATGCAGAAAGGGTTGAAGTTATGACAGAGACATGGATAATGAGAGTTGTCATTGACTTCAACAGAATTTTAAGGAAAAAGGAGTATGGTTATTGTTATGAAAAAGAACATTTCAAAAAAGATGTTTGCATTGTCTGTGCTTATGTCCGCCGGTATTCTGATGACTGGCTGTTCCGGTACGGCAGCAGAACCCTCTGAGAGCACACCGGCCGGAAGCTGCACAGAGGAGGCGCAGGAGAATGCCTGGAGTGCAGGAGGGGAGGAATCCGGAACAAACCATATCAGCGAGAAGTTGTCCGATCAGCTGGTTATTGACGCGGAGGTGGTTTTGCCGAAAGAGCAGGGATACAGCGTGTATGCGTTGACAGAGAAAGCGTTTCCGAGAGAAGAGTTGGATGTTTTTTCCGGAATGTCGGAAGCAGGCGTAACGGATCACCCGGAATGGACGGGAGCCTATTCCGCAGAAACGAAAGAGGGCGGATACTTTAGTACGGATCCCCTGGGTAATTTTACATATGCTAGGGACGAGGAAAGGGACGATTACATTGTATCTCTGGTGGAATCCGCATATTATAATGCCGGCAGTTGTTCTTTCCGGAAGGAAGAAATACAGGATTTGTCCTTTCTGAACGCAGAGGAATCCGTTCAGATGGGAAAGGAAAAGGTGAAAGAACTGACAGGACAGGATTCGGAGGTTCTTGCTGCTTATGCCCTAAATCAAAAAGAACTAACGGAGTTGGATGAGAAGTACAGGCAGACACAGAACTACCAGGAAGATGCACAGAGAGGAAAAACAGCCACGGTCGATGACTGGTCGGACGCAGATGAGATGTACTATATGGAGTATGAACTGACGAAGGAAGGTCTGCCAATCTACAGCGGCATCAATGAGCCGGGCATATCCATGGCGGTGGAAACCTATTGGACGGCTGAAAGCCGGATTACGATGTTGCTTGATCAGGATGGGATTCGCTATATAGCCGTCAGGGGTGGATTTTTTGATGCCAGCCCGGAAGCAGAGGCGCAGACAATTATTTCAGCGGAGGCAGCGCTGGAAGCGGTAAAGGAAATTTATGAGAATACCATATTGGACTCGCAGGTTACAATCTCCCGGATATGGCTGGAGTATGTTGTTGTACCAGACTGGAAAGAGACGGAACAGTATAAGCTGGCGCCTTATTGGTGTGTGCAGATAGATTCGCCTTCGGGAAACAGCAGCGCCGAGCGAATCAATGCGATAACGGGAGGGAATCTGGCCTATGGAGAATAACAGGGTATTGCCCCGCCTGCTTGGTGCCGAATTTAAGAGAAGTCTGACAGTGAGATTTTTTCTTGTGCCGGTTGGTGTTGTGCTGTGTATCTGCCTGGACACCTGGAACCAGATACCATTTATGTGGACCTCCCCTGAGACTGTGGATGTATACTATTATTGGTGTAATTCTTTTATATTTGGCGGCTTTTATGGTATCTATGTGGTTCCAATGCTGGCGGAGCTTCCCTATGCAGTAAGTTTTTGTGAGGAATACAATACGAATATGCTGAGGATGCTGCTTATGAAAACAGGGAAGAAGAAATACTGCATGTCCAAGGTGCTTACAACGTTCCTCTCAGGAGCTCTTCCGGTATCGGCAGGTGGGATTGCCTTTATCCTTCTGGCAAATTCTTTTATTCAGTTGTTTCATCGGGCCAGATTGCCGGAGACAGAAGCTTTTCCTTTTTATGAATTTTTGTTGCAGGGTAATGTTGCCGGTTATTTTACAGCGGTTATCTTCCTTTTGTTCTTGACCGGAGGGTTATGGGCAACGGCAGCTTTGCTGGTATCGTCATATTTCCCTAATATCTATGTGACGGCGGTCTCTCCTTTGATTCTGTCCTTTTTGACAGGTCGGGCTTATTTTGTTTTGAAGATTCCTGTTGGACTCCGGTTGGATTTATGGCTGCAGGGCAGAAGCTCCGTCGGTACGGATCGGCTCACCATTTTGTGTTCTGCGTTGGTGGTGTTGGGACTGACTGTGGGATTTGGCGTCCTGTTTTACCGGAAGCTGAAAGGGAGGGTGAAGAATGAGTAAGGGAGTTCGGGTATTTTGCTTTCAGCTAAAGCAGGAATTAGTGCAAGTCAGGGTGCTGATTCTGTTCATGATTCTTGCTGTGTTTATCTATTCCTATCTGGAGCCGGTGGCTGATCTGGCGCAGGCGGCCTCAGAGAAAGTGAGTCCGTGGGCTTTTCCACATCTGATAAATGATTATATCTGCCAGATGGTTTTTCTGGTGAGTGCGGTTTTTCTGTTTAGCACAGCGCCCTTTGAAGGGAAGGCTCATTACTATATTATTCAACGTTCCGGGAGATTTTCATGGCAGTTGGGTAATGTACTGTATATTCTGGCATCTTCATTTTTGTTTGTGGGGGTTATATGGGTGTTTAGTGTTATCAGCCTGCTTTCACAAACCAGGTTTAGCGGCGACTGGGGAATCATCTGGGGGACGCTGGCAAGGACAAACGCGGGGAATCAGTATGGTGTACCGTTTACGGTGTTTGCTTATATTGTCGGTGTATTTTCGCCTGTGGAGGCGACTGCAATCAGCTTCCTGCTTGAGTGGGCGTGCGTTGCATGGATGGGGCTGGTGGTCTATTTGTTCAATTACATCACAAAAAAGATGACAGGGATATTGGTGGCATCTTTTTTTGTATTTCTGGATGTAATGATCTACAATTCATGGACACCAAAGGCGTACCTTTTCTCGCCGGTGACGTTGGCACAATTGAAGGTGATGTCAGGGAACAACCTGTCTTATGGCGTATCTTTGGAATATGCGGTGGTGTTCTTTGCAGTGACAATCACGCTTTTTATTGTGATTTGCCTGGGGTCGGGAACTAAAAAAATAAAGAAATGGGGACAGCAAAAATGAATGGCAGAAGGATTATCTTTAAAAATGTCTCTAAGACAATAGAGGAGCAGACGGTATTGAAGGACATTAATCTGGAGATACCAGAGCGGGGGATTTATGGGATTGTGGGAAGGAACGGTTCTGGGAAGACGGTGCTGATCAAGTGCCTCTGCGGGTTTATGTCTGTCACGGAAGGTGAGATATGGGTCGGGGAAAAACAGGTCGGGCGAGATGTGGAATTTGTCGAGGATATTGGCTTCATCATCGAGACACCAGGATTTTTGCCCAGAGAATCCGGATATCGGAATTTAAAATATCTTGCCTCCATCCGAAATGTGGCTGGAAAGGAGCGGATCAGGGAGTGCATCACCATGGTTGGTCTTGACCCTGACGATAAGAAATGGGTTGGGAAATATTCCCTGGGGATGCGCCAGCGGCTGGGTATTGCACAGGCTATCATGGAAAATCCCAGTCTGATTATCCTTGACGAGCCCATGAATGGACTGGATAATCACGGCGTGGAAGAGATACGAAAACTTCTGCTTGGGCTGAAAGAGGAGGGAAAGCTAATCCTCATCATCAGTCATAACCGGGAGGACATCAGGCTGCTCTGTGACAGGGTGTATGAGATGGATATGGGAGTGCTGACACAAATAAAGTAAAATATGATATAATTTTTTCTTGTGAGATTTTCGTAACATTTCAATGATACTATCCATGATAGAAGAATAGAACTGGAAGGATGTGAACGTATGCGGCTCTTAGTGGTGGAGGATGACCGGCTTTTGAACAATACACTGTGCTACAATCTTTCTGCGTCCGGCTATACTGTAGATTCCGCTGTGACAAGTGCGGAGGCGGTTCGTTTCTTTGAAGCGCAGGACTATGACCTGATTGTGCTGGATGTGAACCTGCCGGATGGAAACGGGTTTGATTTCTGCGAACAGATCAAGGAGCGCCGCCCTGATACTGCTGTGATTTTTCTGACGGCAAATGACATGGAAAGCGATATGCTGAAAGGGTTTGAGCTGGGCGCGGATGATTATGTAACAAAACCCTTTCCCATCAGTGTATTCCGTAAAAAGATATCGGCTCTGCTTGGCCGCATCCAAAAGCAGACAGGCGGCGACTGCTATGCGGACGGTACGCTGTCCATCAATTTCTCGGAGCTGACCGCAGAACTGTCCGGGGAGTCAATTACGTTTACGCCGCTAGAATATAGACTACTGAAAGTGCTGGTGAGAAATCCCAAAATCGTTTTGACTCGTCAGATGCTTCTTGAAAAGCTGTGGGATGCGGACGAAAATTTTGTGGATGAACACACTCTGACGGTTACGATCAGCCGCATCCGGGGTAAAATTGAAGTGGACGGCCTGCAATATATCAAAACAGTTTACGGCATGGGCTATATGTGGATTGGAGGGCTGAAAAAGTGAAAGGGCTTTCTGTCAATCGGGCCTGTGCCATAGGGACGGCCTTTTTATGTGGCATTTCGCTGGCTGCCCTTGCTGCGGTGTATCTGCTTACCGGGAACCTGATTCTTGTCTGGCTGGGCCTGCTGTTTACCATTCTGGTTTTTGCCTGCGTTGCTGTTTTTGTGGCGTTTCTCCGCCGCAAGCTGGTATTATTTTCGGACAGCCTTTGCCGGACGATGGATGATATGCTGGATGGGGCGGCCCCACCGCCGCAAATTCATGAGGAAGAAAATCTGTTTTACAAAATCAATCACCGGCTGCTGCGTCTGTATGAAGTCATGCGGGAGAATCGGGAGCGTGTGGCGAAAGACCGGGCTGATTTGCAGGAACTGATTTCCGACATATCCCATCAGGTGAAAACGCCGATTGCCAACCTCCAGATGGTAAACGCCACGTTGCTTGAACAGTCCGTGCCGGAGGAAAAACAGCGGGAGTTTTTACAGGCATCCAGCGGACAGCTTGATAAGCTGGATTTTCTTATGCAGGCTATGATAAAGACCTCCCGGCTGGAAACCGGCGTGATTTCTCTGGACAGAAAAATACAGCCGCTCTATGATACCCTTGCGGCGGCGCTGGGCGGTATCCTGCTTAACGCCGAAAAGAAAAATATTCATGTAAGTGTGGATTGCCCGCCTGATCTGGCGCTGGCCCATGACAGGAAATGGACCGGCGAGGCTCTGTTCAATATTCTGGATAATGCTGTAAAGTACACGCCGGAGGGCGGCACGATTTGCGTCACCGTCCAAAGCTGGGAGCTGTATGTGAAAATCGACATTGCGGACAGTGGGAAGGGAATTGCGGAAAACCGGCAGGGCATGATCTTCAAACGATTCTACCGGGAAGAGGAAGTACACGATGTGGACGGCATCGGCATCGGGCTGTATCTGGTTCGTGAGATCGTCACCATGCAGGGCGGCTATATCAAGGTATCTTCCGCTGTGGGATACGGCTCTGTATTTTCCATATTCCTTCCCTATGGTTAAAATTCCGGAAACGGGAGAGTGAAACGCTTTGATGGAATTTACCATTTATTCTGATGTGGGGGAAAATGACCTTCTGGACGGGGGAATGGCAAAAACAGTCTGTGCAACCGTGGTGGATAATTATCCGTTAGATATGCTTCCGCTTGATTCTACACCGGAATACTTATTTTTTATGGTGATTCCATGGTCAATGAACGCTGATTTTGACGGATTAACGGGATTCTCTAAATCAGGTCTGACTTTTTGGACGGATACGCCTGCGCAGACAATGGCGCAGATTCAGTCTGAAATTACAGATGCGGGGATTGCCTATGATTATACGCTTATAAATCTATCTTCCGCAGTTGATCTGTTCCGGAGCATCACTTTTGTTGTAGATGTGTTTATTTACGCCTTTGGAGCTATGATTTCCTTGATTGCGGTTGCAAATGTATTTAATACGATTTCAACAAACATTCGCATCAGGAGGCGGGAACTTGCCATGCTGCGTTCGGTTGGAATGTCGGAACATGGTTTTAACCGGATGATGAATTTCGAGTGTTTCTTTTATGGATTGCGCACGATTCTGTTTGGAGTGCCGATTGCGGGTATTCTTTCATGGCTGATTTATAAAGGGCTGGTTACGAATGAACAACTTGAAGGATTTTCGTATCGTTTTCCGTGGCAAAGCATGATAATCAGCGTATTAGGTGTATTTTGTATTGTTTTTATTACAATGTTGTATGCTACCAGCAAAATCAGGAAAGAAAATATTATTGATGCACTTAGAGATGACATGGCTTAGCAAGGATGGGAAATGCTATTGTTTAGAAATATTATCTGCCATTTTGCAGGCAGCTTGATAGTCTGGCTGCAAGATGGCATAAGGAGTATATTATGTGGCAGTTTGCATTTTTTGTATTTTTTGTTTCAGTCTGCATATTCGCAGGAATTATGTTTCATGATTCCAGAACATTATGGAGTGGAGCCTCGTTTTTGATTATGATGATGTGTCTGGCGATATTTTTGTTGTTTGTCTTATACCAATGTTCAGAATGGCTGGCAGCGCATGCTTTAGTGATTGGAATACTGATTGTTATGTTTGTTTTAGCAGTAGGCAGTGTGGCTTTGTTTCCAGTGGCTTTGATTCTTGTGTTCTTTATAGAAGGGGTAAGAGTTATTAGACATGAAGGAATAAAACCGACAAATCTATTATCAATGTTGTTTTCTGTTCTGTTATGTATTTATCTGGCGGTCTGGCCGGTAATTGGAAACCTGGGAAAGAATACATTAGGTACAATGCTCTATACAATGATAAGTTTCATAGCAGTATATATATTGTCTCTGCTGGCAGTGTATTCACTTTCTGCAATACTCAATCTTGTTTATTTAAAAAGGAAGAGAAACGCAGATTACATTATTGTGCTGGGAGCAGGAATTATTGGGAGTAAGGTAACGCCGTTACTTGCAGCACGGATTGAAAAAGGAATAGAATTGCTGCGTTATAATCCAAATGCAGTACTGATCATGTCTGGCGGGCAAGGTTCAGGAGAGGATATTCCGGAAAGTAAAGCTATGGCAGATTATGCGATTGATAAAGGCGTAAGTGCGGAAAAAGTCATTTTGGAACAGAAATCTGTGTCCACGGAGGAAAACCTACGGTTTTCGAGAAAACTGATAAATAAACAGAATCCACAAATTATAGTTGTCACAACTGCTTATCACATGCTTAGGGCGTTAATACTCGCAAAGCGGCAGGGTATAAAATGTGTGGGTTTTGGTGCAAAAACAAAATGGTATTTTACATTAAATGCTTTTATCCGGGAATTTGTTGGATATTTAAGCCTGACATGGAAAAAGCATATTCTTGTGATTGGAATAAATGTATGTATTGTAACACTGACAAACACAGGGGTTCAAGTATGAAAGGAGAAAATCATGAAATCGCAGATGATCCCAAAGCAAGCATATATTCCGCCGTTTGACTCTCAAGCAATCAAGGTTCAGCACATTGAATATTTTGACCCGCCCTATCAGGAATATCATGGAGAAAAAATCACAGAACAGGTGATAGCGGAGGTCTTAAAGAAAATTCCCAGTGGAATCAATATTTATTTATTCTTAGACCCATGCGGAGAGGATAATTGGCTTGAAGTAAACTGTGACGGCAAATGGATCGCAATCTGGTTTTGGGGCGATTTGGGAGAAAACACTTATTTTTCTTATAATCCTGCATTTGTGGATACTGCCGGCCAGGTCAGCAAAATGGATTTTTCAGACAAAAGTATATATACAGATCTTAAAAGCGGAGGTCAGTCGCCGATTGCCAAAATTCATGCGCTTACCGATATTGAAACGGGTATCAAGGCAGTTGAATATTTTATTCGAACAGGGGCGTTTTATTCAGGAATTGACTGGCTCCATGAGTACATATAGCTGTGCCTGCTATCAAGCACCGCAAAGTACACGCCGGAGGGCGGCATCGACATCGGACTGCACCTGGCCCGTGAGACCGTCACCATGCAGGGTGTCTACATCAAGGCCACTTCTTCGCTGGGACAAGGCTCTATGGTTTCCGTATTTCTGCCCCGCAGATAAAGTTTCAAAATCCAGCCGCTTGTAACATTTCTGTGACAATTGCCTGTTACAATATTAGCCTTGTAAATAATTTAGATTAGGAGGAACCAATCATGGGACTGTTTTCCAGAAAACCGAAAGCGCCGGAGTACGATCCGGCAGACTGCGCGGCGAAGAAAAAACGGCTGCGGGAGATTTTTAACGAAACTGTGAAGGATGGCGACAGCTACGAAGTTCTCTACGCCTGTATGTATTCTTCCAAATTTGAGGAAGGATTTGTCTTTGATACTAATACTACCACGTTCTGTTTCTATGTTATGGGCTACCGGCGAAGTGATTTTTGCATTGTGCTGATCCAGGTGGACAGTGCGCTGGAGAACCACTCGGAGGCGGTGTTCCTTGATATGGACAGTATTGTCAATGTGTCTTATGACCCTAAGATCACCAAAGCCTGTCTGGAGTACAGAAAGGACTACGGCAGTTTTGGGGAACTGCTGGACATTGGCGGCACCAGCAGCAAAACCATGTATGGCCCCAAGAACATCCATCAGCCGGAAGAAAAGGAACGGTTCCTGGACTTTTTGGAGGCTTTCCGGGCCAGATTGGAGCAGAAGGGGTATAAGCTGGATAAATGGAAACGGTAAACTGAAATTTGGAGGTATAGAAATGGTTGACGTAAATATGCCTAACACATTACTCGTAAATGGAAAAGAATATAAGATTATTGGGCTTTTGGGAAAAGGTAAAGGTGGTTATTCTTATTTAGCAAGCGATGGAGAGCAACAGTATGTTTTAAAGCAGATACATCACGAGCCATGCAGTTATTATCAGTTTGGCAATAAGATTCAGGCAGAGATAAATGATTATAATAGACTGAAAAAAATTGGTATCAGAATCCCCGAAATGATAGATGTTGATATAGTGAATGAAAGGATTTTGAAAGAATATATCGAGGGCAGAACCATATATGAACTTGTAAAATCTGATTGTATGAAAAACGAATACATAGAACAGATAAAAGATATGTGCAGTCTGCTCTATCCCGCAAACACCAACATTGATTATTTTCCCACAAATTTTGTGGTGCAGAACAGATTGATATATTATATTGATTTTGAATGTAACGATTATATGGAAGAATGGAATTTTGAAAATTGGGGGATTTTGTACTGGTCAAAAACAGAAGAATTTCTGAAATATTTGGCTGAACATTCGCAATGATAAATTCCAGTTGTGCGCCCAGCAAAGGGCAATTAACCTAGCAGGTGCGAGTCCTGTCTGCCAAGGTCTAGCCAACCAGCAGTAGCGAGTCTTGCGTTGCAGTCAGTAATGACTGCAGCGAAGCGTAGACAGCAAGCAAGTAGGGTTGCAATGCGATTGAGCTTCGAAATGTTACCAATCAGAGGGCTGACGTCTTAACTGGTGCGGAAAGCAACATCGTATGTTTCGTAACAGGCAAGAAACATACGGCACTGCGGAGTCAAAGAGCCAATCATGCTTGACATTGTGGTTAGTTGTCAACTGGGGAGAGCCTGCCACTTCTCGGAAACGAGTACGTTCTGTCAACTAGAAGATGGAGGCAGACGGATGAGTGACAGGCAGTCGGATAGCTTCATAGTACTGATGAAGTCGGGTAATGCCGGTGGAGGGAAGGGAGCTACATAGTAACGCTCTTTCTGAGGACACATCAACCGTGCTCAGGAACGGAGGTATTGATGGGAACGAAATTAGAAAGGATAGCAGAAATATCGGCGACTACGCCAAAGCCAGAGTTCACTTCGCTGTATCACCTGATTAATGCGGACCTGCTCATGCAGTGTCACAAGGAACTGGATGGAAATAAAGCAGTAGGCATAGACAGAGTGACAAAAGCGGAGTATGGGGAACATCTGGAAGAAAACGTAACAAATCTTGTGGAGCGGTTAAAGAACAGAGCCTACAAGCCCTGCCCATCGCTGCGGGTATTTATTCCCAAAGGAAACGGGAAAATGAGACCGCTGGGGATTGCTTCCTATGAGGACAAGATTGTGCAGCTTGCAGTGAAGAAAATACTGGAAGCGATTTACGAACCCAGATTTATGAGCTGTATGTATGGATTCAGACCAAACAGGGGATGCCATGACGCAATCAGAGAAGTACATCACAGAATCCAGAATGACTGGATAAACTATGTGGTGGATGCTGACATAAAGGGTTTCTTCGACCACATGAGCCACGAATGGCTCATGGAATTTCTGAAACTGTATATTAAAGACACAAATCTGCTATGGCTGATAAATAAATACCTGAAAGCCGGAGTAATAACAGATGGTGTTTATGAGGACAGTGAAGAGGGTTCAGCACAGGGAAATATCATCAGTCCGATACTTGCAAATATCTATATGCATAATGTATTGACCTTATGGTACAAGTTTGTGGTGCTGAAAGAGACGACTGGAAAGAGTTTCCTTACTGTTTACGCAGATGACTTTATTGCAGGATTTCAGTATAAGGCAGACGCAGAGAAGTACTATGCAATGCTGAAAGAAAGACTGCGGAAGTTTAATCTTGAACTGGAAGAAAGCAAGAGCCGACTGATTGAGTTCGGAAAATTTGCGGAAAGCAACTGCAAACGCAGAGGGACAGGAAAACCAGAGACCTTCGACTTTCTGGGATTTACATTCTATTGTGGAAAAGGAAGAAAGAGCGGAAATTTCTGTGTGAAGCTGAAAACCAGCAGGAAGAAATATGCGCAGAAACTGAAAGCTATGAAAGTATGGCTCTATGCCAACAATGACCTGCCAGTAAAAGAATTGATAGCAAAACTAAATCAAAAGCTGGTGGGGCATTACAGGTATTACGGAGTTTCATTTAATAGTCAGAAGATTGGCTCATTTCTGCATTACACGCAGAAGTTCTTGTGCAAAGCATTAAACCGACGAAGTCAGAAGAAAAGTTACACATGGAATGGATTTGCAGATATGCTGAAAGTATATCCGCTTGCCAAACCCAAGATTTATGTTAGGTTATTCTAGAAGCGAATGTTATTATGAGGAGCCGTATGCGTGAAAGGCGCACGTACGGATCTGTGAGGGGCTTGCGGCGTGAGCCGCTTGTCTACTCGACTGTTGAGTGATCAATCTACATGTTCAAAATTCAAACCAAGGGGGCTATTTGATGGAAACGCAATCTCCTTCCTTTTCGACATCTAAAACGCTTGTAACATCGCTGCCTATTTTCTGTTGTTTTTGGCTGGAGATTTGGCGAACAGTATCATTTTTGACCGGCTTTTTTCACTTGTCAAATTCCAGAATGCAAGTTTCTATGTCATATTGAGAATGCTGGGCTGTACTTTTGTTACTGCGTTTCTCTTTTGGCTTTACACAAACAAAGCTCTGCATTTGAAGATGAGTGATTTCAAAATTACATGGAACATCCAAGGCTGGGGCATTCTTTTATCTGCTCTCTTGCCTGCCTTTGTTGTCATTGTTTTTCTGGCCATTGGTAAAGCAGAAACACATATGCCTGCGCCCAGTGAAAGCGTCTTTATCGTAATCGCTTCTATGATTACCGCTTTAAAAGCCGGTGTGCTGGAGGAAATGCTGTTTCGCGGTTTCATCATGACGCTGCTTGAGCGAAGATGGAATCAATACGCTGCTATACTGGCGCCATCGCTCCTTTTTGGTTTGGCACATATTCCGTCTATGGAATACTTTACAATTGCAGGTGTTTTGCTTTTAGTGATAAGCGGTACGCTGGTCGGTGTTATGTTTTCGCTTGCTGCTTATAAAGGAAATTCCATCAGCAATGGGGCGCTTATGCACGCTGTATGGAATTTTGTTATGGTCACAGACATACTACACATCACCACCGCAGAGGGAGCGTATGGCAATCCGATCTGTTCCGTTATCATTCCTTCGGACAATATATGGCTGACGGAAGGCGGATTTGGTGTGGAGGCTTCTTTGATTGCTGTGACCGGATATGCCCTTGTCTGCGCTTTTCTTACATTTAAGAAGGAAGCCTCAATCAAACGGCTGCCTTGAACTATTACAGTATTGTAACATTTCAAGGCGAAAAACCCAGCCATCTGTGACATTTCTGTGAGGATTGGCTGTTAGGATAACGGCATCACAGAAAGGATGGTGTTTATCATGAGCATTTTGCAAACAACCGATCTAAAAAAACACTACGGCACAGAGCCGAATGTTACAAAGGCGCTGGACGGCGTGACTCTCTCCATTGAACAGGGGGAGTTTGCCGCCATCGTGGGGACCTCCGGCAGCGGCAAGTCCACACTGCTGAACATGATGGGCGGGCTGGATGTGCCTACTTCCGGCAGCGTCAAGGTGAAAGACAAAGAGCTGGCCGGCCTGAAGGATGAACAGCTCACCATTTTCCGCCGCCGCAACATCGGCTTTATCTTCCAGAATTACAACCTTGTCCCCGTTCTGAACGTCTATGAAAACATCGTCCTGCCCGTGGAGCTGGACGGCGATACGGTCGATCAGAAGTTCATGGACGAGGTGGTGCGCCTGCTGGCTCTGGAGAACAAGCTGAACAGTATGCCGAATAATCTTTCTGGCGGGCAGCAGCAGCGTGTGGCCATCGCCCGCGCCCTGGTTTCCAAGCCTGCCATCGTCCTGGCGGACGAGCCAACCGGCAATCTGGACAGCCGGACCAGCGCCGATGTGATGGGGCTTCTGAAAGTCACCAGCAGCAAGTTCCGCCAGACATTGGTGATGATTACCCACAACAACGAGATCGCCCAGCTTGCCGACCGCATTATCCGCATCGAGGACGGCAGGATTTCCCAGTAAGGAGGGCGCAGACATGAACGATATTTTATTCGGAAACAACAACAGCGCAGTCATGAAAAGGCTGTCCGGCCGCTACTACAAGGCCAGCAAAAGCCGGAACATCATTGCGGTTATCGCAATCATTCTGACGACGATCCTGTTTACCACGATTTTCACCCTGGGTTCCGGCCTGCTGGACACGGTTCACGACCAGAACATCCGCAAGGCAGGCGGCGATGGTCAGGCGGCTCTGACCTATATCAGCGACGAGGTTTACAACAATGTGGCAGGCAGTCCCCTGATCGAACGCATCGCTTATGCAAAGGCAGTTTCCTACCGGCTGAAAAATCCGGGCCTGGAACGCTGGCGGTCTGACCTGTGGTATATGGATGATACCGCCCTGGAGTTTGCCCGCTATACCCCCACAACAGGCCGTCGGCCGGTCGCGGAAAATGAGATTATCGCAGACACAAAAACGCTGGAGGCTCTGGGCGTTCCGGCGCAGGTTGGGGAAACGGTTTCGCTGACCTATGAGGTCAAGGGCATTGTGTATACCACAGATTTTACTCTCTGTGGCTTTTGGGAAACCGACAGTTTGAGCAACATCGGGCGGCTGATCATATCAAAAGCCTTTCTTGACGCTCATTCAGACATTCTGACCTATACCTACCCCGTGGACAACGACTATTCCGGTGTTGTGACCGCCTACATCATGTTTCAGGGCAGCGGCGATGTGGAAAGCCGTCTGCATCAGCTTCTTTCCGGAGCTGGCTATACCTGCGACACTATGGGCGGCAGTCCGGGGGACAGCGGTTATATCATTGCGGGCATCAGTCCCGCTTACCAGAGCGGCGCATTATCAGAAAACCCTGCCATGCTGATTTCCGGCATCGTGGGCGTTCTGCTGATTATCATAACGGGCTATCTGATTATCTACAACATTTTTCAGATTTCCGTCATTCAGGATATTCAATCCTATGGGCAGCTCAAGACCCTGGGTACAACACAACGCCAGATCCAGCGACTGATTAACCGGCAGGCCATCAGGCTCTGTGCTGTCAGCATCCCCATTGGACTACTGATTGGCTTTGTGATTGGGCGTGCCCTGGTGCCGTTCCTGATGAATGGCACAACCTATACTGCCGACGCCGGGATTAGTGTGACGGTCAATCCGCTGATCTTCATTGGCTCCGCCGCCTTTGCCCTGCTGACCGTTTTTATCAGCGTCCGCAAGCCGGCCAAAATCGCCGGAACGGTTTCGGCCATCGAGGCCATCCGCTACACGGAAAACGACGCGGCAGCATTCGGAAGCCGCAAGGTCACGGACAAGAAGTCCACCCACGGCGCGAAGCTCCACTTCATGGCTCTGGCTAACCTGGGCCGCAACCGCAAACGAACCGTGCTGGTCATCGTGTCCATGACATTAAGCATTGTTCTGTTCAATACGGTATTTACCCTGTCCGGTGGATTTGATATTGACAAGTATATCGAGAAATTTTTGAATGTTGACTTTGTGATTTCCACTGCGGACTATTTCCAGTACCAGTTTGAAAAGAGCGAAGGCGATCTGACGGAGAGCTTTATCCAGGCCGTCCGGCAGAATGAAAACTTTGACGACGGCGGCAGGCTCTATACCTCCCGCCTTTTGGAAGAAAACTTTTCTACCGACCACGCCGCATTTACAAACTACAATAAAGACGAGAACGGAAATCCTTTTGTGGACATATACGGCGCAGATGATTTTGTTCTGAACACGATGGAGGCGGTAGAGGGAACCATCGACCTGGAACAGCTGAAAACAGGCAAGTATATCCTGTTGAGCGTGGAATGTACAGATGATGGAACGGTGATCGACAATCCGAATATCCATGTTGGAGATACCATCCAGCTGAACCATATCCGAAAGGACGGCCTCTCCGATACCATTGGGGAGAGCTATGAATTTACCATTATGGCAAAGGTCCGAAAAAACGAAAACACCACTACTACCCGCAATACCGGCGCTTCAAGACTCTATCTCCCTACGGAAATTTATCTGCCCCTCTGCGACCAGCCGCACCTGGTCAACTTCCCCTTCAACGTGAGGCCGGGGACAGAACCAGCTATGGAGGAGTTTTTGAAAAGCTATATCGACAGCGTGGAACCCAGTATGGACTTTGAGTCCAAATCGACCTATGTCAGCTCCTTTGAGGGCCTGACCTCCCTGATTATCACCATCGGCGGGGCGTTGAGCATCATCATCGGGATCATTGGGATTACAAACTTTGTCAACTCCGTTCTGACCAGTGTCATCACCCGCAAAAAGGAATTTGCCATGCTGCAAAGCATTGGCATGACCGGAAAGCAGTTAAAGCGTATGCTCTCCTTTGAGGGGCTGTACTATGCGGCGGGAACAATCATCACATCCGCCGTCCTGGGGGCTTTGTTCTCGGTGGTAATCGTAAGGGGCATTTCCAGTGGGATTTGGTTTTTCACCTACCAATTTGTCATGTGGCCCATGCTGGCGGTCTATCCGTTCCTGCTCCTTTTAACGGCTGCAATACCGGCGCTTATGTACCGGCAGATTGCAAAGGTCAGTATCATCGAGCGGCTGCATCAAAACTGAATGCTCGTCTGGAAGCCGGAGGCAGGTTGCCTCCGGTTTCCGAATGTCAGTCTATTTACTTTTTAAGATAGAATAAAACGAACGGAGGAGTTTTTATGAAACAGTTTTTATGTGGAATCCTGGCGTTGGCCTGTCTTGCAGGTCTGACCGCCTGTGGCGGAAAAGAAGAAACGCCCGCATCGGCTGCCAACGAGGGGACGGCACAGGAGCAGAGCCATATCTATACGACCCAGGTACAGTACACCGGCGAGGACGACCCTGTGCAATATCTGGAGATCGCGGCCCGCAGCGCCCATCTTCTTGCCGAACTGGAGGACAAAGCGGGGGCCTTCGTTGCGGACTTCTACAACTATCAGGCTATGGATGATGCGAGTACGCCGCTCTATACCATGAATGGGATGCAGTTTGCGGAGGAAATCGACCCTAACGGACGCTGTATTCGCGTGAGCAGGAACTACTTTGTGCATAACCCAATCGAAACCGCAGACGGCAGTGATTTGACGGGACAGTTTGTTTATGACGATCTGACGCTGAATCTCCTGGTGCCGGAAAAATATCGGGATATGGAAGATGATATTGTCGAAGCACATCGGGATCGCTTTTACTTTGAAAAGGTCGAAGCGGAAAACGCCTACAATCAGGAGGCCGGAATCAGTGAAAGAATGAATATTGCAAAAGAGGATCTAAAAATTAACATTATTTATGTAAAAGACGGTCAGAATTATTTTTCCTTCCGTTCAGACTGCGCCCAGCAGACTGGCTGTAAGGTGGAGGACCCCGTTGTGCAGATTTACACCGGCAATATCCATTGCAATTATGCCCACAGCTTTATGAGTCAGTGGGTCTATATTCCCTCGGAGGCGGAGAGTGCAAAGGAGGCTTATCGAGAAATCTCGGACATGATTCGCTCCTGCGGGGCGGAGGAAAGCGTACAGAAACTAAAGGCAGTTGTTATGGCAAATTCATAGGGGAAAGAGACACAGCAAATGAAACGATTATTTTTATTGGAAGATGATTTAAGTTTAATCAGCGGTCTGTCTTTTGCCGTAAAAAAAGAGGGATATGAAATAGACGTTGCCCGTACCACACTGGAAGCTGATACGTTATGGGTAAATGATAAATATGATTTAGTCATTCTGGATGTATCGCTTCCCGATGGTTCCGGCTTTGATTTTTGCAGAAAGATACGCCTGACTTCAAAAGTGCCTGTCATATTTCTTACTGCTGCTGATGAAGAAACAGATATTATTATGGGGCTTGATATTGGGGGCGATGATTATATTACAAAGCCTTTCAAGCTGGCAATATTTATGTCAAGGATTAACGCATTGCTCCGCAGGAGCGAGAATTTCAATACCGCTGTTACAGAACTGAACTCCAACGATATAAGCATAAGACTTCTAAAAGGAGAGGTTTATAAACGGGGGAAACTGCTTGATTTGACGGCGAGTGAATATAAATTGTTGGTGTTAGTCAAAAAATGGGTTGGTAAATATAGCATCATCTATACCGCCAGCAA
>CAJTVD010000012.1:0-29691 GCA_910579495.1 uncultured Lachnospiraceae bacterium
TATATATATTAACTTCAGCAGGATAAGAATCTTTAATAAAATATTTCAAAAATGGCACTATAATAATACCCATCCCTAAAACAATCGCACCTATTGCAAAATACATCTTGCGAAACAATTTCAATAGGGCGCATATTGTATTTCCATCTCCATTGGCAATCGGTTTATACATACAAAATACAACAGCAGAACTCAATCCCAATTCAGATAAATTCAGTACTTCCAAAACTGAAACAAATAAACCGTCTAGCCCAGCATATTCCATTCCCAACACTCGTATCAGTATTGTCCTCAAAATAAATGGAAATATCATCATAACTACTTTATTGAGCGTTCCAAATATTATATTTCTAATGGCATTCCATGTTCTATTTAATCGTATTAGTCCTCTTTCTTCCATCCTATTTCTCTATCGGTGTATACCCAATCAACGCAATATTGGTATACCATACTTCATTATCATCTAACTCATAACAGTCCAATTGCGGAAAATCCGTCTCTATTTTTTCACTTCTCTTATAAGTTATAATAACATCATCTGCTTGTACATCCACAGGATATTCATCATCAATTGTATATTCATAGAAATAAAATTGTAAAACAGAACAAATATACCAATTAGAATCAATTTGTCTATCATCAAAAGCATAAATCTTCCCAATATCAGCTCCCGACTCCTCCAAACAACATTTCTGTTCATATGATGTTAATACCATAGAAGATATACTCTCCATAATATATTTATTATAATTTTCATTTGCCCAATTATATCCTATTACCATCAATAAAACTATCGGAAAAATTGAGTATCTACGATTTTTTTTATTACAATAAATAACTAATGCCCATACAACAAATATCATACTCACTAAAATGGATTTGTAATAAAATTGTTCAGTGACCTTTTCACTTCTGTCTGTTAAATAGGTAAACAAAAAAGAACCAGCAGATGTATTACTTTGTATAATCGGAACTATCATTTTAACAAATCCAAGTACTACCATTATCCACACACAAAGAGATTTCTTTATACAATCTTGATACTCTCTTTTACTAGCTAAATATATCCCTGTAAAAAGAAACGGCATTGAAAACACATTCCAGTATCGCACATAGCACATCGATTTATAACCATACGCCTTTCCCTTCTCCATAGTATCCCACGTATTATACATATCCATAAACCAATCAGATACTAGAAATGCAGAAAATGCCGCTCCCATACTTAGAACAGATATAAGAAGCACAATATTAATATAGATATTTTCCTCCATCTGCCTCTGTACTATAATTCCACAAAGATATTTCAACACCACAACAAGAGCCAGTAAAAAGAGTCCACCAGTCAGTAACGATTGTACACTTATATGCCCTATCACCATATCAAACCATATTTTCCATGTTTTTACATCTTTTATCAAAATGTGCATCGTAACATTTACAGAGGCATTCCTTAATCCTTCTCCTGATGTATTCCAGATATAATTTTGATACATATTTATTAATACTTTGCTAAATCCCAACAACGGAATTACAAGAGTTGATAATAAAAGTGAGATTTTTCTTCTATACAAAAATAACCCAAACAAAACTAAAGATGAAGCAATAAGTATAATCAAAGCCCTTGTATGAAGAAAAGAACTCCAAAAAGCAGTTACTATATATACAAAATTCCATTTTATACATTTTCCCGTTTTTTCTATATGTTCTATTATCTTACATAAAAATAAGATAATAAGCCAAAAAAAAATGTCTAAAACTACATCATTTATAATATTAGCATCATCGTTCGGATGTAATGGAAAAACACATATCAAAGAAAGCATCATTAATTCTAATTTTGAAGAAAACTTATAATAATGATCTCCTATATAATATGCAATACCTGATATTAAACTTCCTCTTAACACACGTGTCACTATTAAAATAGTTCTATAAATTGTTATTGGCGATAAGTGCATCTTAAATAATGGTGCAAACAAAGAATAATATCCAAATCCGTAGTATCCACTTCTATCAATGACACCACTCCAATCAAACCCTGCCAACGATGCAGCCCCCACTATTGCTCCCAATTCATCTGTTGTAGTATGCAAAGGATACACATCAACAAATGAATATACTAAAATAACATTGGCAATCATCATCATTCCAATTATAGCAAATACTTCATTCTCTTCTATGAACTTTTCTATTTTATTAGCTACCAAACTATTCTTTAAATTCATCAGAAACGTCCTTTTATCTTAAACATTCTTCCACAACTCTCGTAAAATTTGTTGCTGTATTTACACAATCAAATGTTTTCATGGCATATTTTTGTCCATCTCGAGCTAGTCTTTTATATTTTTCTCTGTCTACAGTAATCCGATATATAGTGTTAATAAATTCATCCTCCCTTTCAAAAGCTATACCATTAATTTGATTCATGATAATTTCAGATGTACCACTTGAATATCTTCCTATCACTAAACAGCCAGCAAGCATACCTTCTACAGTTACTCTACCAAATCCTTCTGCCCTCGAATTCATAATCAAAATATCTTTCTGAGATAATTTAGTCTTCATATCCATACAAAATTCTCCAATGACAACTTGTGATTCTAAATGATATTTTGATATGAGATTTTTCATCTTTTGTATATATTCCTTAGCACCAGCTCCAACAAATTCCATCTTCCAATTCTTGATTCCTCTTTGATTTAATTGGTATAACATTTTTATAGTATTTAATGTTCCCTTTCCATCCGTAAATGATCCTGACTGTATAAAAGAAATCTCCTCTTCTATTAAAATATCATGTTTCTTAATGTAATAATCCTGCAATGTAAAACCATCAAAAAATTGTATGGTATTTTGCAAGTTATAATTAGTTGTATAATATCCTTCTATTGCCTTAGAAATAAAAATCACATAATCCGAAGTTTCTAATAAACTCTTCATTCGCTTTTTATTTCTATATTCGGAATTATGATCAGCTTTCATAAATTCTCTTACATAATATATATGTGGCACCTTTGCAATTTGCGCTGCCCTAGCTCCAACATCAACTCCTGTAGAATTAGAACATATAATATCAAATTTTACTTGTTTTATGAACTTCTGTATTCTTTTCACCGAAAACATATTTAAAAAATCTAAAATATAATATTTTAAAGAATACTTCTCTGATATTGATTTATAATTTCTGCGATACCATATTTCCTTATAGTTTATTCCATTGCTCTCCAACAATTTAAATGCTCTTCCTTTATTCCATTTTTTATAAGGAATAAGAACCCACACATCAATATTATTATAGTTACGTAATCCCTGTATCATATTAATTAATGATATTGTAGCACCACCTATATCAGATTCATGAGATACAAAAAGAATTTTTATTTGATTGAAAGTTTTCCTATCCTCTTCTCCAGCATTTAACTTACTTATTATAATATTACTATCTCCTACCTCTTTACCCATCTGTATTATCTTCCCCATCCAGTATCATATATATTTATATCATTTTTATTTAATATCTTAGTAAAAGTTTTATTTTCAATACACTTAGATTATTAACTTTTAAATTGATTTTAGCGTTACTTAAAAGTGTATCAGTACTTCATAGATACAATAATTTAAAAGTTTAATGTATCTGATAACAGAGTGATTATACAATTATTGAAATATTGCCTTAAATAGTTGAAAATATAATCTATAAAGTAAAGTTATCCAAAAATGTCTGTATTAATAACAATAATAACAAGCCTACAGCTCCATACCTAAAAATCCTGAGAAATCAAGGAGTTCCGGAAATTCATAGCCTACCTGATTAGGTATACTATCACAAAACCATTTTTCTTGAAAACATTGATTTGATGGTATTTTTCAGGCTATAGCATACCTAATTTGAAATCATTACAGATTATAGCTTATTAAAATAACTTTTAAAAATAAATTGTATCACGACCACTGGCTCAACCACCAGCTGTGCTAGGGAATTTAGATTTGTTTCATTAATTCCTACTTCATCTGTCTTAAAATAGCAAGAATTGCTTTCAGCTGATTATCTGTATAGAAAATTTCTTTATCAATAGAATTCTTAGTAAAAGCTGTAGTTGCAACTTTTTCTATGTGCCTTATTTTCAAATCGGGATTATACATTACTCTCCAATTATTCTTCATACATCTTAATAACAGCAGAGTCTCTTCCCCATACAAAAATGTTAACTCTTCAAATGCAATTCTACATCTTTCAATATACAATGGAGAAAAAATTAAACATGAACCTTGCAATTCCACATTTTCCTGCTTACAGTCAGCCAATATCTCCCTTTTTTTACTTATTTGGTTTTTTATATACTTTCTATATATAATAAAATTATCAGGCAAATTTAATTTTTTATGAATACGCAAATATCTACTAAACAAATATCTTTTAATAAACCATTTCTTTACCTCTTTCTCAGTCATAATACGACTTTTCATTGGGCTTTGATGTACACCTTCTAAATTTATTACATCCGGACCCAGAACGTAGTAAAATGAATCCCTATAACATTCAATAGCCTTTTCCACAAAATCCTTTTGAATAATCTCCGTATCATTATTTATAATAATTATATATTCAGACTTTAACTGCTCTCTAGCGTAGACATAACCAATATTATTTCCCGCTGAAAATCCTATATTCTTTTTCAAACATATAACTTTAATCTTTCTATCATCTGCATGTAATCTTATTAGCTTCTCTCCTGTCCCATTATTTGAACCATTATCTACAATCACTATCTGATAGTTTTTGTATGTTATCCTATTTTGAATTGATTTGATGCAGTTTTGAGTTTCGCTCAAAACCAAATAATGCAGTATGACAAATGTCACCTTGCTTGATTCTATCCCAATCACTATACTTTCTCTCCATTTCAGGCTCATGTATCATAAAAGCTTCTGATAAAGCTCATAAACCTTATCCGCGCATTTTTTTCTGGAATACTTGCTAGAGGCATCTTCATAACCCTTTTCTGCAATATTTCTACTTTCTTCATCATGTTCTATTACCCATTTGAGTTTTTCTGAAAAGTGGATTGTATCATTATATTTATAAAGAATTCCATTTTTTCCATCTTCTATTAACTCTGGATTTGCGCCCGTATCAGACGCTATCGTTAGAAGTCCAGCAAGCATATATTCAATCGTACATCTCCCAAATCCTTCTTCCTTCGAACATGTAACTCCTATATCATATTCTGACAATCTTTCGTTCAAATTGCTTTGAAAACCTAAAAACCTGACTTGGTTTTGGATCCCATTTTCCTCTATTACCTGTTCTATCACTTTCCGATAATCAAAATAGGCATCTCCTATAATATCTAACCTCATCTTTCTCTTAATTTCATTTGGAAGATGCGCAATCGCTTGAACAATCTGCAACTGTCCCTTATTAGGTTCTATCCGACCGATAATAACTACTTTTATATTACCATCACTTATCTTTCTATTTTTCTTAACAATATTTTCTGTATCCATACCATCATAAATAACACATGACAAATTAGGTAGAAGACCCTGTTTTATCCATTCCCTCTGAACAATCTTGGAAATCATAATATACGCATCGGTGTTTTGATTCATATATTGTATACACTTTTTTTTATAAAAAATTATGTTAAAAGCTTTTTGGGTTTCACGGACATGCCAGACATGCTTAATATTATGTTTTCTAGCAATAAATGCCCCTATATCCTGCCTATTGGTATTGGAATGAACGATATCAATTGTTGAAAAATCAATAGGTAACTTCATAACTCTCCTTTGTGTTATTCCACCTAAGAGAAACAAAAGATATTTGACTATGTGTTTCATCAATGTTAATAATTTATGACTATATGGCGAACCTGCCATAATATCTCTATACCAAACAGAATAGTTTTCAATCCCCTGTCTATCACAATAATCATTTAAATCACTGTGCCTTTTTGTCAAAAGAATTGGTTCCACATTAAGCTCATCTTTTAAACCTTTAATCAATGTCATCATTGATTTAGGCGCACCATATTTATATTCTCCACTTGATATAAATAAAACCTTCATTATATTTTCCCTTCACTAATCAACAATTCTTAATCTTTATACCACATTCCTTCTGTGAAATAATTTTATGAGTAAATTTCAAAATTATATATTTTAAATAATAAAACAGCTTAGTCTACCAAACGTCTCGCTTTCCTGAATCAAATATTAATGTAAACTTTTTATACAGACCATCAATTACAATATAAACAAGTTATAAATTAGGCTACACTGCTGTGCAATAAACCGAACCAGGCTTTCAGGTTTATGTATGTTCAGACCATCGCACACAAACGTCCATGATACCTCCAAATCTGTCCCTACCAATGCACGTATGGCGTCCGCGAAATCCTCCTCTGTACATGTAGGGTTCAAGTATGAGGGCATACGCCCCGTGGCAACGTTAAAGAAACCGATCAGGCTTGTTGTCCCATGACAGATGTATTCAAATTCCATACGTGCCACTTTCACGGAAATTACTGGCTTGTCCGGGTATTACTCCAATGCCTGAATCCCGGCCATCTCATCTACAGATTTAGCAGAAATGGTATCCACGATCCCTACCTTTATGGCAGTATCCACCAGCAGGTTCAGGCTACAGTGGTGGCTCCATACCCCAGCTCTTCCGGATTACGGCAGGCAGTCTAAGGATTTTTATAATCTGTCCGATCATATAATGCATGAGCTGTCCGGGACATGGGCTGTCATTGAGGAAGGCGGAGACAGCTTTTTCCAGGCCTGAAGGGTCTTTTTCGGTAGCCTCCTGCAAAGGAGGGAGCTTTTTAAGGAAACGACTACGCCATTTACTGACAGAATCCTGCTCAAGGCCTACCTAGTTCGATATCTGCATGTTTTCAAGGCCATCCGCAGCCAAAAAGATTATCTTCGCACGCTGTACCTGGCGAGCCAAAAAAGTTCTGCTTTGGGCGAATTTAGAAAGAATGGGGCGGCATCAGGTATGATAACAGGGGCTACAACAAATGGCATATGGATAGTCTCCTTGTGTTTTCTTTCCATTATGCCATATATCAAGAATTTTTTCTATAACCTTTTTACTTAAAAATTAATGCAATGATGTACTAACAGAACGAGTTAAAATACAGTAATAATGTCTTCTTAAAACATAAACCATATCAAACCCATCTTAAAAATAACACCCACATTAATCCTTTTCATTATCTAAATCAGCTATATCTTCAAATCCAACATTTTTTCGTAATCTATTTTTTTTTCCTTCTTTTTGTTTCTTTACCTGAATTGTTGATATAATCCCAACAGCAAAAATAGCAACCACTAATAATACTATTACTACTCCCCATATCCTAGACCTCTTTGCCTCTGCCCGATACCTCTCCACTTCTTCTACCACCAGTTTTGCTTCAGCTATTTCTGCTTCCATCTCTGCATCTAAAGCCGCCACATCAAGGTTCACTTCCTGTAAATTTTCTTTCACATCCACGGGAATATATCCGGTTTTCCCTTGGTACAATACAATATACCATCCATCCTCAGTCTCACCTGTGATAAAAATAGTATCTCCCACTTCATATGTAATAATTGTCTCTGCACTATCATCCGGTGACGCTTTCGCTTCTACCCTTTCCTGCGCTGTCATGAATTGATTAAGAGAAGTCACATCCCCGCTAATTTCCCCCTGTGCCATCACCATAACCGGACGGCACATAACCATGAAAACCATTGCAACCAACATTCTAAAAACCAACATTCTTTTCTTCATCTTTTACAGACTCCTTTGAATAAAAATTTATTTTTACACTGGTTACTTTTTCTCTTTCTTCCTTATAAAAAGCAGCCATCACAAAAATCATAAAATAAACCAACAATGTCCCCGCATCCGGCGTCCAGAACAATAACTGCAACAAAAAAACATATGAGACCAAAATAAATAACCCTGTCTGAGGCTTTCCAAAACTGTAGTTTTTCTGCATACGTATCAGCAACAGCACCGCCATTACAAATATCAACAGTCCGCTAATCACGCTTTCTTCCATACTAAATACAAATCCACTTTTCCCTCTCCTAACTTCTTCTACCAAAGGAAATGCGAATCCTGCTATAAATGAAGCGATCTTTTCACCTGATTCTCTCCACCTGTCACCACCTAATATTATTCCGGCAAACAAAACTCCAATCAGCTTTAATAAAAAGTGAAACTGCCTCCTCATTTTCCTTAACACAAGCTTATTAAGGTCAATCCCTTCCGGAATCTTGTCCCAATAGGTGAAAAAAAACGCCCCACCTATGGCAAGAAGCAATTCCAAATATACACTGTGTTCCAAATCAAAGGACAATGGTACCTGAAATAAGCTGGTATAATTAGCAATCAAACTCATGTTACTAAGAAAAAAAATATAACAGAAGAACAACTGCATATCCCTTTTCACCAGCTCAGCTGTTGGACGGAATAAAACAGGAATTCCAATAAATACTGCCCCCATCAGCCAAAAACTAACAATATTGTGATTAATAAAAAGAGCAAAAAAACTGACAAGCGCCGATGCAAAGTAAAATCCTGACCTGAACTTATCCCTGCCCATACAGTATTGATAAGTACTCACAATGCAGGGAATCAGCAGGTAGGAAGCCGCCCTTCCAGAGTTCCCAATCATTCCACCTGCCAGCCAGGAAAAGTTCATACTACACACATAGCATAACAAAAAGATACATATTATAATTAAATTCGCATATAAAATAACATCCAAATACCACTTTTCAAACAGCTTAAAAGAAGAAAACCAGAAATACAGCGTTGCCAATACTATCATCAAAATATTAAAATTATAATCTGTTTTTTCTTCTGTTGAAATCGTCAAAAGCTTACCAAGAACTACAAGCAGCTCCCACCCAATAATTGCTAAAGCAACATAATCTGCAAAATACTTTATACTGCGAAGCTGGCTCTCATTTTGGTAAATGAAAACAATTTGAAAAACAGCTCCTATTACACATAGCAATAATAGCAAGAATACGGATAATTCAACACCGCCAATATCAACATCCACATGAACCAACAAAGATATTCCTAACAATACCAAAAGAAATATTTTTGATATCTTTTCTATTGACATTTTCCCAATCATTCTGTCTTCTCTTCCCTATTTTAACCCTCTTCCACTTCCTGCCATGGTCTTGCCTCATCCTTGCCCAGAACACGATAGGTCCTCACTGTCTCTTTTTCCAGCTTCTGCTGCATATACAATGCATCATACTCTGTCTTCCTTGTATGATATTGTGTGTCCTGAAGCAACTTTCTATTCGCAGCAATCACATCTGCCATCAATCCAATCATCAATGTTAGAAAACCAATGATAATAAGCGTACATGCCAGAATCAAAGACTGCACATGTCCTCCTGACTTTCCAACCGCCATATAATAAAGAAACCGAAAACCAATCAGCATCCCCACTGTAATCGGCATTGCCGCCAAAAAGGTAAACGATTTTAATGGCTTATACATCATATACGCCCTCACGATGGTCAGCATGCTCTTCTTCACATACCCCCAGATACTGCTGAACAGCCTGGAAGGCCGAAGCTCTCCATTGGTATGCACCGGCACGCTTGTAATCGCAATCTTCTCCCTGCCTGCCTGTACAATGGTTTCCAATGTATATGTATAATCATTCACCACATTCAGCCGCATAGCCGCATCCCTGGAATAAGCCCGGAACCCGCTTGGCGCATCCGGTATATCTGTATTAGACGCCTTGCGCACCACCCAGCTTCCGAAATGCTGCAGCTTCTTTTTAATAAACGAAAAATGCTCAGTCTGGTCAATCGGCCTTGCCCCGATCACCATGTCCGCCTTGCCGTCCAAAATAGGTCGTATCAGGGTGGCAATATCATCCGCACAATACTGATTGTCCGCATCTGTATTCACAATAATATCCGCACCGTTTCTCAGGCAGCCGTCTATGCCTGCCATAAATCCTTTGGCAAGCCCTTTATTCTGTTTGAAATTCACTACATGATGAACCCCCCACTTTTTCGCCACCTCCACGGTATTATCCTTGCTTCCATCGTTAATAATCAGATATTCAATTTCATCAATGCCATCCAGTTTCTTGGGCAAATCATTTAAAGCAATCTCTAAGGTCTCCGCCTCGTTAAAACATGGAATCTGAATAATCAGCTTCATACCAACACCTTCTTCACATATCCTGGTCATAGTACAGGCAAAATGTGTTTCCTCTCACTTTTTTCTCATACAATTCCTGCAGCCGTTCATCCAGTTCAGTCTCCACATAGGTAACCAGAAACCCATCTGGTTTTGCTGCTTCATCCAATATTTCTTCCTCTATCACATGGATCGGTTTCTCTGGAAGCTGCATCTGCAGAAAATCTATAAATTCCGGCTTTCCCTCATTCAGATAATAAATCTCATCATTTTCCTTGCCGCTATCCTTGATAGCATCTACGATTATAAAATTCTCAAAATTAGAGACATTTACTCTATAAGTATAGTGGTTGCTGATTTGAATCCCTGCAATCACTTCCGCCAGAAGGATCCCTGACAAAAGCCATTCAGTGCCTGTCCCTTCCCTGGCAAACCTGACCAGCAAACTGACCAATAGGATCATCCCCACTCCCAGCAGCCATGTATCCCTGAAAAACAGGAAAACATTAAAATCCTCTTCCCGAATCAAATAACTGAGGCCAGCGGCATGATAACCGCGCATCCCATTACGGTTTTCTGCTTCAATTACATTCAAAAGCAGTATTGTCATAAATCCGGTAATCCCTGCTATTGAAGCCGTTATTGAAATCCAATGCCGGCTTCCCAGCATCACAGCCGCTCCCACGGCCATCATCACAGGAACCAATAGCTCATTGTACCTTCCATATACCAGGCAGTCAACAGAACCCGCCCGATACATATATATACTACAAATCAAAACTTCCCCAGCCACCGCCAGCAACAGGAACACTGCGCCCCACTGCTTAAGTGCTGTCCCTTCCTTTTTCAATATCCCTTTCAACAGTAGGACTGCTTCCTTCATACACCAGCCCAAAGCCCAGTAAAATAAACCAAAGCTGGATATCCCCAGGTAATACAGCTTTCCCATAACTTCCTTTAATAGCTGTATCATCCCTTTAACGGTTAAGATCTGTTCAAATTTCCCCCACTGATTTCCATAATCGTTTATGGCCAGGGTACTATCTTCTGCATAAGAAAACACTTCCAGGACAGTATAATTTTTTAGCTGTAGCGCCATACCTCCCATCAACGCCAGCACACCAATCATCACCAGAAGCTGCTTTCTCTTCCCCGCCCTAGTGATCCCCCAGACCATACAGGCAATCACACAGGCAATCACTACTCCCACTGTGCGCATATGTACGCAATATATATAAATAAGTGAAACCGCTAGCAAAGCTGCTGTCAGCACTTTCGGCCTTTCTATAAACCAGAGAAACAAATATGTCACTAATGCAAACATAAAAAATAACAGTGCTTCTGCCATAGTCATCTGCATATAAAATATCCATGCCGGATAAAGAACCGCTATCCCGCCGATAAACGTTCTCTGCACCTTATTTGTTTCCGGAAACATCTTTTTGCAAATTCCCTGCAACAGGAAAACACTGCCACACATAAACAGCATATTAACAAATACGGCAATCCGGTAAGCAATCACACCGTCCGGTGCCCATCTCAAAATCGGGATCAAAATCAAGCTATAACCAAAAGAATAATATGATCCCAGAGAAGCAACTTCTGACCAGTCGTATCCCACAGCGTTTGCCGCGCTTGCCCAATAACCAAACTCATCTGGATAAAGGGAAAAGCTGCATATTTTCTGAGAGCCATACTGGTAAATACATAATAAAATCAGCAAAATCAATATCTGATAAATATTGATATTTTTTGTTTTCAAGGTATTTGATACTTTCTCTTTTAGGGAGAAGCTGCCTGGCAAGGCAGCCCCTCTCTGGCATTTTATTTGGTTTAAGTCCACTAATTAGTACCTGATGATAGCGTATGCGCCTGCTCCGCCTGTGGTATTGAAGGTAATCGTGTTAGGATTCTCATCAAGGTCAGGAAGAATAGTCACAACACCGCCTGCACGTACACGTACCATAGCAAAAGTAGCGCCACCCTTTGCAAAGTTTCCAGGGATACCTAATGCAATGCTGATTTCAGCGCCATCGCTGGAAAGAAGGCTGTACTTGCCGCCTGCCATCTTACCAAGCTCAATGTTAACCATAGGGCCAACAGTAGCTCCCTGGGAAGCAGCAGCCATGTCGATTGCCTGTTTTGCTAAAGTGCTCTTCTTAGGATCAAGGTTAGAGAACTTTGCATAAGGAACTTCGCCGCCTGTAAGGCCATAGCCCTGTGCAATTGTTGTTACGCTGGTGGTAATAGCGGTTCCGTTTACGCTTGTTGCAAGATAAGATCCGCGTGTGCTTGTCTTAACCCCTGCAACAGAGCTTGTGTGGGGAACCTCTGCTACTGTTGAAATTGTGCTTCCTTCTGAAGAACTTCCAGAAGAAGCAACAGATGTACTGGACTCAATGATCTCTTCTACAATTGATTCTGTAGAACCTGTCGTTGTAGTCGCTCCAACGCTCATCACGGGAGCCATTACAAGTGAGACAGCCAATGCGCCAGTAAGCATCTTTTTGATGATACTTGCTTTCATCATTCTCTCCTCCATTTCAAATGTGTATTTGCGGACCGAAGAGCCCTGCCAAAGGCGCTGTCGGAATAACCGCCACTTCTAAGCTACCTGTACATCTATAATTATAAATGCTATTTTCGATAGCTCTTTAAAGAGTATATGCTATTACTGATATATTTTCAAGTATTTTTTTTAAAATCTTTGTAATTACATAAATTTTCTATTTTAGTAAATCCCTGCATTCCAAACTTTTAATCAAACCTCTTCAAATACAGCCTTACAGTCCTTCCTGCAGCAGGCAATGCCGCATTTTATGATCTTCTTCATTCCATCTGAATATAAATATTGGGCATAATCCATTTTTTCAATCTGCTCCATAGCTGCCATGCAGCCAGCTTCCAGCTTTCCATCCTCTGCATATTTTACTTCTATTACTATACCAGTCCTCTCATGGAGAATCTCTATCACAATATCCGCATATCCTTTACCGCTTTCTCTGTTTGATATCACCTTCCATTCTTCTTTGGAGCGCAGCAATCCCAGAAGAAAACCATGATAGAAATTTTCCTTTAGCTCTTTCCTGACGGCAGTGTCCCTGATGCTGACAGTTTCACTCAAATATTCGTTTAACAGCGACTGTACCTTTTCCCCATTACATTTTTTGAAAGCTTCACAAAATTCTTTCAGTCTCTCCCCATCTTCCCTTGCTTTTTTCTGCATCCAGTCTCTTATCTGTAACATAAAAATATTATGGATCTCCCTGTTTGGAATAACCAGGCGATACATGTTCCCCAAAGCTTCCCCCCGCCGGGTCAGGTAACCGGTAAGAAAAAGAATACTCCAAACATTTTCAATATTGTCATACAATTCCCTGTAAGTCAAATCTTCCGGTATCATTTTTACAATAGATTCTCCTGCAATCAGGCGCTCAACCTCCTCCCTGGTACTTGCATTTGCCTTTTCAAGAAGTCTTCTTATCACATCATTGCTACTGGTATTCGTCCAGTAATCTTGGGGAGGGAAGTTGGGTTTTACTTGCAGTTTATCCACATAGCTAATTACATCCCAGGGACAATACACATCTGTGTCTCCAAAACAATAACCATCATACCATTGTTTAATGACATCATGTTGACCCATAAGCCCATAATAATCCAACATCCTGCTAACTTCTTCATCAGTAAAACCAAAACCTGCGCTGCATTCTTCATCCGTTATCGAATAAGTCTTCAGATTGTTCAGCCCTGTAAAAACACTTTCCTTTGATACCCGTAAACACCCTGTCAGAACCGCAAAATAGATACTTTCATTGGTCTTGAGCGCTTGCTCAAACATGTTGCGTATCAGGACAATCATCTGTCCATAATACCCCTGCTCATTTGCTTTTGCCAAAGGGACATCATACTCGTCAATCAAAATGACTGCCTTTCTGCCATAATGTTTTTCCAGAAGTATGGACAATGTTTTCAGGCTCCCCATCAGCACCACATCTGACATTGCATAAATATTTTGGCCTGTTTGGTCAACTGCAATCAATTGCCTGTATACTTCTTTTTCCTCCACAGTAATCTTATTGCTGTCCAATAAATCGTAAAATCTCATGGCCTCATTACCAATAACAGAACACATCAGTGACCGTGCAGTTGCATAATCGGCTCCATTTGCACTCTTTAAGCTGATAGAAATAACCGGGAATTTTCCCATATATTTTTCACAAAGGGCAGTTTCCCTGGAAATGGCAAGGCCGTCAAATATTGATTTGTCGCCATTTATCTCAAAAAAGCACTTGAGCATAGATATATTAATAGTTTTTCCGAACCGCCTTGGGCGGGTAAACAAATTGACCTTTCCACGCCTGCGCAGCAGTTCCTTAATCATAAATGTTTTATCTACATAATAAAATTCCTCTGTACGGATTTCCTCAAAGCTTTCAATTCCAATAGGAAGCATTTTCTTTTCAGCATCTCCCATTTTCCATGGCGCTCCTCTCCTTTAGGCAAATTATCTCTCCCTTGCCCTTTTCCTGTCGCTCTTATCCTGGTAAAGCTCCACATCCCCCATCCCCTGTACAAACTTAGAGAACTGGCTATAGCCAAAATCCTTCAAGTTAAAGTTGGCGAATTTGTTATATACCCGGTTGCTCAGCTCGCTGATCCCAATACCCTTTTTGCCTGACTTGCGTATAATTTCCCTTATATAATTCCTGATTTCTTCCTGGGACTGTTCGTTATCCCTTAGGGAAATGGTAATCACATTCTGGCGTTTTTCTAAAAGGAACAGGCCAGCATCCTCCACAAATTTGGAAAGCAGGCTGTATCCATAATTTCTCACGTCAAAATCAGGATACATATTTACCAGCCGGTTTCCCACTGCCGCAAGTTCAACGCTCTTGCCTTTATTTTCATTTTCATTAATGATATTGGTGATGGCATTGTAAATCACTTCCCTGCTGATGGAATTTTCTGTATTGTCCTTGCTTTCTGCATCTTCATCCTGATTACCCAGATTTTCCAGATTGACAAACCGGGTACATGCCACCCTGAAGGAGCGGGGCGTTTTCTCTTCTCCCATGCCAATGACTTCCATACCGGACTCCCGGAGACGGCTTGCCAGCCGGGTAAAATCGCTGTCACTGGAGACAATGCAGAACCCGTCCACATTTCCGGTATAAAGAATGTCCATGGCATCAATAATCAATGTGGAGTCTGTGGCATTCTTTCCCACTGTGTTACTGAACTGCTGCACTGGTATCACAGAATTTTCCAAAAGTTCTCCTTTCCATTTGTTTGCCTGGGTGCTGGTCCAGTCCCCATATATTCTCTTATAGGTAGTAATGCCATAGGTTGATAGCTCTTCCAGAATATCCCCTATATATTTTGCTGATATGTTATCTGCATCAATGAGCAAGGCAAAACGCTTATTTTCCATGCAATCCTCCTGACTGTGGTTGTCAATATTTTCTATTGTATCATTATATCATATAAAAAAATCCCATACAATCAATTTGTATGGGATCCCGGATTTCCATATTAAAAAGGAATGCCTCTTATATTTCCCTTAATTTTAAAGCTTTCTCTACTAAGTCATCCCCAATTTCTGCCAGACGCTGTGCCTCACTCTCAGGTATACCCGCCCCAAGTAAATTAAGAAATACCCTGATGCCTTTTTCAGTCCTTCCTTCCTCCCTCCCCTCTGCTTTTCCCTCTGCTCTTCCTTCATTCTTAATTCTTCTGGCGTTCGTTTCTAATAATGTTCCACCCATAACTATATCCACTCCTTTCACAAAGCCGGCTCACGGAGCGCGACAGTGTTTATTCCAATAAGCTGCTTCATAAAAAATATAGTGAAGGACAAATTATTTTGTCCTTCACTATATTTTTTAGCTTTATTCGTCCTTCCACCAAAAATTCTTGCAGGTTAAACCGGATAAGCCCCATTCTTGGTATCAGCCTGTGTCATATCCACTTTCTCTTGCTGTGCCTGGCGGTATTTGAAGAAGTCGGTAGCCACCTGAGGGAACAGAGCGTAGGACAGGACATCCTCATCCTGCTGTTTCCACTCTTTCATTTCTGCTTCCAGCTTATCCATTTCGTTCTCAATCAGGTCAGCAGGGCGGCAGGTAATTCTCTTTTCGCCGGGGATTACCTTGTTGATGATCTCCTGGCTCATGGGCTTCACTGTCTGGCCGTATTCACCACGCAGGACTGCCTTGGTTTCCTTGGTTGCCATCTTGTATCTTTCACCCATAAGTACGTTAAATACAGCCTGGGTACCCACGATCTGTGATGAGGGGGTAACAAGGGGCGGCTCGCCCAGGTCTTTTCTTACCTGAGGGATTTCCTTCAGCACGTCGTAATACTTATCTTCCGCATTCTGTTCCTTTAACTGGCTTACCATGTTGGAAAGCATACCGCCGGGAACCTGGTAAAGCAGCGTCTTGATATCCACGCCCATAACCTTGGGATTGAGCAGGCCGTCTGCCAGGCATTTATCCCTGTAAGGACGGAAGTAATCAGCGATTTCGGATAAGATATTCTGGTCGTAGCCAGTATCATAGGGAGTACCCTTAAAGGTTTCCACCATAACTTCCGTTGCAGGCTGTGAGGTTCCCATAGCAAAAGGAGAAATCGCACAGTCAATTACGTCAACCCCTGCTTCTACTGCCTTTAAGTATGTCATACCAGCTACGCCGGAGGTATAGTGGGTGTGAAGCTGGATGGGAAGCTTGGTAACTGATTTCATGGCCTTGATCATCTCAGATGCCTTATAAGGCACAAGAAGCCCTGCCATATCTTTGATACAGATGGAGTCTGCCCCCATTTGTTCAATCTTTTTCGCCATATCTGTCCAGTAATCCATGGTATAGGCATCGCCTAAAGTGTAGGAAAGGGCAACCTGCGCATGTCCCCTGCCTTCCTGTTTCTTTACTTTATTGGTGGCGTTAACTGCCGCCTGTAAATTCCTAAGGTCATTTAAGCAGTCAAAAATACGGATAATATCAATGCCGTTGGCAATGGATTTCTCCACGAAGCTGTCAACAACGTCATCAGCATAAGGCCTGTAGCCAAGAATATTCTGCCCCCTAAAAAGCATCTGGAGCTTTGTCTTCTTAAATCCATCCCTTAACTTTCTAAGTCTGTCCCAGGGATCCTCTTTCAGGAAACGAAGGGAAGCGTCAAAAGTTGCGCCGCCCCAGCATTCAACCGCATGGTAGCCAACTTTATCCATTTTCTCAACGATTGGAAGCATCATTTCAGTAGGCATTCTTGTTGCAATCAGAGACTGATGTGCATCACGAAGAACCGTTTCCATGATTCCAACCGGTTTTTTAGCCTGTCCTGCCATTTCTATTTCCTCCTTCATATTTGCATAGCAATATTGCCGCCTGGCGGCACCTATATGCGCTTACTCTGTCAATCTAAATTATCCGGAAAGGTGTTTCCGCCATTCACTATAAAAATAATATCTTGTATCTTAGAACACGCCAAATACCGCCATAAAGGTACCTGCCGCAACTGCCGTACCGATAACACCAGCTACGTTAGGTCCCATAGCATGCATCAGCAGGAAGTTGGTAGGGTCTGCTTCTGCGCCCACCTTCTGGGAAACTCTCGCTGCCATAGGCACTGCGGATACGCCTGCGGAACCAATAAGGGGATTGACTTTTCCCTTGGTAGCCACACACATGAGCTTTCCAAAGAGCACCCCTGCCGCTGTACCGAATGCAAAGGCAACCAGGCCCAGGATAACGATCTTAATGGTATCCAGGTTCAGGAAAGCTTCTGCGCTGGTGGTTGCACCTACGCTGGTTCCCAGCAGGATAACCACAATATACATAAGGGCGTTGGAAGCTGTGTCTGTCAGCTGCCTTACTACCCCGGATTCCCGGAACAGATTACCCAGCATCAGCATACCTACAAGTGGCGCTGTGGTGGGAAGGATCAGGCACACAACAATTGTTACAATGATAGGGAAAAGGATTTTCTCAAGCTTGGATACCGGGCGAAGCTGTCCCATCTTGATCTTCCGCTCTTCTTCCGTGGTCAGTAATTTCATAATAGGCGGCTGGATAATCGGCACCAGTGACATATAGGAATATGCCGCCACTGCGATAGGTCCCAGCAATGCGGTCTGTCCCAGCTTTCCTGCAAGGAAAATGGATGTAGGGCCGTCCGCGCCGCCAATGATGGAGATTGCCGCTGCAGCTTTGTCGTTGAACCCAAGGGCAATAGCCCCAAAATATGCAGCGAAAATACCAAACTGCGCCGCAGCGCCAAGGAGAAAGCTCTTAGGATTGGCAATCAGGGGGCCAAAGTCGGTCATAGCGCCTACCCCCATAAAAATCAGGGAAGGCAGGATTGCCCATTCGTCTAAGAGATAAAAATAATACAGCAGGCCGCCGGTCCCGTTTGCAGAATCCTCAATGCTCAGCATAATATCCGGATAGATATTTACCAGCAGCATGCCAAATGCGATCGGTGTCAAAAGCAATGGTTCAAAGCCCTTGGCAATCGCAAGATAAAGAAATACACATGCCACAATGATCATCGCATAGTTTCCAACCGTCAGGTTGAAAAACGCTGTCTGATGTATCAGATTGGACAGTGTAGTTACTATATAATCCATTTCTTTTACCTCCTGTTGTTTTTTCGGTAAAAACCTGTCCCCAAAGGGGACTGGCTTTCGTCTCCGGATGTACGGGAGAAAGGAACCCGCCCATTCCGCACCGCGCTAGTTGAGTGTTGCCAGTAATGCGCCTGCTTCTACAGAATCGCCAACTGCTACGTCAATGCTTGCCACGGTACCGTCCTCAGGGGCTACAACAGGGATTTCCATTTTCATTGCTTCCACAACCACTACTGCGTCACCTTTTTTCACTGCCTGCCCTACATTGGCCTCAATTTTAAATACCTTGCCTGCAGCCCCGGCTTCCACCCTGATACGCCCTGCACCGCCTGCTGCCTTGGGTGCTGCCGCTGCTTTCGGGGCAGCCTTAGGAGCCGCTGCAGCCCTGGGCGCTGCGGGAGCGGGTGCCCCTGTAGATGCGCCTTCTTCCACTACTACGTCATATACGTTGCCATTAACGGTAATTGTATAATTTTTCATTACTAAATTCCTCCTGTAATTTGTCATATCGCTTCATTAAAAATTATAAAAACCTGCATGTATCTCCGGCTTTTTTGCTTCGTCCCAGGCACTTTGCCCTGCCTTAAGCCCTCTGCCGCCTGTTTCCTGCACGCCTGATGCTTCTTACTACAAACCCATCTGTGGAAGAAGCGCCTTCGCTTGCTGCAATTGCCGCCGAAATGACTGCAACCAGCTCCAAGTCGTCTGTAAGGTCTTCTTCTTTTTCAATAATCTGGGCAATGGTGTTATCCACCGGTGCTGCCTTTGTCTCATTGGCAACGGGCTTTTTGGAAAATTTCTCCTGGATCTTTGGTATGAATACAAAGCAGTTGATGATCAGGCTGATCAGGATCAACACACAGAATACGGTTCCCATTCCAAGAAGCGTATTCAATCCTGCTTTTTGCATATTCTCGCCAAAGGTGTATTCCACGTTGGTGGAAATGCTGGTGACAACCTTCTTGTCAATAACAATTTCCACAATTGCTTCCCTTAAGGAGCCCTTTACCCTTACATCAATGACACCATCTTCATCATCCAGTGACGATTCGGTGCTGATAATCTCTACAAAATCCCCCATATCATCAGCAGCAGCTTCCCAGCTATCCATTGCGCTTACAGTGATAGGATCGTCTATCTGGTCCTTTATCTGCATAGCCACATACTGGCTTACGGTATCCACAACCTGAGCGCCGAAAGCTTCCGCTTCCGCTTCCGTCATCAGAGGAGTCACAGCCTCCTGTTCGCCGCAGGCTGTCAAACCAAGCATACAGGTGATCATGCCTAATACTAACAACCATTTTTTCATATTAAGTAATCATCCTTTCTAGACTGTGCCATGTTTCTTCGCGGGACGTTCTTCCTGTTTGGAAAGCAGCATCTCAAATGCGCCAATCACATACTTTCTTGTATCCTCCGGCTCCACAATCTGGTCAACATAGCCTCTCTTCGCAGCGTTCGCTGCCCCGGTCTGCAGTGCCGCATACTCTGCCGCACACTTTTCGATGGCTTCCGCCCCCTGGCCGTCGCAGATGATCTTCGCTGCCAGCTTCCCGTCCATCGTCCCAATCTGTGCCTCGGGCCATGCCATGGTGATGTCCGCCCCGATTGCCTTGGAATTCATGGCAACATACGCGCTTCCGAACGCCTGTCCGATGATAAGGTTTACCTTCGGCACGGTAGCGTTTGCAAAAGCGTATGTAAGCTTTGCAGCCGCCCTGGCAATCTTCTTTTCGGACTCTTTATCTGCCTTGAAGCCCTTCACATTGGTAAGGGATAAAACAGGGATATCAAATGCATCACAGAAATTGATAAAGCCTGCCGCTTTCTCACAGCCTGCCGGTGTTAAGGCAGCGTCAAACTTCTCCCCAACCTTGCCGTCCTCCCCGTACACTTCGCTGCGGTTTGCAACAGCCCCTACTGTAACACCGTTTAACTTAATAAACGCTGTAATCATTTCCTTTGCATAATTTTCTTTTACTTCAAACACAGCGCCGCTGTCTGAAAGCAGTGACAGTGCAATGGAGGTATCCCCTGCACATCCTGCCATACCTTCCAAGGCGCGGTTTAAATCGTCAACGCACTCTTCGATTGCCACCCCGTCTTCGTTGTTGGCAGGCAGCATGCATACCAGTTCCCTGATTTTGGCAAGGATGTCGCCCTCAGCCGCCACCACGTCCACAATGCCTGCTTCCTTGCTTTGGAAAGCTGCTGCGGAAGTATCACATCTGCTGATTTCATTGCCCTCTAACGCATTGGGTGCGTTTACAAACAGTTTCGCTTTCTTTTCTTCCATAAAAGTAAAATCTGTGAGTGTGGGAATCAGGGCGAGGCCGCCCCCGCAGGAACCGAAAATTGCCGTAATCTGAGGTATTACGCCAGAGCATAACGCCTGCTTTTTATAGATTTCGCCAAAGCCGTTTAAAGCGTCCGTAGCTTCCTGAAGCCGTAAGCCGGCGGATTCAATCAGACCGATTACGGGTGCGCCCATCTTCAGCGCCAGATCGTAGAGGTTTGCAATTTTTCTGGCATGCATTTCACCCACGCTGCCGCCTAACACGGATGCGTCCTGGCTGTATACATACACAAGGCTGCCGCCTATCACCCCATAGCCGGTAATTACACCGTCAGAAGGAGTTTCTGTCTGTTTCAGGTTAAAATCAGTGCTTCTCGCCGTTACCTGCGCACCAATTTCAACGAAACTGTTTTCATCGAGTAAAGCCGCAATTCTTTGACTCGCCTGTGAAGTAGTACTCATTATTCAGCCCTCCATTTTATATTAAAAAAATAATAACTATATTCACGGGGACACAAGTATCCCCATAATTTCGTCTATAGCAGTATACCACAAATAGGGCAAACCGCATAGAGGTAAGTTTCCAATTTTAACATATTTTTTACTTTTTTGCCCCGGTACATCCCTTTGGCAGCATTATAACTCACAGTTATTTACAGTTCTGGGAAAAGGTACCACATCCCGGATATTTTTCATTCCGGTTAGATACATCACACACCGTTCAAAACCCAGCCCAAAGCCTGCATGGCGGACGGAACCGTAACGGCGCAGGTCCAGGTAAAAATCATAATCTTCCTTATTTAAATGGAGTTCTTCCATCCGCTGCTCCAACAGCGCCAGTTGGTCCTCTCTCTGGCTACCGCCAATGATCTCCCCGATCCCTGGCACCAGGCAGTCCATGGCGGCAACGGTCTTCTGGTCCTGGTTCAGCTTCATATAAAAGGCTTTAATTTCCTTGGGATAATCCGTTACAAATACCGGGCGCTTAAACTCTGTCTCCGTAAGGTATCTTTCATGCTCAGTCTGCAGGTCGCTTCCCCAGTGTACCTTGTATTCAAATTCCTCATTGTGTTTTTCCAGAATTTCAATGGCTTCCGTATAGGTCACATGGCCAAACCTGGAATCCAGCACATGTTTCAGCCGCTCTATCAGGCCCTTGTCCACAAACTGGTTAAAAAAGGCCATTTCTTCCGGGGCGTTTTCCAGCACATAACGGATAACATACTTAAGGAGCCCCTCTGCAAGGGCCATATCATCTTTTAGGTCCGCAAAACACATTTCCGGCTCAATCATCCAGAATTCCGCTGCATGGCGGGCGGTATTGGAATTCTCAGCCCGGAAAGTGGGGCCGAAAGTATACACATTCCGGAAAGCAAAAGCATAGGTTTCCACGTCAAGCTGCCCGCTCACCGTCAGGTTGGTGGGCTTGCCAAAGAAATCCTGGCTATAGTCCACCGCCCCTTCCTGGGTCTTTGGCACATTTTCCATATCCAGGGTTGTTACCTTAAACATTTCCCCTGCCCCCTCACAGTCGCTTCCGGTAATCAAAGGGGTATGCACATAGACAAAACCTCTCTCCTGAAAATAGCGGTGGATGGCATATGCTGCCAGGGAGCGTACCCGGAACACTGCCTGGAAGGTGTTGGTGCGGGGGCGCAGATGGGAGATGGTCCGCAGATATTCAAAGCTGTGGCGCTTTTTCTGTAAAGGATAGTCTGAAGGGGAAGCACCTTCCACCACTACCTCCGATGCCTGCATCTCCAGCGGCTGCTTCGCCCCCGGCGTTACCACAATCTTGCCTGTCACAGTAACCGCCGCGCCCACGCCGATCCTGGTAATCTCGTCAAACTCCCCCAGGGCATCAGAGTAAACCACCTGCAGCGGTTCAAAAAAGCTCCCGTCATTGACCACCAGGAACCCAAAGTTTTTGGAATCCCTGTTGCTTCTCACCCAGCCTCCCACTTTTACCTGGCTGCCTTCGTATTTTTCTTTTTCCCGAAATAACTCCTTAATATTTGTCAGTTCCATTTTTCTCCTGCCTTTCTGCTGTATACCAGTCATTGAACCCCAAAATATTCCCTCTTCCAATGGGATGTATCCCATAGGGTAATATTACAATAGGATAATATCAGCTTAACACCATATCAAGCGTTTCAAACAGATTTTTGATATCAATAGGTTTTGCGATATGCCCGTTCATCCCGGATTTCAAAGCTTCCTGCTTATCCTCTTCAAAAGCATTGGCTGTCATAGCGATAATCGGGATGGATGACAGCCCTTCGTCCTCCAGGCTGCGGATTTCCCTGGTAGCTGCATAGCCGTCCATTTCCGGCATCTGCACATCCATCAGGATAAGCTGGTAATATCCCGGTTTGGATTTTTTCAGCATTTCCACGGCAATTTTCCCGTTTCCGGCAATCTCTGTCTGGAATCCGGCATCCTCTAAGATCATTGTGGCAATCTCCTGGTTCAGTTCCACATCCTCCGCCAACAGGATGCGGCCTGTGCGTAGCTTCGCCGCCTGCTTTTTCTTCTGGGCTTCCGCCGCCCCGCCGGGCTTAATCACATTACTTAAGCAGCTTCTCAGCTCCGACAAAAACAAAGGCTTGCTGCAAAAGGCCGTAACCCCCGCTTCCCTTGCCTCATCCTCAATATCCGTCCAGTCATAGGCCGTAAGGACGATCACCGGCACATCCTTTCCCGTTTCTTTCCGTATTCTGCGGGTAACCTCAACCCCATTCATATCCGGCAGGAGCCAATCCACAATATAAACGTAGTATTCATCCCTGCGCGTGATTGCCTGGTGGGTACGGAGCACGGCTTCTTTTCCTGAAAGGGTCCACTCCGCCCGCATGCCAAGCTGCCCCAGCATGTAAGATACACTGTCGCAGGTGTTGAAATCATCGTCCACTACCAGTGCACGGCAGTTGCAGAGTTCCTGGATATCCGGCACCTCCCCCTGCCCTGCATGGATACGGAAAGGAAAAGACACAACAAACTCTGAACCTTCCCCCAGACGGCTTTCCACCTCAATGGTGCCGTTCATCATATCCACTATATTTTTTGTAATGGACATCCCAAGGCCGGTTCCCTGGATTTTGCTGATGGTTGAATTTTTCTCCCTCTCAAAAGGTTCAAAAATATGTTTTACAAATTCCTCGCTCATGCCGATACCGGTATCCCTGATGACAAATTCATAATTGGCATAGCCTGCCGCCTTCCCTGGCTTTTCCGTAATTCTCACGCTGATGGCTCCCCCCGCCCCTGTGTACTTGACGGAATTGCTCAAAAGGTTAAGGAGCACCTGGTTCAGCCGCAGTTTGTCACAGTAAATCTCTTCATCCACCACATCCACAGTGTCAATCTGCAGTTCAAGCTGCTTTGCATGGATATCCGCCTGAAGGATGTTCCGCAGCCCATGGAGAATGTCCGGCAGGCTGCAGGGCTTTTCCTCCAGGTGGATTTTGCCGCTTTCAATGTGGCTCATATCCAGCACATCGTTAATCAGGCTCAGCAAATGGTCCCCTGAAGTTTTAATCTTTTTCAGATATTCTTTCACCTGCTCCTTATTGCCGCTGTGGGATATTGCCAGGTTGGTAAAGCCCACAATGGCATTCATGGGCGTCCGGATATCATGGGACATATTGGAAAGGAAAACACTTTTTGCCTTGCTCGCCCGGTTGGCCTGTAAAAGGGCGTTCTCCAGCAATGCCTTTTGTTCCATCTCCTTGCGGGTTTCCTCATCCACACTGCGAAGGCCCAAGACTACCCCATAATTTCCGTCCCCAGTGCCTGCCTGCACAGCTTTCATCTGGAAATATCTTATAGTGCCGTTCCCATAAGTACGGTAGTTGGTATACAGGATCTGACTTCCCTCCAGCCCCTTTCTCAGGGTTTCCCTGGAAACTGCCCGGCGCATAAGGTCTTTGTCCTCTTCAAACACAAATTCCTGTATGTACCGCTCCATACTCCCTTCTAACTGGATTACCCCGTCAAAAATAGCGTCAAACTCCTTTCCGTTATTTTCCCCCTTCCGGAGCGGGATCCCCATGCCGTTTTCCAGGTCAAAATAGCAGACCATGCTGTAGTCTATGCTGAGGGCCTGTACCATTTCCATCTGGCGCCTTTGGTTTCTTTCCTCCTGCCTTTTCTGGGCGGTACAGTCCAGAAGGAAACGCTGGTAGATTAATTCCCCATCTTCCTGTAATAGCTTGATATTGCCCATCACATGGAGGGTTTCCCCGTCCTTATGGCGTACCCGGTACTCCACACTGACACTGTCCCCTTCTTTTTTCAGCTTTTGGATACTTTCCCTCAGCCCTTCCCTGTCTTCCTCCAGCACAGTTGCCGCAATAAACTCAAACCCGTCCGCCACCAGTTCTTCCAGGGACTGGTATCCCAGAATTTTCAGCGCCGCCCTGTTGATCCCCAAAATCTGGGAGCCGTCCACGGTATGGCGCATTACCCCACAGTCCAAGGTTTTAAAAATGGTTTCCAGGGTGTGGTTCTTTTTGATGATTTCCTGCTCATAGGCCCTCTCCTGGGTCACGTCTATGGCTATGCCCACAGTCCCCATCACACTGCCATCCACATCATACAGAGGGGATTTATAGGTCATCAGTGTCCTTGTACTGTCCCCAGCTTTGATGGTCTCCTCCGATACACAGGTGCGCCTGCTTCCCATCACCTCAAGCTCTGATTCAATACAGGCAGGGTCATCCTGCTCCACATCCCAGATATAGGCGTGCCCCTGCCCTTCCACCTGTTCTCTGGTTTTATTTACCGTCTTACAGAAACTATCGTTGACTTTTTGGTGAATGCCCTGCTTATCTTTGTACCAGATCAGGTTCGGGCTGTTATTGATGGCTGCATCAAGATATTGCCCAGCCTGCCAGAAGTCCCTGCCCATCTTATATTCCTGCTGCCACCTGGAGAAACGGAAGGAAGCCTCCTCCCCCTTCATAGGCATGATCCAGATATCCTGGATTTCCCGCAGAAACTCTGTCAAAAGCGTTACCTGGCTTTTGTCCGCAAGCAAAATAAGCCGGGCTTTTTCTTTCTTATGGTTAAGAAGAAATCCCAGCGTTTCCTTTACGTCCATATTCTGTAAATTTGCCAAAATCACATCTGCCCCAGCTGCCAGCGCCTTCTCCGGGCTGCCACTATCGGAAAATTCATGGGTAAAATGTGCAAGAGGCGGTGTATTCCTAATGGTTTCAAAGGCATCACACTGGCTGCCCGTCAAGTAAAAATGAATATGGCACTGGTACATATCCCACTTCCTCCCAAATCGTCCTTATACTGCTATTACGTTTCCATTTTAACAAGGGTATGAATCTATGTCAATATTTGGGTGACTTTATCCCACGTAAAATCCATTGGCAAAAGATAATCATAGATTGACAAAAACAATCAGTATGCTATACTTTAACTTAAGCCAACATATATAAAATATCATAAAACAAACCGATATCGTCAGGGCCGCAGGACTTCAAAGATCCATATTAGGCTGTCCTGATTTTTGTATCTGTTCAGAACACTGTATTTAACTGCCTGGCAGGCAGTCAATGCTTCTGCCAGTGTACAGGAATATAAAATGAGGGAGCATATACATGGATAAAATTTTGATTATTGATGACAGCCTTATGCAGGCCAGGTATCTGAAAAATATCTTAGCCGGGAATTACCAAATTACCCTGGCACACACTGCAAAGGATGGGCTTACCTGTGCCAAAACAGGAAAATTTTCCCTGATCCTGCTGGATGTTGTCCTGCCGGATATGGACGGCTTTATGTTACTGAAAAAGCTGCAGGAAGAACTGGTAACGGAGCATATCCCGGTAATCCTGATCACCGGGCTTTCCGACACCCAAAGCGAGGAACAGGGGCTTATCTTAGGGGCAGTGGACTATATCGTCAAACCTTTTAACCCACTGATCGTAAGGGCACGGGTGAATACCCATATCAAGCTGCACCAGTACCGGATACAGTTTGAACAGCAGGCCATGGTAGATGAACTGACCCGGGTGGCCAACCGGCGGCACTATGAACAGTACAGCCTTACCAAATGGGAAGAAGCCATCCGCCTTAAAACTGCTTTTTCTGTGTGTATTTTTGATATTGATAAATTTAAGGTCTATAATGACACCTTCGGGCACCCTGCCGGGGACCAGGTCATCGCTTCTGTTGCCCATGCGGCAAACTCCCTTTTACGCCGTGGCACGGATTTCTTTGCCCGGTACGGCGGGGAGGAATTTATCGCTATTGTTTCAAACAACACAGCACAGGAGGCTTTTTCCCATTTTAAGCTTATCCGCCAGGCAATCGAAGATTTACATATAGAACACAGCGGTTCCGTTTCTCCCTGGGTAACTGTCAGTATGGGAGGCATTACCCAGTTTCCCAAACCCGGGGACCAATACGCGGATTGCTTAAAGCTGGCAGACAATATGCTTTATGATGCCAAACGCCTGGGCAGGAACCAGGTCGTGTGGGCAAATGAAAATATGATACAGTGGAAAGAACGGGAATAAAACCGGCCAGGCAAGGCCTGGGCCTGTTTCCTGAAAAAGGGCGCATGATTCCATCTAACAGTGGAATTTTGCCCCCTTTCTTTTATGGAACTATACAAGGAACCGTTAAATACATATGGAGATTATCAGATATGAACACCTTCCAATTTATATGGCAGTACATAAAACGTTACCGATTTCAATATATTGCCGGAATTATCACTCTTTTTTTTGTGGACTTTTTTAACATCTTTATTCCCAGGCTCACAGGCGCAATTACTGACGGCCTGGCTGCCTCTGCCATGGATATGGGTGGCATCCGTAAGCATCTGCTGGCGCTCTTCCTGGTAGGGGCTTTTCTTGCCCTGGGACGTTTTTTCTGGCGCTATTTCCTTTTTGGCGCAGCCCGGGGGATTGAGCGCAGCCTGCGGGATGATATGTTTGCCCATCTGGAAAAGCTGGATGTGGAATATTATAATGAGCACAAAACAGGCGACCTGATGACCCGTTTTACCAGTGACCTGAACATGATCCGTATGGCCATCGGCCCTGCCATTATCTGTGTCTTTGATGCCACGGTGATGGCTGTTATGGTCATTGGGCAGATGATGTTCTATGTTAATGTCAAGTTAACCCTGCTGGCCCTGGTTCCCATGCTGTTTATCTGCATTGGGGAAATTTATTATGGTAAGGTCATGCACCCTAAATATAAGGAGCGGCAGGAAGCGGTCTCCGCCCTCACGGATTACGTGCAGGAAAGTTTTTCCGGGGTGCGGGTTATCAAGGCTTTTGTCCGGGAGCGGGCGCAGATGTATGGATTTTTAAAAGCCAACCAACATACCATGGAAAAGAATTTAAATGTGGTCCGCCTTCAGGCCATTGTAATGCCCCTGCTGGATGTAATCATTGGCCTTAGCAGCCTTGCCACCCTGATTTACGGGGGGTATCTTGCCCTCACCGGGGAAATAACCTTAGGGCGTTTTGTGGCCTTTAACCAGTACATCAATATGCTGGTGTGGCCTATGCTTGCCTGTGGCGACGCCATTAATATGTTTTCCCAGGGCAGCGCTTCCATCCGCCGGGTGCAGGAAGTATTTAATGAAAAGCCCCGGGTTTATGATACGGGCAGGCTCCTTCCCGCCGACAAAATCAGGGGAGAGATTACTTTCTCACACCTTACCTTCCTCCACAGGGGGCACAGCGAGCCTACTTTGAAAGATATCTGCCTGGAAATCAAAGCCGGGACCACCCTTGCCATCATCGGGCGTACCGGCAACGGCAAGTCAACACTGGTAAACCTCCTGCTCCGCCTTTACAATACAAAGCCAGGCATGATCCTCATTGACGGGCGGGATATCAATACCATCCCTTTGAAGGACCTGCGGGAGCATATTGCATATGTGCCCCAGGACAATTTTCTGTTTTCGGACACTTTAAAGTCCAATATTTCCTTTGGCGCACAGGGACAGGAAATGGATGCTGTTATCCGCGCCGCCAAGGCTTCCTGTATCCACGAAAATATCATCTCCTTCCCGGACGGTTATGAAACTATGGTAGGGGAACGGGGGGTGACCCTCTCCGGCGGGCAGAAACAGCGCAGCTCCATTGCCCGGGCCCTGATTAAGGACGCGCCTATCTTAATCCTGGACGATGCCCTCTCCGCCGTGGACACTGACACGGAGGAACAGATTTTACGGAACCTGAAGGACAACCGCCAGGGCAAAACCACCATTTTGATTGCCCACCGGATTTCCACCATCCAAAATGCTGACCTGATCATGGTACTGGATGAAGGGGAGGCAAAGGAAATCGGAAACCATGCTTCTTTAATGGCTGCCGGAGGGATCTACAAAGACATGTTTGAAAAACAGCAGCTAGAAGCTGCTATTGGAGATAAACGCAGGGCGCTGCAGCACTCCCAGGTGCCGGATTATGCCAGCCGCCGTCTTTTTGCCAATCACGTTGGCAAAGGCACGGGCCGGAAAGCGAAAAAAGGAGGGAATCCCCGGTGAAACGATTGCTTACATACTTACAACCCCATAAGAAAGTGATGGCTGGC
>CAJTVD010000012.1:29705-64733 GCA_910579495.1 uncultured Lachnospiraceae bacterium
CGCTGGTGCTTTTTATCATTGTTGTGGAGCTTTACCGCCCTATTATCATTGGTAATGCCATTGATAATTATATCAACGGCTACTACCACCCTTACGCAGCGGCACAGGCAGACGCCCCCGGCAGCGTCCCTTACCGTGGCCTGTGGCTCACCCGGAAATTTGACACCGGAAAAGAACAGGATTTTTATCAGATTTTCCTGTGGCAGGACCGTTATTATATGGCGGAAAATCTCACCGGGGAAGAATGTACCGCCCTGGAAAACGCCTCCCCTGATGTACTGGAAGGCTATGTGCAAAAGGGGGCTGTCCTTCTGGAAAAAGAAGACTTAAAAAACCTCCGCCGTTTTGACTTTTTGGGCATCCTAACCGCCGCCCTGGTATATCTTGGTATGCTTCTGCTGGGTTTTTGCCTGAATGCCCTGGATACCTGGATGCTGCAGAAAATGGGGCAGAATATCATTTATGATATGAGAAAGGAAGTCTTTGGGCACATACAGGGCCTTTCCTTAAATTTTTTTAACACCACCCCTGTGGGAAAGCTGGTTACCCGGGTCTCTAATGATACGGAAGCTGTTAACGAACTATTTTCCTCCATTTTGGTAAGGCTGTTTAAAAATGTGGTGAAAATCATTGGCTATGCTGTGGTAATGCTCTCCATTAATGTGGCCATGGCCCTGGTTTCCTTTGCCCTGCTTCCGGCAGTGACCATACTTACCTTTGTATTCCGTTACCTTTCCCGGAAAGCATACCAGCTAACCCGGAATAAGATTACAGAAATCAACACCTTTTTGTCAGAGCATATTTCCGGCATGCGGCTTATCCAGATTTTTGCCCGGGAGGATGCCAAATACAAAGCTTTCTGCCAGAAATCCCGGGAACTTTATGACGCCAACTGGCGGGAGACTATGACCTTTGCCATTTTCCGCCCTTCTATCTATATGGTTTCCATTTTAGCCATGCTGCTGGTGATTGGCACAGGGAGCCGGTTGGTATTAACAGGAACCCTCTCTTTGGGGACATTGTTTATTTTCATCACCTACATCGGCAGCTTTTTCGAGCCCATACAGGAACTGGCGGAACAGTTCGGGACACTCCAGTCTTCCCTGGCCTCTGCCCAGAAAGTGTTTTCCATCCTGGATGAAAAGCCCCAGGTCACAAACCCGGCCAAGCCTGTGAATGTACAGATAAAGGGGGAGATTGAGTTCCGGCATGTTTGGTTTGCCTATGAAAAGGAGGATTATATTCTAAAAGATGTAAGCTTCCTTATACGCCCCGGTGAAAAAGTTGCCTTTGTGGGCGCAACCGGCGCAGGGAAAACCTCCATTTTGAATCTGATTGGGAGATATTATGATATCCAGAAGGGGGAAATTCTTATTGACGGGGTAAACATCCGTGAAATTGATACTGACACACTCCGGGCCGCTATCGGGCAGGTACAGCAGGACGTGTTCCTTTTCACCGGAGATATTAAGGGCAATATCTCCCTTGGCAGCCCTTCTATTACAGAGGAAGAAATCCGCCAGGCAGCCAGGACGGTCCATGCAGATACCTTTATAGAAAAAATGCCAGGGCAGTATGATGCCCCTGTGACAGAGCGGGGAAGCACCCTCTCTGCCGGCCAGAGGCAGCTCCTTTCCTTCGCCAGGACCCTCGCCTATAAGCCCGCCATTCTGGTGCTGGACGAAGCCACTGCCAATATTGATACAGAAACAGAAAGCCTGATCACCCATGCCCTGGAAAACCTCATGGAGGGACGTACTACCATTATGGTTGCCCACCGCCTCTCTACCATCCAGCACGCGGATAAAATCATTGTTATGCACAAGGGCCAGGTCACAGAATCCGGCTCCCACCAGGAGCTTCTGGCAACGGACGGGCTTTATAAAAAGCTTTATGAGCTTCAGCTTGTGGATGAGGCTGCCCCGCTGTAAATAGCGGGGCTACGTTGTCTTTGGGTGAATGGCATACCATGCCCTCTTATTCTCATACATCCTGCCATCCGCTTCCTTCAAAAGCTGTTCCATATTGCATTTCCCGTCCGGATTCCAGGCAAACCCAATGGCCATAAGGGAGTTTTGCTCCTGCATGGTTTCCCTGAGCATCTCTGTCTTTTCTTCCAGCTCTTTTTGGGTGATTCCCTGGCACAAGGCAAGAAATTCGTCTCCGCCTATGCGGAAAAGGGCATATTCTTTAAAAACTTTCCGCAGGCACTCGCTTGCCCGTATCAGGAGCCGGTCTCCTTCCCGGTGCCCTTTGGTATCATTTACAAGCTTTAGGCCCATTACATCACAGTACAGGATACCTATGCTTTTCTGGGGCTGTATAATCGTAAGGTACTCATTCATCGCGTGACGGTTCCCAACCCCTGTAAGCTGATCCTGGAAGCACAGCTCTTCTAACCGGCACACATGGTTTCTCCTGTGAAGCAGGGACACGATAAAATGGCCAAGGATCTGGAGCAGGGTCATAATATGGAGCAGAAGCTTCTCCGGCGGGTTATCCACCCCATAAAACCCAATAATTTCCCCATTATATATCAAAGGGCTGGCAACTACCGACTGCACATTCATTGGCCCTAAATACCCATAAAGCGCAGGATCGCTTTCTTTCATGGCCGCCACATCCCTGACTACAATATTTTCACTTTTCAGGAATTTTTCATACCATGAACCCACTACCTGTACCGGGATTTTCTGCAGGTTTCCCTTTTTAGGGTCCACCCCCTTAGCACACCATTCATATGTATTGTCCAGGGTTCCTTTTTCCCTTTCCTCAAAAAGAAATGCCCTGTCACTGTTCAGGCACTGCCCCAGGTATTCCAGCAAAACATGAATGGATTCCTCAGGCGTAGGTGCAGCCAGGGATATCCTCAGGCCTTCGTTGACCATGGTTTCATTGTCTTCATACCGCCTGTTTTGCTGCTCCCAGGCGCTTAAGTCCACTGCCAGCTCAAAGCGGTATCTTTTTCCATGTTCTTCTATCACCGTATCCTTCAGGGCAAGCTTCTTTCTGATTACCGGATTGTACCGCACTTCCTCTACAAATGTACCGGGAGCCAGCCTGTTGCCATTACATACGGCGCAGGGCGTGGCGCTTCCCATAAGCACTTCGTAACACTTTTTCCCTTTGGTCTCTTCCACTGCTTTGATACCATATAATTCGCATGCCCGGCGGTTTAAATATACCAGCTCATAGTTCTCCATATCCACTACAGTTACGATTTCCTTCAGTTCTTCATACAGCTCCCAAATCTTTTTTTCTGTCTGCAACATTGTTTTTTCCATCAACATACTCCTGCCCTTTTGTCCTTAAATCGAAGTAATAGGAATTTCCATTATGTCTTCAACGGCCCTGGCCGCAAGCAAACTACTTTATGGGGCCTTTGCAGTTATTAGATTATCAACAAATGAAACGGCCTTCGCAGTAGCTTCAACCCACCCGGGCCGGAAACCGCTCCGGATGGCATTTTTGGCTGATTTCACATTAGACCATGCAGCACAGTAAAAAGGAACCCGCCCCCGGCCAAAGGTTTCCCTGGCAAGCCGGTTCGTAAGCGCCGATGCAATCCCCCTCCTTCTGTATTCCGGAAGTACATCCACGCCAATCTGCCACATCGTATCGCAGTCCGCGGAACATCCCGCCAGGCCAACCAGCCTGCCCCCTTCATATGCCCCCACTGCCAGCACGTCCAGGTGCCTGCGGTCTGCGCACAGGGCATTCTTCCACTGGGGAAGATACCATCCGGCAAACTCCGCCGGTTCCACTACACGCATTTCACAATCACATGCCGGGCGGCTGCGGAATACTTCCTCTATATCCGGCAGAAAATAGTCCGCCATAAAGCAGATCTGCGCCCCCGCCTTTTCCAGTATCTTATTCAGCAGGTACAGTCTTGGCGTTTCAAAGCAAGCCTCAATGCCAGGCGTTTCCCTGATAAAGCTTAAAACCTCCGGCAGCAGTTCCTCCCGTCCTGTAGCCACAATGTTCGTGCCATAAGATACCAGGTTACAGATATGGGGCAGTTCCAGATACCGCCTGGCCTTGTCACTGGCAACAGACTTATGGACGCTGCTTTCCTTCGCCAAAAAATCCTCCGGTGCACAATTACAGTCATAGGCTGACTGCTGCAGGGCAATTTTTAATATTGCATCATTATCCATTCCTATCCTTCCTCCGTCCCTGGATTTCTTTCCCTAAGTATATCCTATTTCCAAAGCCGAAATCAAGCCATTTTGGATGTTTTTCGCATACCTGCCGCTCCCTGGAGCCCTTAAAAAAATTTTTTTAATTTACAGAAACACATACAAGCCATATCTCATATGATAAACCATAAAACAAAAACCTTTTTGGAGGCAATATCATGAGTGATTTAACAGCTACTGGATGTGGATGCGGAACAACTACCGCTAATAATGGATGTGGATGCAGTTCCATCATCTGGATTCTGATTTTACTTTGCTGCTGCGGCGGATGGGGAAACGGCGGTTTCTTCAACAACAACTCTGATAACGGATGCGGATGTGATATCATCTGGATTCTCCTGCTTCTCTCCTGCTGTGGCGGCGGAAGCGGCTTCGGCTTTGGCGGTGGATGCGGAAATAGCTGCTGCTAATTAGCTTAATCAGCTTACCATTCTTTTCAACATGTCTGGAAAGTAGGCTCAAAAGAGCCTACTTTTCTGCATATCAGCGAATTTGGGAACATACTATATTAAAACAGACAAAACAGCGAAGAAAGGTGGAAAGGAGAAGTTATGGATTCAGATGAGCGGAACAAGGTCATTGCATTTGATACCCTCTTTTGCACCAATCATATACAAATGTTAAAGGTAATACTTCCTTATATGGACAGCCAGACACAGAAATCCATGGCAGTATATATTAAATTCCTGGAGTTAAATTATACCATTGAATATTTTAAAAAGCATCCTTATCTGGTCAGCGGATGTATGGAGCGGGAAGCTTCCCCGGATTTCCAGAAAATGTGTTCGGAACTGCTCCCCTACTGTACAGAAAATGAAAAGAAACAGATTGAACAGATAAGGGGGTTTTTCCAGAGTATGGAAATGTACCGGGAAATGTCCAGGACCATGGATGCCATGAAGGATTTTATGCCGGATATGTCTTCCTTTATGGGAAGCTTTTCCGATGAGGCTTCCGCTGGCCCCTTTGACGGAAACAGCCCTTCTGAAAACACCCAGGGAAATGGTTCCGGCGGATTTGATATGATGAACATGCTGATGAATATGCTTACGCCGGAGCAGCGGCAAATGTATGAAATGTTTGGAGGTGACCACCATGCAGAATGATTGGATGAAAGATGAAACCCTGAGAAATATAGAGCCTTATAAGCTCGAATTTCTTCAGGCACTGGTATTTGAAAGCAGCAATCTGAAAAAGGGGCAGATGATCCCCTTCCTTATGGCAGTAGCCAAACGGGGGCAGGAGAAAAAGATCTCCTTTTCAGATGATGAAATAAACGCCATTGTAGCGGTCTTAAGGAAACACGCCACACCCGAAGAAACTGCCAAGATTGAGAAGATCATGTCTATGCGGCCTAAGAAGTAGTAAAAAACCTGTAATCTTCCATCTGCCAATTGTGGCTGTGGGATTACAGGTTTTTTAACAGGTTTTATTTCATTACAATATTAACGATTCTGCCCGGCACATAAATCTCCTTTACAATATTCCCGGTAAGCTTATCCGCAATTGTTTCCTTTGCCATAGCGATCACGGAGGCTTTCTCCTGGTCCCTGGCAATGTTAAGGGTAGCCCTGGTTTTGCCGTTAACCTGGACGGCAATCTCAATGGTAGACTCTATGGTCTTGGCCTCATCATAGGCCGGCCACGATGTCTGGTATATCCGCCCTTCAAATCCCGTCCTCTGCCAGATTTCCTCTGTGATATGAGGCGCCACAGGATTCAGCAGGGTAAGAAGAGCCTTAAATTCCCCTTTGGCCACCGAATTTTTCTTATAGAATTCATTGATCAGCGCCATCATTGCCGCAATTGCCGTATTGTATTTCAGGCTTTCAAAGTCATTGCCCACTTTTTTGATGGTCTGGTGCATCTTTACTTCCAGGTCTTTGGAATAACCCTCTTCTTCTGTAAGGATATCCTGCAGCTTCCACACTCTCTCCAGGAACCTGCGGCAGCCCTTAACCCCGTCCTCCGACCAGGAGGCGCTGAGTTCAAAAGCCCCAATAAACATTTCGTAGGTACGCAGGGTATCTGCCCCATAATCCCTTACAATATCATCTGGATTTACCACATTCCCACGGGACTTGCTCATCTTCTCCCCGTTAGACCCCAGGATCATGCCATGGGAGGTCCTCTTTGCGTAAGGCTCCGGACAGGGAACTACCTTTTCATCGTACAAAAACCTGTGCCAGAACCGGGAATAAAGAAGATGCAAAGTGGTATGCTCCATGCCGCCATTGTACCAGTCAACAGGCATCCAGTATGCCAGCGCTTCCTTACTTGCCAGCGCCTTGTCGTTTTTCGGGTCTGTATAGCGCAGGAAATACCAGGAGGAACCTGCCCACTGGGGCATGGTATCTGTTTCCCGCTGGGCAGGGCCTCCGCAATGAGGGCAGGTAGTGTTCACCCAGCCGGTCATTGCCGCAAGGGGGGATTCCCCGTTATCTGTGGGGATATAGCTTTCCACCTCCGGGAGTTCCAGAGGAAGTTCACTCTCTGGCAGGGCTACATATCCGCACTTTTCACATTTCACAATAGGGATCGGCTCCCCCCAATAACGCTGCCTGGAAAATACCCAGTCACGGAGCTTGAAATTGGTCTTTGGGCGCCCAATTCCCTTTTGCCCCAAAAATTCTGTTATTTTTTTCTTGGCATCCCCTACAGAAAGCCCATTTAAAAACTCTGAATTTACCAATGTCCCTGTAGCCACATCAGAAAACACTGCTTCGTTCACATCCACCGGGCTGCCTGCCACCACTTCAACAATGGGCATATGGAATTTCTTTGCAAACTCCCAGTCGCGCTCATCGTGGGCTGGTACTGCCATAATTGCCCCGGTACCGTAGGACATCAGCACATAATCGGAAATCCAGACGGGAATTTCCTTGCCGTTTACAGGGTTGATGGCGGAAAGCCCGTTTAGCATAACACCGGTCTTGTCCTTGGCCAGCTCCGTGCGCTCAAAATCGGATTTTCTGGCAGCCATCTCACGGTAAGCCACCACTTCCTCCCAGTTGGCAATATCTTCCCTGTATTTATCAATAAAAGGATGCTCCGGGCTCATAACCATGTAGGTAACGCCAAACAAGGTGTCCGGCCTGGTGGTATAAACCGTCATTTTGTCCTCTTTATCCTTTAAGATAAAATCCACTTCCGCGCCGGTGGACTTCCCAATCCAGTTCTTCTGGGAAACCTTCACCCGCTCCACGTAATCCACACCCTCAAGCCCCTCTAACAGCTTGTCCGCATATTCCGTAATCTTCAGCATCCACTGGCTTTTCACCCTGCGCACCACCTCACTGCCGCAGCGCTCGCAGGCGCCGTTTACCACTTCCTCATTGGCAAGGCCTACCTTGCAGGAGGTGCACCAGTTAATGGGCATTTCCGCTTTGTAAGCCAGCCCTGCATTAAATAACTTTAAGAAAATCCACTGGGTCCACCGGTAATAATTAGGGTCCGTGGTATTAATTTCCCTGTCCCAGTCAAAGGAATAGCCCAGGGCATGGAGCTGCCCTTTAAAGTGTTCCACATTGTTTTTGGTTACAATTTTCGGATGGATATGGTTTTGAATGGCATAATTTTCCGTAGGGAGGCCAAAGGCGTCCCACCCCATGGGATAAAGGACATTATAGCCCTGCATCCTTCTTTTTCTGGCAACAATGTCCAGCGCCGTATAGGGCCTTGGATGCCCTACATGAAGCCCCTGCCCTGAGGGGTAAGGAAATTCTACCAATGCGTAATATTTGGGTTTGGAATAGTCCTCAGAAGTTTTAAACGCACTCTCTGCATCCCAAATTTCCTGCCATTTTGTCTCTACTTCTCTATGATTGTATGGTACTGCCATCTTTCTCCTCATTTCCGCGCTCCCTGTTTCCCGTCCCAAGACGGCTGGCGCCAGTAATAATTTTACCTATATTATGGTAAAATGTCAATAACCTCATTCAGCCCATAACCCTCCAGGTACTCTATGGTAATGGTATCCCCGGGCTGGTATTTGATGATCTGTATCAGCTCCTCCCTGGACATATCAATATCATAAATTTCCTCCTGCCTCTCCAGGCAGATATAATAATGGGTATTTCCATCAAGAACCACAGGGGATATGCTCTCTATTTTCCCTTTCACGCTCTTACCCGGATTGGAGGAACCGCTTACAATGCCATTGGTGCTCAGAAGGGATGTATAATTCTTTTCACACTCCTGCACGGTATCGCCGATTGCCACCCATTGGTATTTCTGTACATTCACCATAGCGTATTTCTTCACAAGCCCTGCCCCGTCTTTAAGAGCCATAAAATATGTGGGCTCATCGGCAATGTTTAAAAGCAGCGGGAAGGTGGAGCGGTATCCTAAATTCTGCACCTGCCCCTCCGCAGAGGACATAGCGGAATCCTCAATAGCACCTTCCACCTTGTAGGAACGTGTCTCCATGGTGCGCTGGTTCATCAACACAAACCCTACGTTGGATTGGTCGCCGCTGACACTGGTAACCCCTGTGTACACCCACACATCATCCTCTAAGGCAATGTAATTATAACCGTTGGTAGACTGCAGGCAGTCCTTCTGCCCTAACAGGGAATTCCAGAAGCCATGCTTCAAAATTCCTGAATAATCATATAGGTCAATCAGCAGGTCCGCAGAATAAACCTTATCCACCCAGGAAGGCACATCTTCCACCGGGTAGTCAACGCACTCCCCGGTCTGGGCATTGCACAGCACTACCCTCCCAACTGTCTGCCCGCCGAACAGCCCAATATTAAACTTCTTTACCGGGCAGACCCAATAGGGCGTGCCCTCCTCGTCAATCTCAAAAAAGATCTGTTCGTCAAATATATAGGTAGGATACCGGAAACGCAAATGCCTGTAAAGGTTCCTGTTAAAATATTCCCCTTTGGAATACCGGATTCCCTGTGCAAGCTTCACACACTCTGTATTCTGGGTCGTCATATCAATCAAAATATATGCCGGGATGCCCTCCCCCTGGTTTGTAAGCCATTTAATTGGGCTTGCATATGTTAAAGGGGTTACCCGCACAGGCTTACCCTGATAATTAATCTGGGTATAGTCATTGGATACTTCAAACTGGGAAACCATATCTACCATGCTTCCCATTTTCCGGTTTCCCAGAAGGGCAGCCGAATCCTTATCCAAAAGGGGGATTGTCTTGTAGTCCACTTCCTTAATGTCGTCGGTAAACTCCCTTTCCGTAGCAGTAAGGAGCCCCTGGTACTTGGCCGCGTTAAAAAACGGGGATGAGAGCAGGGAACCTGCCACATATACCAGGCACAATGCCCCCAGCAAAATCCCCAGGGCTTTGGTAAGAAGGCTGCACTCCTTTATCTGGAAGCGGAAAACATTTACCCCTTCCACCATATTGGGCCGTTTCCCCTTCATCTGCCTGGCCACAGAAAGCAGAAGCAGCAACGCTACCAAAAACAGCAGCGCCCCCCAGGTTCCCGTGGAATGAATATTGATTGCCGGGATCGTCACATAATAATAAACGCCTAAGGCTACTATGCCAACGATTACAATAACCATATTTCTGACAATTTTCTTTTTCTCCATTTCAACTTCCTCACTTTTATGCACAATTAACTGAATTACCAGATTCATTCACCGCCTGCTTTAAAATTATATATGGGCTTTATGATCTGAATAATTTCAGCAGTATCACTAATGTTATTTACAATGTCATCCATGCCCTTATACGCCATGGGGCACTCATCTAAGGTATCCCTGCTCACAGATGTTGTATAAATACCGTCCATCTGCTTTTGGAATTCTGACACGGTAAAGGACTCTTTCGCCTTTGACCGGCTCATCAGCCGCCCTGCCCCATGGGGCGCTGACTGATTCCAGTCATCATTCCCCTTTCCCATGCAAACCAGGGAACCATCCCGCATATTAATCGGAATGAGCAGTTTTTCTCCTCTCCGGGCAGATACAGCGCCTTTCCTTAAAACCATGGCTTCTGTATCTATATAATTATGGATAGTGGTAAATTGCTCTGTGATATGGAGCTTCATTCCCTTCTCAATTTCATCCACCATCGCCTTGCGGTTTAGTTCTGCGTATTTCTGGATGATTTTCATATCATGGATATAGTCATCAAAAAGCCCGCCGGACACATATGCTAACTGCCGTGGGATACTGGTCCTTTTGGTATTTTTCAAAGCAGAAATACTCTTTTGGATTTCCCGTTCCCTTCCCTGGGATTTCAAATCTTTGACCAGGCTCTCAATATCCTTTTGGGTAGAGCCATTTAATGACTTATAACCTTCTTCCTGATAATAATTGGCTACTTCCAGCCCCAAATGGCGGCTGCCGGAATGGACAACAATATAAATATTCCCCTGCCCGTCTTTATTGGCCTCTATAAAATGGTTCCCGCCCCCTAAGGTGCCCAGACTTTTTTCTGCTCTCTTTTGGTCTATGTACCGGTAGCAGAACAACTCTTCTAAATTGGCCTGTTCAAAATATCTGTGAGTTTTCTCCCTTATGCAAAAACCGGAAGGTATTTTCTCATAAATCAGCTTATCCAGCTTTTGCAGTTCTATATGGGTTTCTTTGATTTTGACAGTTTCCATGCCGCAGCCGATATCCACGCCAACCAGATTGGGAACGATCTTATCTGTAATAGTCATGGTTGTCCCCACTGTACATCCGGCACCAGCATGAATATCCGGCATCAGCCTTATCCTACTGCCAGATACAAACTCCTGGTTGAGCAATAGCATCACCTGCGAAATAGACGCTTCATCCACTACATCAGTAAAAATTTTGGCTTCATTATATTTTCCTCTTAATTCAATCATTTCAAACCGCCTGCTTTCCCTTTACTATTCCTGCCTCTATTCCCCAGGGGCGTTATCGTTTATCTGGATAAAATCCATTGTTTTTCCCCATTACATTATCAAATGGCTGGCTTTCCATTAAAGCCAATTCCCTCTGTCTCTTTCTTTATTATATCAGTATTTACAATTTTTACAAGCATTGCCGGCTCTGAGTGCACATCCACAGCATAAAGGCCGGAAAACCATCTGTCCATTTAAACGCCTTTTTTAGATTATTGGGCTTATAGGCGAGCTAATATTTTCTTATTTTGGGGTTATACTACTTCTATAAAAATTTAGGAGGGTACAATGAAGGCGACTGATAAAAATAAGAGTATTCATACGATTCCAGAAGGGACGTGGGAAGCTGGCATCATCAATGACAGAAAAGAAACTTCCAAAAAACAACATCTTAACTCTATTATTACTGATAGCCAAGACAATGGATATCCGATACTCCAAAAAAATCAGGATGAATAAAGCATCCTGATTACATAAGAAACCTGTATGGAGCTTTAGATTCCGTGACAAACGCCGTCACGCTCGGCGAGCCGGCTAATTGTAAAAAATATGGCAGAAAAGAATAAATCTTTTCCACCATCAATTTTTTATTCTATACCAATTCTAATACTTTCTATTTTAGAATTGTTTACCTCGTAGGATATTGAATAAGCTTTTTCAGCTTCTATATTTTCCTCTTTTAGTTCTTTTCCATTTTTATCAAAGAAAATGCTATAAGAACATTGTGTGTCACTATATTCGAACTTGTTATTGTATTCAAAAGCGTCTTCAATTTTGCTACTATCATCACCTGGAGATATTGATTTATGTGTTATAACACTTTCGTCATATATGGTTATCACAGAGACTACATTATTATCAATAAGAATACAATTATCCTTGCAGCTTATAAATCCAGTTAAATCATTATCATCAGATAGACTGATTCCACTATTAAATGTTTTGAAGCCATTTTCTTCAAACTTTGTTTTATCATCATGGATAGATAAAATCTTAGAACCGGCTTTGATTTCGTAAGGATTTGAAATATTGTTTTGCTTCCCACAGCCTGATAATATAAAAATGGATAAGACAAAAAACAGTAGAATTTTTTTCATAGTAAACACTCCTTTAAAATTGTAAATAATAAATGCTATTAGTAGTATAAATATAAAATATAGAAAAGTCGATAAAGTATTTATCAATTCTAAATGGTAAAAGGCATAACAAGGTATCTTCCCTTTTCATGGTCTATGGATTGGGTACAGGATATTTGGGGCCAACAGCTTTTCAGCCTCTTTTACGGCCTCTTCCAATCTCTTTATGCTTTTAGTTCCCTGCTAGTGATCCATTTTCCCATCTACATTAAATATCTTTACTCTCAGCAAAATATTTTTATCTTCTTTGCAGGTATTTTCAATCCACTAAATAAATATTCCGTATTCTTTATACAGACTCTGGCGATATTCCTGATCATCCCTGATTTTGGATATATCATCAAACCGATTATCATCCACCAGCTTTTGAATCAGCATCAGCATCATTTCTTCCCCGACTTTTTTTCCTCTTTCCATATTCTCCTGGTCGCGCATTAACAGTGTCATATACTCATGCCTCCATTGTCTGTTTCTTTTTGCCTTCTTTACTGCCTTTTCCAGTTTTTCCACAAATGCATCATCGGGCTTCTCTCCTGCCACATAATCTAAAAACGCCCGCAATTCCCTGCTTACATCATCCATCTGGCTGTCCGCATTTAAAAATATTTTTGCCGTTCCGTCTTCTAACCTGATGCTGGTATCTTCTTCGCAGATGTTCGTAAAAGTATAGATATGCCTCCCCTTTCCAAACATGTCAAAAGGGCAGATAAAAATAATATAGCACGGCTTCAGTTGCTTATATGTCCGCCCTTTATCTATCAATTGCAAATCAATCAGGCTCTGGTAATACCTTGTCCTTTTCGGAAGCTCCTTTGTATCTGTGACCTGCATTTCCACATCGTAAACCGTGCCCCTTCCATCCTTTACATATACGTCCAGCCTGATGCTTTTCGCATCAGCATCCGGCCTTATGCCCTTTTGCAGTTCAGGATATTCTATATGACCTATCTCCAAATCTGGGAGGATTCTTTGAAGCAGTTCCTTACAAAGCTCCGCTTCCTGCATTACTTTCCCAAACAGGAAATCATTGGATATGCTTAATTCTTCCCATGATGTATTCGTTACTGCCTGATTTTCCATCTTAACTTCCATTTTTCCCTTATATTCCTTTCTTTTGACGCATACCCTATTTATACAAAAACACTTCCGTTTTCTTAAAACGCCATGCCCATCACATTTTCATAAAACCAAAGAACTTTCTTTCGGGGTATTGTTGATAGTGGATGACATTGTTGTGTACTTTTCTTTAACCAACCTTTCAATATCCCAAAGGCAGGAAGTTGGAATGTTACAGGCGGTTAGTCTAAGTAAAAACATCTTATCAAAATACTGTGTTATAAGGGGTTAATTTTTACAGTTTTTGCTACGCTTGTAATATTGATTTTGGGAAATAGGCTTGGCTTCCTAGCCGTACAGGTAGTTGTAAAAACGATGAATCCATACCTTTATTATTCATTTCCGCGACTGGCTGATTTCTTATACAACTGGAAATTTGAAAAAGCAATCTCTTGTTGGGCAAATCGGGGCAATGGAATAACCGCCTGTTTTTCTGTAGAGCTTTAAAATACCTCGGACATTTTTGTGACAACCACCCTCACCGTCAAGAGCTGTTACAGCCTTGAAGATGAATTATACTATGTAGTGAAAGAATATATCACTTCCAGATACCACCCAACAGGATTACAACCTATCGGGTGGTTTAGTCTTTTTACACGGATTCTGCTACAAGGCTTTCCCGCCACCTCCTACAGTTCATAAGGCGTTACCTGATATACGTAATAATTCAGCCAGTTAGAATACAAATTATTGCTATGCGACCGCCACTGAAGCGCTGGCCGTTTGGCATCATCATCCTCGGGATAATAGTTCTTCGGGGGCTGTATAGGCAATCCTTTATTCTTATCGCGCATATACTCATTATGGAGCGTATACCTGTCATATTCCGGATGCCCCATTACGAAAATCTGTTTTCCTCCCTCAGTCATGCAAAGAAGCACTCCCGCTTCCTCCGACTCCGCCAGGACAGTCAGTTCCCTGCAGTTATGAATATCCTCTGCTGCCACCGCCGTATGCCTGCTGTGGGGTATCATGAAATAATCGTCAAACCCCCTTACCAGAGGAATCCTCCTGTTCATTACCTTATGCCCAAAAACGCCGAACAGCTTTTGGGGTAAAAGCACCTTTTTCAGCCCAAAGTGATGGTAAAGCCCGGCCTGTGCCCCCCAGCAGATATGTAAGGTGGAGGTGACATGGGTTTTCGTCCACTCCATAATTTCACAAAGCTCCGGCCAGTAATCTACCTGGTCAAAGGGAATCTGTTCCACTGGTGCCCCAGTGATAATCAGCCCGTCAAACTTTTTCCCCTTCAGTTCATCAAAAGTATTATAAAACCTGTTCAGATGCTGAATCGGCGTATTCAGTGAAACGTGGCTGTTCATTTTCATAAAGGACACATCTATCTGCAGGGGGGTATTTGACAGGACACGGGCAAGCTGCAGCTCCGTGTCCTGTTTTACAGGCATCAGGTTTAAAATACAAATCTGCAATGAACGGATATTCTGATGCAGCGCACGATATTCGTCCATTACAAATATATTTTCATTTTCCAGTATTTCTTTTGCGGGCAAATCGCTTTGTACTTTAATAGGCATAATTCTATCGTTCCCTTTCCTTTTTGTTCATACTCCCATACCTTTTACGCCCCGAAACGGCTTACAAATTCTTCTTCTGTGAGAATAGGGATTCCCAGTTCCCTGGCTTTTTTGTTTTTAGCCGAACCAGATGCCGCATCGTTATTTACCAGATAGTTTGTCTTGGATGTAACGCTTCCAGTGACCTTCCCTCCTGCCGACTCTACATAGGCTTTAAATTCATCCCTGTTTTTATAGTGGCGGACGTCCCCGGTAATCACAAAGGTAAGCCCCTGGCATTTGCCGCCTTCCGCTGGTTTAATGTCCACCTTTTCTATGGTAACCTCTTTCAGAAGCGCCTCCAGGGAAGAACGGTTTTTTTCGTCTTCATACCAGGAAAGGGCGGAGCCTGATTTTTCGGGCCCGATGCCGTCAATGTCCTCAAACCCCTTTTTTTGTTCCAGCCGGTCCAAAAATCCCTGGAAACCTCCGTCCATAACGATTTTTTTCCCGGCATCTATGCCAAACATAGGGATGCACAGGGCATAGATAAAGTTAACAGGATTAACCTTCCTGCTTTTTTCTATGGCACGCATCATATTTTCACAGGATTTTTCACCAAATCCTTCCATTTGCTTTATAAATTCTTCATGCTCCCACAAGTGGTAAATATCCGCAAATTCCTTTAAAAATCCCTGGTTCATAAATTTCAGCATGGTCTGTATGGAAAGCCCGTCAATGTCCATGCCCGCTTTGCTCACAAACCGGGTAAATTTCTTTCCGTGCTTTGCCGTGCAGCCGGGATTGGTACAGTGCAGGGTCCTGGTATTGCTTCTGGGGCTGGTGCGGATCTGGGTTTCCGCCCCGCAGACAGGGCATGTTCTGGGAATTTCAATCTCTTCCCTGGCATTTGTTGCTTTAATGCACTTGGGGATGATTTTATTGGCTTTGATCACCTCCATGTCACATTCCTTCCCTATGCCCAGCCGCTCCATTTCACTGAGGTTGCACAGGGAGGCCCGAGATACCGTGGTGCCTTCAAGCTGTACAGGCGCAAAGACCGCTACAGGGGATATTGTAGACGCCGCACAGGACCATTCCACATACAGAAGCTTTGTCTGTGCAGACACATCCTTCCACTTAAAAGCATAACCTGCCTTGGACGCATGGTGGCCGGTAACGCTGCCGGAGGCAGCATACTCCGTATCATCATAGCAGATGACCAGGCCGTCCACAGGAAGGTCCATCTGTCCATTTTCCACCTTTTTTGTCCATCTCTCCACAACCTCTGGCAGGCTTCCTGCATCCGCCCTCTCCCGCTCCACCACCGTGAAGCCTTCTTCTTCAAGATATTTCATCCTCTCCCCCCAGGATCTGATATCCTGCTCCATATACACCAGGGTAAAGGCATTAAAATGCACCCGTCTTTCCTTTACCTTTTCTGGATCGTCCAGGCTCAAGGTGCCTGATGCCAGGTTCCGGGGATTGGCATATTTTTCATCATCGTCTTCAATGGTGTCGTTAATAAGGGCAAAGTCTGTATAGGAAATGGCAGCCTCCCCCCGGACCACCATATGTCCCTGATATTTTATTTTCAGCGGAAAGCCTTTGATGGCGTTTTTCAGATAGGTAATGTTGGTTCCGGTAGTCCCGTTCCCCCTTGTGAGAATCCTTGTAAGCCTGCCGCCGTCATAAGTTAAAACCAATGTCAGGCCGTCCAGCTTCCAGGAAATCCAAACCTGCTTATCCTCCGCCCATTTCACCAGCTCTTCCACCTGCTTGGTCTTGGCCAGGGAAAGGGCTGGGAATTCATGGGGTTCCCTTTCGCCGCCGCCCTCCTCCGCCCCGGTCTTCTGGGTTGGGCTGTCAGGAAGGATATACCCGGTTTCCGCTTCCAGGGAAGATAGCTCGTCAAACAGAGCGTCCCATTCATAATTTGACATGATTTCTTCGCCGCCGCTGTAATAAACTTCAGACGCCTCATTTAGCTGCTTTACCAGCCTTTCACACTTCTCCTTATAGCCTTCCATAATTCCTCCTATTCCAGTACCGCTCCTGCCCTCCCCTGTACCCTTTAGCAGCAGAGAAAATACTGCACGCTTCGCTGCCAGTATTTCTCTGGGGTACTATCCGGGCATACGCTGTATTTCCAGTACCGCTTCTGCCCTCTTAATGCCCCATACAGATGTGGTACAGTTCGTGGAGCTCCTCGCCCTTAAGCGGGCGGTACTCTCCCGGTTTTAAATCTCCCAGGCGGATATTCACCACCCTGGTCCTTTTGATGGTTTCCACATGGTATCCCAATTCTCTTGTCATTCTTCTGATCTGTCTGTTGACCCCCTGGGTCAGTATGATTTTAAAAGAAAACTTTCCTGTCTTTTCAATTTTGCAGGGCTTGGTGGTAATTTCCAGTTCCGGCAGGTAAACCCCTGCCCGCATTTTGGCAAGGAAATCCTCTGTGATCTCCTTACAGTAACGCCCTGCCTTGACCTTTACTATATATTCTTTTTCATGCCCCGCACTGCCCCTCATCATGGCGTCGATGAGTTCCCCGTCGTTGGTAAGCAGTATCAGCCCATGGGCTTCTTTATCCAGCCTTCCAGCATAGGTTACGCGGACTGGATATTTCACCATATCCGTAATCTTCTTTTCTGCAAAGCGGTCCTTTTCCGTACAGGTTACCCCTGTTGGTTTATGATATGCCAATACTACCTTTTCATTTTTATCCTGTACTGGTTTTCTGTTTACCAGTATTTCATCCCTGCCGTCTACCTGTTCCCCGACCTCCGCCGTCTTTCCGTTAACCGTTACCCTTCCTTCCAAAATGAGCCGGTCCGCTTCCCTCCGGGAACAGACGCCGCATGACGCCAGGTATTTATTCAATCGTTCTTTTCCCATTGTTCCGTCCTTTTATCCCCTTTATACCAGAAACTGTCTGTATTTATCCCTGTCCGCTTTATGGCATTTGGTGCAAAGCAGGGTTCCCATTTCCTGGTATTTTTGGCTGATGATCTGTCCATGCTCCATAAAATAAGAAACCACATTTCCCTTTTCATAGGGTATCAGAAACTCCGCAGAAACAAAATCCGAATACACCTTTTCCAGTATCATATCTGCCAAAAGGGCAATGGAATCTGGCTCCTTGGCGGAAATGTAAATTTTATTATCCCCCACAATCTGTGGGTAGGGGAATTCTTCCCCGCTTTTATCCGCCTTATTATACACAGTGATTACTGGAATTTCGCCAGCATGTAGCTCTGCCAGCGTCTCCTGGGTGGTCTTCATATGTTCCTTGCAATATGGGTCGGAGCAGTCCGCCACATGAAGGAGCAAATCCGCGTTTTCCACTTCTTCCAATGTAGAATGGAAGGCTTTCACCAGCCCATGGGGTAGCTTGTGGATAAATCCTACCGTATCAGAAAGCAGGAAGTCTTTATTATTCCCTGTATTGATCCTGCGCACTGTAGTTTCTAAGGTGGCAAAAAGCATATCCTTTTCCAGTACCTTCTTCTCGTTATCTTTTACATACCTGTCTATCATTGCATTCATAATGGTAGACTTACCGGCGTTGGTATAGCCTACCAGTGCCACCAGAGGGACACCGGAGCCCAGCCGTTTTTTCCGCTGTACTGTGCGCTCTTTGGAAACCTCCAGAAGCTCTTTGGAAAGCTCCGATATGCGGCTCTCAATCCTTCTTCTGTCCAGCTCCAGTTTTTTCTCTCCCGCCCCACGGCTGCTCATGCTTCCGCTGGTGCCGCCCTGCCTGGTAAGCGCCTTGTGCATCCCCACCAGCCTTGGCAGAAGATATTTCAGCCTTGCAGACTCCACCTGCAATTTGGCTTCCCTGGTCCTGGCACGGGTTTCAAAAATATCCAGGATCAGTGTGGTCCTGTCCAGAATAGGCATATCCAGCTCCTTTTGCAGGTTGCGGAGCTGGGCAGGAGTCAGGGCATCGTCAAAGATGAGTATATCCGCCTCCAGGGCATTGGCAGCCTCCTTTACCTCCTTCACCTTTCCTGTACCAATATAAAGTCCCTGGTTTACGCTTTCCATCTTCTGGGACACCATGCCCACCGGCTCCATAAAACATGCCTCTGCCAGGCTTGCCAGTTCTTCCATGGATTTCTCAAAATCTTCTCCCACTGTCCCCAGGTCTACACCCACCAGAAGAGCCCTCTCCTGCCGGTCATTTATTTCTCTGTCTTTTTCTTCCATAATTCCTCCCCCCAACACTTCGTATTACCTGTTATCTGTATCTATATAGGAAGCCGCAATATTTTTGCAGCCTGCTATCCATATAGGCTGTCAATCAACTGGAAGTAATTCTCAAAGGTTTTCCGGCAGCAGCCAGGATTTTTAATGGCTGTTTTTCCTGTTTTCATCCCAATCAGGGTAAACGCCATGGCCATTCTGTGGTCATCATAGGTTTCCACTTCCGCTTCCTTTATCTCCCCGGGAAAAATCCTGATGCCATCTGCCTCCGGAACCTCCTGGCAGCTGATGCCCATCCGCCCAAGCTCCGTGAGGATTGCGGATATTCTGTCCGTTTCCTGGTAGCGGATATGCCCAATATTGCGGATCAGGGTCGGGCTTTGGGCAAAAGGCGCAAGCACCGCCATGGTCATTGTCTGGTCGGAAAAATCTTTCATGGAAACCTCCATTCCCGGATACCCCTGAAGCCCTTTTCCTGAAAGCCCAACCCCCGCCGCTTCTTCTGTAATGCTGCACCCCATATTCTTTAAAACTTCTAAAAATTTAATATCCCCCTGAAGGGAATCCATATGCACATTTTCAACCATAACCTCTGTTTGAAGCAATGGTGCCATTGCGTAAAAATAGCCGGCACCGGAAACATCCGGCTCCACCTGATACTCTTCCAGCCCAAAAGCCTTCTTTGGAGGGACCAGATATTTTCCTCCCTCCCGCTCCACCGATATGCCAAACTGCTTCATCATGGCTATGGTCATTTTAATGTAGGCTCCTTCCGCCCGGTCTCCCAGCATAGTAATTTTCAGCCCATCCCTCAGGAGAATGCCTGACATCAAAAGAGCGCTGGCAAACTGGCTGCTGATGCCCGTATCAATTTCCACTTCCCCCAGGGATGGGGCTTTTGACTTCATAAAAAAGGGGAAATGCCCTGTCTGCCCCTGAAATTGGAAAGAAACCCCCGCCTTTTCCAGCAGCCCCAAAAGAGGTTTCATGGGACGCCTGCACATCTGGGGGGATGCCTGCATCTGGTACTCCCCTCCCGCAAAAGCCAGCATCACCGTCAAAAACCGTGCTGCAGTACCGGCGCTCCTTACATTGACTTCCGCATGGGGATTGGGGATACGCCCTCCCGTTCCCTGCAGGGAAACCTCCCCAGCCTGCTCATTGACAGACAATGCAAACCCAAGCTTTTCAAGGCAGTCCAGGAAAGCCCGGGAATCATCACTGAATAGGACGCCATGGAGGGTACATCTTTTATCTGACAGTGCCGCAAGCAGCAGCGCCCGGTTGGTAATGCTCTTTGACCCTGGCACTTTGACCCTTATTTCCTTTCCGGCACCAATAAACTTCCTTACATGATAAATATTTTCCATTCTATTTCTCCAGTTATCTGCTATGGTCAGGGATAAAATGTTAACAACGGATGCCAAACCATCCTTATGTATGCCCTTTCTTCCCCCTATTATATTGGCTTTCCCCCTTGTTCGTCAATGAAATTTCCTTTCTTTCACAGGCGTCTGGCAAAGGAACCAGGTTTGGCGTCCACTGGCCAAATACCGCTAAGGGATTGCCCTGCAGGCTGTTTATGATTTTATTACAATAAGCTGATCCGCGAAAAGCGGTAGCATTTGTTTCAGCGATGTCTCTTTGTACGGGATTTAATCAATGAAGTTATAACGAATTTACATAGAAATCAATTTGTAAAAGAGTAATTTATTTTTGCCATTCCTAATGATAAATAGTACCACAAAGTTAAATACAAGTCTACTCTTTTTTTTGCAAAATGCTATAATTTCTTTTACAGCGTTATTTGCCAATATCATTAACAGGAAGGAGTGAAAAAGAAAAGCTATGATCGAATTTACAAAAGTAAACAAAACCTACCGGGTAGCGAAACGGCAGGCGGGAATGGGGAACGCGGTGAAAGCCTTTTTTTCCCGGGAATATACTACCATCCATGCCCTGCAGGATGTAAGTTTTTCCATCCGTGACGGGGAAATGGTTGGATACATCGGCCCCAACGGGGCGGGGAAAAGCACTACCATTAAAATCATGTGCGGCGTGCTTACCCCGGAATCAGGGAAGTGTGTGATAGACGGAAGGATCCCCTATAAGGAAAGGATTGCCCATGTGCGGGAGATTGGCGTTGTTTTTGGCCAGAGGAGCCAGTTATGGTGGGACGTCCCTGTTATTGACAGTTTTGACCTGATCCGGGATATATACAGGGTGGAGGAAAAGGCTTACCGGAAAAATGTAGGGGAACTGACAGAGCTTCTGGACTTGGGAGAAATCCTCCAGACTCCGGTCAGGACTCTAAGCCTGGGGCAGAGGATGCGGTGTGAAATAGCGGCTTCCCTATTGCACAATCCCAAAGTTCTTTTTCTGGACGAGCCTACCATAGGGCTGGACGCTGTATCCAAAATCGCCGTAAGAAAATTCATCAGGAACCTGAACGCTGAAAAAGGGGTGACCATTGTCCTGACCACCCATGATATGCAGGATATTGAGGCACTGACAGAGCGGATTTTACTCATCGGCAAGGGACGGATCCTCCTTGACGGTAAGCTCTCTGACCTGAAAAAACAGGTATCGGAACGAAAAACAATGGCCATAGCCTATCAGGGGACGCCACCTACTCTAAAAGAAGGGATGGTACTGGCAGAGTCCGGGGAGGGGCATATGGTTGTGAGCTTCCAGCCGTCAGAGCTGCCCACGCCTGAGGCAATCGCCTATTTTGCCGCTAATACAAAGCTTCTGGATGTTTCAGTTTCCGACATTACCTCAGAAGAAATGGTGGCAAAAATGTATAAGGAGTATCACTTATGAGGCCGGCATTTAAAGTATATTTTTCCATGTTCCGTATCCGTTTTAACCATAACATGCAGTACCGGGCAGTGGTCCTGGGAGCCATTTTAAAAGGCTTTCTCTGGGCGCTGCTGGAGGTGCTGGGTTATCTGGCAGTTTACCGCACATACCCGGAAGCGCTGCCCATGGCGCTTTCCCACACAGTCTCCTATGTATGGGCCCGGCAGTCCCTTATTGTACTGTTTATTGTAGTCTTTGGGGACGGGGAAATATATTCCGCCATCCAAACCGGGGAAGTGGTATATGACCTTGCCCGCCCGGTAGGGCTTTACGGAAGATGGTTCTGCCAGTCCGCTTCCAACCGCATTTCCTTTGCGCTTGTAAACTGCATACCGGTACTGGCTTTGGGTGCCATACTGCCAAAGCCCTATGGGTTATCCCTCCCATCTTCCCCGGAACAGGTATGTTTATTTTTCTTCTCGGCATTGCTTGCCTTTGGGGTGACGGTGGCAATCGCTATGCTGATGTATGTTTCGCTTTTTTACTTCATCTCCCACAGGGGCATCAGGATTATTGTTACCGCCGTCACTTCCTTCTTTTCCGGCGGGATCATCCCCCTGCCCTTTTTCCCGGAAACGCTAAGGCGCTGGGCATCGTTCCTTCCTTTTGGGTCAATGCAGAATATGCCGCTGCAAATTTTCTGCGGGAATATCAACGGCAGGGATGCCGCAAAGGGAATCATTCTTCAGGTTTTCTGGCTGTTTGCCCTGGTTTGGGCAGGCAGGGCGGCTATGGGAGCGGCCTCCAAAAAAGTTGTGTCATTTGGGGGCTGATGGCAGCATTGTTTTTGTGGGGAATTCCCACCTATTGAAAGGAATAGAGATCCATATGAGATTATATTGGAATTATTTTTTAATAAATTTAAAGAGCCAGATGCAGTACAAGGCGTCTTTCTTTCTCACCATCACCGGTCAGTTCCTCACAGCATTTGCCTCTTTTTTCGGGATACAGTTTCTTTTTCAACGGATCAGCGGGGTAGACAATTTTACCTACGGGCAGGTACTTTTATGCTTTTCTGTTATCATGATGTCCTTTTCCATAGGGGAAATGATTGGCGGCGGCCTGATGGGTTTTCCAGGGCTGCTGCGGTCGGGAAGCCTGGACCGTGTCCTGGTAAGGCCAAGGAGCATCATCTGGCAGGTTATTATGCCCAATATGGATTTTTCCCGCTTAGGGCTTTTAGTACAGGCGGCAGTAGTCTTGTTTATTGCCATTCCTGCCAGCGGGGTGGCGTGGACGTTAAATAAAGCGTTGGTCCTCGCGCTGATGATTACCTGCGGCAGTGCAGTATTTTTCTGCCTGTTCCTGCTGGTGGCATCAGTGGCCTTTTTTACCATCCAGTCCCTTGATTTTCTGAATATCCTTACTTATGGGATGCGTGAATTTGGAAAATATCCTTTTTCCGTGTATGGGAACACTGTCCTAAGAATCCTTACCTTTGCGGTCCCCCTGGCGCTGATTCAGTATTATCCTCTTCTGTATCTGCTGGACAGGGAAAAAGGTATCTGGTATATGGCAGCGCCGCTGGAGGCCCTGCTGTTCCTGATCCCTTCCAGCCTTTTTTTCCGGTTTGGCCTGAAACGTTATCAGTCGGCAGGGTCCTGAGGATTGCCGGCACACTGGGAACAGTGTGCCGTTTTCTCTCCATCGCTTAAACTTCCCCCACCCGCCGGCGTACCCGGTGGCGTGGTTTCCTTAAGGTTACCATTCTTTTTTTCCAACCATTTTCACAGATACCAGATAGGATGCCGCCAAAAGCGCCATGCTGGCACCTCCCACTACAGCCCCAAGTACTGCCCCTGGCATTTCCTCTATTTTGTTAAAAAAACTTGGGGGAAGATTAAAAATTTTTATTCCTCCTATGATTCCAAAGCCAAATGCCATCATCACTATTAAGTAAGCGTATCTTCCTTTCTCCGCGCCCATCTTAAACACTGCGGGAAGCGTAAAGGCATTAATTGCCAGATACACTGCAGGCACAACAAGAAATGCCTCCCACTCTATCCTGCTAACCGCTCCGCCCTTCAGCAGGGGAATCAGCAAATTGAACAATATACTTACGGCTGTTCCCACTCCCATTGTAATCAGAAGCAGCATGTATTTTGCCCCAATCAGCTTTTTAACGCTTACAGGCATAGTAAGGGCAAACCGGCTAAAAGAAACCGCCTCGTCCATAGTAATGCTGGTAAGCACCAGCATACTTCCAAGTAATGTCAAATACATCACGATAAAGGAAGCGTTCTCCATCATAACTGACCATAATACCATAAACGCGAGAGCAATTACATACTGTTTTGCATATCCACTCAACGCAAATAAATCCTTTAAAATAAGCCCTTTCATTTCCAGTCCTCCTATTCCAGTTCCGTAATCACTTGCTTTTGGCCATATAAAGCAACATATCCTCAATGCCTGCCCTGTCAATCACTGGGGCGGGCATCCCAGGGATGTTTTTCATAAAGGGCGCTTCCATAACCTGTTCCCTGTCCTTTACAAGGACGCTTGCCCCGAACTCATTTTCTTCTTTTCCAACGACAAGTTCTCTGGGAATCATTGACGCCTGCTCCTTTGTGCATTTGACAATGCCATATCTGTACAAAATTTCATCCTTATTTTCCATGAGCAAAAGCTCTCCCTTGTGAATCAGCATCACATAATCGGCAATTTTCTCAATATCCGAGGTAATGTGGGAGGACAGGAAGACAGTGTGCTCTTCCTCTTCTATAAACTCCCTGAAAATATCCAGGATTTCATTCCTGACCACCGGGTCAAGCCCGCTGGTGGCCTCGTCAAGGATCAGGAGTTTGCTGTCATGGGACAGCGCCACTGCTATGGACAACTTCATTTTCATCCCCCTGGACAGTTCTTTCACCTTCTTATTTAAAGGCAGCCCAAAGCGTTTTAAATAAAAAGCAAATTTCTCCCCATCCCAGGTTTTGTAAATATTTTTCATGATTGCCTGAATGTTTTTCACCTGAACTGAGACCGGGAAATTACATTCATCAAATACAACGCCTATCTGCTCCCGCCAGCTTTCATCCCCCTGCCCTTCGCAGATATTATGCCCCAGCAGTTCCGCCTCCCCTTCCTCTATGGGCAGCAGCCCTAAAATCGCTTTGATGGTGGTGCTTTTGCCTGCCCCGTTTTCCCCAATAAATCCTACAATGGAACCTTTGGGAATCTGGAAGCTGATATGTTCCAGCCGGAAGCCTTCATATCCTTTGGTAAGATTCTTAACTTTAATAGCATATTCCATATTTTCCTCATTTCTGCGCTGCTTCCACACTATTTGCCAAACGCTGCTTTATTTGTCCTGATAAAGTATTTCCAGTATTTCTTCGATTTCCGTCCTCTCTATACCGCTCTGCCCTGCAAGGGATACCGCCTGGTAAAGCAGTTCTTCTATCTGCTTTAACTTCTCTTCCCTTACCAGGCTGGTATCCGCCGCCCGGACAAAACTCCCCTTCCCTACTATGGTGGTGATAAAACCATCCCTCTCCAGATCCTCATAGGCTCGTTTGGTGGTGATAACGCTCACCCGCAGTTCCTTGGCCAGAGTGCGCATGGAGGGAAGGGCGTCCCCTTCCTTCAGCCTGCCATTCATAACCATATTTTTAATCTGGGAGGTTATCTGTTCATAAATCGGCCTGTCACCTGAATTGCTGATAATGATATCCATCCTTCACCTCTGTTCTTTATGTAGTTTTATGTTTATATAATGTATATATCATATATACACATTATTGTCAATATATTTTTTTATGGAATATTCCCAACAAACGCCGCCACGCTCCGCGAGTCGGCTTATTGTAATAAAAAAGCAATGTCAGAAACCATATACAAAAGGTTTTTGACATTGCATATACCGCTTCATCAGCCCTGCATCTATTGCCGCCAACAAAGCGCCCGCATCAGAAAATTCTTATGGAAAAAGTTACCTGTACAGCATGGCAATAATATCCTCCGGTTTTTCCGCAAACACCCCTGCCCCTGCTTCTTCCTGCTCCTTTCTGGTACGGAAGCCCCAGCTTACCGTAATGCAGTCCATTCCTGCATTAGCGGCGGTGGCAATATCCACCTCGGAATCCCCTACATAGACAGCCCGTTCCCGGGGAAGGTTTAAAAGCCGCAAAGCTTCATATACACTGTCCGGGGCGGGTTTTTTTCTGATGCCGTCCTTTGCCCCTATTGCCACAGGAAGATAATCCTTAAAATACTGCTGCCACAGGGCGTCCACCCCTTCCTGGAGCTTGTTGGATACGATTGCCATAGAAAACCCTCTCTCCTTTAACTCCCCAAGAAGCACCGGGATCCCCGGATAGGGCCCGGTTTTGTCATTACAATGGATACAGTAATGTTCTTTAAAATCAGCAAACACCCTCTCTTGCTGTTCCTGGCCCGTTCCCCTGGGTACTGCCAGCTCTATCAGCCTCTGTACGCCGTTGCCCACAAAATGCCTGATTTCCTCAAGGGTACGCCCCTCCATGCCATTTCTCCCCAGGGCGTAATTCACACTGCCCATCAAGTCCTCCAGGGTATTTAGCAGCGTCCCGTCCAGGTCAAATATAATTCCGTCATATTTTTTTGTTTTTTCCATCAGCTTTACCCCAATCTTTATATACGCCTGTGCCTATTTAGCCTGCCGCCGCCATGGTATTCAGCACAGATTCAATCTGCCTGACCACTTCTTTATTGACAAGCTTTTCACTTTGGAGGCGTTCAAACTCAACCACACTTTCCTTGCACAGCAGTTCAAAATTTTGAGTTATAAATTCCGAGTAATTATCTGACCTGATACATTTAATAAGGCCGTCTATAGCTTTCACTTCTTTCGCAATAAAAGGTTTTTCTATAGATATAGCCGGAATTGATGCTGACAGTAAAAAATCCTTCAATATTTCCAGGTCTTCCTTATAGTCCGCCATTACATCATCATAGCTGCGCAGCTCGCCGATATCGCCAAAGTGTCTTTTATATTGGGCTATAAAACTATCTTTGTTTGTAAAATCATATTCCCCCATGTCCACCGGCCTGCCATTTTTCTGTTCCAACGGAATATCATTAAAAACTGTCCTTAACTTAGGAATCAGTTCCTTTACTATATCCCTATCTTCTTTATACATTTTAAAATCCTGTTTCGTCAAGGCCTGCCTTATAGCATCTATAGCTACCACCGGATTTTTTTTGATAATGCCATATATCAATTGAAGCGCCGGGGCAGAATTACAAATTTCTTTGCTGATGCTTCCGATATAATCCAGTACGGATTTGCTGACCCTAAGCGCATCCTTATATTCATGGAAAAGCAAGGCATACAACTGCGGCTGGTCCTTGGGCGCAACCGCCATAGAAGCCCTCTTATAATTTACCATATTACTGCCGGAATCATAAAACATTACCAGCCCTGAAAAGCTGCTGACGTCATCTAAAAAGCGGTTAAGCCGGGCTTCCATTCCATAAGGGCGCCTGATTAATATCTCCACAAGATCCCTCACAAACCTTTCTATCAAAGCCTGGTAACTGTCGTCCGGCTCTTCTCTCTTTTTATATACCTGCACATATTCAATAATCTGCGCCTTAAGCTTATCATAGTCTGCCCCACTTGGGCTAATCTCCAAGGCATCCTCAAATAATTCAATAATCTGGTCAAAGTACTGCTTATGGTCTTCCCTGGCAATCTTTAATACCGTATCTGAAAATTCCTGATAGATGGCATAAAATTTATCCTGCCTAATATACTCTTCGACTTTTTCAACATAGGTAGTGCCAATCCCATCAATCTTTCTCTTAGCAATAGCAATCTCATCTTCCGTTATTGTATATCTGCCATCCCCAAAAAGAAGGTCTATTGCCTCCTGCATTTTTTTGGACAGCAATGCATCAGAACGGTATTTATCCCTGACGCTGCTCCTTAATTTTTCCAATCCTTCTATGAGCTTTTGGCGTGACCTACTGCATATTTCATTGTTCCTGGCCATAAGCCTTTTTGCATCCCCAATGGAGTACTCACTTTTTCCATATTCTGTCCTTAACTGCTCAAATATTTTCTGGATCTCCTGGTCATTTTCATTGACCTTGCGCTTTAAAATCCTGAACCGGTCGCTTGCATTATATTCCACAAGCTTCTCATATACATGGTCAATACCGTCACCGTATACCAGTATTTTTTTACATTCCTCTTCCTCCAGTTTCCTGATACAAAAATCGCCCTTCTCCTGCCCCAGCTTCTGTAAGTGCGCCTTTGCAGAACCAATCAGCAGCCGGTCCCCTATGTGGACGTCTCTGAGCAGCTTATATTTTTGGACCTCTTCCTTGAGGGTTTCAATATTTTTCCGGAGTGTGTTGGCAGCATCGGCACGGTTCCCAAAGACAAACAGCTTTTCGCTCAGTTCCACATTATCTTCATCTACCACTTTATTAAACATATCAAGGGACGGGGCCGTAAAATTGGGCTTTTCAGCAGATGCTATAAGAATGATCACATCCGCCTTTTTCATCCTCTCTTCCGTTTGCTCTGCATGCATTTTGGTAGGGGAATCAAAACCAGGGACATCATAGATAATGGCATTTTGCATCTTCTCCATCCTGGAAGATTCTATGCTAACTTCCTTAACAGCGATAGCTACACCCTTACTGACAATGTACTGCCTGAATTCATCACTTTGCAGCTGTTCTCCCTGAAAGACCTTGTCCTCTTGGTCCAGGAATCTATTTAGCAACCCCTCCCTATTTTCAAGAATATTTTCAACATCCTTATTCTCGTAATTTTCATATGCTGCCTGCTCCCTGGCACTTAATTTCCCATACAATCTCTGGTACTCCCCCCGGGTCAGGGTGGCTATGGAATATTGCCCAACATTTTCAATACCCATTGCATGTAATTTATCCCTTAACTTTTGGTCAAACTCTGACTGCGTAAAAAATTTTACCCTTGCCTTATCCTGCCCATACCTGATACAGGTTGAAGTATAGGTACACCTCTCATCGGCATCCGGAAGAATCTTATTCTTCATTAAGGCATTGGCAAAGGTGCTCTTTCCTGCCTTCTCCAGCCCGACAATCGCTATTTCAAATTCATTTTTTTCCAGCTTGCGGCATAAGCGTTGGCATTCCTCTTCCCGCTCATGTAACTGTCTTAGAATATCAGAGTTAAAAAGCCTTCTGTGCTGGCTGGCAATCTCCAACAGATTCTCCAGCGCTTCCTTTTGTTTCCGGATACGCTGGGCGTAATGCCGTCGTTCTTCTTCGTTGTTTAATTCCATGTTTTGCATTTTATCTCCCTTCTGCAACTTTTCTCATAAGTTCTGCCAGGGGCGGCTTCCCTGTCTTGGCCTGCCTGGCAGGCTCTGCTATGGAATCTTTTGAATTTTCCCCCTGGGCAGCGCAGTACCTGCAATAAGCTTCCATTGAAAATTCCTTTTGGGTTCCGATCCCCTTCTTACGTCCGTGCAGTGCAACCCTTTCTTTTTGTCCCATAACCTTTTGGGAAATGGCTTCAAATGCCTCTTCATCCGTCCAGCTACTGTATTCAGATAACTTCATTCCCGCTTCCAAAAACAGTGCATCAAATTCATATTTCTCCCGGCACTGTCCGTCCTGGGCCAAATATAAGTCAAGGAGATCCCCCTCCTGGAACCCTGAACGCCTTGCCACTGCCTCCAAAAAATTCTGTAATTCATCGGCCAGAAACACCTTTACCAGATCATCTTTCTCTGCAAGATATGCATAAAAATGGTCTTCGTAACTTTTTTCATCATAATGGATAAAAAACAGGATTTTATGCAGCATGATAATAGCTATGCTCCTTTCTCAGCGTATTTCTTTACATTGTAATATCAGGCATCAATAGGAAAGGATTTTATACTATTATCATCAATCTCTTCCTGGCGCGCTGCAATGGCATACTCAATCACAGTTGGCCCACAAGTCCTGATAAACAAAAATTGATCCTTCTTTGGCTCTATGTTAATCTCACTATATGGAATGTTGCCGATATCCAGCGGTGCCTTTTTCGAATCAGCCATAGGATCCGTGGTATAATATATGCGGATAACAGGTTTGGCTGTCCCCTGGAATTGCACCCACTCCCCATATGTTATCTGTGCTGGAGACAGCCTGCAATCAAATTTATGCCTGCGCTCCCTGCCAAGAAAATACTTGAACCGTGCCTGCTCTGCTGCATTTGTCTCCTCATTTTTAACAACTTTTATGGAACTTCCTTCCCGGCTTTTTAGGAGGCCGTAAGCAACGCTGGTCTTTGCATTTGGCGTATATCTTTCTCCGCTTATCTGGTCTTTTAATGGCTCTATTAATTCGAAATAATTATAGCCGCCCGCATTGCTGTCCAATTTTTTAAACTTCTGCTGGTATCCGTCAATCTTTTTCAGGAACAATTCCCTGACAAACACCGACCGGCTGGAATTACCCGCCAGGAAAATATAGACCTTGTCATCCTGTTTCTGTGCTGCTTTTATATGTAAAAATGTCTTCTCCATGCAACTGAAAAATGCATCAACACCTTTTTGTATCCTCCGCCTGACCAAAAGTATCAATTCTTCTGTGTTGATCACCAGCCTGCAATTAGGCTGTGGTTTCCCTTCCCTGCTGTACAGGGTCAGTTCAAGGTATTCCTCATACTGTTCTTCCCCGCCATTACCTTCAACCGTATGCCTGTATTTCTCCCTCCATCCATTCTCCTGGTGCCATAAGGGACGCAATTCTTCTTTTAGCAGCACCATATTCCTCATTGCTATCTGGGAATCTAACAACAGCTCCTCACTGCCCAAAAAGGCAGGCACCCCGAAGGGGAGTGTACATACCAGCTTTTTCTCCCTTGCCAGGCCCTGGTTATTTTTAAATACCTCATATCCCAGCAATTCAAGTATGTTTTCTCCTCCTAATGTAATGTCCGAATCTGCACCAAAGCATTCCAGGACATAATCGTATCCTTCTATTTCATACTCGCTCTCACTGGCCCCGCGCCAAATACCAAAATCAAAGTCTGTTGTCCCGCCGCCGAAATCAAAAATGCCATACATATACCTGTCATTCTCGTCCTGGGGGTTGAGGTTCCCCAGCCCTAAAGCCGTCACAGCATATGCTGCCGGCTCACTTATACCAAAATCCACCCTGAACTTCTTCATACACTCCGCATCCTCCAGGATACAGGCTGGCAGGGACTTTTTAATCCCCTTTTCAAAACTGCGTAAAATGAATTCCCTGGTTTCCCTGGCATATCCCACTGGGAACGACATAAGATACTTCATATAAATACCGTTACGCATATTGTTGATGTACATGCCAATATAATAGGCATACAACTCAACAGGGTTGATGGCAGTTTCATTTGTCTCATCCTTAAACCAATATACACGGCCCTTTTTATCTTTTACCCGGGCATTCTCCTTTTCCGTGTTTGCCCACTGTTTCAAGTCTGTATAATAGGCATAAAATTCGTTTGGCGGGCAATTACGGAAATCCTCAAATGCATCATAAGATATGAAAAAGTCGTCACAGTTTGTCTGCGGCCTCCCCTCCCTTTCCAAATAACTTGCGATAAAACTCTCCAAATCTGTGCATTCAATCACGGTAGGGTTCTCAAAATCGCTTTCCCTGACTTCTGATGCCCAATGGCCTGTGCCTATCCGCACCGGTATGATCTCATTTGTACCGTCCTGCTTCACAACAACCGTACTTTTGGTTCCGAAGTCAATCCCAATAACACCCGTTTTCATGTCCTTCCTGGGATCCCTTGGAACCATCTTGCCTGCCGGTGTCTTCAGCGCCCCATCTGCGCTGCCATATAACTCCCAATGGCCGCGTTGTATGTCATAGAGCATACTCTCCTCATAGGCTTCCAGGCGGCATCTGCGCTTATCGCACTCTAAAAGGGCCGCTACTCCCTTGGGCATATTGGAATTTTTATTTATCTGCATATTCTTCGGATCATTTCCTTTCTTGTTATTTGGTTTTTCCGGAAGGACATCACCTGCAGTTATTGGCTTAAGTCTCATCGCCCCACAAATTTCCCGGTTATCCATAGCTGCCACTCCCCCCTTAACCGCTTTAGACGCATAAATACATTGCAGGATAGATTCTTTATCATTTGGTCTGGCCATCCTTACATTTTTCTCTTTTCCATCATAAACAGAATTATATCTGTTTGGCATCCAATTGAATCCGTCAACTGAGTCCAATGTCCATACACGTTTCATAATATGCCAGTCTTTACAGGCATTAACCTGGCCAAGCCCCGAGAACACCTCTTTGGCATGTTCACTTAACAGGAGGCTCCATTTATATTTATCCCCACTTACTTTCAATTCCCCAATCTGAGGTAAAAAATCATAATGCTTGTGTTCTATGCTTATATATTCCTGTTCATGTGGGATTAAAATACCATATTTTTTATAATAGTACCATAATTGCCCCTCATTATCCTCTAAAAGGGAAAAGCCAGTCCTGCTGTACAGGGAGGTGGAGGTAATTAATCCCATCTCCCTCTTTTTCATTCTTCCATAATTATCTATTTTCGGCCAATCTCCCTAACTCGTCTTTACCACCGGCCGGAACTCCACATCATTATTTTTGAAGCCGTCGACAAGTACTTTTTCTACTCTCCCATTAAAACTGCTGGATGAGGTCTTCGTGCATTTTTCTGAACTATATTCTTCACCAATCATAACAGGGATATGGGAAAGCTGCTTACCGCTGGATGCGGAATTATATACATTGATGCAAAAACAAAAATATCTGTTAAATACCTCTATGGTATTTTCATCCGTTGAACCGGCCACTGCAATATCCCGGATATATTTTCCCAGCTGCTTTACCTTCGAAAGCTCTCTTCCCAGAGACATAAATGCATACATTTCATTGCTGCCTGCCAGCCCGCCCAAATAATTCCGCAAGTCGCCCTCTAACCCTGAGAGCTCTTCCCAAATTTCTGCAAAATCTTTTACAGGCTTCAATTTTTCCCACAGTTTATTTTTTTCGTCTTCTACACTGTCCAGGCAATTTTGCATAAACCTGGCCTTCTCATCTTTTTCAGCTATTTCCTTTTCCAGATTCTCAATTTGGGCTTTCAGCTCCCTTAATTCTTTTTCCTTATTATCCAATAGTTCTTCATAGCCTGCATCCTTTTTGCATTCCCCTGGCCGGAGTATGGGATTTCCTTCAAGGGAAATGGCACTGCCACAGCCATTGTCCGTGTCAAATATACTCTTGATGGCATTTCTGACTTCAACGTCTGCCAACAGCGACACCAGCATTTTCTTAATATCAATGTGAAAATGATCCAAACGATTACCTCCCTCATTACGGCTCCATGATGAATCATTTCTTCATGGAGCCCATCAGCTTCTTCCTTACTGCCAAAAAACAGATTCCGTGGACAAAGGCAGTCAGCGTCCAGGATACCGGATAAGATATATATAAAGTGTGCAGGGTCCTGTCCCACTGGAATATGGTATAAATCCACACTACCCGGAAAACACAGGCACCTAAAAGGGACACCACCATGGGCATCACTGCATATCCCAGCCCCCTGATACTGCCCACCAATACATCCATAATACCACACAGGCAGTAAAAGGTACAGATAATTCCCATACGCCGAAGCCCGTAAGCAACCACCTCCCCGTCGGAGGAATACAGGCCGAGAATCTTTTCCCCAAAAAAGACTGCGCCGTTCCCCAGCAAAAGCCCCACTGCCGTCACAAACAAAAGGCACTCTATCAGTATTTTGTCAATCCGCCCATACTGCCTGCCTCCCAGATTCTGCCCAGTAAAGCTTACCGCCGTCTGATGGACGGAATTCATGGCCGTATAGACAAACCCTTCCACATTACTCCCTGCTGTATTTCCTGCCATGGCTACAGAACCGAAGGAATTTACCGAGGACTGGATCAGCACATTGGAGATAGAAAACAAAGACCCCTGTATCCCTGCAGGAAGGCCGATTGCCGCAATCTTTTTAAACTTGTCCCAGTCCATATGGAGCCTGCCCAGGCAAAGCCGGAAGCATCCCTGGCTGTTTCCCAGGCAACGGATGATCAGGGCTGTGGAAACGCACTGGGAAATCACAGTGGCTAATGCCACCCCCGCCACTCCCATATGAAGCCCAATCACAAAGAACAGGTTCAGTGCTACGTTGGCCACGCCTGCTATTATCAGGTAAAGGAGCGGGCGTCTGGTATCCCCGATTGCACGCAAAATGGCGCTGCCAAAATTGAACAGAAGCATCACAGGCATTCCCAGGAAATAAATCCGCATATACACCACCGAGTGCTCTATAACATTTTCCGGCGTATCCATCAACTGCAGCAAAGGCCTTGCCGCAAGGATCCCGATTATTGCAAGAACCACGCCTCCTGCGGCGCTTACCAGCACAGAGGTGTGGACTGTCCGGCTCACCTCTTCTTCCTGCTTTGCCCCATAATACCTGGCAATCAGCACATTGGCGCCTACTGACAGGCCGATAAACAGATTTACCAGCAAATTGGTCAGCGCCCCTGTAGAGCCCACCGCCGCCAATGCCTCATTTCCCGCAAAACGCCCAACTACCACCACATCCGCCGCGTTAAAGAGAAGCTGCAGGATACCTGAGAGCATCAGCGGCAGGGTAAAGAGCAGGATTTTACCAAACAAAGGCCCGTTGCACATATCAATTTCATAGGATTTTTGAACTTTATTTTCCATTTTATTTTTTACCCCCATATCCCCAGGCCCTGCCTGCGGTATTATGCCAATGAAAAGCCCCATACGCTATTTCATGCACACTAGTATAATCCAATTTAATTAGACTTATGTTTAGCATTGTGGTATAATAACCTCAGCAGAGGAGGTCGTATTATGCCAAATTCAATAAAATCCATTAACCTTACACAAGGTGATAAAGAAGCTTTAGAGAGCATCCTTCGCCAGGGCACTGTTGAGGCAAGAACCTATATCAGAGCGAAAATACTACTCTTGAAATCAGAAAATAATTCTAATGAGTACATTGCAGATAAACTTGACGTCTGTATTTCTGTTGTAAGGTTATGTATTGATAAATATAATGCCGGCGGCATTGAATCTGCCCTGCATGACAACAAGGGACGTGGACGTAAAGCAGAGATTACGGATTCTGATATCA
>CAJTVD010000013.1:0-56743 GCA_910579495.1 uncultured Lachnospiraceae bacterium
ACAGTAAAGAATTTTACGTCAACCGCATTGTAGAAATGTTATCAGGAATAAGTAACTTGGAATGGCTGATTAAGATTTATTCCTTTGTCAAAGTATTTGCGGACGACAAGGAGGGTGTGGCATGAGCGACAGAGAAAAACTTATCAAGGCAGATCAAGAGAAATCCATTGACATCATTTCACACATTGATGATTTTTGGCTGTTACATCAGATTTACCGCTTTATGCCACCTTGTAAGAAGAACGCTTGCTGCAAGGCTCCAGAATCCTTGTATAGATCAAGCCAGACAGGATTGCGTTGATATCATACTTGAATTTATATTTTTGTTTTAACTTCCGGCAGATCTTATTCATTTGCAGCTGATAATAAACGGATTGGAGAAAAAGATAGCCGCCACGGAAGAAGGCCTGTTTACCATAATCTAATTGCCTGTCAGCGTGGAATGGAATCAATACTGTTTTTGCTTCTTTTTCCTTTTTATATTTTTCAGTTTCTATTTTCACTTCATTTCTTGCCCATGCAACAACGTCATCTCTTGTAGGGCCATGCTGCGGAAGAAGCTGTTCTAAAGTTCCCAGCTTGCGTACAATTGTAGAGGTAGTACTTCCATTTGCTTTTACATAAGATTTGCAGATATAAAAAGACTCTGCATTTTTAGATTTTGTTATGTGAAGATTCATATATCATTCCTCATCTTCCTATTATACTACACAATAACATAAAATAACATATATAAAAACAAATAAATTGACACAAAAAAAACAGGTTATGTGCGACCTGCGAGTACTTTTTGGATTATTTAACTGTCAAACTCCCGAGCCATAGTGACGCCGTTATCTGAACATCAAAAATAAAAAGACCATAAACAAAACGGCAGGTGGTTTCTATTCTCAAAATAAGATGCTATAATATGGGCATAGGTGAGACATAATAACCACGATACCATAACCAGTCAGGAAGGAGTAATGCCATGACGATGTTGGAGAATACGATTTCTATGATAAAAGTCATGCCGGAAGCTGATTTGGCAGAGGTCCAGAATTTTGCCAGGAAGCTTCTCCAGCGGCGGGACGCGGGATGCCCATTCCCACTAAAAAGCAGGGAGGATATCTATAAAGACTTAGAAGTTTCCCGTCAACAGATTCAGAACGGCGAATATCAGGAAGCCGGGGATTTCATTGCGGAGGTCAGAAAAGAGTATGGAATATGATGTCGTCCTGTCTCTACGGGCACAAACGCATTTCCGGGAAATTATAAATTATCTTGTTTATGAACTTCAAAACCAACAGGCAGCAACGAGCGTTGCGGATGATTTTGATGATACGGTAGCCTGCCTTTCCCATATGGTGGGCTCGCTGAAACTTTGTGATGATAGCGTACTGCGGGCCAGAGGCTACCGTACAATCCATTTCCGGAAACATAAGTATCTGATGGTGTATACCATAGACGGTGACCGGGCTTATGTTGAAGGCATTTACCATGACCTGCAAGATTATGAGAATATCCTGCGCTGATTTTGCTTGGGTGGTTCTCCAGTACATAGGGCCATAGTTCTGTACACGGCAGGCAGACAGCTGGTCTTCCCAACAATCATGGCAAGAAAAAAGGCATCAGAGGAAGCCGGACCCGCCCATAACGGCAACCTGTACAATCCGGTGCGGTGCCGTCCGTTTTTGTTTTTATGACTGTATGCAAATAACAACGAGAGGAATTTTATGGGCCCGGCAGTTCCATTATACCAGGATTCCTATAAAATTTGCGGAAAGATCGGCACCCGCCTCGGCCAAAACCAGCGGAGGGAGAAACCGTTCCAACGGTTGTCCGGATCCTACGACGGGTGTACATCGGCGGCATTAAAGTTGAGGTTGTAACCGCCTAAGCCAGTTGAACCCCAGACATTATCAGCCCCGCGCGACGGCTAGTTGTGGCCGTTGATACCAGCGTTCCGAAGAGTACCAGCAGAGTTAGTGAGATTAAAGTTCCCGCTGCGTTGGTCGTGCTGGCTGCCGGAGGCGTGGTATTGCCATTATTGATTTGTGCGCAAGTTCAATATATTTTTAGGGATATTCCTCATGGTAGTGGGCAAAATATTCCATCTCCACCCAGTCATCCACATTTGCGAGTGTTGCAAAAAGCACGGTCACAATAATATCTTTTAGTTTATGCCTTACCTTTGCCTGTTGACGGTTATCTTCAATATATTCCATCCACTCCAATAATTCATTTATGGCAAAATCCCCTTTTTCTTTTATCATACCAAAAAAAAGAATTCATTCACAATTAATTAACTCATGCGTTTGTCGTGGAGAAAAAGAGGAAAGGAAATCAAAGGAGGGTAAACTGGCTTTCCAAGTCAGTTTGGATACATTTCCTATGGAAATTTCATCATACGGACGGTAGGGAAGTATGGGGAATTTCTCCTAGTGTCCGGACATGGGCAGTGCTTGTTATTCTTCTCTTGCCACTTTCTGTTTTGTGTGTTATACTGTTTTGCATAAAAGCATAACAGTATAAGCGGTTAGGAGATGGATTGTGAAACTCATTATTTCAAATATATCGGGCATACCGATATATGAACAAATTAAGCAGCAAGTTAAATCGGCTATTATGTCCGGTGATTTACAAAAAGACGAAACGCTTCCTTCATTACGGACACTTGCTAAAGAATTAAAAATTAGTGTTTTGACTGTAACGAGAGCGTATACGGAATTAGAACAGGAGGGATTTGTAAAGAATATTCAAGGACGGGGTTGTTTTGTTTTAGGACAGGGTTCTGAACTTTTGCGGGAACAGCTAATTTGCAAGATAGAAAATAACTTATCGGAAGCAATAAACGCGGCGCGTGTTGCAAATCTTTCAGAAGAAGAATTACATCATCTTTTGAGTATTTTAATGGAGGAAAAAACAGATGAATAATTATTTAGAAGTAAGAAATCTATCAAAATCTTTTGAGGGTTTCCGGTTACATGACATTACCTTTACTTTACCAAAAGGGTATATTATGGGACTGGTCGGGCCAAATGGCTCTGGAAAAACTACCACGATAAAACTCATACTGAATATGTTAAAACGTACAAGTGGGGAAGTAAAGATTTTAGGATTTGACAATATTGCCAACGAACAGGAAGCAAAAAGAAATTTAGGCGTTGTTTTTGACTCCAATTATTTTAGTGATGAGTGGAAAATCTCACAGGTTGAAAAGTCTGTATCAGCTTTTTATGAAAATTGGAATAAGCAAAAATTTTCAGAAATATTGAAAAGGTTTCATATCCAACCCTCTAAAAAGGTAAAAGAACTTTCCAAAGGTATGCAGATGAAACTTATGCTTGCCTGTGCTTTTTCTTATGATGCAAAATTATTAATATTAGATGAACCTACCAGCGGGCTTGATCCTGTTTCAAGAGATGGACTTCTTCATATTTTGTCGGAATATATTGAAGACGGGGAACACAGCGTTTTGTTCTCTACCCATATTACCGGGGATTTGGAACGGGCTGCTGACTACATTACCTATATCAGTTATGGGGAATTGTTTTTTAGTGGCGGTAAAGATGAGTTTATAGATAGTTTTAGAATAGTCAAAGGTGGGTGTGAAGAACTATCTGTGGATTTGAACAAAAAAATCTTTGGTATCAGGAACTTCTCAACTGGATTTGAAGCTCTTGTTAAAACCGAGGATTTGAAACAGTTTGCACACTTAAATGTGGAACCGGCAACCATTGACGATATTGTGGTATTTACCAGCAAGAGGGGTGGACAGTATGAGTAATATTTGGAAATCAGCAAAACTGGATTTTTCTTTAATAAAGCCTTATGTGAAAACAATATGTTTCACAATGGTATTGCCTGTTATATTTGCCGCCATTAACCGTTCTTTGTTGACAGGAATTTCATTTGCAATGTGCTTTATTGCAATGACAACGGGATATACCTTTTCTATTACAGAAAAGAACTCTATGGAACGGCTTTACGGCATTTTGCCAATCCGAAAAAGTGACATGGTTATTGGGCGCTATATTTTTATCATTATCATGGGTTTCACTGCACTAATATTTTCTTTAATTACACACCCTGTCATATTAACTATTTTGGGAGAAAGCATTAATATATTCGATTATATAAGTGCTGCTGTCATAGGGATATTCCTTTTTGCTCTTTATACAGTTTTTCAATTGCCCGGATATTATAAACTTGGTTCTATCAAAGGCAGAGTATTTATGTATATCCCGGTTGCAGGATTTTTGATGACCTTGTTACTCATTACAAAAATTCCTGTCGGTGAAAATAAGCTGCTTTTTACAGTTATCAATTCCCCTGTTCTGCTAATGTTATTAGCTATCATTTTTGTTATTGCAATGTATGTTGTTTCCATATCGGCATCTATTAAGATATTGAAAAATAAAGAAATGTGAGGTGAGGGCATGGATTTTACTGTTTTGGCCGTAGGGCTTTTAATAGGCGTTGGAATACCGCTTAGAAACAAGGCTATCAAAGAATATAGGAAAAAAGGGGACAAAGACAACAATCTTCAAGAGCCGGCAAAGGAGTATGATTTTATATGGGTGAAATAGACTGGATTTTATGCCCTTTCTGCGGAAGTAAAACAAGGACTAAAGTCCGCAAAGATACCGTCCTTATAAATTTTCCCCTATTTTGTCCTAAATGTAAACAGGAAAGTTTAATTGAAGCAAAAGAATATCAGATATTTGTTATCAAAGAGCCAGACGCACAGACGCAGAGCCGATAACGCATGAGTAATTTATTCATAGTTATTAGCTCTGCTTTTTTGTATATTTTATTAAATAAAGGAACGCTTATACATGGAAGAATATATCTTAAAAGTAAATAACCTATGCAAAAAATATGGGAACACCATAGTTTTACAGGAAGTGTCTTTATCAGTGCCAACAGGAAGTATTTACGGGCTTATTGGTGAAAATGGTGCGGGAAAGACGACATTGTTTCGCATTTTGGCTGGACTATCGCGGCAAACTTCCGGCCAGGTAGTATTAGCGAATGCCAATACAGAAGCAGAGATGATAAAGGAACGTAGAAATATCGGGTTTATGATTGAAGCGCCTGCCCTATATTCTAATTTGTCTGTTTTGGAAAACCTATATATCAGCCAACTGCAATATTGCGGAAAAAAAGATACTGACTGTGCAAATCAGACTTTAGAATTAGTGGGATTATATGGTCAAAAGCAAAAAAGGGCAAAACATTTATCTTTAGGTATGAAGCAGCGGTTATCACTTGCCAGCGCATTACTTCACAATCCTAAACTCCTAATACTGGACGAACCTGCTAACGGGCTTGATCCAATGGGAATTATTGCATTTAGGAAACTGCTTCTGAAACTTAACGCAGATAATAATATTTCAATCATTATATCAAGTCATATCTTGGATGAGTTAGAACATATTGCAACGGACTACAGTTTTTTACATAATGGTAAACTGCTTAAAGAAATATCTTCGTCAGACATTTTCAAATCCGCAGATAGTTTGGAGCTTATGAAGAACAGAAAGAAATAGCAGATTATCTTAAACAAAAATGTTTGGCAATAGATAACCTTATTGCTAAGAAAGAGCAATACCTCTCCGAAATAGAAAATTACAAAAAACGGGAAGAAGACCAAATGGGAAATGAATTGATTTTGCCGGAAAATTATAAACAAACATATGACAAGATTGTGAAAATGATTGAAACTGCAAAATATAAAGTATTTGTCACTAAGGCGCTGCACGGGGAAGTGTTTCCTATTGGTTGATTTTATATACTAAAGTATCGTGATGGTCGATTGAATGGCATAGGCGCTTCTTGCTATAATAATGACAAAAAGAATACTTTGAGGGATGCAGGAGAATAAAGACCATGAATAAATTGAATTTATCGGACAATATCGTAAGGCTCCGCCATGAAAAGAAGCTGACCCAGGAAGAGCTGGCTGATTTCCTGGGTGTCACCAAAGCATCTGTATCCAAATGGGAAAAAGGGATCAATACGCCAGACCTTTTGCTTTTGCCCCAGCTTGCCGCATATTTTGATGTATCAGTAGACCAACTGATCGGATATGAAGCCCAGCTTTCCAGCCAGCAGATCCGGCGTCAATATGCAGACCTGTCGAGAGATTTTGCGTCCCTTCCCTTTGCGGATGCCCTGGAGAGGGCTAGGAAGATCGCCCATAAATATTATGCCTGCTATCCCCTTCTGCTCCAGCTTGGGATTCTGTACTGGAATCATTCCATGCTGGCAGGGACAGAGGAGGAACGCAGGTCCATCCTTCAGGAAGCGGTGGGATGGTGTGACCGGATCGTAGAAAACTGCAGTGATGTGGGCGTTTGCAGCGACGCTGTGGTTCTGAGGGCAGGGTTATCCCTCCAGCTTGGAAATGCGGCAGAGGCCATTGAAGCGTTGGAACCTGCTGCAGATCCCAGCCGCCTTGCCGGGCAGAAGGGAACCTTGCTGGTACAGGCGTACCAATTATCCGGAGATAGGGAAAGGGCAAAGGACTATGTCCAGGTAAAGCAATATTTGGATTTGCTGGATTTCACAGGCGATGCCATACTGGCCCTGTCCATGAATGAAGACGATATAGATCAGTGCGAGGAGACTATCCGGCGTATCACAGGGATCATGGAACTGTATCACCTGGAAGAACTTCAACCCAACGCAGCCGCGCAGTTTCATTTCCAGTCAGCCATGGTTTATGCGGTAAATGGGAGGGAGGGGGAAGCGTTAGCCAGGCTCCGCCTTTTTGGGACATGTGTGGGAAAACTGCTGAAGGCAGAGCAGGCTGTGCTTCATGGAGACGATTACTTTGACCGGCTGGACCGGTGGATCGAAGGATTGCCCCTGGGAAGCATGGCGCCCCGGGATAAAAGTTTTATCTGTCAGAGCCTGTGCAAAGCTTTGCAGCACTCTGCTTTTGACAGCCTGAGGGAAAAAGAGGAATTCCAAAGGCTTGTCCGCAGATTAGCGGAGGGAGAAGGAGAGTGCTGTTAAAAATAGATTTTTAACAGGTAAATTTGTGTTTGCGCCCAAATTCGCGGGCTGGGCAAGAATGGAGGATCATTATGTTAAAGATGGAACATCTGACGAAACATTATAAAGGAAGCAGCAAGGGGGTCACAGACCTGAGCCTGCACATTGCGCCGGGGGATATTTACGCTTTTATTGGCCACAATGGTGCAGGGAAAACGACCACACTCAAATGTGTCACCGGCATTCAGGACTTTGATGCCGGGACCATACAGATTGGCGGAAAGGATATACGGAAAGACCCCCTTGCCTGCAAGCGCCAAATTGCCTACATCCCGGATAACCCGGATCTGTATGAGTACCTTACAGGCATTCAATATCTGAATTTCATTGCCGATGTCTTTGCCGTTGGGGCAAAGGACAGGGAGGAGAGGATCCAAAAGTACGCAGAAGCATTTGAGATCACGGCGTCCCTGGGGGATCTCATCTCCACCTATTCCCATGGAATGAAGCAAAAGCTGGCGTTGCTTTCCGCCCTGGTCCATCAGCCGAAGCTTTTGGTCCTGGATGAACCCTTTGTGGGGCTTGACCCCAAAGCCGCAGTGATACTCAAAGATATCATGCACAGTATCTGCGCAGAAGGGGGTGCCATTTTCTTTTCTACCCATGTGCTGGATGTGGCGGAGAAGCTGTGCAATAAAGTGGCCATTATCAGGGAAGGGACGCTGGTTGCCTCCGGTGATATGGAAGCCATTGTGAAACAGGGGCAGTCCCTGGAATCTATCTTTATGGAGGTGGCAGTGCATGTTTAAAGAGATCAAGATACTGGCAAAGCTGGAGCTTTGTAATCTTTACGGGCTTAATGTGATACGGTTTTCCAAGGACAAAAGGGTGAAAAGAAGATCTCTTGGCTTACTGGCTGTGTGGCTCTTATTGCTTGCCATGGTGGTCTTTTATGTGGGAAACCTGGCCTATGGGATGATCTTCTTAGGATTGGGGGAGGCAGTCCCTGCTTATCTTATCACCATCTCCAGCTTACTGATATTTGCTTTCGGTATGTTCAAAGCAGCAGGGACGATCTTCCGGAGGGAAGGATACGACATCCTGTGCGCACTGCCGCTGCCAAAGGGGGCAGTAGCCGTCAGCCGGTTACTTCGGATGTATGTGGAAGACCTGTTGCTGGCGCTGGCGGTGTTCCTGCCTGGTATGGCGGTATATGCGTGGAACGTCCATCCGGGTATTGGCTTTTATTTCACAGGGCTTCTTGGGATCGGGAGTGTCCCCCTTATCCCCATGGCTGCCTCAATTTTCATTGGCACGGTGATCACCGCTATATCCTCCCGGATGCGCCACAAAAGCCTGGCCTCCGCAGGCTTGTCGATCGTTGCGGTATTAGGGATCATGTACGGTTCATCCCGGTTATCGGCAATGGAGAATATGGATCCCCAAATGCTGAAAAACCTGTCTGACTCTGTTATGGCGCTGTTAGGAAAGGTATACCCACCGGCGGTGTGGCTTGGCACATCGATAACTGGCGGGGATATTTTGGGCTGCGCAGCGTACACCCTGCTGGCGTTGGCGGTATTTGCAGTGGCAGCGGCAGGGGTTGCCCTTTGCTTCCGGAAGATCTGCCAGGCTCTTTATGGGAGTGTGGCAAAGCACGATTACCAGATGGGGACGCTGAAGGCCAGCTCTGTTTTGTTTTCACTGTGCAGGCGGGAGTTTGCCCGGTACTTTTCTTCCAGCATTTATGTGACCAATACCATCATTGGGCCGATCATGGGCTGTGTTCTTTCCGGGGCGCTGCTCGTAACCGGCACAGAGACCTTTCAAGGCTTTTTGCCGGTTCCCATTGATATAAGCCAGGCTGCCCCGTTTGTGATAGCCGGTGTGTCCAGCATGATGGCCACCACAGCAACATCCATCTCCCTGGAGGGCAAAAACTGGTGGATCCTCAAAAGCCTGCCCCTGTCCACAAAGAATATCCTGGATGCAAAGATTCTCATGGGCCTGCTGCTGATCCTGCCCTTTTATTTGCTGTCAGAGCTGCTTCTCATTATCGCATGCAGGCCAGAAGCCGGGGAGATCTTGTGGATGCTGCTGATTCCCGCCGTGACCATCCTGTTTTCCAGTGTGTATGGCATCACCATCAACTTACACTTACCTGTGCTGGAATGGGAGAGCGAAGTACGTATCGTGAAACAAAGCGCCTCCTCCCTGCTTGGGGGAATGGGGGGACCGGTACTGGCGATTTTATGGGCAGTGGCTGTAGGGGCCGTTCCCAAAGCATACGGGGGTTATCTGAAGGCTGTGATCTGCTTTATGATCCTGGCGGCGGCCGCAGCCTTATACCGCCAAAATAATCGCTTTGATCTCTGTGGGAAGATTTAAGGGGGCTTATGAGAAAAAGAGTGAAAGATTTTACAGATCTTTCACTCAAATTTATGCAGTGGCCTGTATGCCGGTTACAATTCCAGCCGCATAGAAACAACCTCTTGGAATCCTGTGATACGGGAACGGAAGCCTTTGGGATTTCTGCCATATTCAACAAACCCTGCTTTTTCATACATGGATAAAGCCCTTACATTCTCAGCGACCACATTCAGTTCAAGCTGGTGATAGCCAGCAGCCTTTGCACATTCAATACAGGAAGCCATCAATGCCCGCCCGATTCCAAGCCCCCAGAACTCTTTCAGGACACTCATGCCAAATTCCCCACGGTGCCGCACCTTATATTTCATGCCAACTGCCTGGATCCCGGCGGTCCCTATGACTGCGCCATTGACCATAGCCACCATCTCAATCTCATTTTCACTATCAGCCTTTTTTTTCAGAAACTGGCTTTCCTGGGCTGCATCAAACTTGTTTTCATCGGGGTATGTAAGTAAATAATCGGTTTCGGCATGGGTGAGATTAAAGTTCTCTAATACAAGGGGCCCATCACTTTCGGCTGCGTTTCTCAAATAACATTCCATACCATTTTTTAATATGATTTTTTTCTGATATTTCATAATAACTCCTTTACTGATTTTTTGATAGAAATTGCCATTGGTTTTATTATTATATCTGGTTTTTCAAGAAAAGGAAATAAACTTCCCATACTTTCTGTTGCCAAATGGGATAAAATTTCCTTTGACAACACAGAAAGGCCGTGTTATCATTAACAAAAATGATCCTACTCCCAGGGAGAAGGAAATGAAAAGCAATGACGGAAAAGAGTACCGTGCAGGAACCATCCAGAGAGAGGGGCGTTTGGTGGAAGCCGCTTATGGGGAATGAATGGGAAAACCATTCCGGAGCTGTAATGCCTAAAGTGTAAGCTGTTAAGCGTTACCGTATGCCTGCGTTAAAGGATAGGATTTTCAGGAGCAGTAGTGAGCCTGCCCAGAATCTGAAGTGAAAAGTTAAGGTGGAACCGTGCGATGGCACCCTTAGATATATGCGTAGAGCGTATATTTAAGGGTGTTTTTTTATTTCGTAGGAAAGGAGAAGTGGAAGATGAAAGTGTTAAGAAGGGATGGAAGTATTTATGAGGGGAGTTTTGAGGAAAAGGAAGTCCGTGAGGCATTCTGGCATACCAGCGCCCATGTGCTGGCCCAGGCGGTGAAGCGGCTGTATCCGGATACCAAGTGCGCCATTGGCCCGGCAATATCAAACGGTTTTTACTATGACTTTGATTTCGGCGTCCCCTTTTCAGAAGAACAGCTAAAAGACGTGGAAAAGGAGATGGGGAAAATTATCGGAGAAGCCCTGCCGCTGGAGGTCTGCGAAAGGGAAAGGCAGGAAGCGGCTGCTTTTATGGCAGAGAGGAAGGAACCTTATAAAGTGGAACTGATCTTGGCCCTCCCGGAAGGGGAAACTGTGAGCTTTTACAGGCAGGGGGACTATGAGGAGTCCTGTGCAGGCCCCCACATTGACAATACCTGCCGGATCGGGGCATTCCGGCTTTTGTCCCTGGCAGGGGCCTACTGGCGGGGGGATGAAAAAAATAAGATGCTTACCCGGATCTACGGCGTTTCCTTCCCGGAGGCTTCTGGGCTGGCACAGTATTTGCATATGCTGGAGGAAGCAAAGAAACGGGATCACAGGAAGCTGGGAAAAGAGCTGGGACTGTTTACGATCATGGAGGAGGGGCCGGGCTTTCCCTTTTTCCTGCCCAAGGGGCTGGCCCTGAAAAACCTGCTGATCGGTTATTGGAGGAAGCTCCATGAAAGGGAGGGGTATCAGGAGATCGCAACACCTATGATGCTGGACCGCCGTCTGTGGGAAATTTCCGGGCATTGGGAGCATTACCGGGATAAGATGTATACTACGGCCATTGACAACAGGGAATTTGCCATTAAGCCCATGAATTGCCCGGGCGGCATGCTGGTCTATAAGATGGAGCCCCGCTCTTATAAGGAACTGCCCCTGCGGCTGGGGGAGCTGGGGGTAGTGCACAGGCATGAACAGCTTCACGGCCTTATGCGGGTAAGGTGCCTTACACAGGATGACGCCCATATTTTTATGACGGAAGGGCAGGTGGTAGAGGAGATCCAAAAAGTGGTAAGGCTGATTGGCCAGGTCTACTCCCGGTTTGGCTTTTCTTACCATGTGGAGCTTTCCACAAGGCCAGAGGACAGCATTGGGACCCAGGAAGAGTGGGAGCTGGCTACGGGAGCCCTGGAGCGGGCCATCCGGGAGATGGGTATCCCTTATATGGTGAATGAAGGGGACGGGGCTTTTTATGGCCCTAAGCTGGATTTTCATTTGAAGGATTCTATCGGGCGTACCTGGCAGTGTGGGACCATTCAGCTGGACTTCCAGCTTCCCCGGCGCTTTGAGGCTTCCTATGTGGGGGCAGACGGGGAGAAGCACCGACCTATTATGATACACCGCACAGTGTTTGGCTCCATTGAACGGTTTATGGGTATTCTCATTGAACACTACGCAGGGAGATTCCCGGTATGGCTTTCCCCTGTGCAGGTGATGGTGCTTCCTGTTTCGGAGAAGTCCCTGGCCTATGCCGGGGAAGTAACGGAGAAGCTGAAAAGCCAAAATATCAGGGCAGAGCTGGACCAAAGGGAGGAAAAGCTGGGGTACAAGATCAGGGAAGCGCAGCTACTGAAAGTGCCTTATATGCTGGTCCTGGGAGAAAAGGAGCAGGAAAAACAGACCCTGTCTGTCAGGGCGAGGGATGCAGAGGAAGGAAAACAGGATCTGGGGGAAATGGCACTTCCGGATTTTGTGCAGATGGTGGAAAGGAAGGAAACAGGCTTTTTTGGCTACAAAGCCCTGTGAGGGAACTGGTGGCAGGACCGGGCAGGGGGCATCCCCTGCCCGGCTTGCATAAACTACGAAGCCCGCCCGGGTGTTTTCTGGGTGGAAGAACGGAAGACCACCTTGGGCCTTAGGTAAACAGTCTGGTAATCGGTATCCGGATGCTTTAGCCTGTGGAGAATCTGGCTGGCCAGGAGGATGCCTGTATTTTTGTTCTGTACATGGACGGTAGTAATGTGCCTGGTATGGGCGAATTCGAAGTTATCATCAAAACCGCTGAGCATGATATCCTCCGGAATCCGGTAGCCTAACAGCATAAGCTGCTGGAAGGTGAGCTGGGCGATATAATCGCTGGCACATACAATCATATCGGGCATTTCCTCAAAGGAGTCCAGGAAACTGTTGATTTCCACCTGATAGGAATCATAGGCAATAGGGCCGGTAAGGCAGTAACGGGGAAGCTGGGGCAAACCTGCCTGTGCCAGGCCGGAGAGGTATCCCGCATAGCGTTCATAGTTTGTCCGGGCGTAATGGATGTCACCGATAAAGGCAATTTTCCGGCAGCCCTGCCCTGCCACATGGCGCACAATGCTTTCCGTGGTGTCGCGTCCTTCAAATAGCAGCAAATCCCCGTTCAGTCCGTTAAAGGGAATGCCGGGTATACAGTCCAGGAACACTTTCGGCATGGGCAGTTCATTTAAGGCATGGAACTGGTTATGGGAATAAACGTTCATAATGATCAGGCCATGAAGAGAGCCGTCGGTGAAGACATCCGGCAGCACATAATCCGTATCTGTCTCAAAGGGGAGGCAGACCACGGAAAGGCTGGTATCTGTCTGGGACAATTCCTCAGAAAGGCTGGTTATGATTTTTCCCCAGAATATGCTTGTTTCCGGGCGGGAGACCACCAGGGCAATGTGAAAGGGCAGGCGGGAGGAGTGTCCCTTAAGGGAGAGGGATGACGCATTCTGGTCAATGACTTCCGGGTTTAAGGGATATCCAAGTTCAAGGGCTGTGTGGATGATTTTGGTGCGGAGAGCGTCTGATACGCTCTCCGGTTTGTTAAAGGCTTTCCATATGGTGACGCGGGATACGCCGGAAGCGATGGCAATATCCTGCAGTGTAATTTTTTTCATGTAGAGTCCAATCCTTTCGTAGGGTTATTCCCCCGGAAGGTAAACGGTTTTTCCATCCGCGAGTATGTACAATGTTCCGCCCTCCGTGCTCTGGCATGATATTTCAAAGAAGTGTTTGGTGGTTTCAATGCAGACCGGGAAAGATGGCGGCAGGGACGTCAGCTCCTCCAGCTTGTCGGTAAAGCATCCGTTTTCATCCCAAAAACGATGCTCTTCATAATATAAGGTACGCAGCGCCCATTTTTGCTTTTCCAGTTCAGGAATGGCAAATTCCTTTTGGGGAGAATCGGTAAAGAATACAAAACCCCACAATTCGGGATAATGAATATTGACCACGCCGGTAGGGGCCCAGACCCAGTTATCCTCCGGCAGGGGCGAAGTCCCGTCGCTTCCCAGCCTCTTTTCATAATGCCCATCCTTTACATCTACCAGCCACTGTACCCGGGAGAAGTTCATACGCCAGAAGTCGCCGGTTTCAGGGCGTTTTTTGCCCCCAAGGCATTCCATAAAGGAGGTGAAAGGAAAGACAACCTCCACAGACCAACTGCTGTTTCGCCCCTGGGGATTGTTTAGGCCGCCGTTAATGTGTACCGCGCTCTGGAGGCCCTTGATGTCAAAGGAGTTCACCGGGGAGCCATTGTCCCGGTAAGCCTTGGTGAGCATCAGGTCCCATACGGTGTTTAAGGCGTTCATCTCAAATTCATAGTACTGCTGGGTATCGGAATCGGGATCTACAAAAATCTCAAAATCGTTATCGTGGAAAATCACCGCATCCCGTTCCGTAATGGAAGCCCAGATCTCGTCCCCCTCTAAGAGGGCGGCAATATACAGGTTATCCTGGTCCCAGCACATTTTCGCCCGGGTGCGGAACCGGGGTACCGGGAAGCCGGGGCCGGAAATGTCCGCAAAGTCGCAGGTGTAGGGAATGTCCTCCCAGAAATCCTTTTCAATATTTCCGTCCAGGTGGAAGGGTTTCGCCGCCGGGAGGACGTGGTAAACGGGCGGGTTAAAATCAATGGCAGGTTTGGGAATATGGCAGGTTACATTTTTTTCGGCCATGGGAGCACCTCACTTTTCTTAATCTTTATACGGAATGTTGCTTAATATTTTTATTATATCAAAGGGGGGCAGAGTTTACAAGGAAGAACAGCCAAAATAAACAAAATAATAAATAGATAGCATATTCTGTTAACAAATGGTATAATAATACTGCAAAGTAAACAAATTGATAACTGGCGTGCTGCAACAGGTCCCTGGACAGGGAAAAGCGGCGCGTAAATGGATAAGGAAGGGGGTCGTCAATTGGAAAGTTTACAGGAAACGATATTGTCATATTATAGGGAAGGGATGCCTTTTTGCGACTTAGTGGACGTGGAGGAAGAAGTCCTGCGCGGCTTTGCGGAGCATGCGGCTTTCCTGCGGGAAAATGTAAAATGGTGCCGGGCGCTGCCGGAGGATATTTTTATGGAAAATGTTGCGGCGTACCGGATTAACAATGAATGGATCGAGGACTGCCGGAAATGGTTTTTCGGGATGGTCTGGCAGGAAATCATGCATATGGAGGAAGAAGAGGCCATCCTTGCGGTGAATATGTGGTGTGCCCGTATGGCCACCTACCATCAGGCAAGCGCCCGCACCGCAAATGCGGTTACCGTTTATAAAAGCGGTTTCGGAAGGTGCGGGGAGGAATCTGTATTTGCGGTGACGGTTTTAAGAAGCGTGGGGATTGCCGCAAGGCAGGTGTATGCGCCCTGGTGGGCCCATTGCGATGACAACCATGCCTGGGTGGAGGTCTGGTGCCATGGCGGATGGCATTATCTGGGGGCATGTGAACCGGAACCGGTTTTGGACCAGGGATGGTTTTCCTATGCGGCGTCCAGGGCGGTCCTGGTACATGCCCGGTGCTTTGGCCTGCCCAGAGGGGAGCAGCAGTTGATTTCCCGCAGGGGAAGCGCATCTTTTATCAATGTTACAGACCACTATGGGGATACGGCAGAGCTTGTCCTGGAGATCCTGGATGAAGAAGGGAACCCTCTTAAGGATACCCGGGTATACCTGGAGGTTCCCAACTATGGTGCCTACCAGCAGGTGGCGGCGCTTACTACGGACAGCCAGGGAAAAGCCAGCATCAGGATGGGCAAGGGCGAGATTCTGGTTGCCTGCAGCCTCCGGGGAGAGTATTTCTCCTGCCCTGTAATGGTACAGGGGGACGGGGAAATAAAGGCCCGGCTAAAGAAGCCTGTAGTTGGGGAAGCTGTGGAATATGAATTCCATGCCCCGGTGGGGAAGATCCTGGAAGAGCCTGCCCCGGACCCGGCCTGGGAGGAAAAACTGGAGCAGGCAAAGCAGTGCCGCCAGAAGCGCCTTCTTGGGTATTTCGACGAAAAACGGGCGGCAGCGTTCCCGGAGGCAGAAGAGCTTCTGAAAACGGCGGCGGGCAACTTTGGCCAGATAGCCGCATTTCTGGAAACGGATGGCAATCCTTACCGCCTTGCCCTGCTGAAGGCTCTGGAGGAGAAGGACCTGTATGATGTGAAAGCATCGCTTCTGGAGGAACATTTGCAGGAGGCATCCCCTTATGGGGACAGGTATCCCGAGGAGATCTTTGTAAAGTACCTGTTAAATCCCCGGGTGGGCAGCGAAGAGCTTAGCTGTTACCGGAAGGGGTTAAAGGCGTATCTGGGAGAGGATGCAGGGAAATACCGGGAGCATCCGGCACTTATATGGACGGAGCTTTGCCTGCCCATTCCCGGGGCAGGGGAGAGGGAATACCGGACTTTGCAGGTTACGCCCCTGGGTGCCTTAAAGGGAAAGTGTGTCAACGAGGACAGCCGGAAGCTTTTGTTTGTGGCAGTGTGCAGAAGCCTTGGCATTCCCGCCAGGTTAAACCCGGTATGCCATATGCCTGAATATTACAGGGATGGGGCATTCCATTTGGTCGCGGTGCAGGAAGAAGCGCCCCTTTCCGGGGGAAAGCTTTTGCTCTCTTTCAAAGAAAAGAGGGAGTGGAAATATTTCAGCACCTGGACCTTGTCCCAGTGGATGGGGGATAGCTGGAAGGTGCTGGGGCTCCAGGAAGAGGCGGAAAAGATCAGCGATAACAGGCTGGCGCTGGAGCTGCCGCCGGGCTGTTACCGGCTGCTGGCCAATTTCCGCAAAAGCGACGGCAACCAACTGATCAGGGAGCTTGTGCTTGCCCTGGAAGAAGGGCAGGAGCTTCCGGCCCAGGTATGCCAGCATGCCATGGCAGCAGCCCTGGAAGGGAAAAAGGTCCCCCTGCCGGATGTTGCCATAAAAGCCCAGGAGGGAACCAAATCCCTTGGGGAGCAAAGCCGGGGGGCAAAGAATATCTGTATCTGGCTGGAGGAAGGAAAAGAGCCCACAGAGCATATTTTAAACGAGCTGCTGGAAAACAGCCAGAAGGTTTCCCGGTTCCAGGAGAAGATATTCCTTCTAAAGAGAAGCCCTGTAAAAGAAGGGGGCACACTGGAGAAGGTAATGAAAGCCCTGCCAGGGATCGGCCTCTGGGATGCAGGCTGCTGGGAGGATTCCGTCCAGGTTGCCCAGCTTATGGAAGTGGAGAAGAACAAATACCCTCTGGCAGTGGCCAGGGACGAAGAAGGGTACGGGCTTTACGCCACGGCAGGCTACAATGTGGGGGCAGTGCAGCTTCTTATAGAAAGAATCGAATAAAAACAGCGTAAGCGGAAATAGGAGCAGGAGATGTTAGCAGCAGAGTTAAAAGGTACAGGATACCGCAAATCCAGAATGAGTGCAGCAGAAATTACCCTGAAAGGGCCGGCCGGCGGCGACAGGGTGTGTTTTTACCGGGAAGGGGAAAAACAGACAAAAGTATTTAGCGGTAAGTTCCTGGAAAAATGGGGATTCCTGGAAGAAGACGGCAGTTTTGCCCTTATGGTGGGAATGGGTGACGGCAAAGACCCGGAAAGCGGAAAAGTCAGGGAGATCCTTGCCACAGCCGCAAAGGAGATGAAGGAGAAGAAGATACAAAGCTTCTCCTGCGATGTGGGGGCTGTGCTTGCCCTTTTTGGGCAGGAGGCTTTGCAGGAAGCGGCGGAAGGCCTTGTGCTGGGGCTTTATCATCCGGAGAAGTTTAAAGAGGAAGAGGAAGAGGACTGGCAGGTGGCTTTTACAGGGGTCCCGGAGAATGAAAACACCCTGCGCATGGTGGAGCAGGGCAGGAACCTGGCGGGGGCGGTAATCTTTGCAAGGGATATGGTAAACCGCCCGGCCAACCGTCTGCGCCCCCTGGATTTTGCCGCGGAGGCGGCAGCTTTGATGGAAGGGCTGCCGGTGGAAGTGGAGGTTCTGGATCTGGGCCAGATCAGGGAAGAGAAAATGGGGGCATTCCTGGCAGTAGGGGAGAGCAGCCTGTATCCGCCCTGTATGCTGGTCCTGCGGTATCTGCCCCAAAAGGACGGGGAGATTACCGCCCTTGTGGGAAAAGGCGTGATGTGCGATACCGGGGGATATTGCCTGAAAGGCAGTAAATTTATGGAGGGCATCAAAGGAGACATGGCAGGGGGCGCGGCAGTGATTGGCGCCATATACGCAATGGCGAAAAACAATGCCGGGGCCAATGTGGTGGGCATTGTCCCCATGTGCGAAAACCGGATTTCTCCCGGCAGTATGATCCCTGGGGATGTAGTAACGGCAGGAAACGGCATGTCCATTGAGATCCTGAACACGGACGCGGAGGGCAGGCTGATCCTGGCGGACGCGGTAAGCTATGGGGTCAGGAAAGAAAGGGCAGGGCGGGTGGTGGATATCGCCACTTTAACAGGCGCCATGGGCCAGATGCTGGGAAACAGCATTACAGGGCTTTTGTCGGATAACGATGAGTTCTGCCAGGCCTTTCTGGCGGCTGCGGCAAGCGTGGGGGAACGGTATCACAGGCTGCCCTGGTACAAAGAGCACGAGGATATGATAAAAAGTGATTCTGCGGATGTGAAAAACAGCGGCGCGCCTTTTTGCCCCAGCATTACGGCAGGCCTGTTTATCCGTAAATTTGCGGAAGGCAAGCCCTGGATACACCTGGACATTGCAGGCAGTGCCTGCGTGGGGAACCCGGTGTTTGCCTATCAGCTAGGAGGCGCCACCGGCGTAGGCGTAATGGCCCTGTACGCTTTAGCCAAAGGGCAGGAATGAAAACAATGAAAGGGAGGATAGTCAGATGGCATTATTAATTGAATATATATCGGAGCGGGCGATTGGGGATGTAAAGGAAGAGGAAGCGCGTTGTATGGACGTTGCCAACATTGCCTTTGGGCATGTGGTGGAGGGAAGGGTGGTTTGGGACCACCCGGAGTGCAAAGAAGGGCTTAAGCGCCTGCGCGCCATCCACCCGGGAATGAAGATTCTCTTGTCCATCGGCGGCTGGAGTGCAGGGGGCTTTTCGGAGATTGCCTTTACCCCAAAAGGCCGGGAACAGTTTGCGGCAGACAGCCTTGCCCTGGTAGAGGAATACGGGCTGGACGGCATTGACATTGACTGGGAATATCCCGGTATTGCGGCAGCCGGCATAGGGGCTAATAAGGCGGATAAGGAGAATTTTACCCTGCTCCTGAAAACCATCCGGGAAGCCTTTGAGGCAAAACAGCAGGGGCGGTATATGCTTACCATCGCCGCAGGGGGGGACAGCTATTATGTGCGCAATACCCAGATGGAGGAAGCGGTAAAGTATCTGGATTACGTGCAGATTATGACTTACGACCTGCGGGGCGGCTTCCAGACCCTCACCGGGCATCACACCAGCCTCTACGCCAACTCCTTTGACCTTTTTGACGCTTCCACGGATAAAGCGGTGAAAGTTTACATGGAAGCAGGCGTCCCGGCGGAGAAAATTGTCATCGGGGCGGCTTTTTACAGCAGAAAATGGGAGCAGGTGCCGGATGTGGGCCATGGCCTGTGCCAGATGGCCCAGACTGTGGGAGGCTATGGAAAAGAATACGGTGAGCTGGTGGAGAACTATATTGGCAAGAACGGCTTCGTCAGATATTGGGACGAGGAAGCAAAGGCTCCCTGGCTTTTTGACGGCAGCACCTTTATCAGCTATGATGATGGGCAGTCCCTGGCTTGTAAGATTGCCTATCTGAAGGATAAGGGGCTTGCGGGGATCATGGTATGGGAGTACATTGGGGATACCACCCATACCCTTACCGCCTTGATGAGGAAGGAACTGGGCTGAGGGTTTCACAGGAAATAAGAAAAGTTTACGATGGAAAGGAAAGAAGGATGGAAGAGGAATTCATCACAGAAGGCTGCCTGGAAGAGGCTGCTGGGAAAGGCGCATTGGAAGAAACGCCGGAAGAGGATATGGTGCAGGAAGGCGTCCATAATTACAGCACGGCTGATAGTTATGTGTGGCCCACGGACCCTAAGGTATTAAAAAAGCTGGAGTGGTTCCAGGATCAGAAGCTTGGCCTGATGATGCACTGGGGAGCTTACAGCCAGCTTGGCATTGTGGAGTCCTGGGCGCTCTCCGATGCGGATGCAAACTGGTCCAGGACGGGAATTGACTGGGAAGTGACAGGGGAAGAATTTAAGAAGCAGTATTTTGGCCTGAATAAGACCTTTAACCCGGTGCGTTTTGAGCCGGAAAAATGGGCGGAGCTTGCAAAGGAAGCGGGAACGAAGTACCTGCTCTTTACCACCAAGCACCATGACGGGTTCTGCATGTGGGACAGCCAGTATTCCGATTACAAGGTGACGGCCCCGGACTGCCCGTTCCATACTGACCGGCATGCAGACATCTGTGCCCATTTGTTTGAAGCCTTCCGGAAAAGGGAGATAGGGGTAATCGCCTATTTCTCCAAGGCGGACTGGCATGTGGACAGTTATTGGAGTGAAAAATATGACAGGGGGAGCTACCAGCACAGGGGGCCTTCCTATGACCCCAAGGAGAACCCGGAGGAATGGGAGCGGTTTGTGGAATTTACCCAGAACCAGATCCTGGAGCTGGGCAGCAGGTACGGCAGCCTGGACGGCATGTGGTTTGACGCAGGCTGGGTATGCGCCCACAACGGGCAGGATATCCGCCTGGGGGAAGTGATTGAGCGGGTAAGGAAGTTCCAGCCGGGAATGCTGTGCGCGGACAGGACCATTGGGGGGCCTTATGAAAACTATGTGACGCCGGAGCAGTGCGTGCCGGATGAGCCTTTAGGGATCCCCTGGGAGAGCTGCATTACCCTTGGGACATCATTTTCCTTTGTATATGAGGATACTTACAAAAGCCCCCGGGAAGTGGTCTGCCTGTTGGTGGACATTGTGGCAAAGGGGGGCAACCTTGCCATCAACGTAGGGCCCCAGCCCAACGGCTGCCTGCCCAGGGGGGCAGCAGAGAGCCTTAAGGGGATGGGCCGGTGGCTGAAGGTTTATGGGGATGCCATTTACGGCACAAGGGTGTGCGCGCCTTATAAAAAGGACGGCATTGCCTTTACCCGTAAAGGAAAAACTGTTTATGCCATCCAGACATTCCCGGAGGCATCGGCGCAGGTGCCGGAGGAAGTGTGGATTCCCTATGACGGCAAAGTGAAGGAAGTGACAGACTTAGCGGATGGAAGAAGCCTTTCCTTTGAATTAAAGGACGGCGGCCTGGTGGTGAAAGATACGCCTTATAAAGGGGAGGAAGCTCCTATCGGGAGAGTGTACTGCCTGAATTAAATATGGGAAGGTCCCTGTAGTTCCGTAAAGTGAGGCGGGACTACAGGGATCTTTTGCGTTTTAAGCCCCTTTGGGCCTTCCTTTGGGGGAAGAGGAGGCAGGTGGGCGCTGCAGATACCCTTTAAATTCATATATTCAAACATCAAATTTGCATTTTGTACCAACAGGGGATGGGCTATAATGGGGAACAGGAATAAACCTTCCGGTACTCCGAGGGCGTCATGCCAGTGTGCTTTTTGAAAAAATTGGTAAAATAAAACTGGCTGGAAAAGCCTAAAGCGTCTGCAATATCCCATATGGGGCGGGCGGTGGCGGTGAGTTCCCTGATGGCGTATTCGGTTTTTTTGCGCACAAGGAACTGGGCGGGGGTGACACCTAAGTTTTTCTGGAACAGTTTGGTAAAGTGGCTTGGGTGGTAGCCGGCAATTTTGGCCATTTCCTGTACCGTGAGCATCCGGTGGAGGTTTGCGTCCACATAGGAAATGGCTTTGGCCAGGGGAGGGCCAAAGTTGGTTTTTACAAGGGAGAGCTGGCCGGGAGGGCAGCTTTCCAGATAATAAACCAGAAGGTCAAGCATATGCTGCTGGGCCTTCACAGCGGCTGTGAGGCCTTGGCCTAAGAGGGCGGCAATCATTTGCTGAAAGAGGCTGGCGGCGGCCCCCGTATCCTGGGCGTCCACACATAAAGGGGTGCGGATCAGGTCAAACAATTCTGTCCCGTGGCAGGTAATATTAAAATGGCAGTAATACTTCCTGTAGGGATGCCGGGCATCGGTGAAAAAGGTCTGGGTGGTGTGCGCCGGGAGCAGGTAGAGCTGCCCCCTGGTAGGATGCAGTTCCTGGCCATTGACGATGATAGTGCCGCCGCCTTCCAGGATCAGGCCGATACTGCTGAACGGGGGGAAGGTGCGCTCCCCTTTCCAGCTTTCGTCACAGGCAAGAAGGCTGGCCCGTTCCAGGCGGACACAAAGGCCATGTAATTGATTTTGCAGGATAAATGAGGATTCGTCCATAAGTGTGCCTCCCTCAGAATGGAGCTATTATAACACGGGTGCGCTTCCTTGTCCAACGCCTGGGAGCACAGATTGAAAAGAAAGGGATTTGATATGGGAAACAAAATCAAAACAGTTTATATTGTACATCATTCCCACACGGATGTGGGGTATACGGACTTGCAGGAGCAGGTAATCTATAACCAGGTGAATAATATTAGGAACGTGGTTTCCCTCATAAAAAAAGCATATGAGGAAGGCCGGCCGGAAAAGGATTTTAAGTGGAACTGCGAAACTTTTTACTGTGTGGAGCAGTTCCTGGCGTCTGCTTCCAGTGAGGAAAAAGAAGATTTCTTCGCTTTGGTAAAAAAGGGCAATATTGGGATTTCCGCCACCTGGCTGAACTTTAACGACCTGGTGGATGTGAAGATGCTGGATGGCAAGACAAAGAAAATGCAGCAGCTTTTTACCCAAAAGGGCTGCCCGGTGAAGGCCGCCATGAACGCGGACATCAACGGCATTTCCCTGGGGGCGCGGGATGTGCTGGTGGAAAACGGGATAGAATTTCTGTTCACCAATATCCATACCCACCACGGCATGTATCCTCTTTACCAGAACCAGAAGCCCTATTTCTGGGAAAATGAAAAAGGGGGGCGGATTTTGGTCTGGAGCGGGGAGCATTACAATCTTGGGAACGCCCTTGGGATTGTATTTAACCGTAACCTGAATTTTATGACAGAGAATTATTTTGGGAAAGGAGCCCCCAGTGAGCCTTTAAAGAACCTGCACAAAAACCTTGGGGAGAGTATTAAGGAATACGAGGAGAGCGGCTATCCTTATGATTTCTATATTACCAGCGTCAGCGGGGTTTTTTCAGACAATGCCCCTGCCAACCCGGGGATCATTGCGACAGTAAATGCTTTTAACCAGGAGTACGGGGAGGAAGTAACCTTACAGATGGTGACCCTTCAGGAACTTTATGAATCGGTGAAAGAAAAGACAAAGGATGCGCCTGTTTACCGGGGAGCCATAAACGACTGGTGGGGCAATGGCGTGGGATCCACCCCTTATGCGGTGAAGCACTATAAGGAGGCACTGCGGCTTTCCCATATCTGTGACCGGCTGGAAGAAAAAACAGGGGTAAGGGATGGGGCGCTGGCAGAGGCTGCCCAGGAAAACGCCCTCCTGTATGCGGAACACACCTGGGGGCATTCTTCCACCATTACCAATCCCTATGACACCCTGGTGGCCAACCTGGACATCCGCAAGGCCTCCTATGCCTCCAAAGCCCACGAGGCGGGGGCAATGCGCAGGAGCAGGCAGTGTCACCTGCTGGGGGATATCCTGCGCTATTACAATTCCAGCGGGAAGGTAAAGGCGGTTTCCCTAAGCAGGCAAAAGAGGGTGCTCCCGGTGGAGTTTTATGTGGAAACCTTAAAGCTGGACCAGGCCAGGGTTACGGATTTGGGCACAGGGCAGGAACTGCCCGTCCAGCTTTCCAGCCATCCAAGAGGCGTGATGGTGAGCTTCCTGGCGGAATTTGAAGCCGGGGAGGAAAAGCTCTTTTCTTATGAAGAGATACCGGCCCCGGGACCAAAGCTTTATACCCGGACTGCGTGGGTGGGGGCTGAGAGGGTACGTGATATTGTGAATGATTATGAACCGGAGTCTTATAAGCTGCCTTATGGGCTGGAAAATGACTGGTTCCGGGTCAGTTATAAGGCCGGGGAAGGGATTACAAGCTTTTACCATAAGAAAAAGGGCAAAGAACTGTTAAAGGATGGCCTGGAGCGGTTTTTCACGCCGGTGTATGAGCGCACACAGATCCGTAAAGGGGTTTATGAAGAGCGCAGGCTTCTTGGGCGCAACATAAGGGGCCTTCACGGGAAGCAGTACCAGGGAGAGCTGGAAGGGATCCGCATCCTGGACCATGGGCCGGTGTTTGACCGGGTGGAGCTGGAATTTGCCCTGGAGGGGACTTACCATTGCAGTGTGGCCATACGGATGTTCAGGCATCTGCCTAAAATTGATTTTACCTGCCGGATTGCCAAGACCTTAAGCGAGGATATTGAGAGTGTTTATCTTCCCCTTGGGCTGGACCTGCCGGAGGCTTCCCTTTACATCCAAAACGGAGGCGCCGCCATGCGTCCTGGTATAGACCAGCTTCCCGGCAGCAATATGGAGTATTATATAGCTGACCAGGGGCTTTTGTACCAGGGGGAGGGGGAAGGCATACTGGTCAATACCTTTGATACCCCCCTTCTTTATATGGGGCAGATGGCCCATCACCCCATTGTGCTGTGCGATAACAGGGAAGAAAATAACCATCGCCCGGTGTACAGCTGGATCATGAATAATACCTGGGAGACCAACTTTAAGATGGACTTGTCAGGGTTTGGGGAGTTTGTTTATTCCATAGAGCTTTCGGGGGAGGGCTCCCTGGAGAAAAACCTGGGGCGCCTTGCCGATAATGACATGGGGACAGAGGCGTTTATTGTAGAATAAGGGCAGCCTAAAAAGGGCGGACATTTTCCTGCATTGTTGCGGAATGTCCGCCTTTTTTGCAAAAAGTGTATGCAAAAGCTCCAATGTTAACAAAATTTAACAAAAAGTGCATTAAGGGATGGGTGCCTGATAGAGGAATACAGACTTACTTTGGACAATTTGCTAAACAGATATGGTACGTTTCATAAAAAACAATAAAAAATGATAAAAAATCTCGAAAAAGACTCTTTTCAAATTTAAAAAAATGTAGTATGCTAATTAACATAAGGCAAACGTTTGTTAACTACTATTAACTCAATGCAGAAATGCAGACACAAAATGAAAAGAGGGGTGAAAACATGGCAACAAAAGTTAACAAGGTAGGGAGTGCCGCGAAAAAGGGTAATTTCCTGCTGACGCTGAAAAAAGACTGGTCGTTATGGATGTTTTGCATTCCGGGGATTATACTGACGTTTATCTTCAGTTACGTTCCTATGTATGGTGTGCAAATCGCATTCCGGAGGTTTAATGCCAAGGACGGTATCTGGGGCAGTAAATGGGTCGGCCTGCAGTATTTTGAGCGTTTCATCAATTCCCCGTATTTCGGGAGGACCATCAGTAATACGCTGATCCTTAGCTTATACGGGTTAATTGTATCGTTCCCAATCCCGATTATCCTGGCGCTTATGCTTAATTCCTTCCGTCACAAAAGGTACAGGAAGGTGATCCAGACGGTTACCTATGCACCAAACTTCATATCCACCATTGTTATGTGCGGTATGTTGCTCCTGTTCCTGTCTCCTACTGTTGGTATCATCAATACGGTGATCAAGATGTTTGGGGGAGAAGCGGTAAACTTCATGGCTAAGAAGGAATACTGGCGGCATCTGTATGTGTGGTCCGGCGTATGGCAGGGAATGGGCTGGAGTTCCGTTATTTATTTTGCGGCACTATCCGGTATCAGCCCGGAGCTTCACGAGGCGGCCAAGTGTGACGGTGCTACTAAGTTCCAGCTTATTAAGTACATAGACTTCCCTTCCATCCTTCCGACGGCAACCATCCTGCTGATCATGAACTGCGGCAGTATTCTTTCTATCGGATTTGAAAAGGCATTTGCGCTGCAGAACAACCTGAACCTTTCCGTTTCGGAAATTATTTCTACGTATGTATACAAGGTTGGTCTGATTGACAACAATATGTCCTACTCTGCAGCCATTGGCTTGTTTAACACGATAGTCAACATGATCATGCTGATTACGGTTAACAAGATTTCGGATAAGATGTCCGGAAACAGCTTATTCTAGGACTGGGGGGATAGAACATGAAAAAAACCAATAATGATTTCGAAGAAAAAACAAGTATCAAGCGCTGTAAAGAGGACGTGATATTTGATACAGTCCTGTTCGTTGTCCTGACTATAATATTGTTGATTGTAGCATATCCGCTGTGGTGGGTTATCATATCCTCCATCAGTGACCCCAAAGCCGTATCCAGCGGCTTGGTTATCTGGCACCCTATCGGTTTTAACTTAAGGGGATATTCGGAAGTTTTTGAGGATGATTCCATTGTGCGGAGCTTCTTAAATTCCATCCTGTATACCGTATGCGGTGTTTTGGTCAACCTTGCAGTTACATTGCCTACTGCATATGCACTTTCCAGGGATAAGTTTTCCGGGAAGAAAATAGTTACGCTCTTTTATGTGGTAACGATGTTCTTCAGCGGCGGCCTGATCCCTACCTATCTGGTTGTCAGGGATGTAGGCCTTCTGGATTCCATGTGGGCATTGATCCTTCCTGGATGCTTAAGCGTTTACAACATGATAGTTGCAAGGACATTCTTTAAGTCCAATATTTCTGAAGAATTATATGAAGCGGCAGAAATTGACGGCTGTACCCAGGGAAGGTTTTTCTTCCAGATCGCGCTTCCTTTATCAGGTGCAATTACCGCGATCATGGTACTTTACTATGGCGTAGGCCATTGGAACTCTTACTTCTCAGCATTGATTTATTTATCTGACAAAGATAAATATCCTTTGCAGCTTGTACTTAGAAGTATCCTGATTTCTAACGAGGCAGCCTTGCAGCAGGCAGCGACTACGGCAGAGGCAAGGGCAGCCCTTAATGCAAAGAAAGAATTGATAGAACTTATGAAGTACTCCCTGATTATTATCAGTAGTATTCCGGTTCTGGTTCTGTACCCTTTTATCCAGAAGCACTTTGTAAAGGGTGTAATGATCGGTTCCGTAAAGGGATGATTTATTCGCACAGCGGCTTTGGGTCAGCTTATGCTGGCCAGGCAAACTGCAATGGTATCGCAGCGGCGGACGGGCGCCGCTAGATATAAAAAATAAAAGGAGATGAATGTATGAAAAAGAGATTAGTAGCAATGCTTTTGGCATCCGTTATGGCTTGCACAGCACTGGCAGGCTGCGGTTCAAAAGATGATGGCGGCGGGGCTTCAACATCAGCGGAGGATTTGGACAACAAAGAGGAATATGTTCCGGCAGAAGTTGACGCTGATGGTAAAGTGGACGGTATTATGTACAAGGAAGGGCTGCCCCTAGTAGATGAAGGCGCTTATACCTTCTCTATTTTCTGTGATGACTCTACCTCAACGGGGGAGTTTTATATGCTTAATGAGTTTGAGAAACAGACCAATGTTAAGGTAGATTTGAGATATTTCCCTTATGAAAACGCAACAGAAAGAATGAACCTTGACTTAAACTCCGGCGATTATGCGGATGTTATTGGCGGATGGATCTTAAGTGAGAGTATGATCCTTACCTATGGTGTGGAGCAGGGAGTGTTTATTCCCCTTGAGGATATTTTTGAGGAATACTGCCCGAATATTTCCGCAATTCTTGACTTGCCCGGTGTAAGGGAACAAATGACAGCACCTGACGGACATATCTATACGATTCCATATGTATGTGATGATGTTACCGTTAACTACAGCCCCTGGATTAATACACGCTGGCTGGAAAATGTAAACATGGAAATACCTACAACAACAGAAGAATTTGAAGCTGTACTGAAAGCTTTTAAAGAGCAGGATGCAAATGGCAATGGTGACCCCAATGATGAGATTCCGTTCTCTACAGACCCGAACAATAAGTATCTGCAGGCAATGACAGGTTACTTTGGGGTTCCCATGGATAAGTATGGTTTTGCCCTTGTGGATGAAAAGCCGGTATTTGCTGCTACCAGTGCAAAGTACAGGGAATTCTTAAGCTGGTTTAATAAATTGTATGAACAGGGATTAGTTGACCCTGAAATCTTTACACAGGACAGTGCAACCTGGGAAGGAAAAGGAAACAGGGATATGTATGGCGTATCTATCGCATATGGTTCCAATGAATTTTCAGGAATTGAGCAGACAACAACAAAGCCTGAATTTGATCCCCTTCCAGTACTGAATGCTGACAATGGCGGTATCTGGCTTAGGGCTACACCGGGTAACTCTGTATACAGGGCACAGGCTGTTATCACAGATAATGCGGAGCATCCTGAAATTATTGCCCGTTGGTTTGACAATGCTTTTGAACTTGAAAACGGCATTGGCTGCAACAGAGGACCTGTAGGAGTAGTAGTATTCCCTGAAGACAATGATATGTACCGTGTAATTGATGTCAAGACACTGGACAGCGAGACACAGGAGAAGTTAAGCTGGAGTAACTTATGGCCTCAGTCACTTCCTAAGTTCCTGCCTATGAAGTTTGGTAAAGAACATTTTATTGAAGACAATCCGCTTTACGATGAGAAGAAAAACCTGGAAGAAACATATGAGCCATATTTGACCAAAGATGTTATCCCTTCTTTCTGGGTTCAGCCTGACATGGTGGAAGAATATTCTGAAATTGCACAGTCTATCAATGACTACTTCAATGAGCAGCAGGCATTATTTATTTCTGGCGAACAGGATGTTGATGATGACTCTGTTTGGGAAACATATTGCAGCGGCCTTGAGGCAATGGGGCTTTCTACATACCTTGAAGTACGTGGCGTAACAGAGATTCTTGAATAATTTGCTGTTTATTTTGTTTATATGAAAAAGCATGGTTTCATGCTGCATAAAAAGCAGGCTGGGATGGATATCGCAGCCTGTTTTTTTATGCGCAGGCCCGTGCGCTGCATAGCTTTGCAGAAATTTTTGCTTGTATCATCCATACATAGGTGGTATAGTAAAATTGTTGTTATTACACAAATATCTATATATAACATGACTATCTTTATGCGTAATGCATAATAATCTTTGATTCAGGCTTTTCGCCAATAATCCAGGAAGACCAACAATTTAATGCAGGCAGGGGGAGGGCTTGGAATCTCCTGTGCATGCCATGGACAGGAGGAAGAAGATGGGACAGGATAAACAACAGGATGTAACTGGAAAGGGTATTTTAAACACAATGTTGCAAGGGCAGGAAAGGGGCATTTTAGACAGGACAGGTGAAGGGCATGACAAAGAAGCTGTAGGCATGGCAGGCACAAGGATGATAAGGGATATCAGCAACAGGAACATTCTGAAAGACCCGCTTTTGTGTGTCCAGTTCCTGAGGGACTTTGTGGACAGAGATTTTTTTGGTAGCCTGCAGCCAGAGGATATCGAAGACGAGTCAGAGAAATATCAGGCGTATCTGGGGGTCTCCTTTGAAACAGACACGGTCAAACGGATACATATGCACATGAAAGAGGGCAAGACTTCTTTTTACCTTATCTCGCTGGTTGAACATAAGAGTATAGTGGACTATAATGTATCTATGCAGATACTGCGTTACATGGTCTGTATCTGGAATGAGTATGGGAAAGAGATGGTGAGCCTGAAAAAGGGGGATATTAGGAACAAGGGATTTCGTTACCCGCCTATCCTGCCAATAGTTTACTATGAGGGGAAGGGGGAATGGACAGCGGGTTTACATCACTGGAACTAATTGCCTCCATGGTCTGGAACTTGTGCATGAAGATGAATGTGCCCCAGGGGGAAGCGGAGCAGTATACAAGAAAGGTAAGGGAACGCCAGATGGGATATTGGTTAGAAAACATGGAGGAAATGGATATACAGGCTGAACGCCGTAATACCGCACAGGCGAGGGAGGAAGCAAGAAAAGCTCAGGAAGAAGCTATAAAAGCCAGAGAGAAAATGCGGGAGGCTTATGCAGAGCTTGCCGAAACCGCCGAGAATAGTATCAGGTTAATTATAAATGTCTGCCGGAAGATGAATGTCCCGGCAGAACAGATTGTGGAAGAGCTTATGGAAAGCTGTCAAATGGACAGGCGGTTGGCAACTGAAAAAGTGAATAAATATTTATAGCTATTTGGAAAAGTATGGATTTAGGGGTACACCCAAGGAAAAATATACAAAATGCATTTCGTGATGAAAATAAAACATTCCGTGCACGAATCGCCTCAAAATGCAGTTTTTGATATAAAATCAAATCATAAAAAGGGGAAACAATACTTGGCAGAAAAGGCCAATTCTACTTTTTGTAATACATCTCCTGGTATTGCGCCTGAATCAAAAGGCGCAATGCAACCATCAGAAACAGGCGATGGCAGTATCCCGTAAAAAACTGCCATTGCCAGAATAAAAACTCTGAAATCATATAATTTAAATCCAAAATTACATTGGGAAATGTGCCGTTTTGTAGTATAATAAAAAGAGTTTACATTAAGGAATGGAAACAGTTACAGAACTGGAAACAGTAACGGCCCGAACAGGATTTTTTCTGCTGGTTAAAGTGTTTGGGAGGGCGGTTACGGAACTGGAATTAGGAGGAAAAATTATGATGCAGGAATGGTTTCCAAAGGCGAAGCTGGGTATTTTTATCCACTACGGGATTTATGCGGTAGGGGATGTGTCGGAATCCTGGTCTTTCCACAACGGTAATATCTCTTACGAGGATTACATGAAGCAGTGCGATGGCTTTACAGCGTCCAAGTTTGACGCTGCTGCATGGGCGGACTTGTTTAAGCGTGCAGGGGCGAGATATGTGGTTATGACCACCAAGCACCATGACGGGGTGGCTCTTTTTGACACACAGTATTCTGATTTAAGTGTGGTAAAGAAGACACCGGCGGCAAGGGACCTGGTAAAGGAATATGCCCAGGCTGTGCGGGATGCGGGCATGAAAGTGGGATTTTATTTTTCACTGATTGACTGGTCGGATGAGCGTTACCGGAGTATTTATCCGGAAGGGATGAAGCCGGAGGAATGTTTAAAAGACATATACGGCTCCCCTGCCGGGGGGGAAGAAGACCCGGAAAAATGGCAGGAGTTCCTTGCCTTTAACAAAAACCAGATGAAAGAGCTGATGGCCAACTATGGCACTGTGGATTTGCTGTGGTTTGACGGGGACTGGGAGCGCAGCGCGGCTCAGTGGAAGATGCCGGAGTTTAAGGAGTATCTCCATTCCCTAAATCCCCAAGTAATCTGTAATTCCAGAATGCAGGGCTATGGGGATTACGAGACGCCGGAGCAGGGCATTCCCATTTTAGGGCCGGAAGGACCCTGGGAGTTCTGTACCACCATCAACAGTTCCTGGGGATACCGCCCCTCAGATAACGATTACAAGACCAGCAGGCAGGTAATCCGTATGTTCTGCGACTGCCTGACCCTGGGAGGCAACCTTCTTCTGGATGTAGGCCCCAAGGAGGATGGGACTTTAGATGAACGGCAGGTAAAGGTACTGGAAGATCTGGGAACCTTTATCCATGATAATGAAGAGGCAATTTACGACACGGGAAAAGGGTTGAATTACAACCAGTTCCTTGGGGGCAGTACCTTGTCAGAGGATAAAAAGACCATTTATCTTTTTATATATGACAAACCCCTGGAGAAAATCTGCGTAAAGGGAATCAGGACACCTGTAAAACGGGTAAGCGTCCTTCATTCCGGCGAAGAGCTTTCCTTCTCCTATACCGGTTCCCTGCCCTGGAGCGGGATACCAGGGACTATCTGGATCGATGCAGGGGAGATGAGGCTGCATCCCCTTACCACGGTTCTTAAGGTTGAGCTGGAAGGGGAAATTACATATAACCTGGGGCATGGGGAAGTGGTGACGAACAACGACTGATCCCAAACAGGCAGCTTTATCTGCTGGGAAGGATAGCAGAAAGTACTGGTTCCAGGCTGGGGTCTTAACAGTAAAAAGCAAGGGAAGATATTTGGTTCTGTTATTCGGGTACATGGTTTTCTTTTCGGGATTATGTACCCGAATCCGTTATAAATTCTATGGTTATAAAGAAAGTGTGGAAAATTAAAAATCTGGCCTTCAAGTATGCTTATCCTGGTTTAACTATCCCAACAGCAAAAAATGGCAGATAGTCCTTATGCTGGAAGTCTATTTGTTGATTTCTACAGTCTTAGGGCTTTATTTGGAAGGATATCTCTATCTTAAATATATTTCTGATGACGTGGAAAGCGTTTTGGTGTGGCATTGGAATGTTTTCTGAAACGGGAAAAATAATAAAGTGGCCAGGGGAGCAGGATGGCCAGATTGTAAAAGGAAACAGGGGGTGCAGTTTTGAAAAAATCAAAAAAGAAAAAACAAGATTCCGGCGGCATAATCCGCAATTTATGGGACTGGCTGGCAAAGCTGTACCGGGAGTCGCCGTTTTTTGTCTGGCTGTTTATTATCCAGATTCCTTTAGAAGTTGGCATTTCCCTGCTGGGGGCATATTTCCCTTCAGCATTGGTGGCAGATATCACAGGCAGTATGAGGGTGAAGGCCATGGTCTTTGACCTGGCGGTACTTGGGGGCGGCCTGACGGTGATGAAGGTGGTGAAAGGATGGGCAGGGCAGGCCTGCAAGGCAAAGGAAGAGCGGCTCCGCTACAAGCATTCCCTGGAGATCGTGGAAGCGGTGGTAAACACAGAGTATGCCAATACAGAAAGGCCAGATTTCCAGAGCACCTTTGATAAGATACAGGAACTTCATATATGGTCCGATACCTTCACGTGGCAGTTTATGGATGTTTTTGTGGGTATGGCTTCTGCTTTGGGCGGGATTGTCCTTTACGTGGGGATCCTTTCAAGGATATCCGTATGGATATTGCTGCTTACCGTAGCAGGGGTAGCGGTTAATTTTATGGTGAGCATCCGCTGTAACCGGTGGGATGCGGACAACCGCCATAAGTGGTGGGCATTGGACAAGAAGATGCACTACTTAAGCGTGGTCCTGTCTTCCTTTGAGTCGGCAAAGGATGTGCGCCTGTACCATATGCCCCCATGGCTGGGGAAATTGTATGACAGGGAACTGAAAGAAAGGCTTCGTTTTACTGTGCGCCAGCAGGCAAATTATTTTGTACAGAGCATTGCCTGGAGATCCTGCGAACTGTTTATGGCGGGAGCGGCATACCTGTACCTGATTGCCAGTGTCTTTGAGGGCAGGATAGACACGGCGGAGTTTGTGTTTTATGTGGGGGCGGCCACCGGCTTTGCCATGTGGAGCACTACTTTTGTATGGACACTGAAAATGCTCCATGAGCAGGCTTTGTACGTGGAGGAAAACAGAAAGTTTATGGCAGGGCTGAAAAAGGAAGATGAGGAAGATAAACTCCCACTGGCCTTCCCCAAAGGCCATATTCCGGAGATCCGTTTTCAGAATGTGTCCTTCCGGTATGAGGGGGCGAAGGAGGACACCATCCGGGGCATCAGCCTGGCCATTAAGCCAGGGGAGAATCTGGCGGTGGTGGGGTGCAACGGTGCTGGAAAGTCAACCTTTATCAAACTGCTGTGCGGTTTTTATGACCCTACGGAAGGGGAAATCCTGGTGGATGGCGTTGACAGGAGGAACTATAGCCGCGCTTCCTGGCTTGCCCATTTTACAGGGGTTTTCCAGGATATGGGCTTTTTCCCCCTTTCTCTTTTGGAAAACCTGGTCCCAGGCCAGGAGGCGGATAAAGGGCGGCTTGAGGAATGCCTGAAAATGGCGGACATGGAAGAGAAGCTTCAAAAACTGCCGGAGGGGCTTGCCACTGCTTTTGGCGTTGGGGCCGTAGAAGGGGCAGTGGAGTTTTCCGGTGGTGAGCAGCAGAAGCTGATGCTGGCCAGGGCGCTGTATAAGCAGGCACCCCTTATGGTGTTGGACGAGCCTACCGCCGCCCTTGACCCGTTGATGGAGAGCGAACTTTATGAGGGGTATCGGAAATTTTCGGAGGACAAGACTACGGTTTTCATTTCCCACAGGCTTGCAAGCACCCATTTCTGTGACAGGATCCTGCTGATGGAAAATGGGGAGATTGCGGAGATGGGGAGCCACAGGGAGCTTTTGGATAAGGGAGGGAAGTATGCCCGGATGTTCTATTTGCAGAGTAAATATTATCAGCAGGCGGAAGCCGGGCTGGAAGGGGAGGTGATTTCCCAATGAGAAAAGATGGGGAAAGCGGGGGCGGAAAGGGGCAGGGCAGCCTTAAAAGGGCAGCCGGCATGATCATCAGGGAAGTACCAGCCCTCTTCCCGGCCACGGTTATACTGGCAGTGGCTGAAGCAGCGTATCCCTATATCGGGATTATCCTTTCAGCCGCCATTGTCACAGAGCTGGCTGACAGCCAGCGGGAGATCGGGCATTTGTTTTTCCTGGCGGCGTTAATGGTGGGGCTTAACTGTGTGGGAGGGCTTTTGGTTGCTTTCCTGCGCCAGCTCCAGGATGTGCTGAAGTATAAGCAAATGAAGCTGCTGGAAAAAAGCATAGCGGCCAAATCCTGGGAAATGGATTATAAAACAACCTGTGACCCGAAAGTCCACGAAAAAAGAAATATGATGCCCCATTGGGGATATGAACATGGGCTCGTCACCCTGGCACAGCAGGCCAGTTCCCTTTTGGAATCCCTTTTTGTAATGGGTATTTCGATTGTGCTGGTAGTGGAATTTTTCTCCGCAAGGGCTGTTGGAGAGGGAACTGTGGTAAGGCTTTTGAATCACTGGATTTTTCCGGTGGTATTCCTTCTGCTCTTTGGCAGTAACGCTGCTTATGGCATCTGGTCTGCGGCACGGTCCCAGAAAGTGGTTTATCAGGCGAATAAAGAGATCGAAGCGTCCAATAATCTTGCGGTGAGCCTGTTCCAGTCCTGCTGTGCGGAATACCAAAGGGGGAAGGACGTGCGCCTGTTCCAGGCCCAGAAGATCCTGCTGCAGAAACTTTCAGGCCTGTATGGCACCATTGTGAAGGTGCAGGAGCGGGCGAAAGGGGTTGCCAGGAGGATGAGCGTCTCGGCGGACCTGGGCTCCAATATTTTTAACCTTCTGGTATATCTGTTTGTGGGATTAAAAGCAATCTATGGGGCTTTTGGCCCGGGCAGCCTGCTGAAATATACGGGGATGGTGGTGCAGATGGGGAATGGTGTGGAGAAGATGTTTAACACCATCCGGGAGATCTTCCAGAACAAACGCTATCTGGATGATTATTTTGCCTATCTGGATATGGAAAACCGGGCGGCGGAAGGCAGCCTTCCCATAACAGACAAGATCCGGGAGGATTATGAATTTGAGTTTTGCAATGTGGCCTTTACCTACCCCGGTATGGAAGCCCCCAGCCTTTCGGGAATAAACTGCAAACTAAGGAAAGGGGAAAAAGTTGCCATTGTGGGGCGCAACGGTTCCGGCAAAACCACTTTGGTCAAGCTATTGTGCCGCCTGTATGATCCCCAGGAAGGGGAAATTTTATTAAACGGGGTAAATATCCGCCAGTACCAGTATGAGGAATACCTGGAATTTTTCTCTACGGTTTTTCAGGATTACTCTATTTTTGCCTTTCAGCTGGGGGAAAATGTGGCGGCGGAAAGTGTTTATGATGAGAAAGCAGCAGCCTGCGCCCTGGAAAATGCCGGATTTGGGGAGCGGTTAAAGACCATGCCGGAAGGGCTCCGCACCCAGCTTTACAAATATTTTTATGAGGATGGCGTGGAACTGTCCGGCGGGGAGGGGCAGAAGGTGGCCATAGCCCGGTGCCTTTACAAGGACGCCCCCTATGCCATTTTGGACGAGCCCACCGCCGCCCTTGACCCGGTTGCGGAGGCGGATATTTACCAGAGGATGAATCAGTTTATACAGGGAAAAGGGGCGATTTATATTTCCCACCGCCTTTCCAGCTGCCATTTCTGCCGGCGGATCATGGTGTTTGACGGGGGAAGGCTTTTGGAGACAGGAACCCATGAAGAGCTGCTTGGCAGGCAGGGGCTATACTACAAACTCTGGAATGCCCAGGCAAAGTACTATCAATCCTAAAAGCGTAATCCCCTTTTCCAGGAAAAGGGGATTGAAATAGAACGTAAGTTCTGATATAATCATGGCAGTATGAAAACCGGAAGGAGGAACGGGAAGATGGCAGAGGTGCCCCATACTTATATTGCCATTGATTTAAAGTCCTTCTATGCCTCTGTAGAGTGCGTGGAACGGGGGCTGAATCCCTTAGCTGCCAATCTTGTGGTGGCCGATGGCAGCCGGACGGAAAAGACCATCTGCCTTGCAGTGTCGCCCTCCCTGAAAGCTTACGGCATATCCGGCAGGGCAAGGCTGTTTGAGGTGGTACAGAAGGTGAGGGAAGCCAACGCCCTGCGCCGGCAGAAGGCGCCGGGAGGCAGGTTTAGTGGTTCCTCCTTTGATGATGGGGAGCTGAAAGCCTCGCCGGGGCTTTCCATAGATTACATTACTGCGCCCCCCAGGATGGCACTTTATATGGAATTCAGTGCCAGGATTTACGATCTTTATATCCGGTATATAGCCCCGGAGGATATCCATGTTTATTCCATAGACGAGGTGTTCATGGATGTGGCGGCATATCTGGAGACTTACCGGCTGACTGCCCGGGAGCTGGCAAAGAAGCTGATACAGGAGGTTTTTGCCGCCACTGGCATTACCGCTACGGCGGGGATTGGCGACAACCTTTACCTGTGCAAGGTTGCCATGGACATTGTGGCCAAGCATGCGACGCCGGACGGGGACGGGGTGCGGATAGCAGAGCTGGGGGAGAGGTCTTACAGGGAGCTTCTGTGGGGCCACCGCCCCCTTACGGATTTCTGGCGTGTGGGAAGGGGATATGCGAAAAAGCTGGAGGAGAACGGGCTGTTTACCATGGGGGATGTGGCAAGGTGTTCCCTGGGAAAGCCTTCCGATTATTATAATGAAGATTTGCTTTACAGGCTTTTTGGCGTCAATGCGGAGCTTCTGATTGACCATGCCTGGGGGTGGGAGCCCTGCACCATTTCGGACGTGAAAGCTTACAAACCCCAGGAGAACAGCATTGGCTCCGGGCAGGTACTCCAATCCCCCTACAGCTTTGAAAAAGCCAGGCTGATCGTGCGGGAGATGACAGACCTGCTGGTACTTGGCCTGGTGGAGAAAGGCCTAGTGGCTGGCCAGATGGTTTTAACCATAGGCTATGACATAGAAAATCTCCAAGACCCGGAAATCAGAAAAAAATATAAAGGCCCCGTCACCACTGACCATTATGGGAGAAAGGTTCCCAAACATGCCCATGGGTCGGCAAACCTTGGCCAGCAGACTTCCTCCACCAGGCTGATCATGGAGGCAGTGACAGCGCTCTACGACCGGATTGTGGACAGAAACCTTCTGGTAAGGAGGATTTACGTCACTGCCAACCATGTAGTGGAGGAAGGTGCAGCCGCAGTGGGAGAAACCTTTGAACAGCTTGACCTTTTCACTGACTACAGGGCATTGCAGGAGCAGAGGGAAAAGGAAGAAGCCCTCCGGGAGAGGGAGCGGAAAGTACAAAAGGCCATGCTGGACATTAAAAAGAAATTTGGGAAAAACGCAATCCTGAAAGGGATGAATCTGGAAGAAGGGGCCATGGCCCTGGAACGCAACAGGCAAATCGGCGGGCATAAAGCATAGCAGCCTGCAATTAAGAAGTGTTTGGAAGGGCGTAAGCGGAAGTGGAATAAAGAATAAATGGCTGAATTTTTTGAAAAGGACAATTACCGTTATAAAGATATGCTGGATCTCCCCCACCATGTCTCCCTGGTGCATCCGCCTATGCCCATGGAGGACCGGGCGGCGCAGTTTTCCCCTTTTGCGGCGCTTACAGGCTTTGGGGAGGTGATCAGGGAAACGGAACGCCTGACCCAGGAAAGAGTGGAACTGGGGGAGGATGCAAGGAACATTCTGGACGAAAAGCTGCGGGCTTTGCAGGGACAGATTAAGAGCCAGCCCCAGGTGGCTGTCACCTATTTCCAGCAGGATGCCCGGAAAGAGGGCGGCGCATACTGTACTGTTACAGGGTGTATACAAAAGATAGATGTATATGGCGGGGTAGTAGCCATGGCGGACGGGACGAAAATTCCCGTTAATGAGATTGTGGAAATAACAAAAGAAAAAGTGCCCAGGCGGCCCGGTTGGGGAAGGGACTAGGCGGGAAGGATAACCCACACTTTTTAGGGGGGATATTTTTATGGTTATAAGGAAAGCTGGATGGGCGGAAAGATTGTGGGGCATATTATGTTTACAAAGGCAATGGTTGGAAATAAGGCTGTTTTGGCCCTGGCACCGCTATCTGTCCTGCCAGAATATCAGAAAAAAGGAATAGGGGCTGCCTTGATAAAAGAGGGGCACAGGATTGCAGGGGAATTAGGTTATGGGTATTCAGTTGTTCTGGGCAGCGGGGAATACTATCCCCAAATGGGGTACCTGCCAGCAGATAAATTTGGCATAAAGCCATCGTTTGAGGTTCCCAACGAAAATTTTATGGCATGCAGGCTGAAAGAAGATGCGCCTGGTGTTAATGGGATTATGAAATATGCAAAAGAGTTCGGGATTGGCTAATGCAAATCGGGATGGCCAACTGGGCGGAGATCGTAAACCCTGACGGTCAAGATATGGACAGGGCTTTCTAGGTCTTAAGAAAATACCGGAATATCGGTTTATGATTACGGAGGGAGTATTGTGAAAATAAATAAGGGCGTAAAAAAATCTTTTGTAGTAATCGGTAAGGAAGGTTCCACGTTGGATGGAGATGGTTTTATCCAAAAGCTATGGAACGATGCCAATACACATTTTGAGGAAGTACAGCATTTGGCAAAGAAAGATAAAAACGGAAATATATACGGAATTTGGGGTGCAATGTCTGATTTTTCCCACAGCTTCATGCCATGGGAGGATTTTGACAAGGGGCTTTATCTTGCGGGCGTGGAGTGCGATGATGATGCCGAAGCGCCCGATGGCTGGACAAAATGGAGGATTCCCGGTTACGAATATATTTATGTGGAATGTGAAAGTGATGATATATTTTCAAAGGTAATGGGATATATGGAGGGTAACGGCATTCCGCTAGCCGGTGCCGTCCACGATTTTACCTGTCCAAAGACCGGAAAGAGTTATATGTATTTTCCGGTTAGGAAGTTATAATACGGGCGGTCTTGTGCCGCCCCATGCTTTCTGTTCAAATACGTTTATGGGTACTGCCATAACAGGTAGGCGGCCAGTCTTTCGGTGCATATGCAAAGGGCATTGCCCCCTCTGGCTACGGGTAAAACCGGGAAAGGGGTAACCGCCCTTTAGCCGAGCTTATTTCAGGTTAAACTTATAAACGATTCTTACAAAAAATGTCTAAAGCTTATCCTTTTTACCTGCCGCGTCCGCCACGGAAGCCGTTTCCGCATCCATTGCCCCTGGCCTGGCCAGTGCTGTAATTGTCACAGATGCCATCCCCGTCCGCATCTGTAAAAAATCTCCCGCGTCCGCCCTGGAAGCCTGTACCCTTCCCATATCCTGCGGCTTGGCCTGCAGCATAATTATCACAGACGCCATCTCCATCCGCGTCCACATAATTCCCGCCGCACCAGTGATTAACGCTGCAGTTGTCGCAGATGCCATCCCCGTCTGCATCCACAAAGTAATTCCCGTTTCCGGTGAGGCAGCCTATGGCATATGCGCCGCAGTTATCGCAAATGCCGTCCCCATTGGCGTCAATATAGGCGCAGGCACTGCCAGCATAATCACAGATACCATCCCCATTGGCATCTACATAATTACATCCGGTTCCAGGGCCAGCTGCAAATGCGGTAGTGGTTCCTGCGGATAAGACAATTGTCGCTGCTAAGACGCCTAAAAATGCTTTTTTCATAAGGATCCCTTTCTTCTTTTTGCGTTTGTTTTTTCCTTCACTTTAGATACGATCTAAAGGCGGGAATCCATTCAATTATTTAGGAATATTTTTGGGCCTTCTGTAACGTTTTTACTAAATATAAAATATGTATTAAATACTGTTAAAAAACTGTTTCCCGGCTTGTTTACTGTCAGGAAGACCTGTATAATGAAACGAAAAGCGCATCATCTGCCCACAAAACCAGGAGGGCGCAGCACTGGAAGAGGAGGAAAAATATGTTTGGGGGTAAAAAAAACAAAGGCGTATATGACCAGCCTGGCCCGGAAGGGAAAAAGAACAGGGTAAAGGCGGGGAAATCAGTTGGAATCATAGTTATGTTTTTCCTTGCCCTGTATTTATTTGCCGGGAGCGTTTACACCTTAAAGGAAAACGAATACGCAGTAGTGACCACCTTTGGCATGCCGGATGTGGTGGAAGAATCGGGAATTCACTTCAAAATACCATACATACAGGAACTGAAAAAAGTACCTAAAACAATCAACGGCTTTCCCATTGGGTATGAAACCAATTCCGAGGATTTTCTTGACAAGGAATCCTTTATGATTACCAGGGATTACAATTTTGTGAATGTGGATTTTTATGTGGCATACAGGGTGACAGATCCCATTAAGTATCTCTATTCCTCTGAAGATCCGATAGCTATCCTAAAAAATCTCACCCAGAGCTACATCCGCGATACCATTGGCTTATATGATGTGGACAGTGTGATTACCACAGGGAAAAACGAAATACAGGCATCTATTAAGGATAAAATCGTCGTCCGGTTAGAGCAGGAGGATATTGGCATCCAGTTAGTGAACATCACCATCCAGGATGCGGAGCCGCCTACCCAGGAAGTGATCAATGCTTTTAAAAACGTGGAAAATGCAAAGCAGGGAAAAGAGACTTCCATCAACCGGGCGAACCAGAAGAGGAACGAGGATATCCCGGCAGCCAGGGCGGCAGCGGACGAGACGGTGAAAACGGCCCAGGCCCAGGCTAAAGAACGGGTTAACGAGGCCAAAGGGCAGACAGCAAGGCTCAACGAGCTTTACGCCGAATATCAGAAATATCCCCTGATTACAAAGCAGAGGATGTTTTATGAAACCATGGAGGAAATCCTTCCCGGCATGAAAATCATTATTGAAAGAAGCGACGGCACAACCCAGACAATGCTGCCTTTGGAATCCTTTACCGGGACTTCCTTTGGAAACGGAAGCAGCTTATCTTTTGGGGTGGCCAATGGGCAGGGGGCGTCCCAAGGCGCGGATGGTGCTGCCAGCGGCCGCCAGGCAGCAGGGACGCCTGAAGGCAGTGGCGGCGGGGAGGATGCGGGTTCCGGCCAGGACAGCCAGGAGTAGATTGCAGGCTTCCCGGGGGTTTTATTAAGGACATTGCCGGGCAGTCTGGGCATGCCCGGATATAAGAGGATATTTTATTTGGCATTTTAATAATTTGTGTCTGCGCTGCAACTACAGGCCTTTACACCTGGAGGTAAGGGGCTGTTAACAAAGAACCCATCTGCCATTGGCTATTTGTTAACGGTTCCCGGGAAGCGGCGGGAAAATGAGGAAGAGCATGAAGAAAAAAATGAGTTTATCTGCTGTTTTGTTGTTGTTTCTGGCTGTTTTGTTTCTGGTAAACGCCAGCCTTGTGGTGACTTATCCCAATGAGTATACCATTATTAAACAATTTGGAAGAATTGAAAGCGTCCGGGAGACGCCGGGGCTGAGCTTTAAGATCCCCTTTATCCAGACGGCAGAAAAAATACAAAATGAAGTGCTGTTATATGACCTTGCAGTCAGTGATGTTATGACCAAGGACAAAAAATCTATGATTGCCGACTGCTTTGTGCTGTGGCGGATTGAGGATCCCTACATTTACACACAGACCTTAAGCGCCCAGAAAGGCAACGCGGAATTCCGCATAGACACCATTGTATATAACAGCTTAAAGAATGTGATCAGCAGCCTCAGCCAGGAGGAAGTGATCAGCGGGCGGGATGGGGCGCTTGCCCAAACTATTATGGATAACATTGGCGATGCCCTGAACCAGTATGGTATCTCCCTTCTTGCGGTGGAAACCAAATCCCTGGACCTTCCGGATGAAAACAAAAACGCAGTATATGAGAGGATGATTTCGGAACGGAACAACATTGCCGCTACCTACCAGGCGGAAGGGCAGGAGGAGGCAAAGGAAATTTCCAATAACACTACGGCGGAAATCATTGTAATGCAGTCCCAGGCCAATGCCCAGGCAGCGGAGATTATTGCCAAGGGGGAAGCGGAATACATGCGGATTTTAAGCGAGACATACAACGACCCGGAAAAGGCGGATTTTTATCTTTTCCTGCGGGCGCTGGATGCAGCGAAGGTTACGATGGCAGGGGACAATAAGACATTGATCATTGATGAAACGTCGCCCATTGCACAGATTTTTTATTAAAAATTTTTACATTTTTTTCATAAATCACAGGTGAAATGCCGTTGCCAAAATGGACGTCTTATGGTATAATAAAGCCATCGGTAATGACAAAAAATTAACAATCATTGCAGAAAAATATTACAAGTTTTCAATCAAACGGAGGAGAGAGATAATGGCAAAAAAAGTAGTTTTAGCCGGTGCATGCCGTACTGCTATTGGTACTATGGGCGGGTCGCTGAGCACAGTGCCTGTTGCGGAGCTGGGGGCAATCGTTATTAAGGAAGCTTTAAACAGGGCGGGGGTTGCGCCTGAGGCTGTGGACCAGGTTTATATGGGCTGTGTTATCCAGGCAGGGCTGGGACAGAACGTTGCGCGCCAGGCATCTATCAAGGCTGGCTTACCCATTGAGGTACCTGCGGTAACCATGAACGTTGTGTGCGGTTCCGGCCTTAACTGTGTGAACCAGGCAGCGCAGATGATTATGGCGGGAGACGCCGATATTGTTGTTGCAGGCGGTATGGAGAACATGTCAATGGCTCCTTATGCAGTTCCTCAGGCACGTTTTGGTTATAGAATGAACAATGGCACACTGGTTGATACCATGATCAAGGACGCCCTTTGGGATGCGTTTAACGATTACCATATGATTAAGACCGCAGACAATATCTGCGAAGAGTGGGGGCTTACCAGGGAAGAACTGGACCAGTTTGCCTTAAAGAGCCAGCAGAAAGCGGAGGAAGCCCAGAAGTCCGGCGCTTTTGATGCGGAAATCGTACCCGTTATGGTTAAGAAGAAAAAAGAAATGGTTGAGTTCAAAGTGGACGAGGGTCCCCGGGCAGGTTCCACCATTGAAGGCCTGGCAAAGCTCCGTCCCATCAATCCGGGCGGATTTGTAACCGCTGGTAACGCATCCGGCATTAATGACGGTGCCGCTGCCATTGTTGTTATGAGCGAAGAGAAAGCAAAAGAACTGGGCGTTAAGCCTATGGCAACCTTTGTAGCAGGAGCGCTGGCAGGGGTAAGGCCGGAGGTTATGGGAATCGGCCCTGTAGCATCTACCAAGAAGGTTCTGGCTAAGACAGGCATGAAGATTGAAGACTTTGACATTATAGAAGCAAATGAAGCTTTTGCGGCACAGTCTGTTGCAGTAGGAAGGGATCTTGGCATTGACGTTGATAAACAGCTCAATCCCAACGGCGGCGCTATTGCGCTGGGACACCCTGTGGGTGCATCCGGATGCCGTATCCTTGTAACACTGCTTCATGAGATGCAGGCGAAGGGGGCAAAGACAGGCCTTGCGACCTTGTGTATCGGCGGCGGTATGGGATGTTCCACCATCGTGAAGATAGAAGAGTAAGCATTGAAAATAAGATAAGCAGGCTTAATTTTTAAGTCTGCTTATCAGAATGTCCGGCATTTTTGGAAACAGCTTTTCCAGGGCAGAAGCCTGGCATTTTGGCGAAGGTGTGGACGGTGAAGTTTTCCGGATGCGGGCACATAAACATTTATAGAAGAAAAGGAGTTAGGGAAGATGGAGTTTGTAGTATACGAACAAAAAGGCGCTTACGGCATTATCACCATCAGCCGTGAAAAAGCACTGAACGCTTTGAATTCAACGGTGCTTGAAGAACTGGGCCAGACTTTGGATGCAGTGAACCTTGAGGAGGTAAGATGCCTGATCTTAACAGGTGCAGGGCAGAAATCCTTTGTTGCCGGTGCGGATATCGGTGAAATGAGCACCCTCACCAAGGCGGAGGGAGAGGCTTTCGGAAAGAAAGGAAACGATGTGTTCCGTAAGCTGGAGACCTTCCCCATCCCTGTGATTGCTGCAATTAACGGATTTGCTTTAGGCGGCGGCTGTGAAATTTCTATGAGCTGCGATATTAGGATTTGCTCCGACAATGCAGTATTTGGGCAGCCTGAAGTTGGCCTTGGCATCACACCCGGCTTTGGCGGCACCCAGCGCCTTGCCCGTCTGGTAGGTGCAGGCATGGCGAAGCAGATGATCTACACTGCAAGGAATATCAAAGCAGACGAAGCTTACAGGATTGGCCTTGTGAATGCTGTTTACCCCCAGGAAGAATTGCTGCCTGCAGCGGAAAAGATGGCGGCAGGTATTGCCAAGAACGCCCCCATTGCTGTACGCAACTGCAAGAAAGCCATCAATGACGGGCTGGATGTGGATATGGACCAGGCGATCGTGATCGAAGAAAAACTTTTCGGAGACTGCTTTGAGACAGAAGACCAGAAATATGGCATGGCATTTTTCCTTGACAAAAATAAAGAAAAGGTGAAAGAGCCTTTCAAAAACTGCTAATAACAGGAACCATAAAAGAAAACCAGGAGGATTTGAAAATGAAAGTAGGTATTATTGGTGCAGGTACCATGGGTGCCGGGATTGCACAGGCGTTTGCAATGACAGAAGGCTATGAAGTATGCCTTTGCGACATCAAAATGGAATTTGCTGAAGGCGGGAAAGCAAGAATCCAGAAGAACATGGATTTCCTTGTAAAGAAAGAAAAGATCACAAAGGATGCTGCTGACGGGATCATGGCAAAGATTACCTGCGGCCTTAAGGAAATCTGCACAGACTGTGACCTGATCGTAGAGGTTGCCCCTGAAAACATGAAGATAAAGAAGGATACCTTCAAAGAACTGATGGGAATTGTAAAGCCTGACTGCATGTTTGCTTCCAATACTTCCTCTTTGTCCATTACGGAAATTGGCGCAGGGCTTGACAGGCCTATGATCGGAATGCATTTCTTTAACCCTGCCGACAGGATGAAGCTGGTGGAAGTGATCGCAGGTGAGAATACTCCTGACGAAATGGTGGAAAAGATCAAAGCAATTTCTGTAGAAATCGGCAAGACACCTGTACAGGTGAAGGAAGCTCCCGGCTTTGTGGTTAACAGAATCCTTATCCCCATGATCAACGAAGCAATCGGCATTTACGCTGACGGAACCGCAAGCGTAGCTGATATTGACGAGGCAATGAAGCTTGGCGCAAACCATCCCATGGGGCCTCTTGCTTTAGGCGACCTGGTTGGCCTTGACGTTGTCCTTGCAATCATGGAAGTATTGCAGAACGAGACAGGCGATCCTAAATACCGTCCTCATCCCCTTCTTAGGAAGATGGTACGTGCAGGCAAGCTTGGAAAGAAGACCGGAAAAGGCTTCTATGACTATTCAAAATAATAAACACTTTATGGAGGAATCAATATCATGGATTTTATGTTAACCAAACAACATGAAATGGCAAGGACTCTTTTCAAAGAGTTTGCAGAAAAAGAAGTGAAACCCCTGGCGCAGGAAGTTGACGAGACAGAGGTTTTCCCCAGAGAAACCGTTGAAAAAATGGCAAAGGCAGGCTTCCTTGGCATCCCCGTTCCCAAGGAGTACGGCGGACAGGGCTGTGACCCCCTTACATATGCAATGTGCGTGGAAGAATTGTCCAAAGTCTGCGGCACCACAGGCGTTATCGTTTCCGCACATACATCTCTTTGCTGTGACCCTATTATGACATATGGTACAGAAGAGCAGAAACAGAAATATTTAGTACCCCTTGCAAAGGGCGAGAAGCTGGGCGCTTTCGGCCTGACCGAGCCTGGGGCAGGGACAGACGCCCAGGGACAGCAGACCAAGGCTGTTTTAGAGGGGGACGAATGGGTGCTTAACGGCTCCAAAATCTTCATCACAAACGGTAAGGAAGCGGATGTATACGTGATTTTTGCTGTAACAGGCGTTGTTACGGACAAAAAGGGCAGAAGCAAAAAAATGATTTCCGCATTTATCGTGGAAAAAGGAACTCCCGGATTTACCTTCGGAACCAAGGAAAAGAAGATGGGTATCCGCGGTTCATCCACTTATGAATTAATCTTTACAGACTGCCGTATCCCTAAAGAGAACCTCCTTGGACAGGAAGGGAAGGGCTTTGGAATTGCTATGCATACCTTAGACGGCGGACGTATCGGTATTGCGTCCCAGGCTCTTGGGCTGGCAGAGGGTGCCCTTGAAAGAACTGTTGAATATGTAAAAGAGAGAAAACAGTTTGGCAGGTCCATCGGAGCATTCCAGAACACCCAGTTCCAGTTAGCTGACATGGCTACCAAGGTAGAGGCTGCCAAGCTTCTGGTTTACAAAGCAGCAGTTGCCAAGGCAACCCAGAAGGTTTACTCTGTAGAAGCTGCACAGGCAAAATTATATGCGGCAGAAGTTGCCATGGAAGTGACCACCAAGGCAGTACAGCTTCACGGCGGTTACGGCTACATCAGGGAATACGATGTAGAACGCATGATGCGCGACGCCAAGATCACCGAGATTTACGAAGGCACAAGCGAAGTACAAAGAATGGTTATATCCGGCGCACTGCTGAAATAGCCGCGATAAGCAAATGCAAATAGAAGCATTACAGGCTGCCATGCTTGCAAGGACAGACTGGAAGGATTCTATTTGAGGCGCAACGCGCACGAAAAATGCGCAGCATTTTGAGTCATTTGCTGAAAAAGCAAAATAGAAGCATTACAGGCTGCCATGTTTGCATGTGTAGGCTGGAAGGATTTTATTTGGGCGCAATGCGCACATCATTTGCCAGTGATGAAAACAGATTAAGATGAATTTATAAGGAGAGATAATACAATGAAAATTGTTGTTTGTGTTAAACAGGTACCTGATACCAAGGGTGGCGTTAAGTTTAATCCTGATGGTACACTTGACAGAGGTGCAATGCTCACAATCATGAATCCTGATGACAAAGCAGGCTTGGAAGCGGCACTTAGATTAAAAGACCAGTACGGCGCAGAAGTTACGGTAGTGACTATGGGGCTTCCCAAGGCAGAAGAAGTTCTCCGCGAAGCAATGGCTATGGGTGCAGACAAGGGCATTCTGGTAACTGACAGAGTACTTGGCGGCGCTGATACATGGGCAACCTCCCAGACCTTAGCAGGGGCAATCCGCAACCTGGAATATGACCTGATTATCACAGGACGCCAGGCGATCGACGGCGATACCGCACAGGTTGGCCCCCAGATTTCCGAGCACCTTGGAATCCCTGTAATTTCCTACGCACAGAAAATCCAGATTGAAGGCGACAGCGTGATTGTTGAGCGCCAGTATGATGACAGATACCATGTATTAAAGGCAAAAATGCCCTGCCTGATTACAGCCCTTGCTGAATTAAATGAGCCCCGTTATATGACTCCCGGCGGTATTTTCGACGCATACAGTGCAGAAATCACCGTATGGGGAAGGGCAAACCTGGTGGATGTGGACGACTCCAACTTAGGGCTTAAAGGTTCCCCTACCCAGATTGCCAAGGCTTCTGACAAGGTAAGAAAGGGAGCCGGAGAGAAGGTTACCCTTGACCCCGCAGAATCCGTAGAATATATTATCGACAAATTAAAAGTAAAACATGTTATTTAAGGTTTTACACAAGCGGAATCATACGAATACAATAATGGAGGTTCAAAATGAATATTCAAGATTATAAAGGAGTATTTGTCTTTGCCCAGCAGGTAGACAATGTACTCAGTGGAATCGCTTTAGAATTGGTGGGCAAGGGCAAAGACCTTGCAAAAGATTTGGGTACGGAAGTAACAGCAGTGCTGGTGGGCAGCGATGTAAAGGGACTGGCTGATGAACTGGCAGAGTACGGCGCAGACAAGGTCATTGTTGTGGATGATCCTGAACTGAAAGAATACAGGACAGAGCCTTATGCACATGCGGTTTCTTCTGTGATCAATGAGTATAAGCCTGAAATTTTCCTGGTTGGCGCAACCGCTATTGGACGTGACCTTGGCCCCCGTGTATCTGCACGGATCCACACAGGGCTTACCGCAGACTGTACACAGCTTGACATTGGCGATTTCCCCATTAACCCTGTTCCGGGCAAAGAGCAGTTACATAACCAGCTTTTAATGACCCGTCCCGCATTCGGCGGCAACACCATTGCCACCATTGCCTGCCCTGAATTCCGCCCCCAGATGGCAACTGTACGCCCTGGCGTTATGCAGAAGGCTCCCAGGGAAGAGGGAAAGAAAGCAAATATTATTGAATACAATCCGGGCTTTACCCCTAACAACAAGTATGTTGAAATCTTAGAGGTAGTAAAGGCAGTTTCCGACGTTGCAGATATTATGGATGCAAAGATCCTGGTATCCGGCGGACGTGGTGTGGGCAGCCCTGAAAACTTCAAGATCCTGGAAGACCTTGCGGAAGTAATCGGCGGGACAGTAAGCTGCTCCCGTGCAGTTGTTGATGCAGGCTGGAAGCCCAAAGATTTACAGGTTGGGCAGACAGGAAAGACCGTTCGCCCGAATGTATACTTTGCAATCGGTATTTCCGGCGCAATCCAGCATGTGGCAGGTATGGAAGAGGCTGACATTATCATTGCCATCAACAAAGATGAGACAGCTCCTATCTTTGAAGTAGCTGACTACGGTATTGTAGGTGACCTGAACAAGGTGGTTCCGGCATTAACCGAGAGATTAAAGGCAGAAATGGCTGCTAAATAATCTGACAAATTCCAAATATAAATAAGTAAAAGGCGCTTACGTTTTAGGAGTAAGCGCCTTTTACTTATGATTACAATAATCCGGCTTGCGTAGCGTGACGGCGTTTGTTCCCTTCCTGATAGCGGGGGATAAACCCGCTGGGAAGCTTTGGCCTACCGCACCACAGGATGAATATAGTTGGGATTGGTAAGGTCAATACCCATGCCCTGTTTGGGAGCAGCGGCATTTTTTTCGGAAGACGGGCAGGGACTGCCGCACATCTGTTGATGAAACTGTAGGTTGGCCTCTATTAAATTGTATTGGAGCAGGAGCTTTAAAGTCTGGGAGAGGCACTCCGGCGTTTGGCAATTAATTTCACAAACATCCCGTAAGGAATGGGAAAGGTTGAGGATATCTAATGAGGTAACGGACATTTATTCTCCATAGATTCTGCTTGGCGGGGATACAGCGGCAGTTTTTAGGGTCTGTGCTGACGTCTCCTTTTTCATATGATATGCAATTAAGGAAAATTGTTACCGCAGTTTGCTTTTTATTAACCAGCAGAGAAATGTTTTGGGTTCATGATTCCGGCTTTTCCTAATCATTTTACAGAAAGGGGAAAGGGACTGTTTTGCGTCCCTTTCCCCTTTTGGGTATCCTTGTGTTAAAATGTAAAGATCAGTTCTGGGGCCCTATATATCTGGCATCGCCAAGTCCCAGGATTAAGATAAAGATGGTATTTAGTAAAATAAGCCCGATACCAAATCCGGTTCCTTTGCCGAAAGCTCTTGCCAGCTTTAAGTATAACATGATCATTACCACAAAGTTAACACATGGTATAAAGCAAAGCAGGAACAGCCATCCGTTTCCCCAGGCAATGTCAAAGAGACAGTATTGGGAATAAAAAGGTACAATACATGCCCAACCAGGTTTGCCCGCCTTTACAAAAATTTTCCACATTGCAACCAGCGTTAAAACGAAAATAACAAGGGAAATCAGCATGGTTACCAGAAAAAATCCGGTTCCTATCATGGTATAAAGTAAATTGTATGTATCGTAATTATAATTTGCCGACATCTTGTTCTCCTCCTTTCATAAGAAAATATTCATGGCATGTGCCATGCTATTATCATATAGGATAATACATATTATGTCAATTTAGATATTTTTATACCAGATTTTGGTTTGTATGGTTATTGCCCACGCAGGATTTTGCATTTACCGAAGAGTGTGTAAGAATGCGGACAATGGGTGGGTAAATCCAGGGAAACAAAGAAGAAAAGTATTGCGGAAGATTCGTCAGATGCTATATAATATTCAGGCAGAAACACATTATGCAGGAGTAGAAAGGAGCAATAAATTATGGCTGAAAATGAACAAGCAACCAGTGAGAAAAAAACACAGATTTTGCCCATGGCGGCCGTAGCCGTTGCCGCGTTTTTATTAGGGGCAGGCGTTTTATGGCTGGCCCAGAAAAGCGGGGCACAGCCCCAGACACAGACGGCAGAGATAAATAGCCCGACGGAGCAGGGCGGGGAATTGGATACAGAGGATGTCCAACTTAAGGCGCTGGCGGAAAAATATGATATTACGGTAGGCAAAGCTTCCCTGATTTTGGAAGTAACATCCCAGAAACCGGAGTTGGCTTTTGAAACCCTTGTTCCCATGTCAATAAATGAAATAGCCCAGATCCTTACAGAGGAAACATCTTCTGGGGAAGGGCAGGCCCAGGGGGATGAGGGAGAACTGCCAGCCGTGGATAATGCAACTGGTGGGAATGCCGTGGCAGCCAGCGCATCAGATTCAGGGAGCGGCCAGGAGGCAGTGCCAACCCAGGGAGATACCGGTACAGCGGCAGGCCGGGACAATACCCAGGGAAACGGCGGATTTATTGGTGATACGGCTGCGAAGGAAGCGGCACTTGCGGATGCGGGCACGAAAGAGGGCGATACATCCTATATGAGCTGTTATATGGATTATGATGACGGCAGGGCCAAATATTATAAAGTAGAATTTTACGTGGGGAACACGGAGTATGAATATGAGATTGATCTGTATTCCGGTAATATATTGAAGAAAAGTACAGATACCCATAATATCAATCAAAATAACTCAGGTGTGGCAGGGGGGAATTCCGGTTCCTACATAGGAGAGGACGCGGCATGGGCGGCAGCCCTTAGCCATGCAGGGGTAGATGAGACAGAAGTGAGAAATAAGAAGGTAAAGCTGGAGGAAGAGAACGGAGTGATGGTTTATGAGGTGGAATTTGATAAAGGACGCACAGAGTATGATTATGAAATTCATGCGGTGAGCGGTGAAGTTATAAAGGCAGAAACAGATATGGATTAAATGCTGGAAGTAAGGTATAAACAAACGCCGTCACGCTTCGCGGGCCGGCTTATTGTAACAAACGCCGTCACGCCCCGCAGGCCGGCGTTTTAATAATAACAGGCAGTAGGATCCCTACTGCCTGTCTCTAGTTCCTGCTATAACAGTTCCCCTGCTAAAGCCTCAAGCTCTTTTACATTTTCTTCTTTCACTGCCCCCCGGATGGTAACGGCGGTATCCAGGATGGTAATGCCATTCATCTGGGAAAGGATGTCCCCCATTGCCTTTTTCGCGGAGGGTGCCCAGGAGCCGTTTTCAATCAGGGCAACGGTACGCTTTTGGTAGTTCTTCCCTTTCAGATGGTGGAGGAAGTCCTCCATAAAGGGCATCACCCCTCCATTATAAGAGGATGCGGCAAGAACCATTTTTCCGTACCGGAAAGCGTCCTCTAAAGCTTCTGACATATCCCCTCTTGCCAGGTCTGTCACCACCACTTTTGGGCATCCTTTGGCTTCCAGGATCTGTGCCAGCTTTTTCGCCGCCTGGGCAGTATTGCCGTGGAGGGAAGCATAAGCGATGAAAACGCCCTCGCTTTCAGGCTCATACCCGCTCCAGATATTGTATTTTTCCAGATAATGATCCAGGTTTTCTTTTAAAACAGGGCCATGCAGGGGGCAGATAATCTGGATATCCAGAGCCGCTGCCTTTTTCAGTACTGTCTGGACAGGCATTCCGAATTTTCCTACAATATTAAAGTAATATCTCCGCGCTTCACAGTCCCAGGGTTCCTCTGCATCCAAAGCGCCGAATTTCCCGAAAGCGTCCGCGCTGAACAATACCTTGTCCGTACTTTCATAGGAAAGCATTACTTCCGGCCAATGGACCATGGGAGCCATAACGAAATGAAGTTCATGCTTCCCGAGGGAAAGGGGCTCCCCTTCCTTGACAGTCAGCGCCGAATCCAGATTTAATTCAAAGTACTGGGCAAGCATTTGGAAGGTTTTGGCGTTACCCACCAGCCTGGCGGATGGATATTTGTCAAGAAAAGCCTTTACGCTGGAAGCATGGTCCGGCTCTACATGGGATACCACCAGATAGTCCGGCTGCCTTTCCCCTAAGGCATTTTCCAGATTTTGCAGGAAATCTTCCTGCTTTCTTTTGTCAACTGTATCCATTACGGCAATTTTTTCATCCAGAATAACATAGGAGTTGTAAGCGATGCCGTTGGGAACCGGATACTGACCCTCAAAAAGGTCGATATCTCTGTCATTCACACCGATGTAGAGAATATCATTGGTTATCATGTAAGTACCTCCTAAAATTTATGATCCATATAATCTGCGTTAAATCACCAAGTATCATTATACACAAAATCGTGGGCTGTGTCACGGAAGATGTGGAAGAAATTAAGGAAATTCTATTGACTTTTACATCTCAATACAATACAGTGTCTCCATATGGTGGCAATAGCCAATGAGAATCATTTAACAGGTGGAGGAACGATAAATGGGTAAAATGAAAGAAAGACTGCACACCGGGGAGCTTTACCTGCCGGGGGACGATGAAATTATGAAGGAGCAGGTGGCCTATCAGGACAGGCTGTGCGACTACAATCTGACCAAGCCCTCAGAGACGGAAAAGAGGGCGGCAATGTTAAAGGAGATGCTAGGGGACTGCGGCGAGGGCGTATATATTGAAGCTCCTTTTTATGCAAATTTTGGCGGGCATCATTGCCATTTTGGGAAGATGGTCTATGCAAATTATCACCTGACCTGCGTGGACGATACCCATATTTATGTGGGGGATTACACCATGATAGGGCCTAATGTGACCATTGCCACTGCCGGGCATCCTATTTTGCCGGAGCTCCGGGAGCAGATATATCAGTACAATATGCCGGTACATATTGGCAGGAACTGCTGGATAGGTGCAGGGGCAGTCATTATGCCTGGGGTTACCATCGGGGACAATACGGTAATCGGTGCGGGAAGCGTAGTGACCAGGGACATTCCCGCGAATGTTGTGGCGGTGGGAAATCCCTGCCGGGTAATGCGCGAGATTGGGGACCATGACAGGGAGTACTACTTCCGGGACAGGAAAATTAACCTGTAAAACAGGGGAAAAGCAGATTGGCAGCGTGCCGTATCCCGCTCCGTTTTGGGGCGGATTCGGTTATGGGCTGAATCTGCTTTTTTGCATATTTGTAAAAAATTTGCCCGGATATGTCACAAATCTGCTTTTCAGCTGGTTATACATAGTATAAAAGAAATGAAAAGGAGAGGCAGGTTATGAAAAACAGAAGAATTGTAGCGGCTTTTTTATGCGGCCTGATAATGCTGGGGGGAAGCGGGGATGGATAAGGTGGTGGTTGAAATAGGGCCGGACAAGGCAGTACAGGATAAGGGCTCCCTGGTCTGTACCCTCCATAGTTTCCGTTTGTATGGATCCCCGGCAGATGCCTCCATTGACCAGGGGAAGATTAGTATGGCCGATGCACAGTATTACGCAGATAGAAGCAAGTTCCTTTTAATGGAGGCAGATATCCAGAATATTGATTATAAGGATTATGACGGGAAAGAGGAAATTAATTTATCCATGTTTACTATTGCGCCTAAGGTGAGGGAGGAGCCGGAAGCCTGGGATGGCTCACTTCCAGTATACTTATCGGATCCCGGGGAAGGGGATAGTTACTATCACTTTCCAGTGAAAGCAGGAGAGACAAAGACAGTGGCCATAGGCTTTTATGTTCCCGTAAAAGACGCAGGGGAGCTGTGCTCCGGATGCTGGATTGCCATAAGCGGGTGCACAGATGAGGGATATGTGTATGGGATACCGAAGGTGTGGTAGATAGGGCGAAGGCTGCTTATTGGTAGGGGGATAAGAATGCACGAAGAAAAGGGGCAGGAGAGGGTGCCCGGTGAAAAGGCGCTGTTGGCCTTTATGGAAAGGTGCTATGGGCTGTATGAGCAGAAAATGTACCAGGCGGCATACCGCATTCTCGGGGATTGTGCCCAGGCGGAGGATGCGGTGCAGGATGCATTTTTAAAGTTAATGAAAGGGCGGGTATATTTCCAGGATGGTCCCGGGGATCCATACCAGCCAGGTGGAAATTGACAATACAGGCTATACCTGCGGCAGCGCGGAGGGGAACCTGATATTTGTTTTTAACCGCCTGGTTGATGTGGGGAATGTGGAATCCATTATAATTAATGAAACCGTGTATACACCGGAAGACGGCGGATAGCAGACGGACCCATTATATCAGGAAGTGGGGCAAAAGCTCCCACATTTGCCTGTTGAAAAATCTTACCGGCATAGTATAATAATGGCTATGGAAGGGATTATGTCACTGGAACCAGGAGGTCAGGAAATGATAGTTGCAGTAACTTATGATAATGGACAAGTGTTTCAGCACTTTGGCCACAGTGAGCAGTTTAAGATTTATCATGTAGAAGAGGGGCAGGTACAAAAGTCAGGGATTTATTCCACCAATGGCCAGGGACATGGTGCGCTGGCGGATTTTTTACAGGGACATGGGGTAGAGGTCCTTATTTGTGGCGGGATTGGCCAGGGAGCCCAAAATGCCCTTTCCCAGATGGGCATAGAGCTTTGCCCCGGCGTTTCGGGAAACGCAGATGATGCGGTAGCGGCTTGGGCATCAGGCAGTCTGGTTTACCACCCGGATACCATGTGTACGCACCATGAGGGCGGGCATAGCTGTGGGGAACACGGCCATAGCTGCGGCGGACACTCCTGCGGGAATCACTAAAGGCTGCCGGAAAAGGACACAGGGATGAGAATTGTTATTTTAATGGAGGATACCTGCGGGGATCCCCGGTGTGAATATGAGCACGGCCTGAGCGTCTATGTAGAGACTTTAAGGCACAGGATCCTGGTGGATACCGGGGCAAGTGCAAAGACGCTGTCCAATGCCAGGGAATTGGGCGTGGATCTGGCAGGGGTAGATACAGTGGTATTAACCCATGGGCATTATGACCATTCCGGCGGCATAACGGCCTTTCGGGGGATAAACCCCAAGGCCGCCATTTACATGCAGCAGGGTGCCTTGGGGGACTTTTACCATGGGGAGCGCTATATTGGAATTGATAAGAAGATTGCACAGCTTCCCGGCGTGAAACTGTTGGACGGTGATCTGCGGATAGATGGCGAGCTTTCTGTTTTTACCCAAATTACAGGCAGGAGATTCTGGCCCCAAAGCAATTTAAGCCTGTCTGAGGATAAGGGAGGGGTGCGGGTGCAGGATGAATTTGCCCATGAGCAGTGCCTGGTGGTGCAGGGGGAAAAGAATTTGCTGGTTTCCGGCTGCGCCCACAACGGGATCCTGAATATACTTGACAGATATGAAGAGAAATACGGGGGCTGCCCGGATGTTGTGGCCAGCGGTTTCCATATGGTGAAAAAGGACGCCTATTCCCCTAAGGAAGAGGAAGCCATCTGCCGGACGGCGGAGGAACTAAGGGAAAAGGACACTGTTTTTTATACCGGGCATTGTACCGGGCAGAAAGCCATTGCCCTGATGCAGCCTATTATGGGGGAGAAGATGGTGCAGGTATACTGTGGGATGGAAATTTTTTGCTGACGTTTACTTATGCCCACTGGAATGACAAAAAACTACCTGGAATCACAGGTAGTTTTTTGTATGCACACTTATTTTTAGGAAAACCGGGAAAATAGGCTGTATGTGTTGACAGTATGGTCTATAAATGATAGACTGGAATAAAAATTGGTCTATCATTTATAGACTATACCGCTTAGTTAAAGGCGGGGCGGAAACGGAATGGAAAACAGGAGGAAACAGAAGCCATGAAAGACTATAAATTATCGGAGGCTGAGGCAAGGTTTGCGGAGCTGATCTGGGGGCGGGAGCCGGTTCCCTCTCCGGAGCTGGTGGATATTTGCCGGGAGGAAATGGGCTGGAAGAAGTCCACTACCTACACCATGCTGAAAAAGCTCTGTGACAAGGGAATTTTTCAGAATGAAAATGCTGTTGTAAGCGCCAGGATGGGCCGGGAAGAGTTTTATGGCGGCCAGAGCAGGAAATATGTGGAGGAGGTATTTTCCGGCTCCCTTCCCCGGTTCCTTACGGCTTTTTGCGGCAACAGGAAACTTTCCCCAAGGGAAGTGGAGGAAATGGAGCGGTTTATTGACCAGTACCGGGAGGACAAATAGGAAGGAGGGGGAGAATGAGGGGAATTTTTCTGACAGTTTTGGGGATGGGTATTACCGCCTCAATGGCGATCGTGGTGGTGCTGATTTTCCGGCTGCTGTTAAAGGGAATGCCCAGGATCTTTTCTTATATCCTGTGGCTGGCAGTTTTCTGGCGGCTGCTATGCCCTTTTGCCCCGGAGACGGGCTGGGGGATACTTCCACCAGTTTCCCTGGCGGAATTTTACAGGGAGGATCCTTCCGGCCTCAGGAAAAATGTGGGAGAGACCTGGGAAGGGACAGCGGGCCATCCTGCCAGCCATGGGGAGAAGAGGGCGGGAGGGGACCAGGCGGGAAAGGGCGTGGAGGGGAACGTGCAGGAAGGGAATAAGGCAGTGCGGCCCTTGGCAGCCCAGCCCTTTTGGCCTGGCTGGCATATCGGGCAGAGCTTGGCCGCCTGTTCCCAAAAACAGAAAGGTTTTGGCAGGGGGCGGCGGTGGCCTGGCTGTCAGGCTGTGTTTTGCTGGTCTTATATGGTACAGGCTGCTATCTGGTCTTTTGGAAGAAACTGAAAAGATGCAGGGATCTGGCACAAACCGGCTCCAGAGAAGAGGAAAGGGCCTCCAGGGGAAAAGGGAGAAAGAGCCGTTTGGGAAGGGAGGGGCATCTGGTCATATCCGGGGCAGTGCGGGAGCCTTTTGTGGCAGGG
>CAJTVD010000013.1:56753-64156 GCA_910579495.1 uncultured Lachnospiraceae bacterium
ATAAAGCCGGTCATTTACCTGCCCGGCGGGCTGGAGGGGATGCAGCGGGAGATGGTATTGGCTCATGAAAAAGTACACATTGCCCGCAGGGACCATCTGATCAAGCCCATTGCTGCCCTGGCGGTGTGCCTGCATTGGTTCAATCCCCTGGTGTGGCTGGCTTATTTTCTTATGGAGCAGGATATGGAGATTTCCTGTGACCAGGCGGTCTTGAAAAAAATAGGCTATGAAAACCGGAAGGATTATGCCAAGGCCCTTTTATATCTTTCAGGGGGATCCGGCCAGGGGATGAAATATCCCGTTGCATTTGGTGAAAAAAGCGTGAAAGTGAGGATAAAAAATACTATGAGATTTAAAGGCGTAAAAACCTGGGCAGCGGCGTTGGCAGCGGTGGCAGTGCTGTCAGTTTCCCTGCAGCTTGTTGTAAACGGAAGCGGAGGCATCCAAGAGCAGGCGTACCTGGGAGCTGGCAGGGAAGTACCCCGGGAACAGGAAGATCCAGGGACGGACAGAGACGCCAGTGGGGAATATGTTGATGGGGAAGCAAGCAGGGGAAGTGAAGCGGCAGGGGAGATCCTTCTCCTGCCTGGGGAAAAAATTATTAATACACAGACCGCCTCCCAAGATCCCCAAAGCACAACAGACCATGAGTATTCTTCCTACCTAGATGACTATGCGCCATTGCTGCGGACCACAGCGGAAACTGGGGATGCCCGTAATGCAGAGAAGATCCTGTTTGACCCGCCAGTGGCGGATGCCCGGATCTCCGACGACTTTGCGGTGAGGACCCACCCGGCTACCCAGGAGAAGCGTTTTCACAGTGGTATTGATTTTGCAGCGGAAAAGGGAACGCCTGTGATGGCAGCAGCAGAGGGGATCGTTTTTGAGGCCGGTTATGACGATACGGCAGGCAACTATGTGATCCTCCAGCACGAAAACGGAGAAATGACTTATTATGCCAACTGTGGGGAGATCCTTGTACAGGCGGGACAGGAGGTGGCAAGGGGGGAACAGATTGCCCTGGTTGGGACAAGCGGCAGAAGCACTGGCGCACATCTGCATTTTGCTTCCAGCAGTAACGGGAGATATACGGAGCCGGTGTTTTGGGAGTCTGTGGCAGTGCAGTGATTGGTTCCTGGCCCAAGAGGCCAATGGCCTTGATGAGGGCGTGGGCCATGCAAAATGGAATGTTGGTTTAGTTTAAATTTTTTAGTTGAAAAAATACCGTATATTTAGTAAAATAATCCCAGAGTGTGTTTGGTACATACAGCGATGGTATTTTGATGTGCCCAGGGGTATGCTTACGGTACAGATACCCTGTGGCAAATGGGCAAGGCAAAGACAGCATATTAAAGGAGATTTGGCAATGGAATTTATGTTATTGGCAGGCGGCCTGGTAATTATCATTATAGCGGTTGTGGTCTCGGTAGTGTCTTCGGTGGTGTCGGCTGTTGCGGCAGACCAGGATATTGAGGACTGATTTCTGATAAATTCAATGATGGCTGGCAGGAAAAGGATTGCGCTGTGCGCAGTCTTTTTTGCCGTGGGATGGGCAGTTATCCTTTGGGATAGTTCTTTTTAGAAATTCTTAAGATTCCTTAATAGTGCGTTTATTGATTTATGGGAAGGAAAGAAGTAGGATAGAGAGCAGAATAAACTAACCAAAGTTGAAAGGCGTGACCGCAATGAAAGAAAAATTCTACCGATTTATGCAGGGAAGGTATGGAAACGACCAGTTAAACCGTTTCCTGATGTTTTTGGTGATGGCATGTTTCATATTGTCCTTATTCCGTGTCCGGCTGGTATACATAGTGGGAATTGGGTTACTGGTTTATGCATACTTCCGGATGTTTTCCAAAAACGCTTATAAGCGAAGGGCGGAAAATGCTGTATATCTGCGGTATGAATATAAGGTAAAGCAAACCTTCGCCACATGGAAGCGGGATATGCAGCAGCGGAAGACCCACCATATTTACCGTTGCCCTTCCTGCAGGCAGAAGATCCGGATCCCCAGGGGAAAGGGAAAGATCGAGATCAGGTGCCCCAAGTGCAGCAATACCTTTATCAAAAAGAGCTGACTTTATTTCGAGGATGTAACAGTCCCGCCTGGCCGGGCTGCTACAAGGATGGGAGAATGCCATGTTTGGATATATCATAATCAACAAGGGGGATATGAAGTTTAAAGAGTTTGACATTTACCATTCTTATTATTGTGGGCTCTGTCAGGCTCTGAAAAATAAATTTGGGAAGGCAGGGCAGTTATGCCTGACCTATGATATGACATTTCTTGTGATGCTGCTGAGCAGCCTATATGAGCCGGAGACGGAAGTCGGGGAAATAAAATGCATCGCCCATCCTTTTGAGAAGCATTCCACAAGAACCAATGTGTTTTCTTTTTATGGGGCGGACATGAATCTGTTTTTCGCCTATTATAAATGCAGGGACGACTGGGAGGACGAGCGCAAGTTCAGCCGGCTTGTTTACGGGAAGCTGCTGAAAAAAGCCTATAAGGAGATATGCGCCCAGTATGGCAGGAAAGCCAGGCGGATGGATGGCCTGATGCGTGAGCTTACCGCCCAGGAGAAAAGAAAAAATCAGAATATCGACCAGATGGCGGGGCTTTTCGGTGAGGTCATGGGAGAGATCATGGCAGCGCGCGAGGATGAATGGCATGAGAGCCTTAAGGGAATGGGAGCTTATCTGGGAAAGTTCATCTATCTGTTAGATGCCTATGAGGATGTGGAGGAGGATATCAGGCAGGGGAGGTATAATCCCCTGGCCAGAAGATTTAACGACCCTGATTTCGAGGAAGAGATCAGGACGATCCTTACTATGATCATGGCAGGGTGCTGTAAGGAATTTGAAAAGCTTCCTGTGATTGAAAATGTAGAAATTTTGCGCAATATTCTCTACTCCGGTGTCTGGTACAGATACGAAGTGGTGAGGCAGAAAAGGGAAGAAGCCCAGTTGAAAGAGAAAGCGGGAAACAGGCAGGGAGTAGAAAATGCGAGATCCGTATGAGGTTCTGGGGGTTTCCAGGAACGCCACAGAAGAAGAGATAAAAAAAGCATATAAAGCCCTCAGCAGGAAATATCACCCGGACGCCAACATTGATGATCCCCAGGCAGCTGAGGAAAAGTTTAAGGAGATCCAGCAGGCTTACCAACAGGTGATGAAAGACCGCACCGAGGGATATAATTACCGGGGAAGCAGCTATGGGGGAGGCAGCCAGGGCGGCCCTTCGGGAAGCTATGGCGGCTTCGGCGGCTGGGATTTTGGGAGCTTCGGCGGTTTTGGGGGCTTTGGCAGCTCGGAGACCGGTTATGAGGAGGACGGCTACTTAAGGGCGGCAGGCAATTATGTGAGAAACGGTTATTACAGGGAAGCGCGGAACGTGTTAGACGGCATGGAGGAACAGGCCCGGAACGCCCGATGGTATTACTACAGCGCCCTGGCCCACGCGGGGCTGGGCAATCAGGTCTCTGCCCTGGAACATGCCAGGAGGGCGGCGGCCCTGGAACCGGACAACCGCACTTACAGCAACCTGTTATATCAATTTGAAAACGGCGGCGCATGGTACCGGCAGCGCCAGCATACTTACGGCAGGCCCTATGTGGCAGGGGACGGGCTGTGCTTAAAGCTTTGTATCGCCAACATGATCTGTAATCTCTGCTGTGGAGGCGGGGGGCTTTGCTGTGGAGGCCCTTACTATAGATTTTAAGGAAGTGGCATGGGATCCAGGATCTATGGCGGGCCGGATATAGGATTGGTTTCACAGGCGTTTTCAAAAAAGGAGCGGCAATGAGGGAGCAGATTCTGCTTGTGGAGGATGATGATACGATCGTTTTTGGCCTTTCAGAGCTTTTGGGGCAGGAGGGCTTTTTGGTGCGGGCTGTTTCTTCCCTTGCAGAAGCCCAGCATCTTGGGGAGGAGCTCCGGTTTGGCCTGGTACTGCTGGATCTGGGACTTCCCGACGGGGAAGGCTGGGAACTGCTGGAAAAGCGGGAGGCCGGTGCGCCCCCGGTGATCATCCTCTCGGCAAGGGAAGAAGAGAGGGATATTATCAGGGGACTGGATCTGGGGGCGGATGACTATGTGACCAAGCCCTTTAAGGCAGGGGAGCTTTTGTCCCGTATCCGTGCCGTACTGCGACGCCAGGTGGGCGTAAGGGAACGGGAAGGGGCGCTGCGCTGCGGAAGTGTGTTTTTGGACAGGGAGCGGACGCTGGTTACGGAATCAGGCAGGGAAATCAGCTTAACGGCAGGGGAATACCGGCTTTTATTCTATTTTATGGAGAATAAAAACAGGACACTTACAAGAAATGCCCTGCTTCAATATTTGTGGGATAATTGCGGTGACTATGTGAACGATAACACCCTTACAGTCACTGTGAAGCGGCTTCGGGAAAAGCTGGGGGAAGAAGCACGGCAGGCGATCAAGACGGTGCGGGGTATTGGCTATCGGATGGAGGATTACCAGTGACCAACAGGAAAACAGGGATTTTTTTCACAGCAGGCATCTTTACGGCCTGTTTTTTCTTTTTCATTACCGGGGCTTTTGCCGGGTATCGGTGGAACGAAAAGCTGTTCTACAATAAAATGGCGGCGGTGGTGTCAGTACTGCCGCAGGAGCAAAAGGCATTGGCCAGGGCGCTGAAGGATACAGAGAAGTGTGACCTTTTGGCAGGCAGGGAAATTTTGCACCGCTATGGCTATGACGGCCATCTGCCCGGGCAGGGGGGATTTTTGCCTTATCTGGGGGCAAGCCTGCTCTTTTCCCTTCTGGGGGCAGCGGCAATAGGGCTCTGGCTTGGGCAGCAGGACAGGAAATTAAAGCAAAGGACGGAAACGCTTACCCAGTATTTGCGGCAGGTGGAGGAAGGGAACTACGCCCTCTGCTTTGAAAAGGGGCAGGATGGGCTTTCCCATCTGGAGGACGAAATCTACAAAACAGTGATGGCGCTGCGGGAAAGCCGGGAGGGGCTAAAACGGGAAAGGGAAAACCTGGCCCGGAACCTGGCGGATATATCCCATCAGCTGAAGACCCCTCTCACAGCCCTGTCTGTGCTGGTAGAGTTGCTCCGGCGGCGGGTGGTGGGAGAGGAAGAGCTTGCCCTGGCGGACAAGATGGAAAAGCAGACGGACAGGCTGGGCAATTTGACTGCTGCCCTGCTTACCCTGGCAAGGGCGGATGCAGGAGCCCTTACCTTTGACATGAGAAATGTACCTGTGGGTGAATTGCTTTCCGCCAGCCTGGAGTCCCTGCTTCCCCTTATGGAGGAAAAAGGCCAGCAAATGGAAATTTACGGGGAGGAAGAGGTTTCCCTGTGCTGTGACCTGGGCTGGACCAGGGAGGCTTTGGGGAATCTTATGAAAAACGCTTCGGAACATGCCCCGGAAGGGTCAAAGATCTGGGTGCGTGTGTGGGAGAACCCGATTTATACAGGGATCGCCATAGAGGATGAAGGGGAGGGATTTTCCCCAAAGGATCTGCGCTGCCTGTTCCAGCGCTTCTACAAGGGAGAGCGATCTGGAAAGGGAGGCGCAGGTATTGGGCTTTCCCTTGCCAGATCCCTGATCGAGAGCCAGAACGGGGAGATACGGGCGGAAAACAGGAAGCAGGGGGGCGCCAGGTTTGTGGTGAAATTTTATAAGGGGATGGGGGATGAGGGGAAGTGAGGCTCTTCCAGTACTTTTTTGGCATCTTGTATCATTTTAAATCCCAATAAGAAATCGGGGCACCATTTAGGGACCGAAGCGACAAACACTATTTTTTAAGTAGAACTGCCCGGTGGGCGTTTCTTTTGTTGGATTCAACCAAAAAATTTTTACACAAAAAAATGCTTGCAAAATGAATAATTGTATGATATTATAAATCCTGTCAATAAGCAAGTAGTAAATAATGTGTGCGACAGTAGTACAGTTGGTAGTACGCCACCTTGCCAAGGTGGAGGTCGCGGGTTCGAGCCCCGTCTGTCGCTTAGTAAGGCACTTCCGGTGATGATCCGGAAGTGTTTTTGCGTTTATCTGTGTTTATATAATTTCCATGCTGTTAGGCTTAAAGCCCTTTTAGGGTATGGCCAGTACATGGCTTATGAGGTTTTTCCTGTTATTTTCCCTTGCTTTGGGATATGCTTTCTTGTATGCTTTTCTTAAGATAAACCGTAATTAATTCATACAGTATATGGAAGCTGGATCCGGGAAGCTTTGGACGGGGTGATGGGAATGGGACGGGCAATTGGGATAGGACGGCAGGATTTTGAAAAAATCAGGGTAAGCCATAATTTTTATATTGATAAAACTGATTTTATACGAAAGTGGTGGGAGACAGAGGATGAGGTGACGCTGATCACACGCCCCAGACGTTTTGGAAAGACTCTGAACATGAGTATGGTGGAGAAATTTTTTTCTGTAGAATATGCAGGAAGGGGCGACCTGTTCCAGGGGCTCCATATATGGGAAGGGACATCTGCTGATGGGGAAGAGACAACGGATGCCATGGGGAAAGGGGATAAATACCGGAAGCTCCAGGGGACTTATCCGGTGATCTTTTTGAGCTTTGCGGATGTAAAAGAAACCACATTCCAGGAAGCGCGGAAAAAAATATGCAAGCTTCTCCAGCTGACATATAATAAATTTGACTTTCTTCTTAAAAGTGATCTGTTGAATGAGAATGAGAAAGGCGATTTCCAGAAGATAAGCCCGGAGATGGAAAATTATATGGCATCTTTGTCGTTGAAGCTTCTTTCCGCTTATCTAAGCCGCTATTATGGGAAAAAAGCCATCATTCTTCTGGACGAATATGATACTCCCATGCAGGAAGCTTATATAAACGGATATTGGAAGGAAATGGCGGATTTTATCAGAAGCTTTTTCAATTCCACCTTTAAAACCAACCCGTACCTGGAGCGCGCGGTCCTGACGGGAATTACAAGGATCAGCAAAGAATCTATCTTTTCAGATTTGAATAATCTGAAAGTAATTACTACGACTTCGGAAAAATATGCGGACTGCTTTGGGTTTACGGAGGAAGAAGTCTTTGCCGCATTGGAAGAGTATGGCTTATCCGGCCAGGAACAGCAGGTAAAGGACTGGTACGATGGCTTTTCCTTCGGGAAAAAGAGGGATATTTACAATCCATGGTCTATTATCAGCTTTTTTAGGTAATTGCGAAACAAGTTCAAAATCTTGATTCCAATAGGGAAAAGGCCCGGTTGAGCCGGACTTACAGGAGGTGGATGTGGATAACAAGGATTTTAAGCCATGAAAACAAAGCAGATAAGGATATCTGCCCGTGAAACGGTATGCGGTATATAAGGTTATGCAATCAGAGGCTTTAAACTGCGGATATATTGATGCCGGTGCAGTTTATCAGCCACCATTACTGTAATAAGCTGGGTAATC
>CAJTVD010000014.1:0-57984 GCA_910579495.1 uncultured Lachnospiraceae bacterium
TTTGTTCCAGAGGGTATCGAACCTCCACCCAAAACCATTATTGCATCTCCCGAATTACAGGTTTATATTGAGCATTTCGGGGAATCAAAAGATGATTGGGGATTAGTGGCAGAGGTTGACGGCAAGATTGTCGGTGCCGTTTGGGTTCGTATTATGAATGATTACGGACATATAGATGATGAAATGCCCTCTTTGGCAATCTCTCTTTATAAAGAATACCAGGGCTTTGGCATTGGAACAGCCATGATGAAAGAAATCCTTGCCCTGCTGAAAGCACATGGGTACAGCCGGGTTTCTCTTTCTGTTCAAAAAGCCAATTATGCGGCAAAGATGTATCTAAAGATCGGTTTTGAAATTGTAAGGGAGAATGAAGAAGAATATATTATGGTGTGCCACCTATAACAAATTTATAAATAAATTAAAGAAAGGACATTCCATTTATGAGAATCCGACCATATATACCAAACAAAGATTACGAATATGTATCAAAATGGATTGATAACGAAAGAACTCTTGCTTTTTGGTGTGCAAATCGCTTTTCCTATCCAATTACGCAACAATCTTTCCATAATTTTTTAGAGAAAAATGCAATAGACTGGACGGACAGTGCTTATGTAGCAACTGAAAACAACGGACAAATAGTAGGCTTCTTCTGTTATTCTGTCAATACAACAGACAATATCGGTTTTCTTAAATTTGTAATTGTTGATAAAACAAAACGCGGAAAAGGTTACGGAAAAGAAATGCTGAATCTAGCTCTGCAATATGCTTTTCAGATAACCGGCGCAAAAGCAGTTCAGCTAAATGTTTTCAATGAAAACACATTAGCAAAGCAATGTTATGAAAAAGTCGGCTTTGTTGAAAGAAAGATTGACAAAGATGTATTTTCCTATAAAGACGAATTGTGGAGCAGATGTAACATGATAATTTCAAAACAATCACTCTAATTTACAGAAAGGACACATGACTATGGTATTAGGAGAACGGATAAAAAGAATACGCACGTTCCGTGGCTTGACACAGCGTGAATTGGGCTTGAAATTGGGATATGAGGAACGCAATGCTGATGTTCGTATCGCACAGTATGAATCCGGCTATCGTGTTCCCAAAAACAACACTTTAATGGAAATGGCAAAGATACTGAACGTCAATTATATCCATTTTATTGGTGTTACCCCCGGTTGCGCCGAGGATATTATGCTCACATTCCTTTGGCTTGATGAAGATGACCGTAGCACGATCCATTTATTTCAGCTTGTCCGCAATCCCGGCAAATGCAACGCTTCTGATGATAAGTCGGTGCGTTACTATGACAATGATGACTGGCCTGCTCATGCTCCAGTGGGTATGTGGCTAGAGTATGGATTAGTCAATGATTTCATGCGTGAGTGGTGTCTGCGGAAAGAGCAGTTGAAGAGTGGGGAGATTTCAGAGAACGAGTATTTTGAGTGGAAAATCAACTGGCCTGCTACGAGCAGTAGTGTTGACGAAAAGGGGAATGATAAGAAAAATAATAGTTACAAATGGAGAACATCTTCTTAAAAGGAGAGGGGAAATTTTATGTCAAAAAACCATACTGAGATATATCATTTAATAGATAATTCATTTATTTCAGGATTTTCTGAATCTCATATAGAATATATGAAGAGTTATTATTATTCATTTTACTCAAATTATTGTATAAGTAAAAATAAATCTCCTTTATGTAAAGAGAAGTTTTTTACTAATATGCGTCGTCATAAAGTAAAACTTGTTCAAATATGCTGTCCTTATTGCGGAAACATGAACATCTGGATTTTAGAGGGAACTATTTCTTTGGGAGATTCCTTAAATTATTGTACTTCTTGTGGCAAAAAATCTGCTTCTGACAATGCTTTTTTTCAAATAAGTCGTTTAATACGTATACGCCATTTTCATCAAAGCGGTCTTGAAAAATTAAAAGAATCATCATCAGAAAAAGATTTAAAATTATTGAGTTATGATATTTATCAATTAGAATTAATTGAAATAACCTCAATTATTGAAGTTTCTCTACGAGAGTTTTTTGTTTGCCTTGTTTATCTTACTTTTCAAAATACCAAAAATAAATATTTTGATAGTATCATCAAAAAAAGCACGGGTAACGATTTTATGAACATAGGAAAGGCAAATAACCATTATAAAAAAGCATTAGATATAGACCTACGAAATTTAATATCTTCTGATTGTTGGAATAATCTTCTTGATATTGTTGAAATCAGAAATACTATTGTACACAATAATGGTTTGATAGATAAAAAATTTAGAAACACTCAAACTTACACAAAAATCGCATCAATGATAGAAGGAAATTTAATATTTTTAACCCCGCAGATTATCCAGTCTTATTTTAACGATGTTCTCGAATTAATTACTTCTGTTACAAAATATTACAATAGTTTATACGAAAACACATTGCACTCGCTAATCGCAAATTTCTATTTTAACTCTCATCCATTAAATAGTGATAATTGCACATGGGCATCGCTGGAAAATTTAATTCCTAAACACTAAATAGCCATTTCACTTTTCACTATTTACTAATTCAGGTATCAAAAAGGTATCACGCCCCACATCAAAAGCCGGAAAGTCCGCTGTTTATGCGGCTTCCCGGCTCTCTGTTTACTATTCGAACTCTATCGTAGCTGGCGGTTTCGGGCTCATATCATAGCAAACCCTATTTACCCCTTCCACCTCACTCAATATCCTCTCCGTAACCTTCTCCAGCACATCCCAATCTACCTTTTCAATGGATGCCGTCATAGCGTCAATGGTATTAATAGCGCGGATGATCACCATATATTCAAATACCCTGGCATTGTTCTTCATGCCAACAGACTTAAATTCCGGTACTACCGTAAAGTACTGCCACACCTTTTTATCCAGCCCTGCCTTCGCAAACTCTTCCCGGAGGATCGCATCGGATTCCCGCACTGCTTCCAGCCGTTCTCTGGTGATTGCCCCAAGGCACCTCACCCCAAGCCCAGGCCCCGGGAAAGGCTGGCGGTATACCATATCGTGAGGGAGGCCTAATTCCACGCCACAGGCACGCACTTCATCCTTGAAAAGCTGCTTTAACGGCTCCACCAGCTGGAATTTCAGATCTTCCGGCAGCCCTCCTACATTGTGATGGGACTTAACCATCTTCGCTGTTTTCGTCCCGCTTTCAATAATGTCAGGATATATAGTCCCCTGCCCCAGAAATTCAATCCCTTCCAGCTTCCCTGCCTCTTCCTCAAAGACACGGATAAACTCTCCGCCAATGATTTTCCGTTTCTGTTCCGGGTCTTGGACATTTTCCAGTTTAGCCAGGAAACGCTCTGATGCGTCCACATAAACCAGATTGGCATGAAGTTCGTCACGGAACACCTTCACAACGCTTTCCGACTCATTCTTACGCATCAGCCCATGGTTCACATGCACGCATACCAACTGCTGCCCCACTGCTTTGACCAGCATGCCAGCCACTACAGAGGAATCCACACCGCCGGACAGTGCCAGCAGTACCTTTTTGTCCCCTACCTGCTGCCGGATAAGCCCCACCTGGTCCTCTATAAAATTTTTCATGTTCCAGTTTGCCTGCGCCCTGCAATCCTCAAACAAAAATTTCTCCAGTGTTTTCCCATCCGGAAGCTGGGGAAGCTGTGTTGCGCACTTAGACATGGGATGGTCAACAGACATCACCGGACAGCCCAGGCCATAAATCTCCGGCCTCACATCCACAGCCTGTCCATCTACCACACGGTTTTCACCGCCGTTTAAAATAATACCTTTCACGTTGCCAAAGGCCTGCAGCTCCTGTGCGGTAATATCATGGGGATGGATTTCACTGTACACGCCAAGCTTACGGATTTCACGGGCAAGAACGGTATTCTGTGTACTGCCCAGGTCCAAAATTACAATTAAGTCCTGTTTCATGGGGAAAGGTCTCCTTATCTTTTATTTTTATTCATCCATTATAGCAAATTGGCCCTGGATTTTTCAATCAGTTTTTTATATACATGTGCCACCATCCAGGGTTCCTCCGGCACAGCCAGTGCCTCCTCAAAGGAAAACCACTTCACTGCCTGGTTTTCCGCCTCATTTACAATGAGTTCTCCACCTTCATCCGCCTCCGCCAGGTAAGTGACATTAAAATGTAAATGGCCCGGCACATATATTCCTTTTCTTATATGCCCATTGACCGTCAGGATCTCCAGGCTGAATATTTCCCCATCCGCCAGCAAGACGCCCTTAACGCCAGTTTCTTCCTGCAGTTCCCGCAAGGCCACCTGGCGTAAATCCTCTTCCCCGTCTGCATGGCCCCCTACCCATGACTAGGAATTATAAATATTGTGATATACCATCAATGTTGCCGTGCGCTCCCTGTTTACTGTCCATAAGGAAGCTGAAAAATGTGCGGTTTGATTCTCCCTCAACAGATAGTTTGTATTTTCTTCCATATACCGGAGCATCAGTTCTTTGTCCGCTTTTTCCTGCTGGTTCACAGGATGGTAATTTTTTATACTTTCATATAAAAAACTCATGGTTTCCTAATCTCCTTCCTGCCTGGCTATCTAAAACAGTAACAGGCTCCCCTAATATAACCAGGCAATGATTTGGGCTGCTGTTGCCATACCTGCCACAAAACCAATAAAAAGGGCATGTCTTTTCCAGGTCAGATGAAGGTATCCCGCAAATTCACGGATCAGGGCGTTTAATGTAAAATACCATTTTGTTTTGGATCCATAGCCTGTGCATTTGATGCCCTGCTTTTTTGCCAGTATCAACGCCCGGAACACATGGTAGGCAGTTGTGACAATAATGATCCTGGGTTTCGGCTTCTCCATCAGTTCCTTTGAAAACAGCAGATTTTCCTGGGTTGATACAGACTTTTCTTCTGTGATTATTTTTTCCCTGCCCACACCCTTGCCAATGGCATAAGCTGCCATGGCCTGGCTTTCCGGAATGTCCTCCCCTGGTCCCTGCCCGCCGGACATAATCAGCACTGCGCCGGGGTTATAGCCCAGCAGCTCAATCCCCCTTTCAATCCGGGCTGCCAGCAAAGGGGTAACCCGCTCTCCAATAATGCCTGAACCCAGCACAACAATATAATCCGCTTTTCTTCTCTTTCTCAGATGGATCAGGTTCAAAATTGCGGACAGGGAATACATTGCCAGCAAGGACAGGAAATATACTGCCGAAAAGCTGATGATCCCATAAACCCTTCTGCTTAAAGTATCCCTCTGCAGGTTCCCAATCCTTGGCCAGAGGACAAGATAAATACTTAACAGGACAGAAAACAGCAACGACAGCAAATTTGCGGGCTTCATCCCCTCATGCCTGATGACCCTGATCCCTTCCACAAAAAATATCAGAACCAAGACCGCTGGAAAAGCCACCACACAACCCATTGCCAGGACTACCAAAAATACCAGGATCCCGATTACCACATTGTGGGACATCAGCCACTGTGAATACTGGGATAAAGTAAAAAAAGCAAAAAGCGCCAGGCATGCCATCATCCAGAAGAACGTAACGCCGCTCCACAAAGTCCGGGGGTCATGCAGCATGATCCCCCCAAATATGGTAAAAGAAATAAAAAATATAAAAAATGAAATCAGGCTCATCTGCTGGACCAATCACCGCCATTTCTGCGCAATCTTGGCCAGCAGCTCCACAATAATTTCCATATGGTCAGCGCAGGCATATTCAAACCGCCCATGGAAATTAGCGCCCCCTGTACAGAGATTGGGGCATGGCAGGCCCATAAAGGATAGCCTGGCTCCGTCTGTGCCTCCCCTGATAGGAACCACTATTGGCGTAATGCCAAGTTCCTCCATAGCCTCCTTTGCATTGTCAATCAGGCCCATATGCCCCTGAATGATTTCCTTCATATTGTAATAGGAATCCTTCAATTCAATTTCAAAGGTTCCCTCCCCGTATTTTCTGTTCAGGAAATCCCCTGCCTGGAGGAAAAGCTCTTTTTTCTTTTGGAATTTTTCCCTGTCATGGTCCCTGATGATATAATCCGCCGTAGCCTCCTCCACGGAGCCGTTTAGCCAGCCCAAATGGTAGAAGCCTTCGTATCCACAGGTATACATGGGGTTTTCCGCCACAGGAAGCAGGGTCTGGAACTCCTGGGCCATCAGAATGGCATTGCGCATTTTATCCTTTGCCTCTCCCGGATGGACGCTCCTGCCATGCACTACCACCTTTGCCCCGGCAGCATTAAAATTCTCATATTCCAGTTCCCCAAGCCTGCCGCCGTCAACGGTATAGGCATAGTCCGCACCAAAAAGCTTGACATCAAAATAATCCGCTCCCGCCCCCACTTCCTCGTCCGGGGTAAAACCAACCCGTATCTTTCCATGGGGGATTTCTGGGTGTGCCAGCAGGTATTCCGCCATTGCCATAATTTCTGCAATTCCCGCTTTGTCATCCGCCCCCAAAAGGGTGGTACCGTCTGTGACGATCAGCCTTTTCCCCTTATAAGACGGCAGCTCCGGAAAATCCGCCACTTTCATCACTATCTGCTTTTCCTCATTGAGCAGGATATCCCCGCCCTGGTAATTTTCTACAATCCTGGGCTTTACCCCATCCCCTGTCACTGCCGGTGAGGTGTCCATATGGGCGATAAAACCAATAACCGGGGCACCCTCACACCCATGGGAAGCGGGAACTGTGGCATATACATAGCAGTGGGCCTCATCATATGTGACCTCCTGTGCCCCCATCTCCTTAAGCTGGCTTACCAGGATCTTTGCCAGGTTATGCTGCTTTGCCGTAGAGGGGGAAGCCTCTGTCCCCTCCGCTGACTGGGTATCTATCTTTACATACTTTAAAAAATTTTCTATCACTTTTTCCATTCTTTATCATTCCTTTCCAGCCGTATTTTCCGGCTTATTGCCTGGCCTGCTGCCTGCCCCATCCCCACTTCCCTGTGGGCCTTTGGAACTTCCTGTAAAACAGTGGCAGGAATTATCCACCTGCCAAAACTCTTTCTTCCACTACCACCATCATTATACTTAATCTGTGTATGAATGGCAATCATGAAATGATTCCCTTGTAAAATCCAGCGGCCTGCCCTATAATAATAACAATATAAAAAACAGGAGGACCCTACAGATGCTGCCAACAAGAGAACAGGCCGAAATCCTTTTAAAAGAAGCGGAAAGCTGCAACCCAGGCCCCTGGGGCAACCACAGCCGCACCACTGCCCACTGTGCGGAAAAGATTGCTCAGGCATGTAATGGTTTAGACCCGGACAAGGCGTATATTCTTGGCCTGCTGCATGATATTGGAAGAAAATTCGGGGTAAGGCACCTGGGACATGTATCCGACGGTTACACTTACATGATGTCCCTGGGATATGAAGAAGCTGCCCGGATATGCCTCACGCACTCTTTTAATACCCAGTCAGTCCAGGAATATATCGGAAATTTTGATACCACCAAGGAAGAACTGAAACTGATCCAGGAGGCACTGAAAACCGCCGCCATAGACGACTATGACAGGCTGATCCAGTTGTGTGATTCCCTCGCCGGTGCAGAGGGCGTATTGGCTATTGAAGAGCGGATGGCAGATGTAAAGCGCAGGTATGGTTCCTTTCCGGAAAAAAAGTGGAACTGTAACCTAATGCTGAAACAGTATTTTGAGGAAAAAACAGGCAGCGATATTTATATCCTGGTAGAAAAGGATACTTTCAAACCATAAAAGCAAAATATCCCCTTGCCTGTAACTACGCCCCTGGCAAGCTATTTCCCACACAAAGGCGCCCATACCCTCCCCCTTAACTCAGATAAAGAGGAAATCCTGCCCGGGTCCCCAATGTTATCACGAATAATATTCGCCCCATAGTCATGGGCCAAAAGCCCATACAGCAGCTCTTCCGTTAAAGCTGTCCTGTCATAGTCCCCCAAAAACCCCCTCAAATAGTCCCGCCCAAACCGGAACCCGCCACAAATCACTGCAGCCATTTCCAGTTCTATGGGGGCTGCCATTGCATCTGCAAAATCAATCAGGTATATTTCCTTCCCCCCATGAATGATGATATTGTCCGGGTTTAAATCCCCATGGACAAAAACTTCCCCTTTGCCCTGGCGGGTTTTTAGATACGCCTCCCTTTCCCTCCGGAACCCTTCCGGAAAAGCCTTCCACCTCTCTTCTGCCATCCTGCCGAACAAAACATGGCTATTGAACCTTTCACAGGGAGTATCCATCTGCCCCACAATCTCCCGCAGCCTTCTCCCGATGTCAAACTGCTCCGCAGCCGATAATTTCCCACTTAAATCCGCCAGGGATTCCCCCTCAATATAGGTAAGGATAAGATATCTGAAAATATACCTGTCATATACCCGGCCGCTGGCAATCAGCTTGGGAGCCGCTATCTGTAAACGGTTTGCCCGTTCTAAGCCAAACTTTTCTGTCTGGAAATCCTCCTCCCCGCCGATTTCCGATTCTTCCGGGGCAAATATTTTCATTATATAGTCCCCCACCCGGAACACCCCATTAGAGCCGGGGGTACATTTGCCTATACCAGGATAAGCAATGCCGTGTTTTCCGGCAATATATGACACCAGGGGCGCAAAGGCGTCCCTGTCCTGGTATATCCTGCCCCAATCCTCCAGATTATTGATCCTGTGTCCAAATAACATTTCCCTCTCTCCCCTGAAAGCGTATTTAGGGCACGCCCTAACCAAAAGGGTACCCGGCAGGCGCCCGATACCCTCTCATTGACATTTTTAAATTTCCACTACCCAGCCTTCGGGTGCTTTGATGGTTCCCATCTGGATACCTGTGAGGGTATCGTACAGTTTCTTTGTAACTGGCCCCATCTGTTCCATCCCACTGGGGAAAATGATTTCTTTCCCGTGGTCTACAATTTTTCCCACCGGGGAAATTACCGCCGCTGTGCCGCACAGCCCGCATTCCGCAAATTCCCCCAGCTCCTTTGCATATACTTCCCTCTCCTGGGCCTCCAGGCCCAGGTACTCCCTGGCTACCTGGACCAGGGAACGCCTTGTGATTGAAGGCAGGATGCTGTCGGACTTGGGCGTTACCACCTTTCCGTCCCTGGTCACAAACAAAAAGTTTGCCCCTCCGGTTTCTTCCACTTTGGTCCTTGTGGCAGCATCCAGGTACATATTTTCATCATAGCCCTGCTGATGGGCGTCCATTATGGCATGCAGGCTCATGGCATAATTCAGGCCTGCTTTAATATGCCCTGTCCCTCTTGGGGCCGCCCGGTCAAAATCACACACCCGGATGGTAAGGGGCCTTACGCCGCCTTTAAAGTATGGGCCCACAGGGGTGGTAAACACACGGAACTGGTATTCCTCCGAGGGCTTTACACCAATCACGGAATCGCTCCCAAACATAAAGGGGCGGACATAGAGCGTTGCACCGCTTCCATAAGGCGGCACGTAAGCTCCGTTCGCCTTCACTGTCTTAAGCACTGCCTCCACAAATTTATCCCTGGGGTATACCGGCATTTCCAACCGGGCGGCGCTTTGCTCCATGCGCTCTGCGTTTAAGTCCGGGCGGAAAGTCACTATGCGCCCGTCAGTGGTGGTATAGGCTTTCATCCCCTCAAAAACCGTCTGCGCATACTGCAGGACACCGGCGCATTCATTCATTACCACGTTGGCCTCCTGTGTAAGGATGCCCTCATCCCAAGCGCCATTTTTATAATTAGATACAAAGCGGTAATCTGTTTTGATATAGCCAAAGCCCAGACCCGCCCAGTCAATATTTTTCTTTTCCATAACTGCCTGCTCCCTCTTAAGTTTTTATTTATTATTATACTTTTCATCGGAAAAGTCAATAGCGGAGCCTTGATTTCACCGTACCTGCCGGGCAGGAAAGTTCCCGCCCTCCTTTTCTTTCATCCTGTAAAAGGGTTATAAAACCTGCTCCCGTCCGCAAAGGTAATCCCAAGGGCAAGGGCTGCAAACACCACTGTAAAGGCAATCACAAAATAGTCGTTGCGCCCCAGCTTTTTAGCCATATACCAGGTTCTCTTTTTATGTTTTCCATAGCCCCGCAGCTCCATGGCGTTGCTCACCGTATCTATCCTGTCCATGCTGGAAAAAATCAGCGGGAAGATAATGGCGGAGGTGTTTTTAATCCTGGCAAGGAAAGAGGCTTTCCCCGACATTTCAATCCCCCTTGCCTCCTGGGCGTGCTTAATCTTGGTAAACTCCCCCTGGACGTCAGGAATATATCTTAAAGCAATGGAAATGGCATAGCCTATGTTATAACTGATCCCTACTTTGTTCATAGAGGCGGCAAACTCACTGGGATTGGTGGTCACCAGGAACATAAATACCGCCGGGATCACAGTAAAGTATTTAATCACCACATTCAGCTCATAAAAGAGCTGCTCTTTGGTCACATCATAGCGCCCTGCGATATGGAACAGGACGGTCCTTGTGCCGTAAACATGGGTTCCCTGGTCCGGGGAAAAGATGAAAATCGCCACCACATTAAAGGCAAGGAACAGCATCACCATCTTAAACACCGCCCCCACCTGCTTCCACCGGGTCTGGGAAATTTTAAAGACCAGCAGGCTGAAGGCCACCATCACCGCCAGCACCCTGGTATCGTAAGTGACCATGCTGGTAAAGCACCAGACCAGGAAAAAAACCAGCTTGGTCACGCCGCTTAGCCTGTGGATCCAGGTATCTTTTTCTTCATATGCCAAAACCTTAGCCATGGGCGCCCTCCTTTCCCCTCCTGTTTTCCCTCTCGTAAGCGATAAACCTCTCCACAAACCGGGAAGGATCCCCAATCTGGCAGTTTACCGCCAGGCTGTACAGGGAGGTTTTCTTCAGGTAAGCTTTTTCTGCAATTTCCCCGTTGGTGAGCACATTGGCAGGAGTATCGTCCGCGATCAGATGCCCATCCGCGATTACCACCGCCCGGTCCGTGTATTCCAGCATCAGGTGCATATCGTGGGTGATCATAATAATGGTGATCCCATAGTTTTCGTTGATGCCCTTTAAAAACTCCATGATTTCCGTATAATGGCGGTAATCCTGCCCGGCAGTAGGCTCGTCCAGTATCATCACCTCCGGGCCCATCACCAGAATAGAGGCTATGGAAACCCGCTTTTTCTGCCCGAAGCTTAAGGCGGATACAGGCCAGTTCCTGAAAGGGTAAAGCCCGCAGATTTTCAGGGTATCAAATACCCGCTCTTTGATTTCCCCCTCCGGCACCCCCCGCACCATAAGCCCCAGCGCCACCTCGTCGAAAATCATAGGCTTGGAGATCATCTGGTTGGGGCTTTGCATCACCAGCCCTATTTTTTCACCTCTTTCCTTGATGGACCAAGAGGCCATATCCTCCCCGTTTAAAAGGATCCGTCCCCTGGTAGGCTTGTAAAAGCCGCAGATCAAATTAGAAAGAGTGGATTTGCCTGCCCCGTTTTTCCCTACAATGCTCACCATCTCCCCTTTTTTAATATCAAAGTGGATATGCTGCAAAATAGGGCTGCCCGGCACATAGGAAAAATACACGTCCTCCACCTTCAGGGCGGAAGGCGCCTGCTGCCTTTTTTTCTCCCCCTCCGTCCTTTCAAACCAGTCCTTCAGGGGCTTTTTGTACTTTTCCAGCTTCATGGTTTCTATGTGCCTTGGCATATCCGAGGCAAAGATTTGGCAGCCCGCATGTTTCAGGGCCGTGATGTAAAGGGGTTCCCGTATGCCCTGCCGGGCCAGGATATCCGTAGCCAGCAGCTCATCCGGTGGGCAGTCCGCCACCAGGCGCCCATCCCCTACCACCACGATCCTGTCCACATCCCGGTACAGGGCATCCTCCAGGCGGTGTTCTATGATGATAATGGTGGTTTTCTTTTTTTTCTGTATCTGGTCAATCATGGCAATGGCACGCTTTCCGGTAGCCGGGTCCAGATTGGCCAAAGGCTCGTCGAAAAGCAGGATCTCCACATCATCCACCATCACCCCCGCCATGGAAACCCGCTGTTTCTGCCCGCCGGAAAGCTCTCCCGGGGCATGGCCAAGGAGGGCTTTTACATCCACCATATCCGCCGCTTCATCCACCCTGGCAAAGATTTCCTCCTGGGGAACCATATCATTTTCCAGCGCAAAAGCGATGTCTTCCGCCACAGTCAGCCCGATAAACTGCCCGTCCGTATCCTGGAGCACTGTCCCTACAATTTTGGACAGGCCAAAAAGCCCCAGGTCCTTTGGGGCTTTCCCTGCAATTTTAAGTTCCCCGGAAGCTTCCCCTGCATAGGAAAAGGGCGCAAGGCCGTTGATACAGTGGGCAAGGGTGGACTTGCCGGAACCGGAAGGCCCCAGGATCAGGACCTTCTCCCCGGGCATGATGGAAAGATTGATATTCCGGAGAGTAGGTTCCGCCTGGGCACGGTATTTAAAAGAAAAATCTTTAAACTGGATAATCGGCTCCATTTACTACTCCTCTTTGGTAAGGCTGGAAGATTTGGCCCCCACGGCAGAATAGCCCACACACAGCAGGGTGCCTAAAATGCCGATAATAATGATGTTCCCTGTGCATGCCCCCAATCCCTGGATAAATACCTTATTGGCAGGCTCCGCATAGATGATAATATCCAGAAAAGGCGCAACCAAAATCCAGGCAACAGCATTGGCAGCCGCCTGCACCAGGTTAAAGAAAGCGATCATCTTCCCTGTGCCAAAGCCCCCTTCTTTTATGGCATACTTGGCGGCAAACCAGCCAATGGCAAAGCCTACCACCCCGTCCGGGAATACCCAGCTCCACCAGATGCTGCCGTAAAACATGGCGTCTCCCAGGGCATGGCCAAGAATGCCCACCACGCCCCCTACCAAAGGCCCGAACACAGCCGCCAGAAAAGCCATCACCGCCATACGGGGCTGTAAATAGGTGTTGGGGATTGGCGTGGGGAGCTGAATTTCCGTCAGCGCCACAAACAGCGCCGTCCCAATGCCAATGGCCACCACTTCCTTGATGCCAAATTTCAGTTTCATCCTCATTTCCTCCTCATATGTTTTCACTTCCTGCCAAACAGCCTTAGCTGCAGGCATTTGGGTTTCTCCTCACATTAGTATACCACAACCTCTCTGCCCAATGCAAAAGAATATATCACTTTCTCTGCCACCTGCTTTCCCGTCAGCCGCCCCAGGGCTTCCCCATAATAGTCCAGCTGGGCCTGGTACCGCCTGGCCAGTTCCTCCGGCTCCCTTACCCTGTCGGTTTTGTAGTCCGCCACGACGATCTTCCCCTCTTCCTCAAAAAATACGTCCACAATTCCCTGAACCAGCACCTGCTCGCTGTCCGGGAATTCCTCCCCCAGGCGGCTGGCGTCAATGCCCAGCACAAAGGGCTGCTCCCGGAACAGTTTCCCGTTTTCTTCCGCCCGTGCCATCCGCCGGGCAAGGGGGCTTTGGAGAAACGCTGTAATTTTCGGAAGGGACACCCTCTCCCGCCACTGGCGGCTGAGCAGTTCTTTTTGTTCAAACAAATCAAGCTGGCGGGCTATTTCCTCCTTAAGCCTCCCCTGGCCTAAGGCCTTTATGGCCGCCGGAAGGTCTAAAAGCTCCATGGCCTTATGGTAGGCGCTCCCTGTATCCGTTCCCGACATGCCCTCCTTCTGTTCTATAAAGGAAGGAATATAAGGCACTATCTCCGGTTCCTCAAAGAGAACCCTGGTGAACGCCTGCTCCTGGTTGGCCTCCAGGCCAGGGGCCTTGTCCCCCAAAGCCTCCCCCCCTTGCCCCATTGACTGGGAGGGTAAATTATGGATTGCCTTCATTTTCAGTTCCGACACAGAAGTTTTAATAAAAAGATTGGATAAATACTGGTAAGGATAGGCTCTCCCGAACCTTTCTGACAACTGTGCCATAATTTTATTGTCCTCTTCGGTCACCCCCTCTTTCTCCAGAAAAAGGGCGTGCTTCCTTTTCATCTGCCGGACAGCGTCCCTGACGTCCCTGCACAAAATGTCTCCCGGCATTTCCAGCCTAACCTTCTCCAGGCAGGGGAAAAGGAAATCCAGGTAACACCCTGCCCCCGCCAGGCGGGAAAAGGGCACCCTCCCCTCTGCCTCCTGTGCTGCAAATTCCTTTTTCTGTTCCAGGGTCTCCCTGAATTTCTCAATATCCGGGACCATGGCGGTTAAAATCAGTTTTTCCTTTGCCCTGGTCATGGCCACATAGAGCACACGCATCTCTTCCCCCAGGACATCAATTTTCATTTTCAGCGCCACTGCATTTTTTTTCAGGGTACGGCTTAAAATCCGCCTGTGGCTGTCCACATAGTCCACGCCGATGCCCAGGTCCGAGTCTGCGATCAGCCGGCCGTTTACATCCTGCATATTAAACTTCTTGGAAAGCCCCGCCAGGAAACACACCGGAAATTCCAGCCCCTTGCTTTTGTGGATGCTCATAATCCGCACCACATCTGCATTTTCGTCCAGCACATCTGCCTCCCCGTAGTCCACCTCATATTTTTCCAACTGCTCTATGTAACGCAGGAAATGGAACAGCCCATAATAACTGGTATTTTCAAAAGCGGCCGCCCGGGTGAGCAGCATTTCCACATTTGCCCTGCGCTGCCCGCCCCCGGGACGGGCAGTTACATAATCCAGGTAGCCTGTATCCGTTAAAATTTCCTGGATCAGTTTATGGATCGGGGTATAGGCGGTCTTCTGCCGGTAAAGGGCCAGGCGGTTTAAAAACTCCCTGATTTTCCCCTCCAGGGGGCCTTGGTAGGATTCCAAAAGCTCATAGAGGAAAAGCTTTTTGTTTTCTGCCCTCACCGCCGCAATCTCCTCCTGGGAAAAGCCCCCGAAAAAGGACTTCAATGTCCCATAAAAGGGAATATCCTGCAGGGGATTATCAATCACATGGAGAAACTGCAGCAGGGTTTTAATTTCCACCGCCTGGAAATATCCTGTGCGGGAGGTTACATAGGCGGGAATCCCTTCCCGCTCCAGCACCCCCTTAAATTCCTCCGCCCAGCCTGCTGTGGCCCGCAGGAGGATCACCATATCGCCATACCTTACCGGGCGCAGCTTTCCCGTTTCCTTATCCGTCACCTGGAAATCCCGGTGCAGTTCCTGTATCCTGCGGGCGATGGCTGCCGCCTCCTGCTCCCGCACCGTAAAAGGGGATGCCCCGTCCTTTCCTATCACATAGTACTCTGTACCATAGTATTCCGTATCATAGTACTCCCCTTCCTGGCCCGGCACAGGGCTTATGGGAGCCTTTGGGTAAACCGCCCCCGGATACAGGGCGGCTTCCTCATTGTACGCCACGCCCCCCAGTTCCTTTCCCATAATCCGGTAAAAAAGGCTGTTCACACTCTCCAGCACCTGGGGACGGCTTCTGAAATTTTTATGCAGGTCAATCCTCTGGCACAGGGAATCCTCCTTGGAATAAGAATTATATTTTTCCATAAAAAGCTCCGGCCGCGCCAGGCGGAACTTGTAGATGCTCTGCTTCACATCCCCCACCATGAAACGGTTGAAGTTCCCCTCCTCCTCGCCGGAAATGCTTTTAAGCAAAAGCTCCTGCACCAGGTTACTGTCCTGGTATTCGTCAATGAGGATCTCCTGGAAAAACTCCCGGTACTCCAAAGCGGCCGGGGATGGATGGATGGCCCCGCCCTCTTCCTTTTTCAGTAAAATATCCAGGGCGAAATGCTCCATATCATGGAAATCAATGATATTTTCCCTGCGCTTTTTCCCGTCCAGCTTCTCCTTATAGGAAACCACCAGCCCCAGCAGCTCCTCCACCTGTGGTGCCGCCTGTCCCATCCGCTCCACCACCTGCCCCGGCGGGAAGGAAAGGTACAAAACCCGTATCTCCTCCACCTGCGTTTTGATTTCCTTCCGGAGCTGCTGGACTTTCTCCCTGCACAGGGGATTCACAGACTCATCCTTTTTGGAAGGCAGCCTGCCGAAGGAAATCTTCCCAAAGGCCTCATAAAACTCCTGCAGGCTCCCGGGCACCAAAAGGCGGCTTATCATTTCCCGTTCCTTTTCCAGCAGTTCCCCGTACATGTAAGGCCCGTCCGGCCTCTGGGCTATGCCTATGGCCATATCCAGGCTGTTGGCCCATTCCTGGGCGGCCACCCTGATATACGACACCAGATACCTGCACCAGCTAGTCCCCTCCAACTCCTCCACGCCGGACAGACGGTAATCCCGGGCACACTGGCCCAGCCATTCCTCCGGCCAGGGATAGCTCATGGAAAATTCATACAGCTTACCGATATACTCTTCCAGGAGCTTATCGTTGCCTCCCCCTGTAAAATATTCCACACATTCAATAAAAGAAGGGTTCTTCTCCCTGTACCGCTCTTCCAAAAGCTCCGCCATTACATCCTGCTTTAGCAGCCGCAGCTCCCCCTCGTCTGCTACCCGGAAGCCCGGGTCCAGGCCGATATCGTTAAAATTATTCCTTATCACAAACAGGCAGAAACTGTCTATGGTGGTAATCTGCGCATTGTGGAGCAAAGATTCCTGCTTTTGGAGATGCACGTTCTCCGGCTCTTCCAAAAGCCGCCTGCCCAGTGCCTGCCCGATCCGCTCCCGCATTTCCGCCGCCGCCGCATTGGTGAAAGTGACCACCAAAAGGCGGTCAATATCCATGGGCGTATCGCCCCCTGTTACCATCTGTATGATTCTTTCCACTAAAACCGCTGTTTTTCCCGAGCCTGCCGCCGCCGAAACCAGGATATTCCGGTCCCGCAGTTGGATCACCTGCTGCTGCTCGGGGGTAAACGCTATCGCCATATTCTTCCTCATCTCCGCGCCCTATGCGGCGCATCTGTTGTTTTGGTCCCGCCCTGCCAGGGATCCCCCAGGGGCTTGCTACCAGTATAACCACTTCCTGCCCTAAAATCAATGCTCCCTGGATATCAGCTATAGATAATATGCCCCGCTTATGGTAGAATAAAGATAACTTACAAACAACAGATATGGAACGGAAATTAGGAGAACAAACATTATGGACATCCGGATCATTACCGACTCAGCATCAGACATCGCAGGCCCCATGCGCCCCGGCCTGACAATTCTTCCCATGACCATTACCTTCGGCGGCACGGAATATCTTGACGGTGTAAATCTGGCCCACAGGGATTTTTATGAAAAGCTCATAGAAAGCGATACCCTTCCCACCACCAGCCAGATTTCCCCCTTCGCCTTCACAGAAGCCATCAGCGAAGCGGTAAAGGCCGGGGATACCGCCATTGTCATTACCATGTCCGGCAAGCTCTCCGGCACCTGCCAGAGCGCCCACATTGCAGCGGAAGAATTTCCAGGCAAGGCCTATGTGGTAGACAGCGAAAACGTTACTGTAGGGGAACGGGCATTGGTTGAATATGCCCTGCGTCTTAGGGATGCCGGCATGGAAGCGGAAGCAATCGTAAAAGAACTGGAAAAAGAAAAAAAGAACATCCACCTGATCGCCCTTTTGGACACACTGGAATACCTGAAAAAAGGCGGGCGCATTTCCAAAACAGCGGCCCTGGCAGGCAATGTGCTTTCCATCAAGCCTGTTGTAGGCGTTGTGGACGGGGAAGTTATTGTACTTGGCAAAGCCAGGGGTTCCCGCCAGGGGAACAACCTTCTGGCGGAAAAGATCAAAAGCTCCGGAGGCATTGATTTCCAAAAGCCTTATTTCCTTGGCTACACCGGGCTTACCGACGCCCTGATCCAAAAATATATCACAGACAACGAAGCCCTGTGGAAAGAGCATGTAAAAGACCTTTCCGTCACCACCGTAGGCGGCACCATCGGGACCCATGTAGGGCCCGGCGGCATTGCAGTGGCCTACTTTGCGCCCTCCCCGCGGGCCGGCTTATTGTAACAAACACCGTCACGCTCCGCGGGCCGGCTTATTGTAATGCATGGAAGGGAAGAAGGTTTACTCCTTCCCTTCTTCCAGTTCCTGCCGCATCCGCAGAAACACCTCCTCATCCGCCAGCGCCGGGAGGATGCGCCTATCGTACCCCGGGGTCTTTTCTTCAAAATCACACACGCCCTTGTAAATGCAATAAGCACAGGGGGACACCCCGCCCTGCTCACAGGGGCTGACCTCCATATTCCCCTTTAGGATCTCCCTGCCAAACTGCCTGATCTTATAATTCACAAACTGTGAGATGGTTTCGTAATCCTCCCTGGCAATGGTGCTAGAGCGTGCCGAAAAGCTCCCGTCCTTTTTGCGTTCTATGGGAACCACCACAGACTTATCCCCGAAGTTTCGGTCCAGGAGGCTTACCACCTTTTCATCCTGGCTGACAATCCCATTAGGGCGCAGCTCCCTTAAAATTTCCCGGTTAATCTCCTCCGGGGTTTTCTCTTCCTCCGTCCTCACCAACGGGTCACTTACATGGTAATACAAAAGCGCTGCCGGGACCACCTCCTTGTCCGGATGGTTCTTTGCGGTTATCTCCGCGGCCACATTCATATAAACCACAAGCTGTAACTGGAGCCCATAATAAAGGGCAGCCAGGTTAAACTTCTTACTGCCGGATTTGTAATCCACCACCTTTACATACACATGCCCTTCATCCTCACAGATATCAATCCTGTCGATCCGTCCCCGGAGCTTCATCTTTTCCTCCTCAGACAGGGCAATGTTCACCGTCTCCAGCTTTTCCACCCGGGAGAAAGACATCTCAAAGGAAACCGGCGCAAATTCCCCTTCCTTTAGCTGGGCTTTCAGCGTCCGTATGGTCCTTTTCAATATCCGGAATATCCGCTCCACCATATATTCATAGCGGGCGCTGCTGTAAAGGATGGTTTCCCCATATGCCATGGTACACTCCTCCAGGGCCTCCCGCAGAAGCCTGTCCCCTTCTTCCTCCCCAAAGTCAAACCAGGTAAGGTTGTTTTCTGCAAGTTTTCCTGCAAAGGCTTCCAGGGCTTCATGGAAAACATTTCCCAAATCTGCCTGGGCAAAGCTGTATTCGTCCCGTTCTTTCAGCATCAGCCCATATTGCAGGAAATGTGAATAAGCACAGGCGGCAAACTTCTCCAGGCGGCTCACACTGTTTTCCAGCATCGCCCCATAGAGCGCCTTTGCCAGTGCCCCGGCAAGGGGTTTGTGCTCATAACGGGCAAAGGCCGCCTCTTCCAGCGCCCGGGCGTACTCCCTGTACTCCCCATCCTTCTCAAAAAGGCGGTAAAGGCCCCTAAGCTCCTGCTCTCCCAGGATCCCTTCCCTTCCCTCCGCGTAATCCCGCAGCCCCCGGGCAAGCAGCGGCAGGGCATCCCTTTTCCCTACAATCTGCCCAAAAGCGCCGGAAGTATCCCCTGGCTTTGTAACCGTAAGGCCTGGAAAAAGCTTTCCCATGGTGTCCACCAAATAGGAAGGGCGGATGGCCTTTCCCTGGCTGTTAACCCTTGCATAAGACAGATAAAGCTTTTGGGAGGGCTTGGTCATATTCATATAAAGGTAAAGGCGCTGAATATACATCTGCTGCCGGGGGGTAGGGGCAAGCTCAAACTCCGACTGCTGGAGAAACTCCCTGTCAATATCGGAGATTATCCCTCCCCTGGCACCGCTTCTGGGAATGTTCCCATCGTTTACCCCCAGGAAAAACAGCGCCTTCACCTGCTTTAAGCGGCTCCGCTCCATATCCCCTACCAGGATCCGGTCCACGCTCCCGGGGATAATGCCCACCTGGATTTCCCCGAAGCCTGCGTCCAGGATCTCCCCGAACTCCCTAAGGCCCATTGGCTCTTCTTCCAAAAGCCCCACTACCTGCTCCAAAACCTCCATTACCAGGCGGTAAATCTGGGCATACTCCCTGGCACGTTCAGGGGCGTTATTTTCTTCGAAATACCGTTGGTATCCCGCCAGCTTTTCCTGGCTTTTGCCTGCCACGATAAACTGATACAAGGTCCTAACCATCTCCCCTGCGGTTTTCTTTTTTTCCAGCAAAGGGGCAATCTGTCCCATAAAACACTCCCTGGTGGCATTGAGTTTTTCTAGGTAAAGAAGCTCTTCCTTCTCCTTTTCCTCTTCCTGGGCAAACTCCCGCCTAAGGCCCGCCCGCCGTACAAAGGGCTGGCCCCACTTTTTCTTTCCCTTAATCCCCAGGGCAAGGACGTAATTCTCCAGCCGGTCAATTTCTTCCGGCGCAAAACCCGTCAGCCCGCAGCGGAGATAATGGAATACCGTCTCATAGGAAAAGTCGGAGAGCACAATCTTCAGTGCGCTCCGGATATATTCAATAAAAGGGTTTAACCGCAGCCCCCGGGTCCTGTCCATAAACACAGGAAGCTGGTAGGCCAGCGCTTCCCGCTCAAAATAATCGGCGTAGGTTTCCAGGTCCCCCGCCACTACCGCGATGTCCCGGTAGCAGTATCCCTCCTCCAGGACCAGCTTTTTAATCTGGATACACACCTGTGCCACCTCCTGGGCAGGGTTTAGGGCTTCCGCCAGATAAATGCTGTGGGGAGCCTGCTGCCCATATGGCTTTATGGGGTAGCGGAAAAGCTGCCCTTCCAGGTGGGCAAGCTCTTTGTTATCCCCAAACCGGGGCGGCGGGCTGGTTTTTAAATAAACATCCTCCTCCCTCCCGGCATCCACCTCTTTTGCCAGGCGGCACAGGTCCCTTGCAGTTTTTTTGCCCAGGTAGAAAAGCTCCTGCTCCCCCTTCACCACAAACGCATCTTCCCTGGCGTCTATGGTAAGGGCCACAATGACCCTGTGGGCCAACTTTAGGAGCTCCTGGACCAGCCGGTACTGGATGGGCGTAAAGCCTGTAAAGCCGTCAAATATGACCACGCTGTCCTTTACAATGGCAGACCTGCCTACCGCCCGGGCCAGCAGCCCCAGGGTCTCCTCTGTGGTGATAAACTTCTCCCTTATATAATCGGTAAAGCCCTGGTAGACCACCTCCAGGTCCCTAAGCTTACTGCAAAGCGCCCCCCGGCCCTTGGCAAACTCCGCCAGCTCCCCCACCTGGCCCGCGCTGATACCATACTGCATAAATTCGGATATGGCAGACTTCACCTCATGGATATAGCCTATTTTATTTAAGTTTTTGCCGATAACCGGCATCTGCTCCTGCAAAGTGGCAGCCACCTTCCGCAATACCAGGCTTTTTCCCGTATCATCCAGGACCGGGCAGTTTCCCATCCCTGTTTCTTCAAAAATCCGGTGGGCCAGGCGGCCGAAGCTGAGCACGTCAATATTCATAATGCCGCCATAGCGGCTCGCCTTCACCAGGTCCACCTGGGTCTGCATGGTAAACTGCTCCGGCGCAAGATAAAGGAAATTCCGCCCCGGCTCCCGCTCCGCCCACGCTGCGATATTCTCATGGAGCCTCCTGCTCTTCCCGGCCCCTGAACCGCCAAAATAAAACTGTAATCCCATATGCAGCCCCCTGTCAGCTATTTGCTTCTGCCAAATGTATCCTTCCCTATTCTTCCCGGTGCCTTATGGCTACACAAAGGGAATCATCTCTTTCACAGAAGTGAAAATCAGATGGGGGACTACCTGCGACTTTTCCACCTCCCCCATCCCCGCCTCCCCGCTGAGAACCAGGATGCCGGTATACCCATTGTTGACGCCTGCCGCCACATCGGTGTACAGCCGGTCCCCCACCATAGCAATCTCTTCCTTTTTGGCCCCTGCCTGCCGGGCCAGATAATCCATGATTTCCCCGTTGGGCTTGCCTATGACCATATCCGGCCAGCGGAAAGCGGAGGCATGGATAAACGCGCAGATTGCCCCGATGTCGGGAATAAATCCCGTTTCCGTAGGGCAGTTATAATCCGGGTGGGTGGCAATGTAAGGCAGGCCCTCCCTTACCAGGCCGCAAACCCTGCACATTTTCTCATAAGTAAGGGTGGTATCAAACCCTACTGCCACCACCTCCGGGTCCTTTTCGTCCAGGAGGATCCCTTCCTCCTGAAATTCCGATTTCAGCAGCTCATTCCCCAGAAGATAAACCCGCCTGCCGGGAAAATTCTTTTTCAGGAAGGCAATGGACGCCATGCCGGAGGTGACAATCTGCCCCTTGTGGGCTTCCAGCCCCATGCCCCTTAACTTTTCCACATATGCCTGGGGATTTTTGGATGAGTTATTGGTGAGGAATACATATTTTTTGCCGGCTTTTGTGACTGCTTTTAAGAAATCCTTCGCCCCGTCAATCCATTCCTCCCCCAGATAAATGGTCCCGTCCATATCCAGCGCAAAGCAGGTAATCTTCTTTAATATGCCCTTTTCATCCCTGTCAATCTCTGGTATCATATCGGCCTGGTTGCCTCTCCCAGCCAGGCAAGCTCTTCCCCTTCAAAATAGGGCGCCAGCTTTTCATAGACCTGCTGATGGTAATCGTTAAGCCTTTTTCTGTCAATCTCCTGCATCAGGGAAACCTCCACCCCGTCCAGGTCAATGGGAGCCAGGGTAAGGTCTTCAAAGTACATAAACTGCCCATACTGGTTTTCCTCCCCCTTCCTGCAAAGAAGCTCGTTTTCCAGCCGGATGCCATGGCTTCCTTCTATATATATACCCGGCTCATCAGTTGTCACCATTCCCTCTTCCAGGATTGCGCTGTCTTCCCTGCCAGGCGTCTTCTTCCACCAAAAACCGTTGGGGTCTTCGTGGACGTTCAGAAGATAACCCACCCCATGTCCAGTGCCGTGCTTGTAATCAAGCCCCTGTTCCCAGAAAATCTCCCTGGCACGGATATCCAGGTTCATGCCCCTTGCCTCATAGAGGAACTTGGTGCACTTTAAATTCAGCATTGCCCGGACCACCAGGGTGAAATGGGCTTTCATCTGGGGGGTAAGCTCCCCTAGGGCAAAGGTCCTGGTAATGTCCGTGCTGCCCTCCAGGTAATGCCCGCCGCTGTCCACCATCAAAAGCCCCTCCGGGCGGATTTGTGCACAGCTTCCCGGCTCCGCGCTGTAATGGATGATTGCCCCGTTAGGGCCATAGGCGCAGATGGTGTCAAAGCTGGGCTCTATGTAATTTTCCCCCTCCCGGCGCAGCCCTTCCAGGTATTGTGCCGCGCTAACCTCATCCATGGAAATCTTCCCCACATTCTTTTTCAGCCAGTACATAAAGCGGGCCACAGCCACCCCGTCCTTTACATGGGCTTTCCGGATGTTCTCCCTTTCCACCGGGTTTTTCACCGCTTTCATCAGTGCCGTGGGATTGGGCCTGTCTATTATCTCCACATCCTGGGCAAGGCTTTTTTTCAGCATACAGCTTACCCGCCCGGCACTAAGCAGGATCTTTTTCCCATGGATTCCCGGCAAATAGGGGTAGAAATCCTCATAGGGAAGCAGTGTTACCCCATTTTCCTCCAAATATGCCCTGACATTCCCAGGCCAGGCTTCCTCCCCGCCCTTTTCCTCTTGGGCAAAAAGCAGCGCCTTATCCATTGTGATCACCCCATAGGCCAGGAAAACAGGAGAATTCTGCACATCGTTTCCCCGGAGATTGAGCAGCCATGCAATATCGTCCAGAGTAGTCAAAATATGGATCTGCGCCCCTTCCTCCTTCATCTTTTCCCGCACCCGGGCGATCTTGGAGGAAGCGCCCTCCCCGCTGTAACGCTCATCCAGCAGAAACACCGGCTGATGCAAAAGGGCAGGGCGGCCCGGCCATGCCTCTCCCCCAAGATCCTTATCCCAGACAAGCCTCCCCTTCTTCCTGCCCAGGATTTCCTCATAGTCCTTTGCGTCATTGGCCTTCACCACTCTCCCGTCAAAGCCAAGGCTCTGGCCTTCCTTCAGGACCTGCTCCAGGTACTCCTTTATGGTAGGGACCTTCGCCTCCCCCACTTTCATCAGCTTGATGCCAGTGCCTTCCAGTTCCTTCGCAGCCTGGATAAAATACCTCCCGTCAGTAAAAAGGGCTGCCCCCTCCATGGTTACCACAAGGGTTCCCGCCGAGCCGGTAAATCCGCTGAAATACTTTCTTACCATAAAAAAGCTGCTGACATATTCACTGTCATGATAATCCGACGTGGGTATCAGGTAACAGTCTATCCCCGCAGCTTTCATATGCTCCCGCAACTTGCTTAATCTTTCCTTTATCATTTTTCACTTTCCTTCCACAAATTTCTGTGATATTACCACACCACAATTATATCTGTAAAAAGTGAAAAGAACAACTGATTTATTTTTTCATCTTGGGGTTAAAAACAAGGCTTGCCAGATAGCCAAAGACCAGCGCCGCCGAGGTCCCCACTGCCCCCGCCTTAAACCCCCCGGAAAACAGCCCCATAAAGCCTTCCTTGTCCACCGCTTCCTTTACCCCTTTCATCAGCACATTGCCAAAGCCCAATAGCGGCACCGAAGCGCCTGCCCCGGCAAACTCCACAAAAGGCTGATACCAGCCAAATACTCCGATGGCCGCCCCCAGGCATACAAGGAGCACCATAATCCGCCCAGGCATCATTTTGGTCTTTTCCATTAAAATCTGGACCAGCGCACAAATCAGCCCGCCCACCCAGAATGCATTAAAATAATCCATGATAACCTCCTTTATGGCTGTTTGAAAGCGTGACTGCCGCTTTCAGCGCCGGATTAAATCATGGATTATTATGCACCTAATTCCTTTTTTTATCCTTTCAGCAATGCCTAAAACCAACTGGTAATAAAAATTTCAAAACCTATAAATGTAAGGATCACGCCCCCAAAGACACTGGCCTTGCCTGCAACCATTGTCCCTGCTTTTTTCCCTAAAAGAATACCTAAATAGCAGATAAAAAATGTCACAATGCCAATCAGCAGGCAAGCGGCCGCTGCCTGGGCCGCACCGTAACCGGAAATGGTAAATCCCACAGACAACGCATCAATAGAAGTGGCAACCCCCTGCACCAAAAGGGCGCCAACGCCTGCCGCCGCCCCTTCTTCACCGCTGCCCTTCTTTTTGGTCCCTTCATAGATCATCTTGCCGCCGATATAGGCCAAAAGCCCCAGGGCGATCCATGGGATAAATTTCTGAAAAACTTTAAAATATTGGGCAATGGCAGAGACGCAGAACCAGCCAATCATCGGCATGGCAAACTGGAATGCCGCAAATGTCCCGGCAACGCCGCACATTTTTCCCTTCTGCATATGGGGTTCACCCAACCCGTTGGCAAGGGACACGGAAAAAGCGTCCATGGAAAGCCCCACCCCAAGCAGGATACTGTTAAAAAAGAAAGTAAAACCAAGCTCCATCTTCTGTCCTCCTGTAAAAACCCTGCCCCGCCGGAAACCGCAAACAGCTATACAATAAATTCCCGGTTTTCCTCCGAAACCTCCGCGATTTTCCCGGCGAAACGTTTTCCTATTTCCGTCTGCCCATACCGTTTGGCTGCCCCATAGTCTTCCCACATATGCATAGGAAAAACCATCCCCACATCCACTTTCTGCAAAAAATAATCCATGCCATAGCCATAACCTGCCCCCAGCCTGGGGTCTAAGGGGAGGAAGGCAACATCTACAAACTGCCCTGCAATTTTGTCAATCTGGGCTTTATAGTCCCGCTCCATCCTGTCATTCCACTCTTTGGGTTCTCCCTCCCAGTACCAGAAGTTCAAATCTCCCCCATGGTAAATGCACCTGCCCTCTACCCTCACAAGAAAGGCCACCCCCTGGTCATTGGAACGCAAAGCTTCCACCTTCAGGCCTTCCTTTGGGTTTTCATATACCGCGCCCCCTGCCATCCGGTGAAAGCGCCTTAAAAGCCCTGTGGGGATCCCTTTCCGCTCCAGATACTTTTCGTTCAGTTTAATGTCATTCCCCACAAAAAAGACCGTATCCTCCCTCTGGGAATATGCCCACCCAAGGGAAGATATCTGAAAGTGGTCGGGATGCCTGTGGCTGGCAAAAAACACCAGCCGCCGGTTTTCCAGAAGCCTGGAAGGGAAGCTGCCGCTTCCCTTCCCCTGATCCCCCACATAATCAAACACAAGCAAAAAATCATGCAGCGCCACCGCAAATCCGCTGTGATAGAGATAAATTACTTCCATTATGCCCTTGTCCTTATTTCTATCTTCCCATAGGCCCGGTAGCCTTCATGGAGTTTTTCCACCTCCACTGCCCCCCTATGGTTTACCAGCTTATATTCATTGTAACTTCCCTGGCGGTAAGCGAAGTCTTCCCCGTTGTCCTGATAGTGGGTATAGGTTCCTTCCCCGGGATAAGCCTCCAGGACCAGCAGGCTGTCTTTCTCTTCCCCTACCCACAGCCTCGCCGGGAATTTGGGAATGACCGCCCCTGCCTTAACGTAAATAGGGCATACATCCAAAGGCGCCTTGCGCACAAAAAAGCATCCCCCCTCTTTTTTCTCTCCAGTCCAGTAGTCATACCAGGTCCCTTCCGGCAGGTACACCATCCTTTCCCTGGCTCCCTGCTCTACCACAGGCGCCACCAGCATCCGGTCTCCCAGCATAAACTCGTCGTTCCGGTTCCTGACATTTTCATCCTGCTCATATTCCAGCACAAGAGGGCGGGACATGGGAATGCCCGTCTGCTCTGTCTCCCGCATCAGGTCATACAGATAGGGCAGCAGCTCATAGCGCAGATTTATGTATTTCCTGCTGATGGCAAGCACTTCTTCCCCAAATTGCCAGGGCTCCTGCACCCGGCAGCCTATGGCGCAGTGATTCCGGAACAGGGGGAAGAAGCAGCCCACCTGGATCCATCTTGCAAACAGCTCCGGCGTACAGTCGCTTCCGAACCCGCCCACATCTGTTCCCACAAAGTTCATCCCCGACATCCCAAGATTGCACAACTGGGGAATTGCCATGCGCAGGTGGGACCAGATACTGTGGTTGTCCCCTGTCCATCCGGTGGTATATTTCTGGGAACCTGCATAGCAGGCCCTGGTGATCACAAAGGGACGTTTGCCTGTGAGCCCCTTCCACCCCTCATAGGTGGCCTTGGCCATATTATGCCCATAAATATTGTGCATCTGCCCATGGTCAGAGGGGGCATCCTCGTCTGTAAAGGCCACATCCTCCGGCAGCGGCCCCCGGAAGCTTGCAGGCTCGTTCATATCGTTCCAGACCCCCGAAACGCCCAGCTCTGTAAGGAATTTATGCTTTCCCCCCCACCATGTACGCACCTGGGGATTTCCAAAATCAGGGTATACCGCATCCCCGGGCCATACCTGGTTTACATAAATTTCACCCTCCGGCGTCTTGGCAAAGTACCCCTTTTCCACCCCTTCTTCATAAACGTAATAATCCTTCTCCACCTTTACCCCTGGGTCAATGATGGTCACGGCCTTTATCCCCATCTCCCGTAGATCGGAAATTACCTTCGCCGCGTCCTGGTAAGTCTCCTGGTTCCAGGTAAAGACCTTATAGTGGTCCATATAGTCAATGTCAAAATGAATGCAGTCGCAGGGCAGCCCACATTCCCGGAGCTTTCCCGCCACCTGGCGGATCTGTTCTTCGGACTCATACCCCCATCTGGACTGATGGTATCCCAAGGCCCAAAGCTGCTGCATGGGGGCACGACCGGTAAGGGAGGTGTACCCAGAAACCACATCCTTAAGGCCTGCGCCCCCCACAAAATAATAATCCAGGTTCCCCTGGTCCGCGCCAAACACATAATAATCCCTGGACTCTTTCCCAAGATTAAAGTAGGTCTTATTATGGTTATCAAAAAAGATGCCGTATGCGCCTTTTTCCTTTAAAACCATCATAAAAGGGATGCTTTTGTAAAGAGCCCGGAAATTGTCCTCATGGGGGTCAGGTATATCCGAATTCCACATTTCATATTCATAGGCCCTCTTGTTCAGGAATCCCGTCTTATCCCCCAGCCCGTAAATGCAGTCCGCATCCCCCAGGGACCTTACCTCCTGCACCCGGTAGTCATTCTCCGTCCCGGCAGAGGCTTCATGCCCCTCCTTGGCCAGCAGCTCCAGCACCTGGCCGCTGACTGCCCCATACTTTGTCCTTCTTCCCCTGTGGGCAAGGCTTAAAGGCGTCCCCTGCCTGTAGTAGAAATCAACCAGGAAACCATCGCCGACTACCACAGTCAGTTCCCTGGTATTTATTTCCACCCCATTTTCCTTTTGTGACACGCTTTCCACATTTTCGGCATTCCCGCTAACGCCGCTGTTGAGCCGCTCTCCCAGCTCACCTTCAATGGCCCGCGTCCTGTGCCCTGTACCAGTGTAGTCAACGAACACATTGACAATCCAGTCTGAAACCACCTCCACACAGGGCTGTACCCCCTCTTGGGCACCCTCAAAAGTAAACAGGATTTTGGATCCGTTTACACAATAATCTTTCAGTTTTCCAAACATTTGAAACCTCCTTCCTTCTGCCCTTTCCTATCTATACCACTGCCTATCCCATTGCTTTCTTCTTTCTCTCCGGGAGCTGGACCAATATCACTGCCCCAAATACCAGCGCACAGCCTGAAAGCTCCCTTTTGTTAAGTGCCTGCCCCAGGATCACCCATCCCGCCAGCATGGAAACCACCGACTCCAGGGACAGGACCAGGGATGCCACCGTTGGGTCTAATTCCTTCTGCCCCACAATCTGCAGGGTATAGGCCACGCCGCAGGACATGATCCCTGCATAGGCCAGCGGCACGATCCCTTCCACCAAGCCAGAAAGCCCCGGGTTTTCAAAAACCAGCGCCAAAAGGCTGCTGGTTAGCCCGGCAAAGAAAAACTGCACACAGGAAAGCTCCACGCCGTCCGCTTTCGGGGAAAAATAATCAATCACCAGGATATGGACGGAAAAGATCACGGCACAGAAAAATACATAAATATCCCCCCTGCTTAAGGTAAACTGTTCGCTCACACACAAACGGTACATGCCGAAAGCAGCAATCACAGCCCCGGCCCACACCCTGCCCGGCACCTTTTTTTTCAGGAATATTCCCATTACAGGCACAATAATGATATAAAGTGTTGTGATAAAGCCTGCTTTTCCCACAGTGGTCCCGATGATCCCAAACTGTTGCAGCAAAGCCGCCGAGCAAAGCGCCAGCCCGCAACAGACGCCCCCTGTAAGGGTAATTTTCAGCCCTGCCCTGGGAATCCCCGCCTCTTTATCCTTTTTTCTCCGGAAATATACCAGCGGGAGCAATACCATGCCGCCCATCAGAAACCTGGCGCCATTAAAGGTAAAAGGCCCCATGTAATCCATGCCCACGCTCTGGGCCACAAAAGCCACTCCCCAAATAAATGCCGCCATAAAAAGTAAGAAACTGTTTTTAAATGATTTCTTTTTCATTTTTCCTCTGTGCCTTCCAAAACCTCACAGGCAATCTCCTCCACCACGCTTCTGATATCCCTGCCGGAGCAATGGACCACCATATCCGCATATTGGCCGTAAAGGACTGTCCGCTCTCTGTACAGATCCAGCAGGGTACTCCCTTCCCTGATCACTACTCCCCGTTCATGGAGATCCCCAAGCCGCTCTTCCAGTTCCTCATAGGGAAGCTGCAAATACACTACTTTGCCAATCTCCTTAAAATGCGCCATGGCTTCCTTTCCGTAAACTGCGCTTCCCCCTGTGGCGATCACCGCCCTGTCTGCCTGCAAAGAGGCATTGATTTGGTTTTCAAGCATAAGAAAACCTGCTTCGCCTTTTTCTTCAATCAATTGGTAAAGCAGCTTTTTGCATTTCTCCTGGATCACCAGGTCACAATCCAGAAACTGATATCCCAGCTTCTTGGCAAGCACCACGCCTACAGTGCTTTTCCCTGCCCCCGGCATCCCGATCAATATGATATTCTCCATAATCTCCTCATTTGGGCCCCTTCCGCCCTGCCCGGCATGGTGCATGGGTATTTGCAGCCAGCGCCCAAACCGGAAGGTGGGGCGGAAGGGGGTTTTTCATTTTTATACTGCCGCTATAATCTCCACCTCACAGAGCACGCTCTTGGGCAGTTCCTTCACCGCCACACAGCTCCTGGCAGGCTTTCCTGTAAAATACTTCTCATAAACACTGTTAAAGGCTGCAAAATCAGACATATCCGCAAGAAAACAGGTGGTCTTTACCACATGCCCGAAATCCGTCCCCGCTTCCTTTAAAATTTCCCCTACATTCTCCATGGCCTGCTTTGCCTGCACACAGATATCGCCCTTGGCAATCTCCCCTGTCTCCGGGACAATGGGAATCTGCCCGGAAGCAAACAGAAAACCGTTTGCTATGATTCCCTGGGAATATGGGCCTATTGCCGCAGGGGCCTTGGTGGTCTCTATCTTCTTTAACATAATTTAAAATCCTCCTATTCCAGTTCCGAAACACCCTTCTTACGCACCTTGCCCTACAGAAAAAATCCTGCCTGCTTCGCCGTCATGATTTTCTCTGGGTGCTTCATTCGGGTGTTTCTGTTCCGGTTTCCTGGCTGTCCTCTTCAAATTCTGCGGTGACATAAAAGCCCCGCTCATTTTCTACAATGCTGACTACCCTGCCCGCCCTGGCCAGCATCCGCTCCCGGAAAGGGAAGTTCCCGGACATGGCCAGGGAGGGGTCAATGGTATAGTAATAATTGCTGGGAAGCACTCCCTCTGTTACTGTAACCGGATCCCCTTCTTTTAAAAGGCCGGGGCGCTCCATTTTAAATTCCATCCGCCTCATGGCCAGGCCTCCGGGGCTCCCTGATAAGCCATCCCTCCGGTAACTTTGCCAAAGGCTCTGGCAGGGAAACCAATTTCCCGATCCGGGCAAATTCCTGCACCAGGTTCTCCTCCAGCCGCCCGGAAGGGTTAGGGGACAGGTTCAGCATAAAATTGATATTCATGGGAAAATACTGCCCCATCTTCGAAACAGCCCAGGCAGCCGGGGACGGCGGCGTCTCCCTGTCCTCTTTTCTCCAGAACCAGGTTTTGGTAAGCTTGTTGCAGCTTACCCCCGGCCCGTGAAAATCTCCCTCTACCTCCTGCCCGGCGGCATTTTCGTAGAAAACCACATCCGTACCGCTTAGCCCTGTATCGCACCCGATATTCATAAAAAGGCAGTCCGGCTGCAGGGATTTTACCAGCCCGTCCAGCTCCTCAAAGGGAAGCATCTCATAGGACGGGCCTCCCCAGGGGGCATTCCAGCCGTCCACGATCAAAAAGGGAATCTCCCCGTAATTGCTAAGCAGCTCCGTGATCTGGCCCCTGACCAGCTTCTTCTGTTCCTGCGTACAGGATCCCTTGCCAATTCCGGCGGTTAAATCCATAATGGAAAAGTACAGCCCGGCCGCAATCCCCTCTTCCCGGAAAGCTTCCAGGTATCCCGCCACCACATCCCTTTTCCCCGTGGCATATTTCACCGAATGGGTCCCATAGGCTGAAGGCCAGAGGGCAAAACCCTCATGGTGTTTGGTTGTGAGGGCAGCAAACCGGCATCCGGCGCTTTTGGCCGCAAGGGCCCACTGGCGGCAGTCAAGGCCTGCCGGGTTCCAGTCCTTCTCCGAAAAGGGGAACTGCCGGGGCGCGCCATGGTTTTCATGGTCAAACTCCCAGTCAATGATTTCCCCGGAAGAAAACTGTACTGCAGCACTGTTGAAATGGATAAAGGTCCCAAGACGCATATTAATAAAATTCAGTTGATTTTCCTCTAAACGATTCATCTTATTTCCTTTCCTGCCCTGCCCCTTACCTGAAAAAATCCTCTTCCATCAGGTTTACCAAAAGCTCCGCAAACAGAGTGTTCGCCCAGGCAAACCAGGATCTTGTGTATTCTTCCGGGGCGTCGGGGTTAAAGCCCTCATGCATGAAATTGGTTCCCCCATGGGTGCTTGAAAGCATGGCAAGGCAGTCTAAAATCTCCTGCCTGTCAGTGGAGGTAAGAGCCTGCATCACGATCCCGATATGCCATACATAGCCTGCCGGGGTGTGTGGGCTTCCCATGCCCCTGGCTATTTTCCCCTCATAATAATAGGGATTGTCGGCAGAGAGCAGGAACCGCCTGGTATTCTGGTACAATGCATCCTCCCGTTTACAGAAATTCAGATAGGGCATCGCCAGAAGGCTGGGGGAATTGGCATCGTCCATCAGGTTATAATTCCCAAAGCCGTCCGTCTCATAGGCAAAAATCTTTCCATATTTCGGATGCTCCACAATACCGTAATCCATGATCCCATCCAGGATCTCCTCCGCCAGCGCCTGGCAGCGCCCGGCCAGCTCCAGGTCCTGGTAACACTCCCTGCAAATCTCCTCCCCGTACCTAAGGGCGGTGACAGCCATCATATTAGAAGGGATCAGATAACCGAATTTACAGCAATCATCAGAAGGCCGGAAGCCTGACCAGGTCATGCCCGTTACATTTACCGGACGTCCCTTCCCCTTGGCTGGCAGGGTATCCGACTTCACACAGTCATAACGGCGGAAAAAGTACTCCGACTTTCCATGGTCTTGCTCTGTGGTAAAAGTTTCCACCACATGTACCAGCATCCTGTGCCAGGTTTCCGTAAAGATTCTGCCAATCCCGGTGGTTTTCCAGTATGTATATGCCAGGTATACAGGGGCGCACAGGGAGTCTACTTCATACTTGCGCTCCCAGACATGGTCGTTGAGCCTGGTCTCATCCTGGTGCCCGACACCGCTGGCGCTCTCATTAAAAGCATTGGCGTAAGGGTCAATACATACCAGCTCCGCCTGCTTTTCAATCACCCCTTCCAGGATTTCCTGGAGTTCCTTATCTTCCTTTGCAAACCGCACATAGGGACGCACCTGGGCCGCAGAATCCCGCAGCCACATGGCAGGGATGTCCCCGGTGATCACAAAATAACTGCCGTCCTCCAGCTTTTTCACCGTGGTTTCCATGGTGTTTAAAAAGCACTGGCGCGCAAGAGGCGCCAGCGGCTTGTAGTTGGCGCTGTAATACTCCTCCAAAAGCGCCGCTTTTTTTTCAAGAATTTCAGGTATCTTCATATTTTATATGCTCCTTTCCGCCAGCCGCTTCCGCGGCCGCCTTTCCTTCCCCCCATCTGCCTGCCCTTTGTGGCATTTATGCCAAAAAGCTACAAAACCTTAGAAAGAAAATCCTTAAGCCTTTCACACTGGGGATTGCCAAAGAATGGCCCCGGCTCGTTTTCTTCCATAATAATGCCTTCATCCATAAACAAGACCTTTGTCCCTACTTCCCTGGCAAAGCCCATCTCATGGGTCACTACCACCATGGTCATGCCGGAAGCCGCAAGCTCTTTCATTACGTCCAGTACCTCCCCTACCATCTCCGGGTCCAGGGCAGAGGTGGGCTCGTCAAAGAGCATTACCCTTGGATTCATGGCAAGGGAACGCACAATGGCAATCCTCTGTTTCTGGCCGCCGGATAGCTGGCTGGGGAAAGCGTCCGCCTTTTCCTTAAGCCCTACCCGGGCAAGGAGTTTTAAGGCGTTCTCACTGGCTTCTTCTTTACTCATCAGCTTCAGCTTCACAGGTGCCAGGGTAATGTTATCCATAATGGAAAGGTTATTAAACAGGTTAAAGTTCTGGAACACCATCCCCATATGCTCCCTGACCTTGTCAATGTTTGCCTTGGGGCTGGTAATCAACTGCCCGTCAAACCAGATTTCACCGCTGGTGGGTGTTTCCAGGAGATTCAGGCACCGCAGGAAAGTACTTTTTCCGGAGCCGGAAGGGCCTATGATCACAATTTTTTCTCCCTGGTGTACATGGTAATTCACTCCCCGCAGCACACGGTTGTTCTCAAACGTCTTGTGCAACTCCTTAACGATTATCACTTTTGCGAAGCCTCCTCTCCAATAAATCCATCAATACGGTCAGTATCTTAATAATCACAAAGTAAATCACCGCTGCCCCGATCAGCGGCATAAAGGCATCGTAGGTCCTGGAGGAAATCTGGCTGGCAGCCCTGGTCAGGTCTGTGAGGCTCACATAGCCCACAATGGCCGTCTCCTTCAAAAGGACAATAAATTCATTCCCAATAGGAGGCAGCACATTTTTAATGGCCTGGGGAATGACAATGTAAACCATGGTCTGGGACTTGGACAGCCCCAGGGAACGCCCTGCTTCCGTCTGTCCCTTATCCACTGCCAAAATTCCCGCCCGCACAATCTCCGCCACATAAGCGCCGCTGTTAATGCCAAAAGACAAGATTGCCACCAGCACGCCGTTTTTACAGCTTTTCATTATTATAAACCACATAATCAAAAGCTGCAACACAGAAGGCGTCCCCCTGATAACATCTATATAGGCGTTGGCAATCACCGCCAGAAGGGTCTTCTTCCCGTCCCGTCTGGTGGACAGCTTCATCAGCGCCACCACCGTACCTATCAAAAGCCCTAATACCGCCGCAAAAAACGCAACCTCCAAAGTAACTCCCAGACCGTTAAAATAAAGCTTCCACCGTTCGCCGGTGATAAATGCAACCTCAAACCTTTCGCTTACCTTTAAAAGCCATGCCTGCATATCATATGTTCCTTTCTTTTCCACCCAGCGGGTAACACCCTGCCTTTTACTCCTGCTTGTGGACCCACCCTGCTATTTAGCCAGGCGCCCATCCCCAAAGAATTTCCGTGCTGCAGGAAGGCCTGCCCCTTTCCCCAAAACGGCAGGCTTTCCTGCGGCACAGAGAAAACCGCCCCCCGGTTCAGGCTGTACGCCCGGCCGGGAGACGGTTATGCCTTAACGTATCTTCTCTATCCCGCCAGTCAGGAGCTGCCTTTGCAGCTCCCTGAAAGCTAATTTTCTATATAGGTTTTTACCAATTCATCAAAGGTCCCATCCCCCTTGATTTCCTCCAGGGCGCTGTTGATCTGTTCTGCCAAAGCAGCATCCCCCTTGGGAAGGGCAATGGCATACTGCTCCACGCCAAAATCAAACTGCGCGCCGTCAAGAGCCTTTACCTGTCCTTCAAACTTGCTTTCAAACACAAGGGCCGGGTTCTTGTCAATGATCACACAGTCAACCCTGCCGTTGATCAGGTCGTTTACCGCATCCACAGCCTTGCTGTACTGGGAAACAGTAGTCCCTTCAATATCGTCTGTAGCAATAAAATCACCTGTAGTGCCTAACTGGACGCCGATGGTCTTTCCTACCAGATCCTCTGCTGTGGCAATTTCAGAACCTTCGGCAACCACCACATACTGTAACGCATCATAATAAGAATCGGAAAAGTCTACCGATGCCGCCCTCTCCTCTGTAACAGTCATACCAGCAATGGCAACGTCAACTTTGCTTCCGATAGAAGCTACCAGGGAATCAAATTCCATATTCTCCACCTGTACTTCCACGCCCAGCTTCTCGCCGATGGCCTTAATCAGGGCAATGTCGAAGCCGTCTGGCTGGCCGTTGTCGTCCACATATTCAAAAGGCGGGAACTCCGCGTTGGTGCCTACTGTAAGCACCCCATCTGCCAAAACTTCCGATACAGCCCCGTCCTGGCCTTCTTGTGCCGGGCCGTTTTCTGTCCCTGCATCCTCTGCCTGGCCTTCCTTTGTGGATGCTTCCGCCTCCCCCTGGGTATCCCCTGCGTCAGACGCTTCCTCGGTTTGGGGGGCTTTTGTAGGCTCTGTGGCAGCCCCTCCTGTTGTTTCCTTGCTTCCGCAGCCGGCAAGGAGCCCTGCCGCCATTACTGCCGCCAGGGCAAGTACCATTGATTTTTTCATAATTTTTCCTCCTTTTGCATAAATATGCATATGTTCTCCACAAACACTAACGAGTCTATCACGTTCATTATGCAAAATCAAGGCTTTTTACAGAAATCATCCCTCCTAAATTTTCCCCTTTTGACAGTGCTCCCCTTTACTTCCAGGGATTGCACGCCCAGGCCGGTTTTTCCGTTTACCGCGCTTCCTGCGCTGTTTTTTACTGCATGTTTTCTCACAGAAGTTCTTTCAAAAGCCGGTTCACCATCCCTGGGTCCGCCTTCCCCTTCATGGCTTTCATGGTCTGCCCTACCAGGAAACCGATTGCCTTTTCCTTGCCGTTTTTGTAATCCTGTACGGACTGGGGATTATCCCCGATGACCTTCTCCACAGCCTGCCGCAGGGCGCCTTCGTCATTTACGGTCTTAAGCCCCTTCTCCTCCACGTACTTCACCGGGTCCATATCTGAGGCAAACATGGCTTCAAACACTTCCTTTGCCACAGAACTGTTAATCGCCTTTGCCTCCGTAAGGGCAATGAGCTTTGCCAGGTTTTCCGGTGAAAAACTGATATCCTCAGGATCCATCTCCTTTTCCTTCAGAAGCCGCAGGGTCTCTACCATAAGCCAGTTAGATACCTTTTTGGGCTGGCTCCCCAGGGCCACGGTAGCCTCAAAAATATCTGCCATATGCTTGCTCCCGGTAATGATCTCTATGTCATAATCAGGAATATCAAACTCTTCCCGGTAACGGCGCATTTTTTCCTCCCGGAACTCCGGCTGCCTGCTTTGTATCTCCTCCAGGAAAGCATCGTCAATCACAATAGGGACCAGGTCCGGGTCCGGGAAGTAACGGTAATCCTGGGCGTCCTCCTTGCTCCTCATGGCGTAGGACTCCCCCTTTGCATCGTCCCATCTTCTGGTTTCCTGCACCACGCATTCCCCGCTCTCTAACAAATCGATCTGCCGCTCCCGCTCCCCTTCAATAGCCCTTGCAATGGCCTTAAAGGAGTTCAGGTTCTTCATCTCTGTGCGCACGCCAAAGGCTTCGGTCCCTGCTTCCCGCACTGAAAGGTTTACGTCCGCGCGCATAGAGCCTTCCTGCAGCTTGCAGTCGGAAGCCCCCAGGTACTGGATAATCATACGCAGCTTTTCCAGGTAGGCAATCACCTCCTGGGCATTTCTCATATCCGGCTCCGAGACGATCTCAATCAGGGGAACACCGGAACGGTTAAAGTCCACCAGGGAGCAGTCCTCCCACTCATCGTGGACCAGCTTACCTGCATCCTCCTCCATATGGATCTCATGGATGCGGACGGGCTTTTTCCCTGCCTCCGTCTCTATCTCTACCTTCCCGTTCCTGCAGATAGGCAGATAAAGCTGGGAAATCTGGTAGTTCTGGGGATTGTCAGGATAAAAATAGTTTTTCCGGTCAAATTTACAGTACCGGGTAATGTCACAGCCTGCCGCCAGCCCCACCGCTACCGCATATTCCAGTACCTTCTTATTTAAAACCGGGAGGGAGCCGGGCATGCCGGTACATACCGGGCAGGTATGGGTATTGGGTTCCCCGCCAAAAGCCGTGGAACAGCCACAGAAAATTTTGGTTTTGGTTGCCAGCTCCACATGAACCTCCAGTCCGATAACCGTTTCATATTGCTTTGCCATACTACCTGTCCTCCCCTCTCCCAAAGGCGCCCCTTGCCTTTTCATAGGTATACGCCGCCTGTATCAGCTTCTTTTCCTGGAAGCAGTCCCCAATAAGCTGCAGCCCGATGGGCAGCCCCTTCCCGTCCACGCCGCAGGGCATACTCAGCCCCGGCAGCCCTGCCAGGTTCACGGAAATGGTATAAATATCCCCCAGGTACATTTTAATGGGGTCGGCCAGGCTTTCCCCCAGCCTGGGCGCCGTAGTAGGCGCTACCGGCCCTAAGATCAGGTCATACTTGGCAAAAGCTTCGTCAAAGGCTTTTTTGATCAGGGCCTTTACACGGAGGGCTTTTAAATAGTAGGCATCGTAATAACCGGAGCTTAACACAAAGCTCCCCAGCATGATCCTGCGCTTAACCTCCGCACCAAAGCCCTCTGAACGGGACTTTTTGTACATTGGGTGGAGCCCCTGGTATCCCTCCGCCCGATAGCCGTATTTTACGCCGTCGAAGCGCTCCAGGTTTGAGCTTGCCTCCGCCGCCGCAATGGTATAGTAGGCAGGGATGGCATATTCCACTAGGCTTAAATCAAACTCCTCCACCACAGCCCCCCGGCCTTTGAGCGTCTCCGCCGCCTGAAGGACCGCCTTTTTTACCTCCGGGTCAAGGCCTTCCCCCAAATAATCCCTGGGAACGCCGATCTTCATCCCCTTCACATCCTCCACCAGGGCGGAGGTAAAGTCCGTGCCGCTCCTTTTCACGGAAGTGGAATCCTTGGGGTCATGGGTAGCAATGGCTTCCATAACCGCCGCACAGTCCCCCACATCCTGGCAAAGGGGGCCAATCTGGTCCAGGGAAGAACCATAGGCTACCAGCCCGTACCGGGATACCGTACCATAAGTGGGCTTTAAACCCACCACCCCACAGTAAGAGGCAGGCTGCCTTATGGACCCACCGGTGTCAGAGCCCAGGGCATAAAAGCACTCCCCTGCCGCCACTGCCGCCGCACTGCCGCCGGAAGAACCTCCCGGCACATGGGCAGGGTTCCAAGGGTTTTTCGTCACCCCAAAAGCGGAAGTCTCTGTGGTAGAGCCCATGGCAAACTCGTCCATATTGGTCTTGCCCAGGATCACCGCCCCGCTCCTTTGCAGGTTCACCACCGCCTCCGCTGAAAAGGTAGGTACAAAATTGTATAAGATCCGGGAAGAACAGGTGGTGAGCAAGCCCTTTGTACACAGATTGTCCTTAATTGCCGCCGGGACTCCAGCAAGAGGGCCTGTAAGCTCCCCCCTATCAATCCTGCCCTGTACCTCCCTGGCCTGTAAAAGCGCCCCCTCCTGGTCCACTGTCACATAGCAGTGATACTCCTTTTCCTTTTCCTCAATCCTGGAAAGGACAGCCTCCACTGCTTCCATCACTGTCACTTCTTTGTTTTTAATCGCCGCACCAAGACCTGCGGCAGTCATACCAAGTATCTGCATTTGTGTCTCCATTCCAGTCCCGCATCCGCCCTACCAAGTACCTCAATCTCCAGAGGAAATCAGGCCTGCTTTACAGTCCTTATTTCCTCTGTGTACTTGTCCGGGCTCCTGCTGTTTTATTCCAGTTCCGCATCCGCCCTACCAAGTACCTCAATCTCCAGAGGAAATCAGGCCTGCTTTACAGTCCTTATTTCCTCTGTGTACTTGTCCGGGCTCCTGCTGTTTTATTCCGGTCCCGCATCCGCCCTACCAAGTACCTCAATCTCCAGAGGAAATCAGGCCTGCTTTACAGTCCTTATTTCCTCTGTGTACTTGTCCAGGCTCCTGCTGTTTTATTCCAGTCCCGCATCCGCCCTACCAAGTACCTCAATCTCCAGAGGAAATCAGGCCTGCTTTACAGTCCTTATTTCCTCTGTGTACTTGTCCGGGCTCCTGCTGTTTTATTCCAGTTCCGCATCCGCCCTACCAAGTACCTCAATCTCCAGAGGAAATCAGGCCTGCAAGGCTTTTGCTGTTTTTATTCAAAGGTCCGCGGCACAGTGAACATGCCGTCTTTTTCGCCGGGGGCATTTTTTAAAATGTCTTCCCGCATATCACCATTTGTCACTATGTCCTCCCGGAACACATTCTTCACGGGAAATACATGGGACATAGGCTCCACCGCCGAAGTGTCAAGCTCCCCCAGCTTGTCAATATAATCCAGCATACTGCCCATGTCCTTCTTCGCCTGCTCCTTTTCCTCCTGGGAAAGCGCAAGCTTTGACAGAATCCCTACATATTCAATGGTTTCATCAGAAATGATATTCGCCATACAGTTTTCCTTTCTATTTTGGGAAAGGCGCTTTTGCCCGCCAAAAAAATTTATTACCAATAATTTACTACTTTTCCTCCCCCCTGTCCATTGTTTTCTAATGAAATCCATTATATATGCTTGTGTGTGCCGGCAGGGCCAGGCAGCAGCCCAAGGGGGGATGCATAACTTTTATCACACAACACTTTCTACTCAAAACCGATTTCCTGTACTAATTTTTCTTTTCCTATTGCCTTTTTCCGCTCCGGCTGATATGCTCCATATAGAGAAGTTATTACTTTTAGGAGGTAAGCAATGAAAATTATTAAAGCCAAAGACTACGCACAAATGAGCCGCATGGCGGCAAACATCATCTCAGCCCAGGTGATCCTGAAACCGGACTGCATCCTGGGGCTTGCCACCGGCTCCACCCCGATCGGGACCTACGACCAGCTAATCGAATGGTACAAAAAGGGAGACGTGGATTTCAGCCAGGTGACTACCATCAACCTGGATGAATACAAAGGCCTCTCACCGGAAAACGACCAGAGTTACCGTTATTTTATGAATACCCATCTTTTTGACCATGTAAACATTGACAAGGCGAAAACTTTCGTTCCCAACGGCCTGGAAGGGGATTCCGAAAAGGCCTGCTCCGATTATGACAAGATCATCGCAGGCTTCGGCGGGATTGACCTGCAGCTCTTAGGCCTTGGCAATAACGGCCATATCGGTTTTAATGAGCCCGATGAGGCTTTTGCAAAGGGAACCCACTGTGTATCCCTTACCCAGAGCACCATTGACGCCAACGCCAGGTTTTTTGCTTCCCTTGATGATGTGCCCAAGGAAGCTTATACCATGGGCATCAGGACCATCATGCAGGCGAAAAAGGTATTGGTGGTAGTCAATGGCCGCCAGAAAGCGGGCATTGTCAAAGAAGCTTTCTTTGGCCCTGTTACACCCAGGGTACCCGCTTCCATCCTTCAGCTCCACAGTGATGTGACAGTGGTTGGGGATGAGGAAGCTTTATCCGCCCTTTAATCCTCCCTGGCTGGCAGGGAATTGACGTTCCCAAAAACTCCTAAGCGCCCCGGGGCTGCATGGTTATATGCCGCCCGGAGGCGCTGTTTTGGTTTTCCAAAAACAGGATATCATGAAATTCATTTCTGATTTAGTTGTAATTCTAAAAAAAAACTGTTATAATTTATGATAAATTATAACTGGCTTTTTTTTAATCCCAGTTTTATCTATAATTCTGCAAAACCCGGACCTTGACATAAAAATATCGTGTTGTATTTAAGCTGTTCACAGATGAAAAAGTATGATTGACAAAAACAGTATTATATTTTTTCTAAAGGGAGAGTAGGGAGATTTTATGATAAATAAAATTAAAAATATGAAAGTGGCAAAGAAATTACAATACTGCTTTGCCATGGTAGTGATTATCGCCAGCATCTCGAGCGTTCTTGGCCTGATTTTCCTGTTCACGAACAACGTCAGATTCAGCAACGCTCTTGTAACCAATGGTTTTTCCCAAGGGGAAATCGGTATTTTCAGTACCTACCTGAATAAAGAGCCATCGATTGTCAGGGAAATGATCCTCACACATGACGCGGCAGAACTGCAGACAGCCGTCAAGGAATTAGACCAAACCCAGGCTCTTACAGACGCCGCCCTTGAAACCATGCTGGAAAACTGCAAATCTGCAGAGGAAGCCCCTTACATAAATACCATCGTTGATACCCTCCCTAAATACCGGGAGGTCTTTGAACGTGTAGAAGACCTTGCAATGGCTAATATTGATGAAGATGCCTACAACCTGCTGATGGAAGAGGGAAAGCCTACCCTGAAAAAACTTACAGACGCAGTGGAGGGGTTAATTGAACTGAATGTCAAAGTGGGAAACGAAGTGTCCTACAGCCTGCAGCTGCAGACCTATCTTATTATTGGCGTTATGGCGGTGGTGGTCATTGCTTCCATCATCATATCAATGAAGATTGCCGGATTTGTGGCAAAACTGTTCTCCGACCCTATTATCAAAATAAAGGACGCTTCCATACAGCTTTCCCACGGGGATCTGAAAAACATCCATATTGAAAAGATGTACCCTGATGAAATCGGTGAAATGACAGACGCTTTCAAGGAAGCCATAGAACTGCTGGCGCTGTATATCAAAGACCTTGAACGGGTACTTAGCAGTGTTGCTGCCGGAAACTTTAACGTATCTGCAGAAGCGGATTTCCGCGGCGACTTCCTTGCATTGACCAGCGCCATTTCAGATTTTACCACTTCCTTAAGCGATACTATGGGCCAAATCAACGAGGCATCCGAACAGGTTGCCCTGGGAGCCGGCCAGATGGCGGAAAGCGCACAGGCCCTGGCGGAAGGCGCTACCGACCAGGCAGGCTCTGTGGAAGAATTAACTGCCACTATCCAGAATATTACGGAAAACGTGGTAAGCAGCTCCGAAAAAGCCAACCAGTCCTATTTAAATGCCCAGCAGTTTGAACAAGCCGCAGAAAAGAGCAATGAAGACATTAAGCACCTGAATTCGGCCATGGAACGTATCAACGATACTTCCAAACAGATTGCAAATATTATTGCAGAGATTGAAGACATTGCTTCCCAGACGAACCTGCTGTCCCTGAACGCTTCCATTGAAGCGGCAAGGGCCGGAGAAGCAGGAAGAGGCTTCGCCGTTGTCGCAGACCAGATCGGCAAGCTGGCATCAGACAGTGCAAATTCAGCTGTAAATACGAAAAAATTAATCGAAAATTCCATCTCTGAAATAGAGAACGGCAATGAAATTACATTAAAGGCAACCACTGCTATCGAATCCGTCATCGACGGCATTAAGATGCTGGCATCCTCCACAAAAGAAATCAGCGAATTGTCTGTTTCCCAGGCTGAAGCCATGAAACAGTTAGAGCAGGGTGTTGAACAGATTTCCGAGGTTATACAGAGTAACTCGGCAGCGGCAGAAGAAACTTCCGCCACAAGTGAGGAATTATCCGCACAGTCTGATAACCTGGAACAGTTAGTAAGGCAGTTCCAGTTAAAAGCTTAAATTTTTCGTTATGCACATAACTTATGTACAATACGCAGCCAGGGAACCCGAAAGATTCCCTGGCAAATAAAGGGTCAATATTTTTTATGTTATTCCGACATTTATTTTATGAGGTAAACGGGTGGTTAAAATCAGACTTTAAAGGTATCCCATGGCAGGCAGGAAAGCCGCCAGGGATACCTTTTTCTTTTGCTGCCAGCAAATGCCTGTTATTTGCCGGAAAGATTCTTCAGGGCAGCAAGGGATTCTGTAAAAGGTGCCCTGGCAATCCCATTTTCTGTCACAATAGCAGTAACCAGCCCATTATCCGTCACATCAAAGGCCGGGTTAAATACCTTGATCCCCTCCGGCGCCATCCGCTCCCTGTACCACATTTCCGTCACTTCCTCTGCCGGGCGCTGCTCAATCTGAATTTCCGCCCCTGTAGGTGTGGCAAGGTCTATGGTAGAAGTAGGGGCACACACATAGAAGGGAACCCCATAGTGTTTTGCCACCGCCGCTACCACAGAGGTCCCGATTTTATTGGCAGTATCCCCGTTGGCGGCAACCCGGTCACAGCCCACAAACACAGCCTGGACCCATCCCTTTTCCATCACCATGGCGGACATATTATCGCAGATCAAGGTCACATCCACCCCGGCACTGTAAAGCTCATAGGCGGTGAGCCTGGCTCCCTGCAAAAGAGGCCTTGTCTCGTCTGCAAACACACGGAAGTGGTACCCTCTCTCCTGCCCCAGGTAAATGGGCGCTGTAGCCGTGCCATACCTGCAAGTGGCAAGCTGCCCTGCATTGCAGTGGGTGAGGATGCCGTCCCCGGGCTTTACAAGGGCCAATCCCTGTTCGCCGATAGCCCTGCAGACCTGGATATCCTCCTCCTTAATCTTCCTGGCTTCCCTGCCAAGGCTTTCCACAATTTCAGGGACGCTGCCGCCTGCCTCATGGCCCTGGCGGCATACCCCGTCCATCCGCTCTAAGGCCCAGGAGAGGTTCACCGCGGTAGGCCTTGCGGAATTCAGGTACTCCTTTTGCTCCCTGAACTTCCGGTAAAAGGACTCAAACGCCTCTTCCCCTTCCCCCTGCCCCATCCCCTGGGCAATCTGCCCTGCCAGCACATATATCCCAAAGGCTGCCGCCACGCCGATTGCCGGTGCCCCGCGCACCTTCAGAAGATAAATAGCCTCCCATATCTCCTGGGCAGTGTGGAGCCTGATGATTTCCGCCCTTCCAGGAAGCTTTGTCTGGTCAAGGACCAGCACACTGCCCCCCTGCTCATCCAGCGCCACTGTTTCATACTCCAAAATACTTTTCTCCATGCTTTTTCCTTCCTTTCTCCTGTGTACCGCCTTCTGAAAGCCTCAGGCCCCAGGCAGCGTATCCCTGATTTCCAGCAATGTAAAAATGATATATACCGAAACCAAAAGAAACGCCGCCGTCCTGTCCAGTTTCGCATTCAAACGCTTCCGGCGCTTTTCCTGCTGCTTTTTCTTCTTCTTTTCCAGCTTTCTCTGCCTGGAAGGGCTTAGCTGCTCCTGCATTCTCCCGTCAACTCCTTTTTGTCCCTTATTTCCCTAAAGCCAGTTGTACCATGCCTTCAAAGGGGAAGGGCTTTCCCATGGGGGGAAAGGCTTTCCCATGGGACAAAGCCTACTTCGCCAGGACTTTCAGGCTTTTCAGGTAAGCTTTCTGTCCTGGCGTAATACGGCGGCTTTCCACTGACTTTTGAATGGCTTTATTATGGGTCCATACATCTAACCGTCTCTCTTCTATAAAAGGCAGGGTCTTTTCATACTGCTTGGCCAGCGCTGTTGCAAAATACCATGCCGTCATCATATTAATATAGTATTCCCCAGACCGGACCCCGGAGGCCATCTCCAGATAAGCGGTGTCAAAGTCCTCTTCCAGGAAATGCTCCATCAGCATTTTAATGGAAAACCGTACCGTATAGGTTTGGCCACAGGCAATCCATCTCCTGATGTCATCCAGCAAAGAAGGGCGGTTCTTTTTAAAAACCTTAGGGGACATCTGATCGCAGGTTGCCCAATTGTCCACATAAGGCAGGAAGCGGCATGTCTCCTCCCTGCACCTGTTATAATCCCCAATCCCTGAAACCAGGAACCCATGAAGCTGGTTCTCCTCAAAATATTCATGGGGAAGAATTTCCAGGAATTCCCCCAGGTCTTCCCTCCGGGCCATTTCCTTTGCCATCTTCCGTAATTCAGGGGTACGCACGCCAATTATGGTATTTTTGTCAATGGTGGGGATCAGCCTGCTTTGAAAGCTACAATACTTTTCATCCCTCCGCCTAAACAGTTCCCTTTTTATCTCATCAGTAATCATATGGAACCCTCCCCGTTATTTTAACGCCCGCTGAACAGGATCCCCTTAAGCAGCCCTGCCTGTCTGGACTTTCCCTCTGCTGTAAATATATCGGCCCTGAGTATATCGCTGCCCCTGTCCTTAAATGCCGGAAAAAGGAACCCGCACTCCGGTGCCCCCGGCTCATAGTCCCCGCTTACCGGGCAGACCGCACAGACCAGGAACCGGTACACCTCCTCTGATTCCCACAGGCTTTCCTTATCCCCGGCTTTCAAGGGCACATCATAGCTTCCGTGAAAAAAGTAAACCGCATAACTGCCATCTGTCCGGTATCTTTGCCCAAATTCCTCATAAAATACATCCAGCATAGCATCATTTTTCAGCTCACATTCATTTAGTGCCATAAGAAGCTGCCATGTGCTCCCCGGCTTCCTGTCCTTCTCCCCGAAATCATGTTCCTTTAACTGCACATTGGTATCAGAAAAAGGGACCGCCTTTGCAATCTTCAAATTTGCCTGCTGGTCTTTGGGCGGCAGCTTCAGAAAATGCTTGTTAAAGGTTCCGTCCACAAATCCTTCTTCATCAAAATAAGCCCCTGCAATCCTGTCAAAACAGTTACGCTTCAGGGTCATCCTTCTGGTCAGTTCCAGCATATCCTCCCGGCTGATTTTTCCCATATATGCTACGCTCCCTGTAAAATGCCGCCCCATATCCCCTGGAGGGCATGTGTGTTTTCCTGCCACTTTATTTCTTAAAAAAGGCGGCCAGCCTGTTTTTCATCTTATCCTGTGATTCAAAATTATAGCGTACTTCCCTCTGGTGGGCAATGCCTTCTTAACAAAATTGTAAACAATCCCCAGGCCAGGGCATCCGTCCCTGGAAAACTCCAGTCTTCCTGCATTATTTCCGGCGGCAGGCCCCCAATACATAAGGATATGCTTCCTCCTGCCCATACACAATATCCACCTCAAACACCTGGCCCACGGCCAGCTTCTGCGTGGAAAGGATGGGGGCATAAATTTCTATCTGTTCCCCTTCCCCAAAAAACTCCCCTTCGTCCTCCTGGACCACTACTGTGTACAGGGTGCCTGTGGGTGTCTCTCCCTCATAGGCATCCTCTGCCTGCTTCACCTCCACAAGGATGTGAAAGGCCATGCCGCCATCTTGCTCTTTGGCCTTTTCCTCAGATTTCTCCTGCTGCTGTGCACCCTGGGTTTGTGCCGCCGCTTTGTCCTCTGCCATGGCACTCTCTAAACCAACTTCTTCTTCCCCGGCATCCAAAGCCTCTTGGCCTGCGCCCGCCCCGGCATCCGGTGCCGCTGCGCTTTCCCCCCCGGCTTCCTCTGTTGCCGCCGCGCTTTCCACTCCGGCTTCCCCTGCTGCCGCTGCGCCGGCTCCTGCCATTGCCGCCGGGTTCTCTGGTGCCCCGGAATCACAGATATTCTCCTGGATCTCTTCCATTGCCCCTCCCTCTGTAGAGCCAAGTTTCAGAAACGCCGGAAGGATAATCACAGCGCATACCACTGCCGCCGCAACTCCCCCATAAGTTTTCCAAACTGGCAGCCTGCCACTTTTCCGTTCCGGCTCTTTGCGTTTTATCCCTGCTGACCTATCTCCCTCTTCTGCCTGTTTCTTTTCTTCCTGGCAAATATCCTTTTGCACCAGTACCTGAAGGCTCCCTTCCTCTCCCCCCTTTTCCGGCGCGGATTTTTCAATAAGCCCGGCTTCGATCCTGTCCCACAAATCCGGGCATTCCCTTTGAGCCAGTTCCCTGTACGCTTTTTCAAAGTCCCTGCTCATATCCACACCTCCTTAGCTTTTTCATGGCATTCTGGTACTTCCAGGAAACGGTGCCCATGGGGATTTCCATACAAGCCGCAATCTCCTTAAAGGTAAGGCCGCCTAATACTTTCAAACTCACAATCTGCCGCTCTGCAGGCTTTAGCGTCCCCAGAGCCTGGCTCACCGTCATATCTCCAATCACTTCCTGTTCCACCCTGCTCTGGGTATCTTCATGGAAAAGGGAAACGGTCCCATTTTCCTCCTCCGGCCCCGCGCCCAAATCCTGCAACAGGGCAGTAAGTTCTTCCTTTTTGTGTTTTCGTAAAAAATCAACCGCCATGTGCCTGGCCATAGCTGCCAGATAACCCCTGTGGCCGTTTCCTGGCCGGAACTGCCCTGCCCGTTCCCACAGCCGGATAAAAAACTCGCTGGTCACATCTTCTGCATTCTCCCTGCTTTGCAGCACCTCATAAACCATCCGGTAAATATAGGCCGCATAATTTTCGTAAATTTCCTTCAGCCCGGTTTTATCCCCCTGCACAATCCTTGCCATGGCTTCCTCAAATTGATGTTCCTTCACCTCTGCCTCCCCGTTCCTTATCCCTGATACGTATTTGGCTGGGTCTTTTTGTGGAAAAAGCTTCTGCCAAAAATAAGGAGTCCCCGGAGCCTGCCTGAAAATTCCCTTCCGCCATCCGCGTTGCCCAGACATTCCCCAAAGAACTCCTTCTTTATTTATAATCCCTTTATCCGGTTTACTGCCTCCAGGGTATTTTCATAGCTGCCAAAAGCCGTCAGCCGGAAGTAAGTCTCCCCGCTGGGGCCGAAGCCAGAGCCTGGGGTACCTACCACATTTGCCTTTTCCAGGAGGAAATCAAAGAATTCCCAGCTTGTCATGCCTCCCGGCGCTTTCAGCCAGATATAAGGGGCATTCACCCCTCCTGAAACGGTATAGCCCGCCTCCTTTAGCCCCTCCAGAATATACTTCGCATTGTTCATGTAATAGGCAACCTGCTGTTTAAGCTGGGCTTTTCCCTCGGGGGAATAGACTGCCTCCCCGGCCCGCTGGACAATATAGGGCGCGCCGTTATACTTTGTCCCATGCCTTCTGGCCCAAAGGGAATGGAGGGAGACATCCCCGCACTTTAACTCCTTGGGGATCACCGTAAAGCCCAGGCGTACCCCGGTAAAGCCCGCATTTTTGGAAAAAGAATGCAGCTCAATGGCACATGCCCTGGCCCCCTGGCACTCATAGATGGAATGAGGCACTTCCTCCTCCGAAATATAAGCCTCATAAGCAGCGTCATAAATAATCACAGCCCCCACCTTGTTGGCATAATCCACCCATTCCTGGAGCTGCGCTTTTTTTATGGCGGAGCCGGTAGGGTTATTGGGGAAGCACAGATAAATGATATCCGGCGTCTTTCCGGGAAGCTCCGGTGCAAAATCATTTTCCGCCACACAGGGCATATAGATCACGTCGCTCCAGGTTTCCGAAGCGCTGTCGTAAACCCCTGTCCTGCCCGCCATCACATTGGTATCCACATATACCGGGTATACCGGGTCGCAGACTGCAATCTTATTGTCCGGGCCAAAAATCTCCTGAATATTCCCTGAATCGCACTTAGCGCCATCGGATATGAAAATTTCATCCGCCCCGATCTGGCATCCCCTTGCCCTGTAGTCATTTTCCGCAATGGCCTCCCTTAAAAACTCATAGCCCAAATCCGGCGCATAGCCCTTAAAGGTTTCCGCTTTCCCCATTTCATCCACCGCCCCGTGAAGTGCCGTGATGATTGCCGGTGCCAGGGGCTGGGTAACGTCACCGATTCCCAGACGGATGATCTTTTTCTCCGGGTGCGCTGCCGCATAGGCGTTTACCTTTTTCCCAATAGTAGAAAATAAATAACTTCCGGGTAGCTTCAAATAATTATCGTTAATCTTAAACATTGTTCCTCCTATTCCAGTTCCGCTGTTTTTCCAGTTCTTATGGAAGGGCGATCTCGCCCTCGAATACGGTGACGGCCGGCCCGGCCATGTATACCAGGTTTTCCTTCCTGTCCCAGTTTACCTGCAGGTTTCCGCCTGCCAGCTTTACTGTGGCCTGCTCTTTGGCCAGGCCATTTAGTACACTGGCTACTACCGCGGCGCAGGCCCCTGTGCCGCAGGCCAGGGTTTCCCCGGTCCCACGCTCCCATACCCGCATCTGTATGGTTTCCTCGTCTATCACTTTCACAAATTCTGTATTGACCCGTTTGGGAAACCGCTGGTGGTTTTCAAAGCAGGGGCCGATTTCTTCCAGTGCCAGGCTGTCAATATCCTCCAGGAAGACTACCCCATGGGGATTCCCCATTGACACACATGTCATAGAATAAGTTTGGCCATTCACCTCTATTTCATCGCCAATGACTTCCTCTTTGCTTGAAATGACAGGAATATCAGCCGCTTTTAGTATGGGAGAGCCCATGTTGACCTTTACAGTCGATACTTCTCCCTCTTCCACTACCAGCTCCAGGTATTTGACTTTGCCGCAGCTGGCCACGCTGATAGAAGTTTTGTCCGTAAGGTGTTTGTCATACACAAACTTTGCCACACAGCGGATGCCGTTTCCGCACATTTCTGCCCGCGACCCGTCCATATTGTACATTTCCATTTCAAAATCTGCTTCCCTGGACGGATGGATAAAAATTACGCCGTCCCCGCCAATCCCAAAATGCCTGTCACTTAAACGCCTTACAATTTCCGGCTTCTGCTCCTGTGGGACATGTTCCCGGGAAGCGTCCACATAAATATAATCGTTGCCGCAGCCGTGCATTTTTGTAAACTTCATAAAACCCTCTTTTCTGCCCTGCTTCTGTGCAATAGTTACAGGAAATTTTATAATACACTTACCTATAACAAAGATAACACAAATTTTTCTATGGCAATATCACATTCCTTGCGGCTGTCCATGCAAAAAATGCGGTATCACACTGTCTTCCTCCTGCTGATGGGCAGCAGGTGCCTGCTACTGAATGTCCACCGAATGGATTACCAGGTATCTGCCGCCCTGTAGTTCCTCAAAATCAAGGCTCATTTCGCAGGCAGTAGCCCCCACCGCCGTCATGGCATCCTGGGCATAGCCCTGCTTGTAGCCATTTCCCTGGTAAGTCTCTTTCCACTCTTCCAAAAGCGCTTCCCCTTCAATCACATTGTAAAATTCATAGGTTCCCCGCCCGGCCTCTGTAATTTGCCTGTAGCAGTCATCGTAATATTCTGAAATGCTATAAAGGACGCTCTCCGGGGGCATCCCAAGTTCTTCCAGGCTCCTTAGGCCCTCTTCCCCGGGCTGCTCCAGGCCCCGGTACTGCTGCCCGTTGCAGGAAGGCAGATATACAGACAGCTCCTGCCGTACATGGGTGTCTGCATAGTCCTGGTCCGTCCTGTTAAAGTAGTCATAGTTGCCGCCCTCGGTGTCGTCCCAGGTAGTGTCCACATTATAAAACCCGTCCTCCAGCATTACAATGTTCCAGGCATGGTTTTCCCCTGCATATCCGGTGCAGTAGTAACAGGGAATCCCCGCCTGCTGCATCAGATACTGGTAAGCCCTGGTATACCCGGCGCACACCGACCTGCCGTTTACCAGGGCGCTGTAAGCACTCTGGTTCATTTCCGCCCCCAAATCATAGGAAACCTTGTCGATCAGCAAGTTATGGATCAGCTTCTCCTTCTCATACTGATTGCCCAGTGCATTTACCTGGGCTAAAATCCCGTTGGCATTTTCGTTAAAAAGCGCCTTCTCCCCTTCCAGGTCCTGGGCGGTACGGTTAAAACGCAGGTCAATCTCCACACACCGGCCGCTTTTGGTATACTTGCAAAAATATGCCGTTTCCAGCCAGAAAAGCTCCGGATGGTCATTAAATACCGCGTAAAAAACATTTTTAAGCTGGGCGGCGGAAATCTCCTCCACCGGGGAAAAAGCCCCAATCAGTGCATTGGCATTGGCATAAATCTGGCGGTACAGGCGCTTGCCCGTATCGTCCATCATAGAGTAATACGGGTAATAAACCACATCAAAGTTAAGCCCCTCCCCGGTTTCTCCAGGCCCGATCTGGTTCTGCAGAAGCTTCGCGGCATCCTCCCCGATCTGCTCCCCTTCCTCCTGCACCTGTCGGTAGCCGTTCCTGCCGGAAACCTTCTCCGGCACATGGATATCAGACTGGCTTGGGGGGACATACTCCGGGCTGATGTTTTCAGACAGCCCCGCATCCCCGGCCTTGGCAGCAACCCCTCCGGATTCCCCCGCCAGGCCTCCAGCCCCTGCCGTTTCCGCATCCGGCAGGGAATAGCTGCCCTCCCCTTCCGGGCCAGGGCGCTCCCCCGTCCCTAAAAGGATGTTATCTGTCATGGAACCGGCAGCCCCCGCAGCCAGATTTGGCTCCGGCAGTTCCCTGCCCGCTGCCTGCTCCGGGTATAAAAACTGCGCGATCGCTTCCGTTACCTCCGGCTTTGCCGCACACAAAATAATCAGGCCGCAGGAGCACACCAATAACGCCATCAACAAGTAACATAACCGTTTTAAAACCTTCATCTACCTATCCTTCCCGCACACATTGTAAAAATCTTTCCCCGTATTTTTCAAACTTATATTCCCCCACTCCCGATACCTTTAGCATCTCAGCCTTGGTTTTCGGTTTCACACTGCACATATGGGTGAGGGTTTTGTCTGAAAAAACAATATAAGGGGGCACCTTTTCCACCCTGGCAATTTCCAGCCTGAGCTGGCGGAGCTTTTCAAATAATACCCCATCCCCTTCCGAAAGCATCCCCTGCAGCCCTGGGCCGCTTTCTCTTTTCCTTCCCCCGCCGGTTTTGGCCGGGCGTTCCTGCTCTTTCGCCATTTTCATGGTAATCTGCACTTCCTGGCCGGAAACCAGGGCAGACTTTTCCGTCAGCCTTACCACTGCATATTCATCATTTGTCACCATAAGATATTCGTTGAGCAGCAGAAAATTTACAATCTGGCGCAGTTTATGTACCGGGACTTTGGCAAGGGTCCCATAAAAGGGGTTTTCATTCATCCGGTAATTCCGTATCTTCGCCGTGTCCGCCCCATGGAGGGTATCTATAACCACATTGGTCCCATACCGCTGATGGCTGCTTTCCACACACCCAATAATGGCTTTTGCGCTCTCGGTCACATCCACATTTTCAAACTGGCTTAAACAGTTGGAACAGTTCCCACAATAATTTCCCCCGTACTCCCCAAAGTACCGGAGAATATAATCCCGCAGGCATTCGTTGGTAAAGCAGTAAAAGGCCATTTTCCGCAGCCGCTCCCTGTCCCTCTCCATGACGGTTTTCCTGGCCATAGGGTCAAGCTCTAGGTTTTCCTGGTTATTTTCAATGAAAAACTGATTGGTAACAACATCCTGCCCGCTGTAGAGCAAAATGCACTCCCCGGGCTGGCCGTCCCGCCCTGCCCTTCCTGCCTCCTGATAGTAGGCCTCAAGATTTTTGGGCATACCATAATGGAGTACAAACCTCACGTTGGATTTGTCGATTCCCATGCCGAAAGCATTGGTTGCCACCATCAAAGGCTTTTTGTCGTAAATAAAATCCTCCTGGTTGCTTTTCCGCTCTTCATCCCCAAGCCCTGCATGGTATCTGGCCACGGGAAACCCCTCCCCTTTCAGCTTTTCCCAGACCTCCTCCACTGTTTTTCTGGTAAGGCAGTAAATGATCCCGCTGTCCCCCGGATGGCATTCCAGATAATTCTTTATAGCCCCATACCTGTCCTTAGGGGCCATCACGCCAAAGTAAAGGTTTTTCCGGTCAAAGCCCGTGGTAACCAGGGCTGGGTCCTGAAGCAGGAGAATATCAATGATATCCTCCTTTACCTCTTTCGTGGCCGTGGCGGTAAAGGCCGCCACCACCGGGCGGCACGCCAGCCTTTGTATAAAATCCACAATCTTTAAATAGCTGGGGCGGAAGTCCTGCCCCCACTGGGAAACACAGTGGGCTTCGTCCACCGCCACCATGGAAATTGTGGCATTTAAGGCAAAATCCAGGAAATCCGGCGTCACCAGCCGCTCAGGGGCTACATATATAATCGGGTAGCGCCCTTCCCTGGCATAGGATAATGCCTTTCTGTACTGCCCGGGCGTCAGGGAACTGTTTAAATAAGCCGCATGGACGCCTGCCTGGTTGAGCCCCTCCACCTGATCCTTCATAAGGGAGATTAACGGCGAAACCACCAGCGTAATCCCCTCCATCATCAGCGCCGGGACCTGGTAGCAGATGGATTTGCCCGCCCCGGTGGGCATAATGCCGAGCACATCCCTGCCCTTTAAAATACTGTCAATTAAATACTCCTGCCCCTCACGGAAAGCATCATATCCGAAATATTGTTTTAATATCTGTTGTCTGTCCAATTTTTTATCCTTATTCCACAGTTCAGAATTCGTAGTCAATACAGGCCCTGCCAACTCTCACAGAGCTTACGTACTCCCCAAAGGCAACGTGCTGGGGTGATTTCTGGTATACCTCCAGGGTCTTTACAGAATCAAAATCAAAGATCAGCGCAACATGGTAATTGGACGCCGGGGTCTCTTCCGCATTTCTCACAACGTCAAATTTTTTTATTTCAGGTATTTCTCTTAACATTTCTGCTTTCTCAAAAAATTCTTTAATATTTCCCTCTTTGTTTTCTTCTTTTAATGTAAACATACATATATGCCTTACCATTTCCTCTTCTCCTTCAATTTTGCTTTGTTGTATCTGCCGTTTTCTCAATAATTATAATCTGTTTTCAACAGAAACACAATTCTGAAAAGAGAAATCCCCATCCAAATTTGTGTTTTATTAACCCCCATCCTATAATCATTTAATAACTCTTCACTTGTTTTATTTGATTTCTTTGATATTGTCTTTGCATCGAATCTATTGCCATCAGATCCTTCGCTAGATTGCTTACTTTTTCTTCCCAACATTTTTTTGATGTATATCCCTTTTCCCGTGAAAGCTTGTATATATAATAAATCAGATTATCTTTTACCAAGTTATATGCCACTATTTCGACATAGCTCTTCAAAGTATCTTTAATACTTTTTTCAATTTCAGACTCACTTATCTCTTCTATCTCTAAATGATTTAGCAACCCCTACAGCCTATCTTATATTTAACACATAAAATTCTATCACTTTCTCATTAAACGAACTTACTGCCTGCGCTATATGGAGTGCTATCACATTCCATGCCATATTCTCGCCGTCCATGGTCTTGGCCACCAATGCATTCCGGTAAACATTCCATAGATCATTAAATGCCTGGATCATTTCCTCGCATCCTGCATAATCGGCATCATCCCTTTCCTGCCATATTACTCATAGGTAATATAAAAATACCCAACTGTCCACCAGCTAGGTATTTCTAAAAATGTATCGGGGAGAAGCATTCCTTCTTTCAGCCTATACTATACCACAGAATAAGTGTGTACTTCTATGTACTCTTTAAAATCTTTCTATTTTAGTTCTTGAATGAAACCTCCGGATGTGCTATATTATAAACATAAAAGGAAGCAGCCGCCCACAAAGTGGTTGGCCTCCCAGATTGCTTATGCTATAAGCCTACCTGTACCGGCCAAGTAACAAGGTAGGCTTATTTATTTTCGCTTGTTGTTCCTATCTATGTAGGCAAGCAGTGTAATTAAAAATGTTGCAAACAGAATTAAATCCTGAAAGGTAAACATCTCCATCCACACCACCTCCCTTCCCTTTCAAGCCAGGGAGGCTTACCACCTTGTAACACGTTGCCTCCATGGCTATCATAAATCAGTCTATTTGAAAATTCTTTAATGCCCTTGCATGAATTTTATGTATCCACTTCCAGCTAAACTCCATTTTTACACAAATATCCTCCCATTTCATCAGCTTTATGTACCTATACATCAGGACATCTTTTTCATCTTCATCAGAAAGCTGCTCAATCCGGCCTGTGATTTCCCTGCACTTGTTAATCCTCAAATACCGGCACCGCATATACCGCTTCTCTTCTTGGTCTAACAGGGCTGCATAACCAGATAAATCTGTACGGTTTGAAGCGTGGGGCATTCCATCACTGAATACAGCAGGAAGTATCCTGTTCAAACGCATTTCCTGGATCTTAAGCTCACTGCGCTCCATTTGACGGACTGCTTTTTCATAACCCCTTAAATATTCTTTTTTCTGTTCGTTTTCTGTAAATTCCAATTGGACACCTCCTGCCCTTCCATTAATCATTTTATGCCTGCTGCCTCATGCTGCTATTTCACGTCCTGCCCAGCCTCCATGCAATCTGTCTCCCTTAATAATTCCTTAAGCGTGATGGCGGTACGGTTACTTTGGCCGGTGATGTACCGCCTGTCTATTTGTCCCACACCTGCTGCCAATAGCAGCTATTTTTCTTCAGGCCCTTCAATGCTATTGAAAATATAACAGCTGACTGGAATTATAATGCCCTGCAAAAGGCAAAAGATTACCAAACTACAATGAATATGTCGCCAGATGCAATACATGACCAGCTTGTATCAGAGTATGGGGAACGTTTTTCACTGGAAGAAGCCAATTATGCGGTTGACAACATTACAACTAACAATAATACAGGAAACGAATCCGTACTATACACCGTGCCAGTTGAACAGGGCAATTCAAGCAGTAACTATATAGCAAGTAATCCGGTTCAGGATACGGTTGCGCAAATCACTTCCGAAAATGACTTTAATACCTATGACGAACCATGCAGCAAGTGCATCAGATATTGATTTCCCTGCCCCACGTACCATGACAGCATAATATATTTAACCGGGCAGCCGGAGGACGTGCTCATCTGTGCAAGATTGTACATATGAGGAATAAGCTTAAAGTATAATGGAGAAAATAAGAAATTTAATACATACCATTTTAATTTATTTTGTAAATATTATGGTATAAAAGAAAATCCCAAACTATGTTACCAATATTAATTGACGCATACATATGGCTACAGCAAAGAAACTGCCGTCAGGTTCGTGGAGATGTCAGGTGTATGATTATACTGATGCAAACGGAAAACGGCATTACAAATCATTTACGTCTTACAATCCTACAGCAAAAGGGAAGCGTGAAGCAAAACGAATGGCGGCGGATTATGCTTATGAGAAGGAAAACCGCTCCCACTGCTCTATGACTTTTGGTGAAGCAATTGAAGAAATTACCCAGGAGCGCATACAGGAGCTGATAAATGCAAAGCCAAAAGACAGATCCCCAAAAACTGTAAGGAATATCCATGGGATCATATCGTCGGTGTTAAAAATATATCGCCCAGAAATGGCGCTTTAATACCACTTTGCCGCAAAAAGTACCGCCAAAGCTTTACATCCCCACTGATGAAGACATACAGACGCTTTTAGGATATGTAGATAATGATTATATGATGATTGCCGTTTTACTTGCGGCATTCGGCCCATTACGTCGGTCTGAAATATGTGGGCTGGAAGCTTCAGACTTTAATGGAAACATTGCACATGCAACGCGGAGGATGGGGGGCTGACACAGTATTAAAACAGGTGTATAGGCACGCATTATCTGATAAAGCAGAAGAAATGAACAGCGTTGCGGATGAATATTTTTCCAAGCTATGCAACACGAAATGCAACACAAAATAAAAAGAACGCCTATTTAAAGCGTTCTTTTTATGCGGATAACAGGACTCGAACCTGCACGGTCTCCCAATGGCACCTAAAACCATCGCGTCTGCCAATTCCGCCATATCCGCCTGTCTTCACATAAAATGGCAGAAACCAATCCCTTCCCCACCTTATGCCAAAAACATTTCTGACTGAATTATCTTAACATCCGCCAACACCCCTGTCAACTGAAATTTACCAGCAGGTGCTAAAAACACGCTAAAGGTTACTGCTCCATCACGCTCCACTGCAGTTTTGCCCTTATAATACGCCTTACAGACTGGTCAATCCGCTCCTGGCTTATTTTCCCTTCTAAAACAGCCCCCAGGACACCTTCTGCCGCCTGGTGGAAATCCTGAGGCATCAAAAGCAGGTCCGCCCCTGCCTCCAGCGCCCCCACAGCCGCCTCCGCAGAGGTATAGTTTTTCGTGATTGCCCCCATGTTTAAAGCATCCGTCACAATAAGCCCCTCATACCCCAGATCTCCCCTGAGCACCTCCGTAAGCATCTGCCGTGACATAGTGCATGGGGTGTTATCCCCTGTCACTCCCGGCAGGGAAATATGCGCCGCCATCACAGCATCCACGCCCCTTTCCCCTGCCGCCATGAAGGGCTTTAATTCCCGCTCCAGTAATTCCCCATAACTTTTGTCCGTATAGGCAAAACCCTCATGGGTATCCCCGCTGGCCGCACCGTGTCCAGGAAAATGCTTAAAGGTACTGAGCACTCCCTGGCTGTGAAGCCCCTCCGATACCGCCGCTGCCATCTGGGTAACCCTTTCCGGATCATCCCCAAAAGACCTGTCACCAATAACCTGGCCCTTCCCATTGTCCAGTACATCCGCATCCGGCGCAAAGTCCAGGTTAAAGCCTAGCCGCGCCAAATAGCTTCCTATGGTTTTTCCTGCTTCAAAGGCCTCTTCCACGCTCTTTATGTCCCTCATGCTCCCAACAGCGTCCACGCCAAAAGCTTTGTTGCCCCCAATCCTTGCCACCCTTCCCCCTTCCTCGTCAATACAGGTAAACAAAGGAAGCCCTTCTATCTGCCAGGAATACGCCATTACGCCCTGGAGCATTTCTGCGGCCTGGCTGGGATTTACCAGGTTTTTGGAAAAATAAACCAGGCCTCCCACCGGATATTGTTCCAGGCTTTTCCTGGTGCCCTCATCCGCTGTTGTAACAAAGGGGCTTCCGGTTAATGCTTCCGGGGTGATAATAAAAAGCTGGTACACCTTTTCCTCCAGGGCCATCCCCTCCAGAATCCTCTCCGTCTCCTGGGCCAGGCCTGCTTCCGTATATATATTGTGCGGCCTTCCCCCCGGACCTGCATCTGTATCCAGCCCTGCCGCCAGGCAAAAACGGGGGGCAAAGCTCCCTGAACACCATACTGCCGCCAGCAAAACTGCCAGCCACAAAATACGCAGGAACCGGATCCACCCCACCCCTGTTTTTTCTTCTTTCTGAAACATACGCCTGCCCTCCCGGTATCCTTAAACCTTCCCTGCAAATACCTCTAGTGAATGGTAATCTCATCTGCCTTTTCCTATACAATGAGTTTATCATATCTCCCTGCCCTTTACAATCCTGCGGTAAATGTATTTGCCCGGGCATACCCTGTATGGAATATGGCAGCCCAAATTGACATATGCTAATTGCAATCTAAATTTGCATATGCTAATTGCAATCTAAATTTGCATATGCTAATTGCAATCTAAATTTGCAT
>CAJTVD010000014.1:58084-61391 GCA_910579495.1 uncultured Lachnospiraceae bacterium
ATGCTATAATGCCAACAGGCAGTAAGTTGCCGGTGAATCCATATGTTCACAAGCAGACCCCCAGGACCGCATTCCGAGGGGTTTCTTTGGGTTTATTCACATCTGCCCCAGCAACCACCTAACCAGCATACAGCGAGGTACTTTATTATGGCACTAATTAAATGCAGGGGATGCGGGAGGGACATTTCAGATAAAGAAGAGAAATGCCCCAACTGCGGACGCCCGATAACAAACACCAAAAGATACCAGCAGTTTTATAAACCGGCAGAATTACATCCTGCGGATGATACTCCCCAGGAGCCCAAACACAACTATCAAGTATCCTATTACCAGGAACCTCCCAAAAGGCAAAAGCCAAAAAGAGGTTCCGCCCTGGCAGTGGTTTCCCTCATGGTCTCTATCATAAGCTGTACCTTTTCCGTCATGGCAATCATTGCTGTGGGAAATATGTCCAACAGTATAAAAAGAGAAATGGCAAGCGTAATTGCCTCCTCCCAAAAAGCCGCCCAGGAGGCGGAAGAAACAGAAAACGTGCCAAAGGAAGCTCCCACGCCAGCCCCATATGAGCCGGAAGACAGGGTTTCTGCCAACAAACAGTACTCCTTGGGCGATACATGGACGGTAGACGGCCAGTGGGCTTTGACTGTAAATTCCATATCAGCCACCAGCCAGCGTAACGAACATGAAGTAAAAAATCCCGCACAGGTATTTGTAATTGATTATACCTATGAAAATTTAGGATATGAAGATGAAGACGGCCTTATGGACGGGCTGTATTTTGATTTATCATCCGGGCAAATTGTTGACCACAATAGTTCCATGGGATATAGCTACGCCTTGAATGTGGACGATTTTCCCCAGGAAACCCCAGTTGGGGCAAGCTGCCAGGCGCAGGCATGTATCGGTGTTGACCATGAAAGTACCGAAATAAAAATAATTGTATCCAAATATGACGGAAACCATAACCACCAAAAAGCCACTTTTCTCCTATCCGTCCCGGAAGATACCGCTTCCCAGGAAAACGGGGAAAAAGGCGTTCTGGGAATAGAAGCCAAAAAGGGGGATGAAGCTGACATACTTGCAGACTTCTCATATAAAATAACGGGAGATAAAATTATACTGGAGACTTACACCGGAGAGAGTCAAACGCTGGAAATACTTTCAGCATACCGCATTGACGGGGAAGATTATGAGACCGATCTTTCTAAATTCCAGGCAGGAAACAGGGACAGTTCTGTAAAAACCCTTATAATAGAAGAGGGGATCACAGAAGTACATACATCCATTTTTCATTCATGCAGCATCCAAAAAGTGTTTTTCCCTAAAAGCATAAATAACATTTATGACCGTACCCTATCCTATCTACAGCCCAAGGGCAATGATACCATTAAAATTTATTACGGGGGAACACAGGAAGAATGGTCAGATATTTTCACAGAATATCAAAAAACAGAAGAAGAAGATCCGGAAACAGTATCGGCAAACGAAATCGGCGAATTGCCCGAAAACGAATATGACAGCTCAATGTTTGAATATTTTTTCTCTGCCAGCCCTGACAGCCTGAAATAAAAGGAAACGCTTTAGACATATGGAGTGGGGATCTGGATAAATCCCACTCCATCCTTAAACAGTTGCTGCCCCCTATGTGCTTTTTCTGTTGGTTAACCATCTATTGAAAAATACTGTAATTCACTAAATTCATCATCCAAAAATTCAAATGTAATGATATGCATATCATCAAATGAATGTTCAAAGTAATTCACTTGTCCATTATCATAGTTAATAACAGGCTTACCCAATTTTTCTTTCATTTCGTCAGGACTGAACTGGCCAAAAACTTCAGTAATATTGGGCCTCATAAATTCTACAATTAAATTTAGATGTGCGTTGTATTTTTCAGATATTGTCCTGGCCTGTTCCATGTACTCTTCCCCTGGCTCTTCATCCCAAGCAAAAATCAGTCCATTATATTCAAATATATATTGCCCTAAATCCTCATTGAATTCCACCACATCTTCCTCCACTTTTCCAGTTTTTATCACAAATGAATTTTTTCCATTACTCACATGTCTCTAAATATTCAGACAGCAAAGCAGAAGATGGATTTAACCGTAATGCCCTGTTGTATTCCGACCCATCTTCGTCAGGTGGTGCCTGCTCTACATTAATAACTACACGCTCACGTTCTTTTCCAGTTCCAAAAAGACCCGAACCATCAAGCCGTTTCATTGCCTCCTCCATGGAACTGATCCGCACACCCCACTCAATCCCATAAACTTCATCTTCTGATAATCCATCAGCCCTTTTATCCAGAAATTCACTTACTTCGCCAAAAAATTCGTCATATCCATAAACAGCATAGGGAGAATCTGCACTGTCCCATTTCCACCAGCTCTTTTCTCCGTCAGGTATTTGCTGTTCAATAATTGATCTTTCCAAAGCTTCGTAAGACCATGCTGAAATATATGGATGCAAGCCCTCATCAAATATAAACGCATAGAAATAAAAATGTTCTTTGGCCGTTTCTTTTAAAGACAGAAATGCTGCCCTGGCAGCTTTTACAAGGGCTTCAATAAGTTCTTCGTTATCTTTTTCAGTACACATATCCATTCCAACCTTTCTATTCTGTAGATTCGGATTTGTCTAATTCTAAATTTCCAATTCCTATTATATGGTTTCAGAATACAAAACGCAATGGCTGTACACATTATTCACGTTCCGGCGGCTTCCCTGCCTGTACCGTTCATGTCATCAAGCTGCCGCCGCTTTTATCGCTTCACCCAAAGCCTTGAAGCCGTATTGTGAACCTAAATAGTACCTATTTCTGCACTTGCCATTATTCGTCATACCGTATATAATTATACTGATAAATTTTGTAGAAAGGATAGGTAACTTATGGAATATATGTCTTGTGCAGAAGCAGCGGGCAAATGGGGCATTTCAGAAAGGCGGGTGCAGAAACTTTGTGAGGGGGAGCGCATACCGGGCGTTTCAAAATTTGGCAGTATGTGGCTGATACCAAAGGACGCGGAAAAGCCCATTGACGGCAGGACGAAAAAAGGAAGGAGCGGGATAACGAATGAAGCGATTATTTTTACTGGAAGATGATTTGAGTTTAATCAGCGGCCTTACCTTTGCTGTAAAGAAACAGGGGTATGAAATAGACGTTGCCCGTACCACACTGGAAGCAGATTCATTATGGGTAAACAGGAAATATGATTTGGCTATTTTGGACGTATCGCTTCCCGATGGTTCTGGCTTTGACCTCTGCAAAAAGATAAGGCAGACTTCAAAAGTGCCTATCATG
>CAJTVD010000015.1:0-17727 GCA_910579495.1 uncultured Lachnospiraceae bacterium
ATAGTTGAAAAATGTTCGTTGGTTATGTCAGTAAACTTTCTTGAAAAATCATCCATGGAACCCCTGTAGATATTTTTTAATGTGTGGTCAGAACTCCATCCGCCGCGCTCCATTGTGTAAACATCCGGGACCCCGATAGCGTGCATGATGCTGGCTGAATAATGCCGCAGGTCGTGAAACCGGAACCGCCGCATGTTGAGCCGCTTTAAATATTTTATAAACCTGTCGGAGACGCGGGAGGGATTTATATTAACAAGCTTCCCATTCTTCGGGAGCATGTCGATGCAGCTAAGCCTTACGTCAACCTGTACGGCAAGGGTAACAAGATACGGACGGCTTACCTTCTTCCAAGGGCTGTTGAACATATCCGTATCTATATGAAAGCATTCCATGAACCAGAGCCAGACCCGGAAATGTATTTATTCTATTCCCGTGTAGGGGGAAAATATGTGAAACTGACAGAGCCTGCGATTGACAAGCGGATAAAAATATATGCGGCGGATGCCCACAAAAGATGCCCGGAGGTTCCGCTGGATACCCACGCCCACCAGTTCCGCCATGCCAAAGCTACCCACTGGCTGGAAGATGGCATGAATATCATACAGATCAGTTTTCTCCTTGGCCATGCAAGCTTGGACACAACCATGCGGTATCTGGACATAACAACGGATGATAAACGGCAAGCGCTGGCTACGCTGGAGGGCGAAAAAGAAAAGAATGTCACCAAAAAATGGAAAGACAGCAGTGGCTCACTGGCTGATTTCTGTGGCTTGAAACGCTGAAATCATTAAAACGAAATCCAAACTTTTTCCGGCAAGAATCCTTTATTTTCAAGTGATTTGCGGAAAAGTTTGGATTTCTCCTAAGTTTGGATTTGTGGGAATGTGCATAACTTGCTGTCTTTTGGTCTTTGGTTTCTTTGATTCGGAATAGTGCGGTGCTGGCGGTCTATCTCTTGTTTTCGGTTGCTTGCTTCTTTACCGTACATGAGCATTATTATAGGGATTGTTTTCTTCGCAGCCCTCGCCGGGAATGATGAATGGACAGGAATCGCCGATTTTGCAGTGGATGAAAGGCAGACACTGGAAAAATACCTGGAGCTGCCGGGCGGGATCCTTTCCCATGGCACGGTACAGAGGGTCTTTTTCATCCTCCGCCCGGAGGGAGTGCAGGACATGCTGGTAAATATACTGGCACAGATGGTCACTGCGGCAGGGAAAAGGCTGGAGGAATATCTATACAAAAATGAGGAACTGGACTGCTATATCCAGGATGTGATAGCGGCAGACGGGAAGGAAACCCACAATACCGGCAAAAAGAAGAGTGAAGATGCCGCAGAAAGGCGCAGTCTCCAGGAGTTTAACGTAATGTCCACCGAATGGGGGGCAGCCTTTCCTCCACCCAGATTGATGAGAAGGGCAATGGGATCCCCCAAATGCAGAAGGTGATGAAGCAGGCCGGCTGTAGGGGCTGCATCGTGACTGCGGATGCTATGAATACGCAGAAAGCAACAGCAGAAGCGATCATAAAGCAGGCTCGGGGAGACTACTGCCTTGCCCTGGAAGGAAACCATGGGGCCATATGCCAGGAGGTGGAAGAATACACCTAACATTTCACCCATATCCTAAAGGTTTCACTTTACCCCATTAAAACGCTTATAGAATCCACTGTATTATCGTGTTTTATCTTGCGTAAGTTCTTTATAGCCAGCATTGATACTTTTTCTCCAGATAAAAATAAAACTTCTTGCTTTAATGTTTCATTATTAGAATCAAGAATTTTTTTGCCTTTTGAATATGTATCTTCTGAAACACCAGTAACATCAGATAAAATTTTTCTTACAGTCGGGTTTCGTTCTTTGCCATTAGAAACCATTTGTGATGAATTCGTCACAACCGATTCTAAGCAAAAATCATTTTTTGTATTGCTAATTGTTATACAAAAGCATATAATAATATCAAGCCCAAAAGAAAGGTGGTATTACTATGGCTACTAAAAGCGCAAATGTCCTTGCCCGTGTTGAGCCAGAAATCAAAGAACAAGCTGAATCCATTATGTCAAAGCTCGGATTACCTGCTTCTGTTGTTATTAATGCATTGTATAAGCAGATTATCCTTACTAAAAGCATACCTTTTTCATTATCTTTGCCAAAAGAGCCTACTACACTGGATTCTATGACAACAGAAGAATTCACCTCTATAATGGAAAATGGATTGTCACAAGCCCAAAACGACCAATCACGTCCTGTTGCCGATGTATTTGCAGATTTAAGGCAGGAGATACGGTAATGGATAAAACTTATACCGTGAAAATTACTTCACAAGCAGAAGAACAAATTCAAGAAACAATATATTATATCGCCCATGAATTGAAGGCTCCCGATGCTGCCCTTCATTTACTGGATATCCTGGAAGATTCCATTGCATCACTTTCACATTATCCGCAACGTGTAGCATTAATATCTGAGGAACCATGGCATACAAAAGGGATACGCTGTTTACCATTGAAAAATTTCCTCATATATTTCTGGATTGATGATGCCAATGTGAAAGTACAAGTGACAGCCTTAACTTATGGGAAACGTGACCAGCTACATCAATTATCCCAAATGGATATGGAATAATTTTCAGCCCTTCTGATTGCCAGAGGGGCTATTTTCTGCTTCATCCCCACAACGCTCTTATCTGCCCAATTAACCCCAATATCACCTAAATTGCAGAAGCCCCTGTATGGTCAAACTACAGGTCACAGGGCATGTTTATGCTGTACACTATCCGACTATTGAACCGTCCCCGCCCACATAGACATCTCAAACGAAAGGATTCTCTCTTGTTCTTAATTTTTCCCGGTTTCTCTTACTTTTTTATCCGTTCAGGCTGACAGAAAAATCTTTTCTGCCTCTGCCATGAATGGGACGCGATGTGATTGCAGGGGTTGACCTGCCAAAGTACAGCGTCAGTGATGAGGAAGTTTTGAAAAAGCTGTATGGACTGAAAGAGCGTCCATAATTATCCCGGCTTTTTGCGTTAAGGTGTCTACATTCAGGCAGTCTGATATCTGCCTTTTTTGAAAAAGTTATCCCTAATTATCTATAATGCCAGAAATGCTCATTTTGCCAAGCAAGATAACGCGGCGATATAAACATTTCGTTGCTCATCTTTTTTCGGCTTTCCTTGCGCCCTTTCCGGGCTGTCTTGATTGCTTCCCCAAAAGCCTTAAAGTCATATCGTGGTACTGGCCTTTTTGCCATACTACTTTTCGGAAAGGTGAAATTTGGGTGGAAGTTCAATGGTAGGGATTGACAAAGCCAATGTTATGGATCATAATATTGTTGATGTTATGTAACATAAATTATAAATACAGGAGGAAGAACTATGCCGCCAAAACCTAAAATCACTAAAAATATGGTTATTGACGCTGCCTTTGAGGTTGCCCGTGAAGCAGGTGGGGAAAACATCAATGCAAGGACTGTTGCCAAAAAGCTTAATTGTTCAACACAGCCTGTTATGTACCACTTTGCGACGATTGAGGAATTAAAAAAGGCGGTCTATGCAAAAGCAGACTGCTATCACTCGGAATACTTGATGAATATTAAAGACCCACAGAAGGGTGCTATGCTTGGAATTGGATTGAATTATATCCGCTTTGCGATTGAAGAGCCGCATTTGTTCCGCTTCCTTTTTCAGTCAAATTTTTTCACTGGAACTACCCTGCCTGAAATGATAGACGCCGAGGAACTTACGCCTGTTATTTTGGCAATGCAAGGAGCTATCGGGGGAAGTATCGAGCAAGTGAAAGAAATTTTTTTGATGGTTTTCCTGTTTGCCCATGGATATGCAAGTATCATAGCCAACAATTCATTGTTTTATGATGAAGAACCCATAAAGTCACATATGGAACGGGCGTACAGAAGTGCGGTATTAGCCGTACAGGAGGAAACAAAATGAAAAAGTTATATGAGAAGAGCGAGCAGGCATTTGCGATTATTTGGATTGTGATTTACTGCGTTTTGCAATCTTTGGCTAATCCACTAAATGAAAAAATAGGGATTGAATACTCTGTAAGTGCTATTTTTTGTATCGTACAGGCCACTGTCCTTTTAGTTTTTATTCGGAAAAACATTTTACTGAAACGGTATGGGCTTTGCAAAACTTCCGTACCTGCCCGACAATTTCTTTACTATGTGCCACTTTTTATCTTAGCCACAGGAAATCTTTGGAACGGTATTGCTGTCAATTAACTGTTGCCTACACTTTAGTCCTTACAAAGACGCTCCCGAAAAGGCAGCGAAAAGATGGGAATGACGGGGTGGATTGACGATATGGCGGAAATAATTTCTGAGTGGATACGCTGCCCTGTTTGCGGAAATAAAATAAAGGAGATTATTTTGCCAGTAAATATAGTACAAACGTTTGAATTATTGTAACAAGAAAACTTTCTATCTATTCCTTTTTTACTCGCAAGACTGAAGTTTTCTAAACGTTTGAGGACTTTAAAGGATATTGTTAGATTAAAAATCTGTTTGGGGAGACAATCAAATTTTATCAGTATCAATTTAACGTATTCCACCGTTTCTTTAATGATGAAACAGTTTGTTAAGAAAATGTCAGAGATAGAAAGAGCATACGGCAATATGAAAGATTCTTTGGTTAATATTTAATATATTGAAGAAATTTGTTCCTTAAAACGAATAGCTTCTTTCATTAATATCTGGTGTCACTAATGCAGTTAAGTAGTTTATTAAAAATTTAAAATTATTATTGACGCAGAAAAAAAATGTGGTATAATGATAGGTGTTTATACGAGTATGTGCTTAAGCATAGTGCGCATATAAACAAATAAAAACCCAATCAGTCGATGCTGCGAGAAGGGACTGAAGGGAGGTCAGGGTGTAGGATGTCAAACGTAATCGTTAAAGAAAACGAGACTTTAGATAGCGCTTTACGTCGTTTCAAGAGAAGTTGCGCGAAAGCTGGTATTCAGCAGGAGATTCGTAAGAGAGAACATTATGAAAAGCCTAGCGTAAGACGCAAAAAGAAATCTGAAGCAGCAAGAAAACGTAAATACAGCTAATCAGTGTACAATGTAAAGCCCCTTAATTAAATAAGCAGGGGCTTTTCTTGTCTTTTGGAAAAAAATTCCTGTATTTACATAAAAGGACAGAATTCTGACAGAGAAAAGGGGGGTTTTACGGCTGGAAGATTCCGGGAATTTTTTGGCTGATAAGGAATAAGGTTTTATTAACAGCAGTTTACTTTACAGGGAATTGGCCGGGATTATCCCGGGACAGTTCCCTGGGTAACAGGAGAGGATGGTGGCCATGTGGACGAGGGAAATATTTGGCACAGATGTATACCATTTGGTATCGGCTTTCATTATTTACAGCATGATAGGATGGCTGGTAGAGTCCATTTATATGTCGTTTTGTAACAGGAAACTGACAAACAGGGGATTTGGAAGGGGACCCTTCTGCCCTATATACGGCTTTGGGGGCGTTTTGGGATATTTGATCCTGCACCCCTTGCGGGGCAACCTGGTGGGGCTGTATCTGGCGGGAGCGGCGCTTGCCACTACCTTTGAATATCTGGTAGGCAGGCTGATGAAGCGGTTTTTGGGGGAGGTATATTGGGATTATAATGAAAAACCCTGCAATTACCAAGGGATTATCTGCCTGGAAAGCACCATAGCATGGGGATTTTATGCAATTATTATTATTACATTCCTTCATGGGAGAATTTTGGGGCTGGTGGACCGGTGGGATTTACTATGGGGCATCAGGGCGTGTAAGCTGGTTCTGGTCCTGGCAACCATAGATTACATAACGAAGCTTATGAAAATATTCCATATCAGTTTAAAGGAGCAGAGGGAGAGGCTTTTTGATGCCTATGAATCTTTCCGCACAAGATGGTATTAGCGGGTATACGAAAAGAATTGTACTTGCATTTTAAATTTGAATAAAACATATCCATAGTAATAGAATACATAAGGGGAGAACAATTACGTGAAACTATTAAAAGTAACCCTATGCTATGTGATGTGTTTTATTTTTTTGCTGGCGGTGCCTGCCAGGGCCTATGCCGCGCCCGCTGTGGAAGCGCCTTCCTATATCCTGATGGAAGCTTCTACAGGGCAGATTATCTGTGAACAGAATGCAGAAGAGCGGCGCAGCCCTGCAAGCATCACGAAGATTATGACCCTGCTGGTGATTTTTGACCATTTAGGCACAGGGAGAGTGCGCCTGGACAGCCAGGTAATGACCAGCGCCTATGCCAAATCTATGGGAGGCTCCCAGGTTTTCTTGGAAGAGGGGGAAGTGCAGACGCTGGAAACCATCATTAAGTGCATTGCAGTGGCTTCCGGCAATGACGCCAGTGTGGCGGCGGCGGAATTTATCGCAGGGAGCGAAGGGGAGTTCGTGAATCTGATGAACCAAAGAGCCAAGGATATGGGGCTTACCAACACCCATTTTGAGGACTGCTGCGGTTTAAGCGAATCAGATAATCACTACACTTCGGCCAGGGATGTGGCGCTGATGTCCCGGGAACTTCTCACAAAGTACCCCCAGGTGATGGATTACACCAAAATCTGGATGGAGGACATTACCCATGTGACCAGGCAGGGAACCAGCAATTTTACCCTGTCCAGCACCAATAAGCTGCTTAAAATGTACGAGTGGACTACAGGGCTGAAAACCGGTTCCACCAGCAAAGCGCTGTATTGCCTTTCCGCCACCGCAAGCAGGGACAAAATTGATTTGATTGCCGTGGTGATGGGCTCGCCCACCAACAAGACCCGTTTTCAGGACGCCATGGCGCTTTTGGATTATGGCTACAGCGTCAGCGCTTTGTATGAAGACCCTAATGAGGAGCAGCTGCCGCAGCTTCCGGTAAAGGGGGGCGTGCAGGAGGAAGCCGCGCTTACCTACAAGGAGCCTTTCCGCTATCTGGATATTGCCGGCAGTGACCTGGGCAGCATAGAGAAGACCATTTCCCTGCCGCCGGAACTAATCGCACCGGTAAAGAGGGGGGATGCAGTGGGAGAAGCCGTTTATAAGCTGGACGGACAGAGGATAGGCAGTGTTTCCATCCTCTCTGACGTAACCATAGATAAAGCCGGGTATAAGGATTACCTGATGAAGGTGTGGAGGCTGTTCTGCAGCCTGTGATCCCTGCCCGTTTGATTGTGCGGGGGTTAGGGCAGGGGGCGGCCCTCTGCATGGGGGTTCAATGATATGGCGGAAGGGGGCGGAGGATTCCGCCCTTTCCGGGCCAAGGCCTGCGCTGCCAGGGGGTATTTTGGCGGCGCAGAAAAGCGGAAGGGATTGTGTGATGATATTCATTTGGATATTGGCGGTGTTGGCGGCTTTTTTCCTGGCAGTGATGGCTGTTGACTGCAACCGTTTTGTAATAAGAAGGTACAGGTGTAAAATGGAATCCTTAAAGAAGGACGGCAGGTTCCTGCTTTTGTCAGACCTGCACAACAAGTCTTTCGGTAAAGGAAATGAAAAGCTCCTTACGGCTATCCGGCGGCTGAACCCGGATGCCATATTGATTGCAGGGGATATGTATACCTCCACCAAGGGAGGGGGCATGGAATCGGCTAAGGCGCTTGTATGCAGCCTTGCCGCGGAGTATCCGGTCTACTATGGCAATGGGAACCATGAGTTCAAAACAAGAATTTACCCGGAGCAGTTCGGCAATATGTACCAGGAATATATCTCCGCCATCAAAAAGGCGGGGGTAACCCATCTGGTAAATGATAAGGCCTATCTGCCGGATTTTAACCTGGAGATTTATGGGGCGGAGATTGGCTGGGAATATTACGGAAAATTTGATTCTGTAAAAATGGAAGCCTCTTATCTTGGGGGGCTTTTAGGAAAGCCCAAAGCAGGACAGGCATCCCTGCTGATTGCCCATAACCCGGATTATTTTGAAGCCTATGCCAGGTGGGGGGCAGATTTGGTGGTATCCGGCCATGTGCATGGGGGGCTGATGAGGCTGCCCTTTTTGGGTGGTGTGATTTCCCCTGCCATGAAGCTGTTCCCGAAGTATGACGGGGGAGAGTTCCATGAGGGCAAGGCCACTATGGTCCTGGGCAGGGGGCTGGGGACCCATACCCTTCCGATACGGATTTTCAATCCGGGGGAGCTGGTGGTGATTGAGGCTGGCAGATGGTAAAAGTTGACTGCCGGCCGGATACATGGTAAAATCCATGGAGAAACGGCGATATGCCAGTAAAGGAGCCGGAAAATGGCGATATCGGTGAAGCTGCAGGCTTTTGAAGGCCCTCTGGATTTGCTTTTGCACTTGATAGAAAAAAACAAAGTGGATATTTATGATATTCCTATTGTGGAGATAACTGCCCAGTATTTAGAGTACATACAGGCCATGGAAACGGAAGATATGAACGTGATGAGCGAGTTTTTGGTGATGGCGGCCACACTTCTGGATATCAAGTGCAGAATGCTCCTTCCCAGGGAAGTAAACGAGGAGGGGGAGGAGGAAGACCCCAGGGCGGAGCTGGTGCAGAAGCTGCTGGAATATAAAATGTATAAATATATGTCCTACGAATTGAAGGACAGGCAGGTAGACGCTGCAAGGACCCTTTTTAAAGAGAAGACCCTGCCAAAAGAAATACAGGATTACCGGCCCCCGGTGGACATGGCAACCCTTCTGGGGGGCGTGGACCTAAGCAGGCTGCAGGAACTGTTTAAGACGGTGATGAAAAGGCAGGAGGATAAAATTGACCCGGTAAGGAGTACTTTTGGGCAGATTGAAAAGGACGAAGTGGACATGGACGGCAAGACTCTTTATGTGGAGGAATATCTCCGTTCCCACAAAACCTTCAGCTTTGTGGCGCTCCTTGAGGGGCAGAGGAGTAAAATGGAGATCATCGTGACCTTTCTTGTGGTGCTGGAACTGATGAAGGTGGGGAAAATTTCCATTGCCCAGGAAGATACCTTTAAGGATATTATCATTACTTCTAACGAGATGTAGGAGGCGGCGGGAGTTGGACAGAAAGAGAGAAAAGGCAATACTTGAAGCGGTCCTTTTCACCATGGGAGAGTCGGTGGAGGTGGAGCGGCTTGCCGCGGTGATTGAGGAGGACCAAAAAATCACAAGGAAGCTCCTTATGGAGCTGAAGAAGGACTATGAGAGAAAAGAGTGCGGCGTGACTTTGCTGGAGCTGGAGGATTCTTTCCAGATGTGCACCAAGGCGGACATGTACGAGTATCTGGTAAAAATAGCCAAGACGCCCCGAAAATATGTGCTTTCTGATACCGTCCTTGAAACCCTTTCCATTATTGCCTACAAGCAGCCGATCACAAGGGCGGAGATTGAGAGGATAAGGGGCGTAAGCTGTGACCATGCAGTAAACCGCCTGGTGGAGTTTGGCCTGGTAACGGAAGTGGGGAGAATGGACGCGCCGGGGCGTCCCCTTCTTTTTGGGACCACAGAGGAATTTCTGCGCAGCTTTGGGGTCAAGTCCTTAGAGGAACTGCCGGAATTATCGGCCATGCAGATCGAGGAATTCCGGCAGCAGGCAGAGCAGGAGGCAAACGTGCAGCTGGACGTTTAAATCCTGCCCACAGTGTCAGCCATAGAGGTTATATCTTTTTAAAATCTGTTTCATACACCAGGAAAAGTCAATGGCAGGAACATCGGTTGCCGTTACAATATATTCTATTTTGTATACTTCACCCCCTACCAGATATTTTACAGTACCCACCTGTGTCCCGGCACTGACCGGGGCGGTAAGCTGGGAGGTTATCTGGCAGCGGGTTTCTATTTTTTCCCCCTTTTTTAACAATAGCCCCTGTTCTTCGGAAGAAGGGAGGGCATCCTGGCTAAGGCCAGTATCATCTGGCCTGTTCCCATCCAGGGAGGTGCTCTCCCCGCGGATGATTTTGATATCTGTATATGCCAGGGCATCCAGCCGGTCGGCCTGCCCGTTTAAGACCTGTATGGGCTTTAGCTGGCTTTCGTCATAGGCGGCTTCAGAAAGGGTATGGTATTCAAAATTTTCCAGGCCGTAGTTCATCAGCATTTTGGTGTCACTCCACTTGTATGTCTTATTGTTAGGCCAGCCGCAGGCCAGCAGGGCTACCACAAAGGTCCGGTCATCCCGGCGCAGGGAGCCAACATAACAATAGCCTGCGGAGCCTGTGAAGCCGGTTTTTCCGGAAAGGGCACCTTCCATCATGGAAAGAAAGGCATTGTGGTTGTTGCAATTGAAAGAACGCCCGGTGGGGACAAAGCCGCCCTCTTTCTCCTGGTAGCTTTCAAAGGCATAGGAGGCGGTGCGGGTAATTTCCAGGAATTTCTCCTTTTGGGGAGAATCCATAATACAGTAGGACATGATTTTGGCCAGGTCGGCGGCGGTAGTGGAGTGCGCCCTTACAGCGCCCTCCTGGTCGGCGGCAGTGGCATCCAGCCCGTTGGGGGTAATAAAAAAGGTGTCAAAGCACCCAATGTCCCGGGCCTTTTGGTTCATCATATCCGCAAAGCTTTCTGTGCTGCCTGCGATATGCTCCGCAATGACCACTGCGGCATCGTTGTGGGATTCCAGCATCAGGGAATAGAGAAGGTCCCCCAGGCGGTAGTACTCATTGGCTTTTACATAAAGTTTTACCTTGGGCATACTGGCTGCATAGGAGGAAGCCATGGCGTAATCCTCCGGGTTGCCGTATTCCAGGGCGAGGATACAGGTCATGATCTTGGTGGTGCTTGCCATGGGAAGGATCTCATGGCCGTTTTTTTCGTAAAGAATACGCCCGGAGCCTGCATCCATCAACACAGCCGACTGGGCGTATAATTTCAGGGTTGTACTGTTTTCTTCTTCTGCATAAACTTCCTTAAAGGAAAAGGGGACTGAAAAAAAGAGGGAAAGGACCAGGATAAGGGAAAGGGATATTCTGGCAAAGGGGGATAGTGGTTTCCAAACAGATTTCATAGTTTCCGTCCAGGTAAGTAGATTCTTTAATTTATATGTGGAGGGAAGGGGGAAATATGCCATGCCGTTAGCTGTAACACCCGGGTAGATGGGGCTGATGGTTTATTATCACAGCGCCAAATAGGAAAAAGATAGGATTTTAAAAGAAGATCCTGTATGCTACAATATTCATTATAAACAGCAGGAAGATAGGATTTGTGAAGGAAGGGATAGGTGAAAATGCAGGAAACCATTAAACCGCCGGTAGAGGCCAGATACCGGGAAGAACTGGAGGCACTGAAAAACACGGACACCGGAAAGCGTCCTGACAACTGGCAGATGTCCCCCAGGGCAGTAAGGACTTTTATTCTGGGCAGTACCAGCCCCATAGTATATGGGGATAAGGAGTATCGGATCGAAAAAAAATATTTTGGCAATGACGCGCTTATTGAGCGCTGTATCGTTACCCTGGCAGGGAACCGGGGGCTGATGCTGGTGGGGGAGCCGGGGACGGCCAAGACCATGCTCTCGGAGCTTTTGTCAGCGGCAATCTGCGGTGTTAGTACCAACACCATCCAGGGGACGGCGGGGACTACCGAGGATATGATCAAGTATTCCTGGAATTATGCCCTTTTGCTGGCAAAGGGCCCCAGCAGGCAGGCCCTGGTGCCGGCGCCTTTGTATGTAGGGATGGAGAAGGGGATCCTCACCCGGTTTGAGGAAATCACCAGGACCCCGGCGGAGATCCAGGACAGCCTGATCAGCGTCCTTAGCGATAAGGTGCTGAATGTGCCGGAATTGGGGGATGAGGGGCTGCTTTTTGCCCGTCCTGGCTTTAATGTGATCGGGACTGCCAATACCAGGGACAAGGGCGTAAACGAAATGAGCAGTGCCTTAAAGCGGCGTTTTAATTTCGAGACGGTGATGCCGGTGCGTGAGGTGTCACTGGAGAAGCAGATTATCTTAAATGAGGTGGGCAGGCTGGCGGAAGAGAGCCATATTGCCATGGAAGCGGATGAGGATGTGGCGGAGCTGCTTGCTTCCACTTACCACGAGCTCCGGGAGGGGGTGTCCTCCTATGGGCACAGGATCGATAAGCCTGCGGCAGTGATGAGCACGGCGGAGGCAGTGTCCGTCTATTACCAGACCATGCTTACAGGATACTTTTACGGGGAGGGGCGCATGAATGTGGACTGCCTGGTACAGAACCTGGTGGGTGCCGTTTCCAAGGAGAATAAAGAAGATCTGGAGAAAGTGAAAGGATATTTTCAGACCGTTGTGAGGGATAAAAGCGGCAGAGAGGGTGGCATATGGAAACAATACTACGAAGCCAGGAAATGGCTGAAATAATGCTGCTGCCTATCCGGCACCACAGCCCTGCCTGTTCTTTCCAGGTCAGGCGGGTGATTGGGAGCTGGAAGCCTGGGGTAATTTTGGTGGAAGGGCCGGACAATGCCAATCTGCTGGCGCCGATGATGGTCCATGAACAGACCCAAGCGCCCTTTGCCATCTATTATTCTTATCACGACAAATCCGGGAAGCTTTCAGGGGAGAAGGGGCATTATAAGTGCTATTATCCTTTCCTTTCCTATTCCCCGGAGCTGGTGAGTTTTCAGGAAGCTTTTGCCAGGGGGATCCCGGCAGCATTTATTGACCTGCCCTATGGGGACATTCTGGCAGCCTCCGGGAAAGGCAGGGGGCTGTTAAAGGAGGAGGAAAAGAACAGTTATAATGACGATTACCTGCTTTCTAGGAACCAATACATAAAGCGTTTATGTGAAAAGGCCCAGCTCCGCAGTTTTGATGAGTTCTGGGAGAAATATTTTGAGCTGAACGGCCTTTATGAGGAGGGGGATACCTGGTTTTCCCATTTGCTCACTTATTGCACGCTGGCAAGGGAGAATACGCCGCCGGAGGTTTTGGCGGAGGAAGGATGCCTTGCCAGGGAAGCCCACATGGCGGCTAGGATTATCCAGTGGGCGGAGGGCAAAGAGGTAGGGGATGGCAGCCCCCAGGGAGAATGGCGGCGGATTCTTGTGGTCACAGGGGGCTTCCACACCCCGGGGCTAAGAGAGCTGCTTTCCCAGGGGCAATGGGAAGAAACTAAGAAAGACTTTAGGAAGCGGAAAGGCAAGGTGCCGGAAAAGGACCAGGGCGTTTACCTGATGCCTTATTCCATGGAAGCAGCAGATGCATTAAACGGCTATGCCAGCGGGATGCCCTTTGCAGGATTTTACCAGAAGGTATGGGAAGGCATGGGGGAAACCCTTGAGCCTTACAGCAAGGCGGCATTGGATATGCTGGTGGCTTCCGGCAGGGAGGCCAGGAAAAAGGAAGAGAACCTCTCTACCTATGATGAGATTTGTGCCTGGCAGATGGCCAGGGGGCTTGGGGAGCTTCGGGGCAAGCCTCAGCCGGGGGCATACGAAGTGCTGGATGCGGCGCTGGCCTCTTATATCAAGGGGGAATATAACATTGCTTCGGATATGCCCATCCGGGCACTGCGCAGGCTTATGACAGGCAGGGGGATGGGAAAGCTCTGCCCCCAGGCAGATGTGCCGCCTATTTTGCAGGATTTTGAAGCCCAGGCCAAAAGCTTTGGGTTAAAGATCCATTCCACGCTGGAGGCGGAAGCGGTTTTATCTGTTTTTTCTGAAAAGAAGCACAGACGGATGAGCTGTTTTTTCCACCGGATGGTATTTTTGGGCACCAACTTTGCAAGAAGGGTAAAGGGACCCAACCTGCAGTTAAAAAAAGACCGGAACCTGATCCGGGAAATCTGGAAATACAAGTGGGGCGTACAGATTCCCGGAGCCCTGATTGACGTGTCTGTCCACGGGGCAACCATAGAGGAAGCGGCCATAAGCCTGGTGAAGGAGCAGCTGAAAAAGGACACAGGGGCGGGAGAGGCGGCCAGGCTCCTGACAGCGGTTTTTGAGATGGGGCTTTCCGGACAGTTGGAAGCAGTCTATGAGAGAGTGCATCAGGTGATTTTGCAGGATACGGATTTTTATTCTGTGGCGGATGCACTGAAGTTCCTAAGGATGATGGAAGAACTGGATACCCTTTATGAGTCCGGGCTGGAAATTGCCAGGCTTGTGCCTGTAACTGTGCGGAAGCTGGTCTCCCTCCTTCCTTCCATGGCAGGGATTAAGGATGAAAACTTAGGCCCTTGCATGGATGCATGTAAGACTTTAAATCAGGCAGTGGGAGGTATGGAACAGGAGAAGGAAAACTTCTATGAAACTATATGCCAAATGGCCCAGGGGCAGATTCATCCGGGCCTTTGCGGCTGTATCCATGGCATATTATATGGATGCGGCAGGGAAAATTCCCAGCAGGTGGAAAAGGTGTGCCTGGGGTACTTAACAGGGACCAGGGAGCAGCTTTTACAGACGGCGGTGTTTTTCCGGGGGCTGTTTTTTGCGGCCAAGGATATGGTCTTTATCGGCGGCAGGATCCTGGGGATGCTGGATACCTTTTTCGGGCAGGTACAGGAGGGGGAATTTATGGAGCTCCTTCCACAGCTGCGGATGGCATTTACTTATTTTACTCCCGGGGAGACAGACAAAATCGCACGTATGGCAGCAGGGCTTCATGGGAAGGAAGGGAAGGACATTTTACAGCGGCGGGAAATCTTACCGGCCTGGTCTGCTTACGGCAGGGAATTGGATGAATATGCGCAAAGCCATATGGCGCAGTGGGATAAGGATGGGAGAGATGATGGCAGATGAACAGGAGATTTTAAACCGTTGGCGGCTGGTGCTGGGGAAATATGCGGCGGAGCAGATTTCCTTTTCCCAGGGCAGCCAGAATTTTATGGAGATGGAGCAGGCACTGGATTATCTTTATGGCAGGGAGTACGGGGAAGACCAGGATATCAGGGAAGAACGGCAGGGAGGGAGCGGGGATTCCCAGCTTACAGTCCCTTACTGGCTCTCAAAGATCAAAAAGCTGTTTCCCAAACAGACTGTGGAAATTATGGAGCGCCATGCGCTGGAAAAATACAAAATGACAGAACTGCTGACAGACCCGGAGGTACTCCGGAAGCTGGAGCCCAACAGGGAATTGCTGAAGACCATTCTGGGGCTGAAGCATATGATGAAGGGCGAGGTTTTGGTAATGGCAAGGGAGATTGTGCGCAAGGTAGCGGAGGAACTGGCCAAAAAGCTGGAACAGGAGCTGCGGATGTCCTTTTTCGGTAAACTGAACCGCAATACCAGCAGCCAGGTACGCTCGGCGAGGAACCTGGATGTGAAAAAGACTATCCGCAGGAACCTGAAAAACTATGATACGGAAAACGGGGAGCTGGTGTTAAAACAGATTTACTTTCATTCCCGCATGAAAAAATACAATATGTGGCGGGTGATCATCTGCGTGGACGAGAGCGGCTCCATGCTGGATTCTGTTATCCATAGTGCAGTGATGGCGGGAATTTTTGCGAAGCTTCCCATGCTGGATACCAGGCTGGTGATTTTTGATACCAATGTGGTGGATTTAAGCGGTTATGTGTCGGATCCGGTGGAGACTCTTATGAGCATACAGCTTGGCGGCGGCACTAACATTGCCGGGGCCCTTTCCTATTGCCAGGGGCTGGTTGAATTTCCTTACAGGACCATGGTGGTGCTGGTATCGGATCTGTATGAAGGGGGAGGTTACCAGAACCTGTACAGCATCTGTAAGGGAATCATAGAAAGCGGCGCGAAATTGGTGGCGTTAACTGCGCTGGACCGGGAAGCCAATCCCTGCTATGACAGGAACGCGGCGGCGGCCTTGGGGGATATGGGTGCGTTTGTGGGTGCGATGACTCCGGAAGAGCTGGCTGGCTTTATAGGTAAAATCATGTAAGGCACGGCCCACAGATTTGGGCTGCCGTAATGGGGCAGCAAGGAGGCTGGTATGGATAACTGGAAAACATTGCTGGCGGATGTGGACGATGACTATCTGGCAGGCATGGCAAATAAAGGCATTGTAAAACGTGCCTACAAAGATAAAGAAGAAGGAAACTTCCAGATAATTTCCTGGGGGGAAGAGGCAAAGGTCAGGGTAGGGGAGGAAAACGTGGCTTTACGTATCCCACTGGGGAAGAGTGAATGTACCTGCCCTTCCAGAAGCGTCTGCCGCCATTTGGTACAAGGGCTCCTTGTGCTGAAGGAGGCTTTGGGGAAAGAGAGCCAAAGGCAGCAGGGGCAGGAGGCTTCCCCTCCAGGGCAGCAGGAGAAGGTGCTGGAGGAAATTGCCGCCTATCCCTTTTCTTCTATTAAAAAAATATTGGGCAGCAGGCAGCTCCAGGCCCTTGCCGCCCAGGCAAAGGCAGGGCAAAAGCCTAAGATTGCTTATGGAAGCGTAGTTACAGTGGAGGTGCGTGGATTATCCAAGGGGCAGGGGGAGCGGGTGAAGCTGCTTTCCCCTCTGGAATATTCCGCCTGTACCTGCCATAAAAAAGAAATGTGCCCCCACAAAGCCGCCGCCCTTTTGTGGTGCAAGCTGGATGGCGGGCAATTGGCTTTAAAGGAGCTGGAAGAAGAAGGGGCGGAAAAGCAGCAATATGACAGGGAGCTGATAAAGGAAGCTGCCGGGCAGATGAAGGAATTTTTAAGGGAGCTTTTCAATACAGGGCTGGCAAGGACATCCCCGGAGGTGCTGGATTCCATGGAGCGGCTTGCCCTGGTCAGCCACAGGGCGCAGCTTGCCAGCTTTGAGGGCTACTGGCGTTCCCTCCGGGAGTCCTATGAAAGCTATCTGGGAAGAAAAGCCTCCTTCCGGGGCCGGAACCTGACGGAACAGCTTGCCAGGCTTTATCAGAGAGCGGCGCTTTTGGAAAAGGCCAAAACAGACAGGGATATTGCCGCCCTTGGGGGAGAGTTTAAGGCACAGTACGGGGCGGCAGGTGACCTGGATTTGATCGGCATTGCCATGGAGCATTTTGAAAACCAGTCAGGCTATCAGGGGGAGACGGTATATTTTCTGGAGGAACATACCAGAAAGTGGTATACTTATACATCCGCAAGGCCGGTGTTTTACGAAAAAACAGGAAGGCGGGGACGTATGGAAAAGGCGGCTGCTCCCTGGGGGCTGCCCCTTTCCCTGGAGGAACTGGCAGGGGCGCGTTTCCACCTTACGGGGGTGAAGACAGACGGGGCAGGGAGGCTCTCTTCCAGCCAGGAAACCAAAGGGGATCTTACCCGGGAGGGTACAAGGAAAAACAGGCTGCAGAGAGAAGAACTGGAGGGCTGGTATTACCAGGATTTCGGCAGGCTTTTTGAAGAGCAGATTGATAAGAAAAGGCAGCCCTGGCTGAAAAGCGGGATACAGCGGGAGGGCCAGGAACTGGTATTTGTACGCCCGGCCGCTTTTGAACAGGCCTTTTTTTCCCAGACAGGGCAGAAACTATTTATGCGTCTTTTTGATGGGCAGAAAAGGGAAGTAGTGATCGAGGTCCCTTATTCCAAGCAGGAATCCTGGGGCATCCGGTACCTGGAACGGATCCGGGAGGAAAAGCAGCCCTGCTTTCTGGGCAAAATTTATTTAAGGGAGGGGCGCATAAGGATGTATCCGGTAGCGGTCTTTGAAAAGGAGGAACTGGCGTAAGATGGAACCTTTAAGGAAAGAGGAAGCGTTGGAGACGTTGCTGGAGGATGTGGGGAGCCTGGTGGAAGAGCTGTGCCAGAGCGGCTTTGATACCCTCCATGACAGCACCCTGGAAACCCTGGAGGAACTGGCAAAGGTTACCGGGCAGTATCAGATGGGGTACCTCTCCCACAGGCTGGGGGAGCTGTCCCAGGGGCTTTTGAT
>CAJTVD010000015.1:17737-61211 GCA_910579495.1 uncultured Lachnospiraceae bacterium
AACTGGGGCAGCCACAGGATGCCGTGGCGGAGACCTATGTTGGGATAATCGAATATCTGTACCTGTGCAGGGAGAAAATTGCCCTGGACAGGGCCCGGGGGTATTACGCCTGTGAGGAAGCAATGGAAAGTGAAGAGGACAGATAATGGTAATATGCCGCTGCCAGGCGGCATGGGGTTAGAGGAGGTAATAGAATTATGATGAACCCAAAAGACAGTAACAACCGGAAAACAGAAGAGGTACTGGAGCTGCTCTCCCTCACGGGGCAGGAGTTAGCCCTGGCGGAGGCATATCTTATTGGAGAGGAAGGGGAAGAGGCGCTGGAATCCATTTCCTTCCGGGATTTATCGGTAATCCCTGCGGAGAAACCCTTAAAGCTATTCCGGGATTTGCTGAAAAGGGGAAAAAAGGAAGAGATGGGCAGGCTGTTTTCCCTTTTATTTTCCATAGGCCAGTCTACCTGCTACCAGCTTGTGCCTATGGACATGATGAATGGCCAGCAGCAGCTGTTACCTGGGGAGGCATATAAAAAGGCCGCTGTTTATGGCGCTTATCTTGGGTTAAACGGTTATGTGCTTCGGGGGATTACCATAAGGAATCTGATTACCATAGCGGGGGAAAGCCCGGAGATATTAAAGAAAGCCGCAGAGCATGAGAAAAATTCAGTAGAAAACGGAAAGCTGGTCCTCCTTGCGGCCTACTTTATGGTGAAATACCAGGGGGTGGATAGCCCGGAGAAAAAGAAGGGTGGATTTCTGGAAAGTGTAGGAAAGCTTTTAGGCATGAAAAATCCCGGGGAGGGATCTTGTGCTGCCATTGACAAGGAGGATGCGCCGCTGATGGCAAAGTACGAGGATATTATCTTATCCCGCCTGGGCGCTTTGTTTAAAAATCAGATGGATGCTGGCTCCCTTGGAAAAATCAGAAATGATATCTTAAGTGGGGAGGTAACGGAGAAGGCCTTACAGCTTGCAGGCACATGTGGGGTTTCCGATTTCCTCATCCGGCTTTTTGGGGGGATGGCCTATCTGAATTATCCCCTTTCCACCAGGCTGAAAAACATAGTGAAAGTGGCGCTGGCAACTCATGGGAACTGGGTGGTCCCCTCAGGGAAAAATGCCATGCTGGACGCTATGGCTCTTGTGAGTGAAGGGCTGCCTATGAATATTCTGGTAAAAGGCGGGGATTATGACAGGATATTTGGCATAGATGCGGGCAGATACATATGCTGGGCGGCTGGCAGGGGCTGTATGCCCATTTTGAAGGCGCAATTTCAAAATAACAGGGAATGTTATATTGAAATTCTGGATAAGGCGGACCTGGAATTGTCAGATAAACTCTTTGGGGCGATAAAGGAACAGGACAGGGTTCTTTATGAAAAACTCCTGCAGGAGAGAAAACGCCAGGGGAATAACAAAGACAGGGAAAAGCTGATCGGTGCCCTGGTTGGTAAGGATTATACCAATGCCCATATCATCAAAGACTATCTGAGGGGAGAAACCCAGGTGGATACCCTCTACCCTATTGCTATGCAGATCGGGGAAAAATATTATTATGGAGGCCTTGTGGAGCGGAGGCTGGTCAAGGGGTATATGAATAATTACCAGGACCAGATGTTTTACCGCAGATGCCAGGTATTTATGCTCTTAAAACGCAGCGGTTATTTCTTCCAGGAGGATATCCTGGTGAATAACCAGGTGGACCCTGCCAAGGCAGCCGGGCTGTTCAGGAATCTGGAAGCGGAAGGGCTGGGGATTTCTTATCAGCTTACGGGAATGGCAATGATTTATGATGCTTTATATTCCAGCCAGTGGAAGGAGGCTTTTTTGGCTGGGGCGGAGGAAGCTTTTGCCGGTTATCTGCAGGAGAAAAGGGAGGAGGCCTTAAGCGCCTTTTCCGGGGCGGATGCTTTTGGGCGTTTCTTTTCTTTGCGCATTATGGGCAAGGCGGCAGAGGAGAACAAGAAGGAAATTCTGGGCTATTCCCAGGACAGCGCAAAGGTAGTGAAAGAGGAACTGCTTTCCATCTTTTCCAGGCAGAGGGGCTGGGAAGAAGAGGCCAAAGGCTTCTTAGCCTCCAAGAAAGCGGCGGAGCGGGAGCTGGCTATCCGGGTATTGCTGCGCTGGCAGGAAGAAGGCGGGGACTACCAGGAGCTGCTCCGGCAGGTTCTGGAAAAGGAGAAAAATGCCAAGATAAGGGGAATCCTGGAAAATGCCCTTACAGGCGGGCAGGGAGCGGCTTTTGGTGCAAAAGCCCTTACCAGGGAAGACCTGGTAAAAGAAATGCATAAAGGGGGCAAAAAGCGTACCCTGGCGTGGGCTTATGGGACGCCCTTTTCCCAGGTACACAGAAAGAACGGGGAGATTGCCCAGGAGGAATACTTGCAGGCGGTTTTTCTGTGCTATTCCCATGGGGAGGGCTGCGGGGTGAGCAAAAACGCCGCAATCCTGGCAGAAGACCTGGAAGAGGAGGAACTGGCCGTTTATGTGAACGAGCTTTTTGACAAATGGCTGGAGGCCGGAGGGGAAGCCAAAAAACGCTGGGTGCTTTATGCAGCGTCCATACATGGGGGCTATGAGATTATCCGGAAGCTGCAGCATCAGATACAGGAATGGCCCCAGAACGCTAGAGGGGCTATTGCATCGGAGGCTGTCTGTGCCCTTGCCTTAAATCCCCTTCCCCAGGCGCTTTTGATTGTGGACGGCATTTCCAGGAAATTTAAGTTCAAGCAGGTAAAAGCTGCGGCGGGGAAAGCGCTGGAATTTGCCGCTTCCCAGCTGGGCATTACCAGGGAAGAGCTGGCGGACCGGATTGTGCCTGACCTTGGCTTTGACGAAAATATGGAAAGAAGCTTTGACTATGGGGAGAGAAGCTTTAAGGTAGCTATCACCCCTTCCCTGGAAATTGAGGTTTATGACCAGAATGGCAAAAAGCTGAAAAATATGCCATCTCCGGGCAAGAGGGACGATGAAAAAAAGGCGGCGTTGGCTTATGAAGAATTTAAACAGATGAAAAAGCAGATGAAAATCACCGTAAGCAGCCAGAAAATGAGGCTGGAGCTGGCTCTTTCCACAGGAAGGGAATGGAGCGTGGAAGCCTGGAAAGCCCTTTTTGTGAAAAATCCCGTCATGCATCAGTTTGCCATAGGGCTGATATGGGGTGTCTATGAAGACAGGAAACTGATTTCCAGCTTCCGCTATATGGAGGATGGTACCTTTAACACCAAGGACGAGGAGGAGTTCACCCTTCCTAAGGAAGGGAAGATTGGCCTTGCCCATCCCATAGAGCTGGCAGCGGAAGCAGCAGAAGCCTGGAAACAGCAGCTGGAGGACTACGAGATCAGCCAGCCCATTGAGCAGCTCCAGAGGACGGTTTACCGTATGACAGAAGAAGAGGCAGCCAGCCAGAGGCTGGAACGCTTTGGGGGATGCATTGTCAATGATTTATCCCTTGGGGGGAAGCTTACAGGGCTTGGCTGGTACCGGGGCTCCGTGCAGGACGCCGGTGGGTTTTATACCTATTACAGGGAGGACGTGGAGCTTTCCCTTGGGGTGGAACTGCACTTTTCAGGAAGCTTTGTAGGGGGTGAAAACGGCGATGTTACCGTCTATGATGCCAGATTTTACAAAGCAGGCACCATAGAGCGGGGCAGCTATATGTATGATGAGGCGGGGAAAGAAAAAGCCTGTTTCTTAAGGGATATTCCGGAAAGATATTTCAGCGAGGTGGTGTGGCAGCTTGCCAAAGCCACATCCTCCAGCCAGGAACGGAATGAAAACTGGAAAAACGAACAGAACGAAAAATGGTAAAGGCGGGAGGGGCTTAAGCGGCAGAAATGAAATTCAATTTAAACAGGCAGCCGTTGAAATGGGCGGCTGGCATTTGTACCGTATTTTGTTTTTTGGCTCTTTTTCGCCTGTTAGGGCGGGAAAATACACCTACAGGGGATGAGCCTGCCTACGGGGCTGGGCAGTTCGGCCTTTTTGTGGAGGAATTGTTCAGGGAAGAGGTAAAGGCCAACACAGTTAACCTCCATTTCACCCTGGCATATCCGGAAAAGTATGGGATTGGGGATTATGAGGCTACTTTGGGAAGTTATTCGCTGGAAGACTTTGAAAAAGCCCACAGCCAGATGGATGAGCTGGTGGAGGAACTGCAGAAATTTGATCTTTCAGAATTTTCCAGGGAACAGAAGCTGACTTATGATATTCTGCTGGATTATGCAAATCTGCAGCTTTCGGCAAAAGACTATACCCTGTTGGAGGAGGTCCTTGGCCCTGTGACAGGGTATCAGATACAGCTTCCTATGCTATTGGCAGAGTATACCTTCCGCACCAGGCAGGATATAGAGGACTATCTGGTACTGGTTTCCCAGGTGGATGATGTGGTGGAAGAAATTGCCGCCTTTGAAAAGGAGAAGTCCCAGGCTGGATTTTTTATGCCCGATTATGCGGTGGATGCAGTTATTAGCCAATGCAATGAATTTATTGCAAATCCGGAAGAAAACTACATGATAGAGATATTTAATGACAGGATTGATTCTTTTGGGGGACTTACCTGGGAAGAAAGGGAGGGCTATAAGGAGGAAAATTTTTCCATTGTCACTACCCAGGTAGCCTCAGGGTATCAGAGCCTGGTGGAGGAACTAAAGCAGCTTAAAGGCAGCGGGGACAACCAGCAGGGGCTGTGCTATTATGAAGGAGGGAAGGAATACTATGAGTATCTGGTAAGGGCAGCCACGGGCAGTGATGGTTCTGTTACAGAATTGCAGGAACGCACGGAGGAATTTATAGAAAATTATTATGACGTCCTTGAGAAAGCATTATTTCAGGATACCAGCCTTTACAGCAGAATGCTGGGCTGCCAGCCTTCTGCCACAGAGCCGGAGGAAATCCTGGAGGAAGCCGCAAAGAAAGCAGAAGAGGATTTTCCCACGCCTCCTGCGGCTGGCTGTACGGTTAAATATGTACATCCTTCCCTGGAAGAAAATGGCATCCTGGCCTATTACCTGACAACTCCTGTGGATGATGTGGAGAATAACGTTATTTATATTAATAAAAAGAATTTAAACATGGAGGAAAAGACACAGGCAGATTTTTATGCCACACTGGTCCATGAGGGATATCCGGGACATTTGTACCAGAATGTCTATACGGCCTCCTGTGGGCTTCCCCTGATCCGGAACCTGCTTTCTTATCCTGGGTATACAGAGGGCTGGGCAACCTATGTGGAATGTGAGTATGGATTTGGTTTCGCTGTGGAGGATGAGGCGGTTGCAGAGCTGCTTTCACAGAGCCAGTTGTTTTCCTTGGCGGTCAGCTCTTATATGGATATGGGGATCCATTATGATGGGTGGAGCCGGCCAGAGGCAAAAGAATACCTGGCACGCCTGGGCATTGCCGATGAAGAAATGGTGGATGAATTTTATGAATTTATGGTGGAAGAGCCGGCCTGCTATCTTAGTTATTTTATTGGGTGCCTGGAATTTATGGATCTTAGGGAAAAGGCCCAGGGCCGCCTGGGGGAGGCTTTTGATGCCAGGGGATTCCACCAGTTTCTGCTGGAAATGGGGCCTGCGCCTTTTTATGTGATAGAAGAGTACATGGAGGAATGGCTGGGGGAGCAGATTCAGGAAGAGGAGCCTTAAGTATGGGAGAAATTGATATCAATATTAAAAATTTTATAAAAATAGACTCTGTATTTTCCCAGTTGTTTAGCCAGGGGGTATTTGGGGGGAAAATACAGATAGATCCTGATAAATTACAGGAGTTTGACACAGCCAGCCAGGAAACGGTAAAGAACAGGGAGGGGGAAATGGAAAGCCTGGAGCGCCTGCGGGATGCCCGGAAGGTAGCCATGCTTTTTGACAAGAAGGTAGCCTTTCAGGTAATTATGGGAGTAGAAGGGCAGACGGGAGTGCATTACTATATGCCTGTGCGGTGTATGGAACTGGATGCATTATCATACATGCACCAATGTAAAAAGATATCGGAAAAAGCCAAAGAGGGTAACCGCCTGGAAAAATTTTCAGATGGGATCCCAAGAGGAACCAAAATAATACCTGTGGTAACGCTTGTGTTTTATGTAGGCAGCAGGCCATGGGACGGCCCGGTGAGCATATATGATATGCTGGATATTCCTGATAATATGAAAGAGTGGATGAAAAGCACAGCTTCTGATTATCGGATGAACCTGATAGATGCAAGACATATGAGTGATGAAGAAATCGACAGGTTTGAGGGAGACTTAAAAGTTTTTCTGCTTATGCTGTGTGGGCGCTATAACAGGGAGAAGCTGAAGTCAGTGATTGCCATGCACCGTGAAACATGGTATGCTATTAGTGCAATAAAAAAAGACAGAAGATATATAGAATATATAGACAGTGTTTCCGATGAAGAGGTAATGGGAGGTGTGAATATGGACGCGGCCCTGGACTATATTGAGGCAAAAGGAAAAGCAGAAGGCATTGATAAGGTCAATCAATTGGCACTGCTTCTTTTCCGGGACGGGCGGATAGATGATTTTGTGGAGTCAGCCGGGAATGTGGAGTATCAGAAGCAGTTATTTGTAGAATATGGTTTGGAAGAACCGTAAAACCCCATAAACCAGGCAGCGGGAGCATATTCTTATGCTCCCGTTTCCTGGTTGTTACTATAAGCTGCCCCGTGAAGCATGGCAGCGTTTGCTTCTTTGCCCCTCATAATCTTTCAAAGAATCTATTGCCTGGCGGGACAGGGGAATCAGTGCCGCCATGTTAAAAATTGTCATCAGCCCAATCCCCACATCCCCCAGGTCCCACACAAAGGTATAGGCGGCCAGGCCTCCTACAAAGAGCATCACCAGTGCCAGCAGTTTGTATAAGGTCTGGGAGAGCCAGTTGTCCCCGAACAGATAAGCTATGTTAGGCCTTGCATAAAATAAAATACCAATAAAGGTGGAAAAACTAAACAGCCACAGGATCAGGGCAATAAAAACCACCCCAAAGGTACCCAGGTGATAATCCATGGCAGCCTGTAAAAGCTCCATGCCCAAAAGCCCTTCCGTAAGCCCTGGGGGAGTCAGCAGTATAATCATGGCAGAACAGGTGCAAATGACGATGGTATCAATAAATACGCCGAAAGCCTGCAAAAGCCCTTCTTTAGCCGGATGGCTGATGTCAGCGGCAGCAGCGGCACAGGGAGCGGAGCCGGATCCGGCTTCATTGGAAAAAAGCCCTCTTTTTGCCCCGTTCATAATCACCGCCCCAAAGCCCCCGGCCACCGCCTGGCGGATCCCAAAAGCTTCCTGGAATATCCTGCTGAAAACCTCAGGGAGCTGCCCTGTATTTTTCAGGATGATATAAATGGTGGCCAGGAAATAAAAGGCAGCCATAACAGGGACAGTCACATCCAGTACCTTAACTGTGGCATTTTTGCGCAGCACGATTACCGCGCACACAACCACCAGGGCAATGGTAGTATAAAGGGGAGGGATGTGGAAGGCGTTGGTGAAGGCGGAGGAAACGGAATTTCCGATTACCTGGCTGATGCCGCACCAGCAGATTAAGCCGGAGATGGCAAAGAGCATGGCGGTAACAGAGCGTTTGCGCCTGGGGTTATTTTTCAGAAAAAGGTGATGGATGTAATAGGCAGGGCCGCCCCGGAAGCCCCCATATAGGGGATCCTTTTCCTTGTAAATCTGGGCAAGGACAGCTTCTGCAAAGGCAGTGGAAGAGCCTAAGAGGGCAGTTGCCCACATCCAGAAGACAGCCCCCGCCCCGCCGGCAGAGATAGCGGCTACTACGCCTACCAGGTTTCCCATTCCCACCCGTGTGGCAGTGGAGATGACCAGCGCCTGGATCCCGGAGATGGCACCGCTTTGTGGGTGGCTCTTTTTTTCAGCGGTGATTTTCAGCATTTCGGGGAAAAGCCGGAAAGGCAGAAATCTGGTCCGCAGGGTAAAATAAATTCCAGAAGGGACCAAGACCAGGACCAGCAGGGACAGTCCCAGGGAGCTTCCGCCGGGCAGGGGGATTGAGATCAAATCTCCCCAGAGAAGGTTGTATACAAATTGAAAGATTGTCATGATGGTTTTCCTCTGTTTCTTTTTAGAAATCTGGTTGTATTTTCCTGTATGGAAATAAGTATACAGTAACCAGCGGAATTTGTAAAATAGATAAATCGTAACAGCCCAGATTGGCTCTTGTACTTTTCTGCAAAGATACGATAACCGTTATATTTGCATTGACAAACATGCAGGTTATTTATTAGAATAAAGATGAATGTTCCAAAATTGTTTTATATACTGAAAGGAAGTCAAAAGATGGTGAATAAGGCAAGAAAATTTTTGTGGGGCAGTTTTGTAGGCGTAATTTCAGTGTGTATTATCGTATTTTGCTGGCTGGCTATTTTTATGTCGGTGAAGACAGAAGAGTCGATCTATGAAGTCAGTGAAATTTATATGAAAGAGATGAATACGCAGCTTCAACAGAAATTTGCTTCCATTATCAGCCTCCGCCATGAACAGGTGGAGGGGATCATCAGGGGAATGCCCACAGATACTGCCCAATATGGGGAGAAAATGCTCCAGGAGCTGACGCAGAACGCTAAGTATAGGAACTTTTCTTATATGGGATTTTACACAGAGGATGGAAGGCTGGAGAAAATTTGCGGCAGCAATGTGGAAATCGCCGGCAGCGATGATGTGATAGGGTCTTTAGAGGCCAATGGCAGCATTGTTGAGCAGGGGATTGATGAGAACGGGCAGAAGGTGCTGCTGCTGGGAAAAGAAGCGGCGTACCCTATGGCGGACGGGAAAAGGAGCCGTGCACTGATAGTGGGAGTTGGGATGGAGTATCTAAACTCAGCGCTGTTTTTGGATGAAAATGAGGAGGGGCAGGTTTATTCCCATGTGGTAGATAAGGATGGAAACTTTGTAATCAGGAATGCGGACGCTTACAGAAGCAGTTACTTTGAACGGGTAAGGGAAGTATATAAGACTATTGACGGCAAATCGCCGGATGATTTCTGCCAGGAGCTCCAAACGGCCATGGAAGAGGGAAAAAGCTATTCCGCCCTGGTATTAATAGAAGGGGAGGAAAGACAGATATATTGTTCACCTATTTCCGAAAATTCTACCTGGTACCTGATTACGGTTATGAGCAACAATATGTTAAAGGGTGCTATTACCAAGCTGGATAAGGTGCGCACATTGATCATGATGGGGTCTTCCATGATCATTCTCGTGATGATGTCTATGGTGTTCTTTTTCTATTTCAGGCTGGTGGGGCAGCAGATGCGGGAGCTGAAAAAGGCGAAAGAGGAAGCGGAGCATGCCAACAAAGCAAAAAGCGAATTCCTCTCCAGCATGAGCCATGATATCCGCACGCCTATGAACGCGATTATTGGTATGTCTGAAATTGCCTTAAGGAATATGAAAGAACCCGAGAGAGTGGAGGACTGCCTGAAAAAGGTGCTGCTTTCCAGCAAGCATTTGCTGGGCCTTATTAATGATGTGCTGGATATGTCCAAAATTGAAAGCGGGAAGATGACCCTGAACATGAACCAACTTTCCCTCCGGGAGACCATGGATGACGTAGTCAATATTATGCAGCCCCAGGTAAAGGCAAGGGAACAGTACTTTGATATTTTCATCCAGAATATCATGTCAGAGGAGGTTTACTGCGACAGCGTCCGGCTGAACCAGGTTCTTTTAAACCTTCTTTCCAATGCAGTGAAATTTACCCCGGAGCATGGCAGGATAGACGTGCATGTTTACCAGGAGCCTTCACCCAAAGGGGAGGAATACATCCGCAACCACTTTATTGTGGAGGATAATGGTATGGGAATGACGGAGGAATTCCAGAAGAAAATCTGGGATACCTTTACCAGGGAGGATTCCGAGCGTGTGAAAGGCATTGTGGGGACCGGCCTTGGGACATCCATTACCAAAAGGATTGTGGATCTGATGGGCGGGACCATTGAATTAAAAAGCCAGTTACATAAGGGAAGCACATTCCGTGTGACCCTTGACTTAAAGAAAGCGGTAGCTGTAAAAGAAATGAAGCTGCCTGGATGGCATATCCTGGTGGTGGACGATAATGAGTTGCTTTGCCAGAGCGCAGTGGCCAGCTTAGAGGAGCTGGGCGTGTGTGCAGAGTGGACCTTGGACGGGCAGAAAGCGGTGGAACTGATCGAGGAACGCCACAGGCATAACGATGATTACCATTTTGTGCTTATTGACTGGAAAATGCCCAATATGGACGGGCTGGAAACCCTTAAGGAAATCCGGAAAAGGGTGGGGGCGAAAATACCAGTATTCCTGATTTCCGCCTATGACTGGAGCGATATTGAGGATGAGATCGCAGATACGGAGATAGAAGGTTTTATCCCCAAGCCGTTGTTCAAATCTACCCTGTACAGCCGCCTGGTCAAGTATGCGGAAGGGACTGTGGAGACGCAGGAGAAGGAAAGCAGCAGCATTGACTTTTCAGGAAAGAAAATACTTCTGGCGGAGGATATTGACCTGAATTGGGAGATTGCAAATGAGGTGCTTTCCGGATTTGGGTTTGAACTTGACCATGCGGAAAACGGAAAAGTGTGCGTGGAGATGTTTGAAAAATCCCAGATCGGCCACTACGATGCAATATTGATGGATATCCGTATGCCGCTTATGAACGGTTATGAGGCTACCAAAACTATCAGGGCGCTTACACGGAAGGATAAGGATCTGCCGATTATTGCCATGACGGCAGACGCCTTTGCCGATGATGTGCAGTATTGCCTTTCCTGCGGCATGAATGCCCATGTGGCGAAGCCGCTTGATATCAAGGAATTGCTGCGGGTATTGCAGAAATTCCTGTATGGCAGGGAGTAAGGCGCTGCCCGGAAAAGAAGCAGCCAGTGCCAAAATCGTTATGGGGGTTAGGATGACAAAAGAAAAACTTGCGCTTCTAATTATTGAGAGGCTGAAAAAGGAGTACCCGGAGGCAGGATGTACCCTTGATTATAACCAGGCATGGAAGCTGCTGGTAAGTGTGCGGCTGGCGGCACAGTGTACGGATGCCAGGGTAAACATAGTGGTGGAGGATTTATACGCCAGGTTCCCTGATGTGGAAGCCCTGGCTGCCGCCCCGGTGGAGGAGATTGAAAAGATTGTGAAGCCCTGTGGCTTAGGGCACAGCAAAGCCAGGGATATCAGTGCCTGCATGAAAATCCTGCAAGACCAATACCAGGGCAGCGTACCGGATGATTTTGACAAACTGCTTAAGCTTCCCGGCGTGGGACGCAAAAGCGCCAATCTGATCATGGGGGATGTGTTTGGTAAGCCTGCGATTGTGACTGATACCCACTGTATCCGCCTGGTGAACCGTTTTGGCCTTGTGGATGGTGTTAAAGATCCCAAGAAGGTGGAAATGGCGCTGTGGAAGCTGATACCGCCCCAGGAAGGGAGCGATTTCTGCCACAGGCTGGTGTATCATGGCAGGGAGGTGTGTACCGCAAGGACCAAGCCCTGCTGTGGGAAGTGCTGTCTGGAAGATATCTGTGGAAAGTGCGGAGTTGACACAGCCCCGCTTTGCTAGTACAGTATTGTATATTACAAAAAATAAAAAGCGGGCATTGCCCGCTTTTTATTCGTCTTCCCCTTCATTTTCATCTTCATCCTCCCAGGAGGGATACTGGCTTGGCGCATCTCCTTTTTGTTTCAGGACGAAAGGCGCTGCCGTACCCTGTTCAATTTCCCGGAGTACCTTGCACTGGAAGAGCCATTCGTCAGCAAAATCAAAGAGGTATTTAAACTGCTTCCCTTTGCATAACCCTATCTGATTCAGCTTATATTTACCGGTTGTGCGCAGGCCCTCTTCCACCCCTTCTGCGTAGTAGGAGTCCCAATCACTCCATCTGGTATTGTCCATAAAAAACACATGGGCATGGTCGTCATCAAATCCAAAGGCATCAAGAATAATCCCATGAAGCTTAAACAAGGTATCGCTGCCGGAAATCTGGATATGCCGGTAGCAGCCGGTCCCTAAAGAAACGCTGATCACATAGGAGCCTTTAAATACTGGCTTTGTGGCCTGGGGATTTGATTTCACTAATCTGGGGAAGCCTGTCTCCTCAAAGTGGAAAACCTCGTTGAGCTTGTTTTTGATGTTTTCCGGCAGGACGTTATCTTTTACGATAGCTTCCAACTGCCCGACCATGTCGCCAGGCAGGTTCCGGAGCTGCGTGCTGTCCAGTTCCAGCATTTGGTCTAGCATATCAATAATATCGTCTATTTTTTCGTCGTTATTTTTTTGCATCCGTTCAAAAAAAGTAATTTCCGCATCCTCCAGGGCAGGTAAATTTTCATTAATGCTAAGGGGGATCTTCATCCTTTCGCAAAAGGATTTGGCAAAGGCATAGGTACGTTTATCACGGGCGATGATTTCAGCAGGGCAGACCTTAACCATAATCAATGCATCCATGAACAGGTTCAACAATTCCTCCGGGTTCTCCTCATACTGTATTGCTGGGGAGAGGGGCAGGATATAATCGGAAGAATTGTCCACAGCCAGCACAAAAATCGGGAAAATGGGGATTTCATTGCTGCCGTCCATAACAGGCTCAGGGCATCGGATAATTTCGCATTCCCATATGCCTGAACGGGGGAGTTTTTTCAGCCTGGCTATGCTGATATCGTTACTGGCAGCGGGTTCCGGCGGCGGGCTTTCCTGGTATTTGGGAAGCTTTGCCCTATCCAGGGTGAATGTCCCGTCATTCCCACGTACCAGCATGGGGATTTCTTCCGTCTGGCAGTTGACCTCCACAATGCCAAGAGCCTTTGGGGGAGTTTCCGTTAAAAATCCGGCAAGGGCAATGGCACCGGAGAGCGCTTCACAAAGATCCTCCTGCTCCAGGGCACTTTGCAGGCCCCAGGGACAGTGGTATGCCAGGTATTTGGTGAACTGTGGGTAAGGAGCCTTGCCTGCAAGCTTTATGCCCCTGCTGCGGGCAAATTCTTTTACCTCCTGGCGTTCCTCCCCGCTTAAACTGTCTTTGCCTGTAAAGGAGCATTGAAGGCAGTTTTGCTGCAGGATACGCTCCTGGAATTCCGTGGAATGCATTGAAAAACTGTCTGTGCTTTTTATGGTGCGGTAACTACAATAGCCCTTTTCGCCAATATATAATTCAAGGCCACAGGGTGCGTCCATTGTCCCTGTGCAGATATAACCGGTCCTGTCCCCGGAAAGCCTTATTGCCACAAGTTCTGTATCCCAAAGGCTGTGCCAGAGTTTTGTTTTTTTATATGCAAAAGCCAATTCATATAGTTTGTCGGAAATCATTTGCAGTTTCTCCTTAAACGTATTTTATCCATCATACCATATGCGGGATTATTTATCTATTAAATATCAGAAAATTAAGTTGACATTTTCCGGCGGCGGTTATAATATAAACATATGAATAATTGTTCATATGAATGACTTTATAAGAAAGACAGGTGATGGATTGATAGTCAATGAGGTAGAGTGCTGCGAGACATTTCAGACACATGGGGATTTGCTTGAAATTGTCAATGCCCAAATGCCGGAAGAAGAAGAACTTTATGACCTGGCAGAGCTTTTTAAAGTATTTGGGGATTCCACCAGGATCAGGATCCTTTTTGTCCTATTTGAATCGGAGGTCTGTGTGTGCGACCTGGCGGAGGCACTGCATATGACCCAGTCTGCCATTTCCCATCAGCTTAGGATCCTGAAGCAATCCAGGCTGGTAAAGAGCAGGAGGGAAGGGAAATCTGTATTTTATTCCCTGGCGGACGGACATGTGAGGACAATTATTGCCCAGGGAAGGGAACATATTTTAGAATGAAAGGAAAAGGAAGATTATGAAAAGGAAATTTAAGCTGGAAGACCTGGACTGTGCCAATTGCGCTGCAAAAATGGAAGAAGCAATTAAAAAGATAGAGGGTGTCAATGATGCCAGCGTCAGCTTTCTGGCACAGAAGATGACCATCGACGCCCAGGATGACAAATTTGACGGGATTATGGAAGAGGTAGTGAAGGCCTGCGCAAAGGTGGAGCCGGACTGTAAGATTCTAATGTAAAGGGGCAGCATAAATTGGAGTGATATGTGGAAAGGGTATGGAGGGAGGTTTCCCGTAAGCCCTTTCCACATAAAATTTATATGGCAACCTTCCGCGGGAAGGGGATGCTGTAAAAATTTCCACAGGCAACAGGGAGGGTTATTATGACAAAAAAACAGCGAAAAATGCTTATCCGCATTATCATTGCCTTTATATTATTTATGGTGTTATTTGTGTGTGGGCACACAGGAAGAACGGAAAGGATAGAAAATACCTGGATTTTGTTTATTATCTATTTTATCCCATATGTGGTCATCGGGTATGACATCATTTTAAAAGCGGCCAGGAATATCCGCCATGGCCAGGTATTTGATGAAAATTTTCTCATGATGATCGCCACCTTTGGTGCTTTTGGGGTAAGGGAGTATTCGGAAGCGGTTGCAGTAATGCTTTTTTACCAGGTAGGGGAGCTGTTCCAGAGCTATGCAGTAGGGAAATCGCGCCAGTCTATTGCTGATATGATGGACATCTGCCCGGAATATGCCAACATTGAGCGGGACGGGAAGTTGGTACAGACAGACCCGGATGAGGTGGAAGTGGGAAGTATTATTGTGATAAAGCCCGGGGAGAGGATTCCCCTGGACGGTGTGGTAATAGAAGGCGAATCCCTGGTGGACACGGCGGCCCTGACAGGAGAGTCCGTTCCCAGAAAGGCTGCTGTTGGGGATCAGGTAATCAGCGGCTGTGTAAACGGAAGCGGTGTCCTTAAAGTGCAGGTATTAAAGGAATTTGAAGATTCTACCGTAACGAAAATATTGGAGCTGGTGGAAAATGCCAGCAGCAAAAAAGCCAGGGCAGAGAATTTTATCACCAGGTTTGCCAAATATTATACCCCTGTTGTCACCATAGGCGCAGTGCTGCTTGCATTGGTCCCCCCTCTTATATTTGGCGGCGGATGGGGAGAATGGATACAAAGAGCCTGCATTTTCCTGGTAATCTCCTGCCCCTGCGCCCTTGTGATTTCTGTCCCTCTTGGATTTTTCGGCGGGATCGGTGCGGCGTCTAAAATAGGCGTCCTGGTAAAGGGGAGCAATTATCTGGAGGCAGTGGCGCAGATGCGTACCATTGTCTTTGACAAAACAGGCACCCTCACCAAAGGTGAATTTAAGGTCCAGGAAATATTGCCCCAGGGCATTGGCGGAGAGGAGCTTTTGGAACTGGCAGCCCTTGGGGAACTCTATTCCACCCACCCCATTGCAGGGTCTGTTAAGGAAGCCTATGGCAGGGAGCCGGATGGAAAACGGGTAGGCCAGGCGGAAGAAATTCCGGGACAGGGGATATGTGTCCCTGTGGATGGCGTGGAGGCACTGATTGGAAACGGGAAGCTGATGGAAGCCAGAAATATTGCTTACATTCCCTGCAAAAGCCCGGGAACCATTGTCTATGTAGCCCGGGAAGGGAAATATCTGGGTGCCCTTGTGATCTCTGACAGCGTAAAGGAGGGAGCGGCACAAGCCATCCAGTGCATGAAACAGGTAGGCGTAAAAAAATGTGTCATGCTTACAGGGGACAGGACGGCGGCAGCAGAAGCAGTGGCAGCCCAGACTGGCGTTGACGAGTTCCATGGGGAGCTTCTTCCGGGAGACAAGGTGGCAAAAGTGGAGGAGCTTTTGGCAGCCCAGGGGGATAAGGGAAAGCTTGCCTTTGCAGGGGATGGCATTAATGATGCACCGGTGCTAACCAGGGCGGACATCGGCATTGCCATGGGCAGTATGGGTTCAGATGCTGCCATTGAAGCGGCGGATGTGGTGTTGATGGACGACGATGTGGGAAAGATAGCGTCTTTGGTAAAAATATCCCGGAAAACTTTGCGCATAGTGAAACAGAATATCGTCTTTGCCCTTGGGGTGAAGGGACTGGTGCTTGCCCTTGGCGCTTTTGGGATGGCAAATATGTGGGAGGCTGTCTTTGCGGATGTGGGGGTCTCTGTAATTGCCATATTAAATGCCATGAGGGCTTTGAAGACAAAGGGTTGAACCCGTTGGAAATGGCCAGGGAGGCGTACTATGTTTTTTTGGGAGAAAATCATAGATAAGAGAATTGCGTCCTATCAAAATGAACTGCTTGCAACCCACTATGCCGAAGTAGAAAATATGTACCATCAGATACGTGGCTGGCGGCATGATTACCGGAACCATATCCAGGTGCTGAAAAGTTATGCGGATATGGGGGAATTAGAGGATATTAAGCGTTATCTGGAAGAACTGGATGTGGACCTGAACACTGTTGATATGGCATTGCGCACAGGGAATAAAATGACAGATGTAATTTTAAACAGTAAAATATCCCTGGCAAAGTCCAAGGAAATTCATGTGACAGCAGATGCCCATGTGCCTGTGGCATTGGCTATTGGGGAGATAGACCTGTGCATCATCATAGGGAACCTTTTTGACAATGCCATTGAGGCCAGCATGGCCCTTCCCAAGGAGGAAAGAATGATCCGTGTATATATGGACATGAAAAATACCCAGTTATACATGTCCTTTACCAACCGCACCGCCCTGAAAAAGCAAAAGAAAGAAAACGGGCGTTTTCCCTCTTCCAAAGGCCGCGGCCATGGCTATGGGCTGGTACGTATTGATACCATTATTGGACGCTATCAGGGATATATCAGCAGAAACAGTGAGGATGGGGCTTTTACTACGGAGATTTTGCTGCCCCAGGCCGGTAAGCTGTAGAAAATACAGAGAACTTTGGGGCATCTGGGCCTGGTATTATATGACAAAATGATGATATGAAAAAAATTATAAAAAAATTTCATTTAGGGCTTGCCAAATGCAAAAAAATTTGTTAGTATAAGTTATGCGGTTGAACAAAATGTTTTACCGCATGAAATTCCGGTAAAATTCCCCTTTTACACTGAGTGGAGTGGACACTTTGGTTCCACTCCACTCTTTTATTGCAATAAGCCGGCCCGCGGAGCGTGACGGCGTTTGTTTTGAAAAAGAATAAAGGAAGGAGCAGACAATGCATATGAAGCGGCATATCGAATCCATGGACGCCTATGAGGTGATGGAGAGAAGGACCATCAGCGATTTAAATTCCGAAGGGTATATACTCAGGCATAAGAAGACAGGGGCGTCCATTACGCTTTTATTAAACGACGATGAGAATAAGGTATTTTATATTGGCTTTAAGACACCTCCTAAGGACAGCACAGGCGTTGCCCATATCCTGGAGCATTCTGTATTGTGCGGTTCTAAGAATTTTCCGGTAAAGGACCCTTTCGTGGAATTGGTGAAAGGTTCCCTGAATACCTTTTTAAATGCAATGACCTATCCGGACAAGACCGTATACCCGGTGGCAAGCTGCAATGACAAAGATTTTAAAAATCTGGTCCATGTTTATCTGGATGCGGTGTTATACCCAAATATATATAAGGAAGAAAAAATTTTCAGGCAGGAGGGCTGGCACTATGAAATGGAAAGCCCCAAGGACGACCTTACCATTAACGGGGTGGTCTATAATGAAATGAAGGGTGCCTTTTCCTCCCCGGACGATGTGGTGGAGAGGGAGATCATGAATTCCCTTTACCCGGATATTACCTATGGGAAAGAGTCAGGAGGTGACCCGGAGGTGATTCCGGAGCTTACCTATGAAGAATTCTTAAGCTTCCATGAGAAATATTATCATCCCTCCAATAGTTTCATCTATTTTTATGGCAATCTGGATGCGGAGGAATATTTAAATTTCCTGGATGAAGCCTATTTGTCCCACTTTGATGAAATTCAGGTGGATTCCCAGGTGGGAGTGCAGGAGCCTTTCAGGGAACCCAGGGACCTTGCCAGGGAATACTCCGTGATGGAGGAGGACTCTCTGGAGGAAAATACCTATCTGGCTTACAATATTTCCATGGGAAACAGCCTTGACAGGAAGCTGTATATTGCCATAGATGTGCTGGACTATGTCCTTTGTTCCGCGCCGGGGGCACCCATAAAGCAGGCGCTGATTGACAAAGGGATTGGTAAGGATGTGTACAGCACAGTGGAAAATGATATTTACCAGCCCTATTTTTCTATTACCGCCAAGGAAGCAGAGGGAGCCCAAAAGGAAGAATTTGTCTCCACCATTGAGCAGGTCCTCAAAGATGCGGTGGCAAAAGGGCTGGACAGGAGGGCCATTGCGGCGGCCATCAACCATTTTGAGTTTAAGTACCGGGAAGCGGATTTTGGTTCCTTCCCCAAGGGGCTTATGCTGGGGCTCCAGGCCCTGGACAGTTGGCTATACGACAAGACGGCGCCTTTTCTTCATATCGAAGCCAACGGCACCTTCGGAGAACTGAAAGAGGCTATGGATACGGGTTATTATGAGGGGCTGATCCAGAAGTATATGCTGGATAACACCCATAAGACCGTTCTTTCAGTATCCCCTGTGCGGGGGCTTACCACCAGGAAGGACAATGCCCTCCATGAAAAGCTGCAAAGGTACAAGGAAACTCTCTCTGAAAAGGAAATACAGGAAATTGTGGATAGCACCCACGCCCTGAGGGCCTACCAGGAGGAGCCGGACAGGGAGGAGGACATAAAGAAGATTCCCCTGCTTTCCCGGGAGGATATCAGAAAAGAGGCGGAGGGCTATGTAAATGAGGTAAGGGGCGCCGGGGATACCACCATTCTTTTCCATGATATTTTTACCAACGGCATCGGTTATTTGACCCTGGTTTTCGACCTGGGCAAGGTTCCTGCAAGGCTGTTCCCTTATGTGGGAATATTAAAATCCATGCTGATGATGGTGGATACGGAGCATTACCGCTATGGGGAACTGTTTAATGAGATCAATATCCATACAGGGGGCGTGAAAGCGGTATTAAATACCTATGTCAGCGCCCAGGATATGAAGAGCTATAAAGTAACCATGGAAATCTGTACCAAGGCTCTTTACGGGGAGCGGGATAAAGCCCTGGAGCTGATGAAGGAGATTATCCTTACCTCCAGGTTTGACAATACCAAACGCTTGTACGAGGTGCTGGCGGAAACCAAATCCAGAATGCAGGCGGTAATGGCCAGTGCCGGGCATTCCCTGGCATCCATGCGTGCGCTGGCATACTTTTCACCTACGGCGGCAGTGTCGGAGCAGGTAAGCGGCATTCCCCAGTACCGGCTGCTGGAAGAGCTTTTAAAGGATTTTGGACACAGGAAAGAAGAACTGGCGGGAATCCTAAAGGAACTGTCCCAATGTATTTTCCGCCCGGAAAATCTCATGGTGGATTATACTGCTGCCCAGGAGGGGTACCCGGGGCTGGAGGAGGCGGTTTCCCAGCTTCGGGGGGAACTGTTTACGGGGGAAATCAAAGGGGAAGGGTTCCATCCCCAGCCGGTGAAGAAAAACGAAGGCTTTATGACTGCAGGGCAGGTACAGTATGTGTGCAGGGCGGGAAGCTACATGGAGAAGGGGCTGCCTTATACCGGTTCCCTGCGGGTGCTGAAGGTTATGATGGGCTACGACTATCTCTGGAACCAGCTTCGGGTAAAAGGCGGCGCTTACGGCTGTATGTGCGGGTTTTTCCGGAACGGGGACGGGTACTTTGTATCCTACAGGGATCCCCATCTGGCAAGGACGGTGGACGTCTACGAACAGGCGGCGGAATATATTCAGGGCGTATCCCTGGACGAACGTGCGGTAACCCAGTTTATTATCGGGGCGGTGAGCGACTTAGATACGCCGAAAACACCCGCCATGAAGGGAATCTTTTCCCTGGGAGGTTACCTTACCGGGCTTTCCGAAGATAGGCTGCAAAAGGAGCGGGATGAACTGCTTGCCACCACAGCGGACACCATAAGAGGGCTGGCAGGGCATATAAAGGCGCTGATGGAGGATGAATGCCTGTGCGTGGTAGGGAATGGGGAAAAAATTAAAGAAAACAGCCATATGTTCTTAGCTGTTGATAATTTGTTCCATTAGTTTTTTCTTTTTCCATAAAATGTGGCTGCCCCAAACGTATCCTGGATAGAGGAAATTGATTGCCAGTTTATTTCAGGGAGGGAATGCCATGAAGAAGAAAAAAACCAAAACAGGAGCTATGTTATTGTCCCTGGCTATGTTGCTGCCACTGTCCGTTTCCGGCTGTGGCGCGGGTAGTTACAGCAAATCTGCCGCTACAACGGAAGCTGTGGCAGAGGAGTGGGCCTACGATACTTCCGCAAGCGCCGGGGGCGGTATGTTCCTTAACGATGGGGAAGTGTCTAAAAGTGATGCCGGGGAAGCCGGGGCGCCGGAGGATAAGAGGGACGGGCAGATGCCGGAGGCGGCGGAGGTTTCCCGGAAGCTGATCAAAAACGTGAATCTGGATGTGGAAACGGAAACTTTCGATAGCCTGTTGGCCGCCCTCTGGGAGAAGACGGAAGCTTTTGGGGGGTATATTGAAGAAAGCTATACCTATAACGGCAGCCGCTACAATGAAAACAGAAGAAGGAACGCCAACCTGTCCATCCGTATCCCGGCCCGGCGCCTGGAGGAATTTTTGTCAGAGGTATCAGCGCTTTCCAATGTGGTCAGCCGTAATGAAAGCGTAACCGATGTAACGCTCCAGTACGTGGACCTGGAAAGCCACAAAAAGGCTTTGCTGGCAGAGCAGGAGAGGCTTTTGGAACTGCTTGCCAGGGCGGAAACCATAGAAGATATTATCAGCCTGGAGAGCCGCCTTTCGGAGGTGCGCTATCAGATAGAGTCCATGGAGTCCCAGCTCCGTACCATGGATAACCAGGTTTCTTTCAGCACCGTAAATCTTAACGTTAATGAAGTTACCAAGCTTACACCAGTGAAGGAACAAAGTCCCTGGGAGAAAATCTCCACTGGTTTTGTGCGCAGCCTTAACGATATTGGCACTGGTTTTGTGAATTTTGGAATTGGTTTTATGATCAATCTCCCTTATCTGCTTCTCTGGGCGGTAATAGGCCTTTTGGCCTTCTTCCCTGCAAGGATGGTTTACAGGAAGCGGATAAAGGGCGGACACCTGGGAGAGAAGGAAAAAAAGGGCAGCCTGGGAAAGAAGGGGCCAAGGGGGCAGGAAGATATGGCTGCCGGGGAGGTTTTAGAAAACTCCTGCAAAAAAGAAGGGAAAGAATAGAAAGAAATAGTAAGCAATCGTAAGTAAGGAAGGGACGAAGAAAATGAATGACCAGTATAAATCCGGTTTTGCGGCGTTGATTGGCAGGCCTAACGTGGGAAAATCCACCCTGATGAACAGTCTCATCGGGCAGAAGATTGCCATCACCTCCAATAAACCCCAGACAACCAGAAACCGCATCCAGACCGTGTATACCTCCCCGGAGGGACAGATTGTTTTTGTAGATACGCCGGGAATACACAAAGCGAAGAACCGCCTGGGGGGCTACATGGTCAATGTGGCAAACAGAAGCTTGAAGGAAGTGGATGTAATTCTCTATCTGGTAGAGCCTTCCGACTTTATCGGAGGTGCGGAGCGGCATATTATCGAACAGCTCCGAAAAGTAAGGGTTCCGGTGATACTGGTCATGAATAAAATTGATACGGTCAAGCGGGAAGAGCTTCTGGGCTTTATTGACACCTACCGGAAGGAAATGGATTTTGCTGAGATTGTCCCTGTTTCGGCGTTAAAAAATGACAATACCCAGGAACTGGTCAAGTGCATTATGCAGTATCTCCCTTATGGCCCTGCGTTCTTTGACGAAGATACGGTAACAGACCAGCCGGAGCGGCAGATTGTGGCAGAGCTGATACGGGAGAAGGCCTTAAGAAGCCTGGAGGAAGAAATTCCCCATGGAATCGCGGTTACCATTGAGCGGATGAAACCGCGGGGGAAGATTACGGACATTGATGCCACGATTATCTGCGAAAAGGATTCCCATAAGGGAATCATTATCGGTAAACATGGCGCAATGCTGAAAAAAATCGGCTCTGCCGCCAGAGGGGATATAGAGGAAATGCTCCAGGGCAGGGTGAACCTGCAGCTTTGGGTGAAGGTGAAAAAGGACTGGCGGGACAGCGATTTCCTGATTAAAAATTTTGGCTATAATCAAAGGGACAGCGAATAGAAAAAGGAAAAAAGCACACCCTAATATTATACTTTTGATATCAGGGGTACGAGATGAGAGCCATAAATTACTGGGAACAATTTTTAAGTACAGGAAAGATTAACGATTATCTCGCCTACCGGGATAAGGAGCCGGAGGGGCGGAAGGAAGATGGGGGAGCCGGTAGGAGTGCGGGAACAGGTCAGTGTTACAGGGATGATTCTAAAAACGGAGCCTGCAGGGGAATATGACAGGCGGGTGGTGATATTAACAAGGGAGAGGGGAAAGATTACAGCCTTTGCAAGGGGTGCCAGAAAGCAGTCCAGCAGGCTGTTAGCATCCACCAATCCCTTTTGCTTTGGCGTCTTTACCCTTTATGAGGGCAGGACGGCCTATGGCATTACGGAGAGCGCAATCAGCAATTATTTTGAAGGGCTGCGGGAGGATTTTGAAGCTGCCTGCTATGGGATGTATTTCCTGGAGGTGATGGACTATTACACAAGGGAAAACAATGATGAAAAAGAAATGTTAAAGCTTTTGTACCAGTCCCTCCGGGCACTTTTGCACCAGGGGCTCCCCAACAGGCTGGTGAGATACATATTTGAGATCAAGGCCCTTGCCATAAACGGCGAATACCCGGGGCTGCCGGAGAGGGAGGTTCCCTTTCAGGGTTCCACCCTTTATGCGGTAAATTATATTGTGGGTTCTACAGTGGAAAAGCTTTATACTTTTACGGTAACCGGGGAGGTGCTAGAAGAGCTTGCACGGATCGCAGAGATCTATGCCAAACGCTTTATGGACAAAAAAATGAAAAGTCTGGAAATTTTAAATGAAATTCCATGTTGAAAAATGAGGGTAAGTCATATATAATGGATGGGAAATAAGGAAGGGAACAGGGGAGAGAAATGAGCGCTAAAAAATTTTCAGACAAAATCGCGATAATTGCGCTGGTTTTTGCAGGGGCGCTGGGTTTGTGTGCCTGCGGGGACAGGGAAGAAAGCGGCGCAACCTACCTGTCGCTGGAGAAGGATGGAACCGTCCGGTCCCATATAGAGGAGAGCTTTGAGCAGAGCTACTACAGCAAAGAGGAGCTGCTGCAGTCCATACAGGCCCAGGCGGCGGATTACAACAAAAGTGCGGGAGGCGGCCAGATTACCGTTGATAAGGTGGAGGTGGCAAATGGGGTCACTGACGTTTTGATGACTTACCCGGGGGCGGAGGATTACGCTGCTTTTAATGAGGAGGTTTTCTTTGTGGGAACGGCCAGCCAGGCCCAGGAGGCGGGATATGACCTGAATGTGGTCCTAAGCGGCGTGGGAAATGCCCAGGAAACGGTGGGGAAACCGGATATTCTGGCAATGGAGGACGCAAGGCTCCTGATCATGGATATTGCCGAGCCCGTGAAGCTTGGGGGAAAGGCTCTTTATATAAGCGATAATGCAACAGTGTCCCAAAATGCAAAGACAGCCTGGCGCATCCACGGGGAAAGCGGGCTGGTATATGTCATTTTTAAATAAAACATAGTGATTAACGAAAGGTATGTGCGATATGGAAAAAACAATGGAAAAAATCGTTGCGCTGGCGAAATCAAGGGGGTTTGTTTATCCCGGTTCTGAGATTTATGGTGGGCTGGCAAATACATGGGACTTCGGAAACCTGGGCGTGGAGCTGAAAAACAATATCAAGAAGGCATGGTGGCAGAAGTTTGTAATGGAAAGCCCCTATAATGTGGGCGTTGACTGTGCAATTTTGATGAATCCCCAGACATGGGTGGCATCCGGGCATCTGGGCAGCTTCTCCGACCCCCTGATGGACTGCCGGGAGTGCCATGAGCGGTTCCGGGCGGATAAGATCATTGAAGATTATGTGGCGGAGGCAGGGATAACCTTAGAATCTTCCGTGGACGGCTGGAGCCAGGAGCAGATGAAGAATTTCATAGAGGAACACCAGATTGCCTGCCCTACCTGTGGTAAACATAATTTTACGGATATCCGCCAGTTTAACCTGATGTTCAAGACCTTCCAGGGAGTGACGGAGGATGCCAAGAACACGGTATACTTAAGGCCAGAGACCGCCCAGGGTATTTTTGTAAACTTTAAAAATGTACAAAGGACCTCACGGAAGAAAATCCCCTTCGGAATCTGCCAGGTGGGCAAATCCTTCCGGAATGAGATTACGCCGGGGAACTTTATTTTCCGGGTAAGGGAATTTGAGCAAATGGAAATGGAATTCTTCTGTGAGCCGGATACGGACCTGGAATGGTTTGCTTACTGGAAGCAGTACTGCATTGACTTTTTAAAGAGCCTGGGAATGAAGGAAGAGGAAATGCGTGTCCGTGACCACGACCCGGAGGAACTGTCTTTCTATTCCAAAGCCACCACGGATATTGAATTTTTGTTCCCCTTTGGCTGGGGTGAGCTTTGGGGCATTGCGGATAGGACAAACTATGACCTGACCCAGCATCAGAATGTATCCGGGCAGGATATGAGCTATTTTGACGATGAAAAGCGCGAAAAATATATCCCGTATGTGATTGAGCCCTCCCTGGGGGTGGAAAGGCTGTTCCTTGCAGTGCTCTGCGGCGCTTATGATGAGGAAGAGATCGGGGAAGGGGATATGCGTACCGTGCTCCATTTCCATCCGGCGCTGGCCCCGGTAAAGATTGGCGTTCTGCCTCTTTCCAAGAAATTAAACGAGGGAGCGGAAAAGATTTATACCCAGCTTTCCAAAAAATATAACTGCGAGTTTGATGACAGGGGCAATATCGGTAAGCGTTACCGCCGCCAGGATGAAATTGGCACACCTTTCTGTGTGACCTATGATTTTGAGTCCGAAACGGATAACTGCGTGACCGTAAGGTTCCGGGATTCCATGGAGCAGGAGCGTGTGGCGATTGGGGACCTGGATGCGTATTTTGCGGAGAAGATGGCATTTTAATCTTTTGGAATACAGATAAGTTTTGTGATGCCCAGGCAGTGTGAGTGAAAACATAGGCAAATCCCTGGCAAGGCTTCCGGCCTGCCAGGGAGGATGGCTAGGGGGCTGTAAATTGGGCCTGAAAGTAGAGGAGACAAATGAAATCATACGGTGTAAACCAACTGCGTAAAATGTTTTTGGAATTTTTTGAGAGCAAGGGGCATCTTGCCATGAAAAGCTTCTCCCTTGTCCCTCATAACGATAACAGCTTATTATTGATCAATTCTGGGATGGCACCCTTAAAGCCTTACTTTACCGGGCAGGAAATCCCTCCCAGAAAGAGAGTCACTACCTGCCAGAAATGTATCCGTACAGGGGACATTGAAAATATTGGGAAGACTGCCCGCCATGGCACCTTCTTTGAGATGCTGGGAAATTTCTCCTTTGGTGATTACTTTAAGCAGGAAGCGATTGCCTGGACATGGGAATTTCTTACAGAGGTAGTGGGGCTTGACCCGCAGCGGCTCTACCCATCCGTTTACCTGGAGGATGATGAGGCTTTTGGCATCTGGAATAAGGAAGTGGGTATCCCGGCAGAGCGGATTTACCGTTTCGGCAAGGAGGATAATTTCTGGGAGCATGGCTCCGGTCCCTGCGGCCCTTGTTCAGAGGTTTATTATGACAGAGGGGAAAAATACGGCTGTGGCAAGCCGGGCTGCCAGGTAGGCTGTGACTGTGACCGCTATATTGAAGTATGGAACAATGTGTTTACCCAGTTTGATAATGACGGAAAGGGAAACTATTCAGAACTGGAACAGAAGAATATAGATACCGGTATGGGGCTGGAACGCTTGGCGGCGGTGGTGCAGGATGTGGATTCCATTTTTGACGTGGACACCATCTGCGCCCTGCGGAATAAAGTGTGCCAGATTTCCGGGAAGGAATACCGGAAGGAATATAAATGGGATGTTTCCATCCGTATTGTCACCGACCATATCCGTTCTGCTACCTTTATGATTTCCGACGGCATTATGCCCTCTAACGAAGGGCGGGGCTATGTGCTCCGCAGGATTATCCGCCGGGCAGCGCGCCATGGCAGGCTCCTGGGAATAGAGGGGACTTTCCTTGCTGGTCTTAGCAATACGGTAATTGAGGGAAGCCGTGACGGTTACCCGGAGCTGGAAGAAAAGAAAGACTTTATTTTCAATGTGCTCACACAGGAAGAGAATAAATTTAACAAAACCATTGACCAGGGGCTTACGATTTTAAACGACCTGGAAGAGGCCATGGTCCAGGAGGGCAGGACCAGCTTAAAAGGGGAGGATGCTTTCAAGCTTTATGATACCTATGGCTTCCCCCTTGACCTGACCAAAGAAATTCTGGAAGAAAAAGGCTTTACCGTGGAGGAAGAAGGCTTCCAGGCAGCCATGAAGGAGCAGAAAGAAAAGGCCAGGGCGGCACGGAAGGCAACCAATTACATGGGGGCGGACGTGACTGTTTATGAGTCTATTGACCCTTCTGTTACTTCCCGTTTTGTGGGATATGACAGGCTTGCCCATGAGTCCAGGATCACGGTGCTGACCACAGAGACGGAGCTGGCGGAGGCTTTAACCGATGGGGAGATGGGAACGGTGATTGTGGATGAGACTCCTTTTTACGCTACCATGGGCGGACAGTGTGCGGACATTGGTATGATCACCTGCCCGGAGGGAGAGTTCCAGGTGGAAGATACAATAAAGCTCCTTGGGGGCAAGATCGGGCATGTGGGCAAAGTGGCCAGGGGAATGTTCAAGGTGGGGGATACTGTTACCTTGCAGGTTAACGGAGAGGGAAGGGGCGATACCTGTAAAAACCACAGCGCTACCCACCTTCTCCAAAAGGCTCTGCGGCAGGTGCTGGGTTCCCATGTGGAGCAGGCAGGCTCTTTTGTAAACGGGGACCGGCTGCGGTTTGACTTCAGCCACTTTTCAGCCATGTCCAGGGAAGAAATTGACAAGGTGGAAGCTATTGTCAATGAGAAGATTGCCCAGGCATTGCCGGTGGTAACCAAGGAAATGACCCTGGAGGAAGCCAAAAAGACAGGTGCGATGGCTCTTTTTGGGGAGAAGTACGGGGAAACCGTCCGGGTAGTGCAGATGGGGGATTATTCCACAGAGCTTTGCGGCGGCACCCATGTAGGCAATACTGCTTCTATTATGCTTTTCAAGATTGTTTCAGAAAGCGGCGTGGCGGCAGGGGTACGCAGAATTGAAGCCCTTACAGGAAGAGGGGTGCTGAATTACTATGCAGAGCTGGAAAAGACCCTCCATGAGGCTGCAGGCCTGGTAAAAGCCACCCCGGCGGAACTTACCGGAAAGCTTTCCCATTTGATGGAAGAGATGAAGTGCCTGAAAAGTGAAAACGAATCCTTAAAAAGCAAGGCGGCGAAGGATGCTTTAGGAAACGTAATGGACCAGGTAAAAGAGATTAAGGGCATAAAGTTACTTGCCGCGAAAGTTCCCGGTGTGGATATGAACGGCCTCCGGGACCTGGGGGATCAGTTAAAGGCAAAAATCGGCGATGGCGTGATTCTCCTGATTTCTGATAAGGATGGTAAAGTCAATATGGTTGCCATGGCAACCGATGGCGTGGCAAAGAAAGGGGCGCACGCTGGTAATCTGATCAAAGGCATTGCTGGCCTTGTGGGCGGCGGCGGCGGCGGACGCCCCAATATGGCCCAGGCAGGGGGCAAAAACCCGGCAGGCATTGACGAAGCCCTGGCAGAGGCAGCAAAGGTGCTGGGATCCCAGATTACCCAGTGACTTTCCCTTTGACAGGCAGGACATTAACGTTACTTGAAATTTTGTGATACTATTTTCAGGCGGGATGGATTATCCTGCCTGAATTATTTTTGTGTACAATAAGCCGTTTCGCGGAGCGTGGTAGCGTTTGTTACAATAAGCCGTTTCGCGGAGCGTGACGGCGTTTGTTACAATAAGCAATCTGCAAAACTGTGGGAAAGGAGATGGATATTGGTGATTGTATACAGAAACCTCTGCGCAGAGGAAATCAGCAGGGAACTTTTTAAAGACTTTATCCGCTGCCAGGTGGTTACCAAATGCTGGCGGAGGGAAAAGGGGGAATGGACGATAAAGGACGATCCCTTTATAGATGACTGGTCGGAGGAGGATTACCAGGTATTGGTTTCCTGCCTGAAAAACACAATCCAATCTGGCGGTTTTGTGTATGGAGCTTTTGACAGCGGCAAGCTGAAGGGATTTGTTTCCGTGGAGCCGGGGCTTTTTGGAGGCATCCAGAACTATCTTGACCTGTCCAGTATCCATATATCCCAGGATATGCGCAATAAGGGGGTCGGTGCGGAACTGTTTCTGGCGGCGAAGGGCTGGGCCAAGGAGCATGGTGCGCGGAAGCTGTACATATCCGCCCATTCCGCTGTTGAAAGCCAGGGGTTTTATAAAAAGATGGGGTGTGTGGAGGCAGAAGTATATTGCCAGAAGCATGTGGACGAGGAACCTTATGACTGCCAGCTTGAATGTGTGCTTTAAATATCGTGTTTATCGGGAGGGAACTGTCAGTGGATATTGGGGACAGTTCCCAATCTTTGTTTTACCGGGTAAACCTGTCAAGTACCTGTTCGAAAAAATCCAGGTCTTCCTCAGTAAGAAGGTTAAGCTTGCCCACAATACGGTGGATTTGATCAGGATTTTTCATATCCCCGTCAAAAAATTCCAGAGGGCTGATATTAAAATAATTGCATATTTCAAAAAAAGCTGATAAGGAAGGAGAGGATTTGCCGGAACTGATAGACTGGATGTAAGATTTGCTGTGTCCAAGTTCAAGGCTGAGCTGATATTCTGAAATATCGGCCCGCATTTTCAGTTCTGTGATCCTGTCCCGTACAAATTTTTCATCCATATCCCTATGTTACCCCGCTGATTCCCCAAAATCTTATGCCATCTGATTGCGTAAAGCAGCAAATTCCATTGCTTCCCAATTCCATTTACGTGTTCATTTACAGTTTATAGAAAAATTGATCATCATGTACCGCTACAAATAGTAATATATTCAGCTAAAAAACTATTATGTACTTTTAAATTATTTGATTGGTGAAAATAATTTCAGATTATGGGGTTTGATGTAATATAGAAATGAATCAAGCGAGGGAGGATGGCAGAATGAATATTGCGGGGCAGGGGTTTTACCTTTTATTGGATGCATTCCGGGTTTATGCATTATACAGGTTTATGGGAATATTTTTTGATAAGGACAGCGAAAAAAGCTATACATACATTCTCTATTTCTGTTATTTTGCTGTCCACAGCCTATGTTATTTGTGCCTTGACTTTAACAGTATCAACCTGGCTGTTAACTGGGCGGCGCTTTTTTTGGTGGTGAAAACAGGATATGAGGGAGGCGGCCAGAGGAAAACCCTGGCGGTGGTCCTTGGCATGGGAATTGGGCTGGCCTCGGAAAACCTGGCATGGATGCTGTTTATAAACGGGAGGCCAAAGTCATGGGAGGGCTTTGGCATGTTCTTTTCAGTATTTTGCTTTTTCATCCTGGAGGTTATTGTTGAGAAAACGGTTAAAATGGAAAAAGAGCTGGAAGCCCCTGCCCTGGAGAATTTTATTTTAATCTTTATTCCCGCAGGCAGTATTTATATTGCCAACGAGCTGGTTGGAAGTTCCGGCGGCAGGACTGCCCCTTTGGCAGTTTCCCTGTGCTTTTTGCTTATAGTAAATGTTTTTGTGTTTTATCTGTATGAGAATATTATGGAACGTTATCTTAGCCAGAAAGACAGGGAAATGACCATGCTGCAGATTGAAATGTACCGGAAACAGCTCCTGGTTATGAAAAACGCGGATACTGCCTGCCGGGCCCTGCGCCATGATATGAAGCATCATACGCTAATGGTGAGTGAATATATCAGGGAACAGGAGTATCAAAAGGCGCTGGCATACCTGGGGAAAATGAACAGTTCTATTGGTAGCAGCGGAGGCTGCGTGTCCTCTGGAAATGAAACTGTGGACAGTATCCTGAATTATATAAAGGAGGAGACTGACAAAATGGGGGGCAGGTCGGTTATCCATGTGGGAAACTTAGAGAGGGTTTTAATTGACGATTTTGATATCAATGTGGTATTAAGCAATTTATTGTCCAATGCCTGTGAAGCTATGGAAAAGGCGGGGAGAAGGGAATTGGCTGTACATGTGGAATATGACAGGGGCAGCCTGGTGATTTGTATCAGCAATACCTATAACGGGGTCTTGAACCAAAAAGACGGGAAATATCTCACCACAAAAAAGGAGTGGAAAGGCCATGGCATCGGGCTGGCAAGTGTGAAAAGGACGGTGGATAAATATGGCGGTGAAATGAAGATTGATTTTACCAGGGAAAAATTCCAGGTGATGGTATTGATGTTCGTACCCTCTGCCAGCTAGGAGGGAGAAAAGCAGCGCCCAAAGAGGGGGAATATTTTGTATTGAAGAGTAAAAAGTCCTGTGCTATAATTAGGCGATTATGCAGAAGATGGCAACAGAAAGGGAGCAGGACGACATGAAAGCTTTTTTGATTCTTGAAGACGGCACTGTTTTTACAGGTAAGCATATTGGTGCCGTGAAGGAAGTTATCAGTGAAATTGTGTTTAATACTTCCATGGCGGGCTATACGGAAGTGCTCACAGACCCCTCCTATGCAGGGCAGGCGGTATGTATGACTTATCCGCTGGTTGGCAATTACGGAGTCTGCCTTGAGGATATGGAGTCGGGGAGGGCATGGCCGGGAGGTTTTATTGTGAGGGAACTGTCCTCCATGGCAAGCAATTTCCGGAAGGATATCACCATCCAGGAATTTCTTGAAAAACAGGGTATACCCGGTATTGCAGGGATTGATACCCGCGCCCTTACGAAAATCCTCCGTGAAATGGGTACCATGAACGGAATGATCACAACCAATGAAAATTACAGTCTGAATTCAATTCTTCCTCAATTAAAACAGTACACTGTCGGTAAGGCAGTGGAAGAGGTAACCTGTTCCCACAAATATGAAATCAAAGCCGCGGGAAGCGGCCCATTTAAAAAGGTAGCGCTGCTGGATCTGGGGGCGAAAAGAAATATTTCCAGGTCACTTGCCCAAAGAGGGTGTCATGTGACGGTTTATCCTGCCCTCACGAAAGCGGAAGAAATCATTGGAAGCCAGCCGGACGGCATTATGTTAAGCAACGGCCCTGGAGACCCCAAGGAGTGCACCGGCATTATCGCTGAAATCAAAAAGCTGTACCACACCCAGATCCCGGTTTTTGCTATTTGCCTGGGGCACCAGCTTATGGCGCTGGCCGCTGGGGCGGACACCTTTAAGATGAAGTATGGCCACAGAGGCGGCAACCACCCGGTAAAGGATCTTGCTACCGGGCGGGTATATATTTCCTCCCAGAACCACGGTTATGTGGTGGATACGGACAAGCTCAGCCCGGCAGTTGCAGTGCCGGCTTTTGTGAATGTAAACGATGGGACCAATGAAGGCCTGTCTTATACCGGAAAAAATATATTTACCGTACAGTTTCACCCGGAGGCATGCCCGGGACCCCAGGATTCTGGTTACCTGTTTGGCCGTTTTATGAAGATGATGGACGACAGGAAAAGGGAATGCTGAATTAACGGTTAAGAGTTTGCGTTTGCGCCGCATCTGCAAACTCTGCTGGGGGTAAAGCGCGGCGCAGAAATGTGAGGGAAAAATGCCTAAAAATCCAAATGTAAAAAGAGTAATGGTTATTGGTTCCGGCCCTATTGTGATTGGGCAGGCGGCAGAGTTTGACTATGCGGGAACCCAGGCCTGCCGTTCCCTGAGGGAAGAGGGAGTGGAAGTCATCCTGGTAAATTCCAATCCTGCCACAATTATGACGGACAAAAACATTGCAGATAAAGTCTATATAGAGCCTCTGACAGCGAGAGTTTTGGAACAGATCATAGAAAAGGAAAAACCTGACAGCATCCTGCCAACTTTAGGGGGGCAGGCAGGGCTGAACCTAGGCATGGAGCTGGAGGAATCCGGTTTCCTTGCTGCCCATCAGGTAACCCTTCTGGGAACTACCGCCGCAACTATCAAAAAGGCGGAGGACAGGCAGGTGTTTAAGGACACCATGGAAAAGATCGGCGAACCCTGCGCCGCTTCCCGGGTGGTAGAGACGGTGGAGGAAGGAGTGGCGTTTTCCAGGGAAATTGGTTACCCGGTGGTGCTGCGCCCTGCTTATACCCTGGGCGGCTCCGGCGGCGGCATAGCCCATAGCCAGCAGGAACTGGAAAATATCCTGGAAAACGGGCTGCGCCTTTCCCGGGTGGGACAGGTCCTGGTGGAGCGGTGCATTGCCGGATGGAAGGAAATTGAGTACGAAGTTATGCGGGATGGGGCAGGAAACTGTATTACTGTGTGCAACATGGAAAACATTGACCCGGTGGGCGTCCATACAGGGGACAGTATAGTGGTGGCCCCCTCCCAGACGCTGGGGGATAAGGAATACCAGATGCTCCGGACAGCTGCCCTGAATATAATCAGCGAGCTTCAGATTACCGGGGGCTGTAATGTGCAGTTTGCCCTCCATCCAGCCAGCTTTGAATACTGTGTCATTGAGGTCAACCCCCGGGTCAGCCGTTCCTCCGCCCTGGCAAGCAAGGCCACAGGCTACCCCATTGCCAAGGTGGCGGCAAAAATTGCCCTGGGGTATACCCTGGATGAGATCCAAAACGCTATCACCGGCAAAACCTATGCCAGCTTTGAGCCGGCCTTGGATTATTGTGTGGTAAAGCTGCCCCGGCTTCCCTTTGACAAGTTCCTCACGGCAAAGAGAACCCTCACCACCCAGATGAAGGCAACCGGGGAGGTTATGAGCATCTGCGATAATTTTGAGGGTGCCCTGATGAAGGCAATCCGTTCCCTGGAACAGCATGTGGACTGTCTGCGCAGCTATGATTTTTCCGGCTTTTCTACGGAAGAGCTGAAAGAGCGGCTGAAAGTGGTGGACGACCGGAGGCTTTTTGTGATTGCCCAGGCCCTGCGCAAGGGGATCAGTTATGAGGAAATTTACGGGCTTACCATGATTGACCCATGGTTTATCCATAAGATTGCCATGCTCACGGAAATGGAACGGGCATTAGAGACAGGGCCTTTTACCGTGGAACTATTAAAGGAAGCCAAGCGCATGGAATTTCCTGATGCTGTGATAGCAAGGCTTACCCACAGAAAAGAAGAAGAAATTAAAAATATGCGCTATGAAGAGGGCATTTTTGCGGCATACAAAATGGTGGATACCTGCGCCGCAGAGTTTGAGGCAGGTACGCCCTATTACTATTCGGTTTATGGCAGCGAAAATGAGGCAGTTAAGACCAATCCCCCCAAAAAGGTGCTGGTACTTGGCTCCGGCCCTATCCGTATTGGGCAGGGAATCGAATTTGACTATTGTTCTGTCCATGCTACCTGGGCTTTCAGGAAAGCGGGCTATGAGACGGTGATTGTCAACAACAACCCGGAAACAGTGAGTACGGACTTTGACATTGCGGATAAGCTGTACTTTGAGCCATTGACGCCGGAGGATGTGGAGAGCATTGTCAGGTTAGAAAAGCCTCACGGGGCGGTGGTCCAGTTTGGCGGGCAGACCGCCATTAAGCTTACGGAAAGCCTGATGAAAATGGGAGTGCCGATTCTGGGAACAAAGGCGGAGGATGTGGACGCGGCGGAAGACAGGGAGCTGTTTGACCGGATATTAGAGGAAACCGGGATTCCCAGGGCGGCGGGCGGGACTGTATATACTGCCCGGGAGGCAAAGGAGGTGGCCCGCAGGCTGGGGTACCCGGTGCTGGTAAGGCCCTCCTATGTGCTGGGGGGACAGGGAATGCAGATTGCCATTTCCGATGAAGAAATAGAAGAGTTTATGGACATTATCAACAGGATTGCCCAGGATCATCCGATCCTGGTGGACAAGTACCTGCAGGGCAAGGAAATCGAAGTGGATGCAGTCTGCGACGGTACAGACATTCTGATACCAGGCATTATGGAGCATATAGAGCGGACCGGGGTGCATTCCGGGGACAGCATTTCTGTCTACCCGGCCCCTACAATAAGGGATTCTGTAAAGCAAAAAATCACCGAATATACCAGACGGCTTGCCCGGGCTTTGCATGTAAAAGGGCTTATCAACATTCAGTTTATCGCTATTGGCGAGGAAGTGTATGTGATTGAAGTCAATCCCCGTTCTTCCCGGACAGTACCCTATATCAGCAAGGTCACAGGTATCCCGGTGGTAGACCTGGCAACAGAGGTGATCCTCGGAAAGACCATCCGGGAGCTGGGCTATTTGCCGGGGTTACAGAAGGAGGCGGATTACTTTGCCATTAAAATGCCGGTATTTTCATTTGAAAAAATCCGCGGGGCGGAAATCAGCCTTGGGCCGGAAATGAAATCTACAGGGGAGTGCCTAGGAATTGCAAAAACCTTTAACGAAGCCCTTTATAAAGCGTTTCTCGGAGCGGGGGTGGACTTGCCAAGGCATAGGCAGATGATTATCACGGTGAAGGATGCGGACAAAGGGGAAGCGGTGGAAATCGGGCGCAGGTTTGAAAAACTGGGCTATACCATTTACGCCACAAGAAGCACTGCGTCAGCTTTACGGGAAGCGGGGGTAAAAGCCCGGAAGGTGAACAAAATCTCCCAGGAATCCCCCACTGTGATGGATTTGATCCTGGGACACAGGATTGACCTGGTCATTGATACCCCTACCCAGGGCAGGGATAAGTCCCGGGACGGGTTTTTGATCAGAAGGACTGCCATAGAAACGGGGGTAAACTGTATTACAGCCCTGGATACTGCAAGGGCGCTGGTGACAAGCCTGGAGAATGCAAAGGAACAGTTTACTTTAATAGATGTGGCATCAATTTAGAATCTGTTGGGGGTGCGGCCGAAATGGCAGAAAATCTGGAATATTATAAAGCTTTTTATTATGCGGCCAAAATGGGGAGCCTTACAGGGGCGGCGGGAGAGCTTTCTATTTCCCAGCCGGCGGTAAGCCAGGCACTTAGGCAGCTTGAAAATTCCCTGAATGCAAAGCTCTTTGTACGTGCGCCCGGGGGCATCCGCCTGACACCGGAAGGGGAGGTTTTGTACGGATATGTAAAGGCTGGCTATGAACAGATTTTGTTGGGGGAGAGGAAGCTTTCCTCCATGCTGGCGCTGGACTATGGGGAGCTGAGGATCGGTGCCAGCGATATGACCCTTAAGTACTACCTGCTTCCTTATCTGCAGGATTACCATGAACAGTTTCCTGGCATTAAAGTGACTGTCACCAATGCCCCTACACCGGAAACGCTTAACCTGCTGCGGCAGGGAAAAATTGACTTTGGGGTGGTCAGCTCCCCTGCCTACAAAGAAGGGGCATTCCAGGTGCTGCCAGTGCGGGAGATTGAGGATATCTTCGTGGCGGGAAGGAAATTCATCCAGTATAAAAACCGGATGCTGGATTTCAAGGAGCTGGAAAAGCTTCCTATTATTTGTCTGGAGGGCAATACCAGTACAAAGAGTTATATGGATGAGTTTTTAAGGCAGAACGGCGTAACCCTTTTCCCGGAGTTTGAACTGGCCACCAGCGATATGATTGTACAGTTTGCTTTGAGGAACCTGGGGGTGGGAAGCGTGGTGCGGGACTTTGCAGAGGAATATCTGGAAGACGGGCGTCTCTTCGAACTGCGGTTTAACAAGATGATTCCCAGGAGGCAGATCTGTATCGTAAAGGAGACGGGGGCGTTTATTCCCAGGGCAGCAGAGGAATTTCTGAAAATCACAGCAGGAGGGGACAAGGGGGGAGAGTAATATGGATTTACTTTTGCAAATGAATTTAAAAAATGCAGTGGAGCGGGTTTTGCATGTGCAGGGAAATTATACAGGGGGCATATTGGAAATGACCCTGGTGATTGACTGGGCGCTTCCCGGGGCCTATGTGGAAAATATGGCGGCGGATGTGGCGTCAGTACTGCGTTCCCACAGTGAAGTGTTCCGGAATGTGAGGCTGAACCTGCTGAATTGGAGAGGGGATGGGGAGATGGAAAACCAGGCCGTCCCAATATCATTTTTGCAGATGGGAACCTGTTTCCAGGAATATCAGCCTGTAAAACAGGAGAAAGCCCTGGAAAACCTTGCGGCCAATTTAAAGCTTTTTCATGCAAGGTCAAAGCTGATACTGGTTTTGGCGGAAGAAAAACTGCTCATACGCCACAGGGAGCTTCTTGCCCGGAACATGCACCCTTTCCTGGGAAAGAAAAGCCTTTTCCTTTGCAGGAATGACCCGGAGATGAAATGGCGCAGGGGAGAGGAACTGTGTAATCCCTTCACCACGCCTTGCAATGCGGCAGAGGATGAAATACAATAGCAAAAAGAGGTATACATACCCAAAGCAGGAGAAAGAGAGGAAAATTCACATGATTAAAAATATCGTATTTGACATTGGAAACGTACTGGCAGGCTTTATCTGGCAGGAATTTTTCCAAAGCTTTGGTTATTCCCAGGAGGTATTTGAAAAGCTGGCGGATGCCACTGTAAGGAGCGCTTTGTGGAATGAGATGGACAGGGGAAAAATGTCGGACGAAGAACTTCTGGCAGGCTTTATTGCCAACGACCCGTCCATAGAGAGGCAGGTCAGGGAAGTATTTGAAAACTTAGAGGGCATGATACTGCGTTATGATTATGCCATACCATGGATCAGGGAGCTGAAAGGCCAGGGATATGGCATTTATGTAATATCCAACTTTGCCCACAAGGCATATAATGAATGCAGGGAAGCCCTTGATTTTCTGGAAGAGGTAGATGGCGCAATTTTATCCTATCAAGTGAAGCTGGTCAAACCGTCGCCGGAAATTTACCAACTTTTGTGCAGCCGCTATGGGTTAGATCCCCAGGAATGCGTTTTCATTGACGATATCCAAAAAAATGTTGACGCCGCAATGGGAGAGGGAATGAAAGGCATTACCTTCCAATCCCTTTTGCAGGCAAAGGAAGAACTGGAAAGGGTGTGCAGGGAATAAAGGACGCCCTGTGCATTGGTTGGCGGACATATCAATCCTCCCGGCTTTTTTTCTTTTCCGTGGAAGCTTCTGCTATTGTGGATTTTCCCGTATATTTTCCGTAAAGCCAGATATAAATCCACAGCAGGATCGGAAGCCCTACCGTTGCCAGCAGGCACGCCCCAAAGAGCCTCTCCGAACCGGGAAAATCCAAAAGGGATACTGCCAGGGTGGCAATATATAGTAATACCAGCAATATAATACAGATAATGGCTGCAATCTGTTTCGGTGTTTTTTTCATGGATGGCTCCTTTAGTATGTATAAGATTATTTTCATGATGCCTGTCCTTTTAACAGAAGGAAGGACGGTAAAGCCTGGCATTGGTTACTTCCGATTATAGCATAGTCCAGGGCAGAAATCCGTAAAGAATTTATGTATAAAATATTAAAAAATTTTTAGTAACAGCACAGCAGGCCTGTTTTCAGGCCTGCTGTATTGAAAAGGACGGTATCTCTATGGACCAAAAAACTGGAAAATTTTTTTATAATATCCTTCCAGCACACAGGCGGGGCTGTTGTAAATTTCATGCTTGCTCCCGGTGACCTTCACAAGCCTGGCGGAAGGCGTATTTCCCACAAAAAGCCGGATACCCTTTGCCCGGACGGAATCGTCATTTAACGACCGGAATATCAGCACTGGGACTTTGATCCTGGCACAGTTTTTCTTTCTGGTGATGGATTGGCAGGCATTCAGGGACTGGTATGCCCAGCTATAGCTGGAGCCGCTGCTTTGGAAAAGGGGGCTTGCGTCCTTGACTGCTTTATGGTAGCGGTATCTTTCAAGGCAGGAGCAGCAACTGCCCCGGAACTGCTCGCCGGGTGTGTAGGCATGCTGCCCCGGGGCGTAGGACTCGCCTAATCCGTGGCGCAGCATAACCCGCCCTATCGCCCTGGCAAAGGAGGAAGGGATTGCGCCAATATTGATGCTGAGCATGGGCGCGGTAAGCACCGCTTTCTGGAAAACATGGGGATAAGCTTCCAGATAAAAAGCGCCTATGGCACCTCCCATGGAGTGGGCGTATAAATATAAGGGCAGCCCTTTGGCGGCGGGCTTTACAATTTTTCTGATAAAAGTATGCAAATCCCTTACATAGTCACTGAAATGGTTGATGTGTACCATGTTGGGATGGGAGGTATCCCGTACTGACCTGCCATGTCCCCTGTGCTCCGCAAGGTAAACCTGATACCCGGCCTGGGTAAAATAATAAATGGCCTCTTTGTACTTTTCGGCGGATTCCGTAAAGCCATGGCTGATAACAACCGCGCCCCTGGCCCTGGCAGGGCGGTAAGCCTCGAAATACAGCCTGCCGGTACCGGCGCTGGAAGCCACATATCCAGCCCGGCAGATGGAAGAGAGATAAGGGAGCACTTCCTTTTCCATAAGGGTTTGGAACCTGTGGTCCGGCAAAATGGCAATGGTTTTATTGGGCAGGACAATTTGATATTCTTTCTGGTTTTTATTTAACATGCTTTTTGATCGCTTCAAAACTTTCTTTACTGATAACATGCTCAATCCTGCAGGCATCCTGCGCTGCAATTTCCCCATCCACGCCAAGCCTGGTAAGCCATTTGGTAAGCAGCTCATGGCGCTCATAAATCATTTCCGCAATTTCCTTTCCGGAAGGTGTTAGGTAAATAAAGCCTTCTTTGGTTACAGTGATATAATCCTTCTCACGCAGGTTTTTCATGGCAACGCTGACGCTGGATTTCTTGAAGTTCAGCTCCTCCGCGATATCCACTGAACGTACCACGGGCTTTGCCTTACTTAATATTAAAATAGTTTCCAGATAGTTTTCTGCGGATTCATTTATATGCATGTTACTTTCCCCTGTTTCATATTTCTATTTATATTACCACATTGTACCACAAAACCAAAATAAAAAATATATTAACATTCCTCCCAAGCGTCTATCAAAGTTTGGCTTTAAGGGGTACACAAGACGGGAAAATAATTCCATATCCTGTAAAATATTATTGACAACTAATATAAGATAGTATATACTAACTAAAGTAAGGGATGTGAAAAATACAATCTATCAGAAAGGAAAGAAGGGGTGCGTATGCCATTGTCAATGGTAAAAGAAGGAGAAGCCGGTGTAATTTGCAAAGTCGGCGGCAGGGAGGATACCCGGCGGTTTCTTGAGAACCTGGGTTTTGTAACTGGGGGAATAGTAACCGTGGTATCCCGGATGGGAGGCAACCTGATTGTAAATGTGAAGGAGGCCAGGGTCGCTATCGGAAGAGATATGGCAAATAAAATTTTAGTAGGTTAAAGGGAAGTTACGGAACTATAAACATATAAATAGGAGAAAAGAAATGAAAACATTAAAAGATATTTCCTGCGGGAAGACTGTGAGGGTGGCCCGGCTTACAGGCAGCGGCCCGGTGAAAAGAAGAATTATGGATATGGGTATTACCAAAGGCGTTGATATATATGTTAGGAAGGTAGCGCCTTTAGGGGATCCCATGGAAGTTACCGTAAGGGGCTATGAGCTGACTTTGCGCAAAGGGGATGCTGAAATGATTCAGGTAGAATAATCCCTATTATAAATGAAATCCATTATTTTTTTGATGATAAGTTAGACGTAACTAATAAAAGGTAGAGGAGGAAATAATATGTCAATTAAAATTGCGCTTGCAGGAAACCCCAACTGTGGAAAAACCACATTATTTAATGCCCTCACCGGCTCTAACCAGTTTGTGGGGAACTGGCCTGGGGTCACAGTGGAAAAAAAGGAAGGGAAGTTAAAGGGGGACCAGGATGTGGTTATCGTGGACCTGCCTGGTATTTATTCCCTTTCCCCCTATACCCTGGAGGAAGTGGTGGCGAGAAATTACCTGATTGCAGAAAGGCCCGACGCTGTCATCAATATTGTGGATGGCACCAATCTGGAAAGGAATTTGTACCTTTCCACACAGCTTTTAGAGCTGGGTATTCCAGTGGTGATGGCAGTAAACATGATGGATGTGGTGGAAAAGAGCGGGGACAAAATCCATGTGGGGGCACTTAGCCGGAAACTTGGCTGCCAGGTGGTTGCAGTCTCTGCGCTAAAAGGGACCGGGCTTACCAGGGCAACAGAAGCGGCAGTAGCCCTTGCCAGGCAGAAAAAGATAACGCCCTGGATGCATAAGTTTGATCCCAGGGTGGAAAAGGTGCTGGAAGCCATTGAAGAGAAATTAGGCAATGATGTGCCGGAAGGACAGAAACGTTATTTTGCAGTCAAGCTTCTGGAAAAGGATGATAAAATCGCAGAACAGATGAAAAATGTTCCCGACATTTCCGGCCAGATTGCCGGGATAGAGAAAGAGATGGAGGATGATACGGAAAGTATTATCACCAATGAAAGATATGCTTATATTTCTTCTATTATACAGGAGTGCTATACCAGGGCGGGCAGGGAAACGTTGACTGTATCCGATAAGATTGATAAAATTGTCACTGACAGATGCCTTGCTTTGCCAATTTTTGCGGCGGTGATGGTTCTGGTTTATGGGGTATCTGTAAGCACCGTGGGAGGCTGGGCCACGGATTGGGCTAATGACGGGGTATTTGGCGGCGGCTGGCGTCTGTTTGGGCTGGAGGTTCCCGGTATTCCCACGCTGGCAGGAAGCCTGCTTACAGCCATAGGCTGTGCTGGTTGGCTGCAGGCGCTGATCCTGGAGGGGATTATCGCCGGCGTGGGGGCTGTGCTTGGGTTTGTCCCCCAGATGCTGGTGCTCTTTTTCTTTCTGGGATTCCTGGAAGCCTGCGGCTATATGGCCAGAGTGGCTTTTATCATGGACAGGGTTTTCAGAAAGTTCGGTCTTTCCGGCAAATCTTTTATCCCTATGCTAATTGGCAGCGGCTGTGGGGTTCCCGGCATTATGGCCTCAAGAACCATAGAAAACCACCGGGACCGAAAAATGACTATTATGACAACCACCTTCGTACCCTGTGGGGCAAAGCTGCCTATTATTGCGCTGATTGCCGGGGCACTGTTTGACGGTGCCTGGTGGGTTGCGCCCAGTGCCTATTTTGTGGGAATAGGCGCAATTATCTGTTCCGGCATCATTTTAAAGAAGACCCGGATGTTTGCAGGGGAGCCTGCGCCTTTTGTAATGGAGCTTCCCGCTTACCATATGCCTGCCTTGGGCGGCGTTTTACGCAGTATGTGGGAGAGGGGATGGTCCTTTATCAAAAAGGCGGGAACGGTGATTCTCTTATCTACAATTGTCCTGTGGTTCCTTCAGGGGTTTGGATGGGTGGATGGCTCCTTTGGGATGCTGGGGGAAAACCAGCTTGGCAGCAGCATCCTGGCGGCGCTGGGAGGAGGCTTAGCCCCTTTGTCCCGGCCTCTGGGCTGGGGGGACTGGCGGATGGCAGTTGCGGCAATTACCGGGCTGGTTGCAAAGGAAAACGTGGTGGGTACCTTTGGCATACTCTTTGGCTATGGGGAGGTTGCAGAGGACGGGGCAGAAATCTGGGGACAGTTATCAGCCAGCATCAGTGCCCTGGCAGCATACTCTTTCCTGGCATTTAACCTCCTTTGCGCGCCCTGTTTTGCGGCTATGGGGGCAATTAAACGGGAAATGAATAGCAGAAAGTGGTTCTGGTTTGCTATCGGTTATCAGACAGTCCTTGCTTATGTGGTTTCCCTGTGTATTTACCAGTTTGGCGTATTTTTGGATACAGGAGCTTTCGGCGCTGGCACAATGGCGGCGGTTCTGCTGGCAATGGGATTTGTTTACCTGCTGCTCCGCCCCGGCAAGGAAAGCAAAGCTTTGCCTGTAGATAGGAAAAGGATGGCTGGCGGGAAGGGAGTTTTATGGGAACGATAATAACGGCGGCGGTTTTATGCTTTGTTGTGGGATTGGTGGTTAGGAAAATGGTGCGGGATAAAAAAAGCGGGAAGTCCCTGCAATGCGGCTGCGATTGTGCCCACTGCGGCGGTTGCGGGCATGTGGCAAAGGACGAATAACCTTCCTTTTCCTATAGGTTTGCTAATTGGGTTTTTGTGACATCATCCCCTTGTTTGGTTACATTTATTAGGAAATTCATTATGAAAAATGGTCTTGCAGCCGATATATAAAACAGTAAAGGTGAAATGGATTTCGAGTAACAAAATCAAGGAGGAAAAGCATATGATATCATCAGAGATTATTGAAAGCACTGCCCAGCAGGCAGGGGCAGCAAAAGAAACATCCAATACCCAGAAGAAGCCTGGAAATTATGGAAAGACCATTGGGAAACCAGAGTTAAGCGAGAAAGCAGCGGAGTATTATAAGGAATTAAAAAAGAAGTTTTCCAACATGGATTTCATTCTTGTCAGCAGCGATATGAAGGAAATGGCCAAATCCCAGGCAGGCAGCTATGCGAACCCCAGCAAGATGGTAGTATTGATTGACGAAGAAAAGCTGGAGAGGATGGCGGAGGATGAAAAATTCCGCAAGCAGTATGAAGGCATCATCAGCAGTGCAGGGGTGAAGCTTCCCCAGATCAAGGCAAGCCTGGGCAGTAATGCATCCAGCGTTAAGGGCTTTGGGATGCAGGTGAACGACGGCGGGACAGCGTCCTTCTTTGCCGTAGTGGACAAATCGCTGGCAGCCCAGAAGACCCGTATCCAAAATAATGCAAAGAAAAAGGCAGATCAGAAGAAGGCGGATGCGAAGAAAGATGCAAAAGCAGCCGCTGAGGAAAAGAGGGCTGAAAAGCGTGATGAAAAGGCGAAAGCCGAAGATTTGGTCACTGTGACAGCATCCTCCATAGAGGAATTGATTAAGAAGATTGATGAAATTGCCTATGGGGCAAGAAGCGATAATGCCTGGACGGAAGAGGAAAAAGCCCTGGGACAGCATTTTGACTGCAGATGGTAAAAGCAATGATACCCAAAGAAGTATGGAAAAGTGTTTTTAAATATAAAAAAATATTTACATCTTTTTTTTAGTGTGCTATCCTGTTCTTAAGTCAATACTAAAATGATTAAGGAGGCAATAATGGCACGAGGAAAAAAATCTTATACATTGGAAGAACAGTTGGAAAGGATTACTTCTGAAATTGAGGAAATGGAAGTAAGCCTAAAGGAACTTAAAAAGGAAAAGAAGGATTTGGAAGAACAGGTCAAGATGAACCGTCTTGCAGAATTAGATGAGATGATTTCTTCCAGTGGGAAAAGCTTTGATGAGGTAAAAGAATTTCTGGCAAATGTACAATAATAGAATCAGGCTTTGGAAAGTATACCAAAAGGACAGGTATCGTTCCATTGGAGAAGCAATCCTGGCGGTTATTCCGGGATTGCTTTTTATTTAACAACGGGCAGTTCGCGGAGAGTGCTGCCCGTTGTTTACAGCCCATGCAGAAAATATTTGTTATGGGTAAAATTAATAAAT
>CAJTVD010000016.1:0-47932 GCA_910579495.1 uncultured Lachnospiraceae bacterium
ATGCATGCCGGCTTTAAATTAAATCCGGTAAAGATTAAAACTTTGCAACGCTGACTTTTACGCCAGGTCCCATCGTAGAAGTAATCGTAACGCTTCTCAGATACTGTCCCTTAACCGCTGAAGGCCTTGCCTTCACGATTGCCCCCATCAATGCGTCAAAATTTTCCTGGAGCTTCTCGTCTGTAAAGGAAGCTTTCCCAATAGGCGCATGGATGATGTTGGTCTTATCAAGCCTGTACTCAATCTTACCTGCTTTAATGTCATTGATTGCCTTGGTCACATCCATGGTAACAGTGCCTGCCTTGGGATTGGGCATTAACCCCTTAGGGCCCAAAACCTTACCAAGACGTCCCACAACGCCCATCATATCCGGGGTAGCCACCACCACATCAAAGTCCAGCCAGCCGTCATTCTGGATCTTGGGGATCAGCTCATCGCCGCCCACATAGTCAGCGCCTGCCGCCTCTGCTTCATTGACTTTATCTCCCTTGGCAAATACCAGCACCTTTACGGTCTTACCGGTTCCGTTGGGAAGCACTACCGCACCGCGCACCTGCTGTTCCGCATGGCGTCCGTCGCAGCCTGTCCTGATATGGACCTCAATGGTCTCGTCAAATTTGGCCACTGCCGTTTTCTTCGCCAATGCGATGGCATCCCCAGGCTCATACATGGTTGCACGGTCAACCAGCTTTGCAGCTTCTACATATTTCTTTCCACGTTTCATTATCATTCCTCCTATGGTTCCAACGACACTACCGGGCACGCCCGGCAATCCGTGTCTCCCAGCCTTCTAATTTTATACGATAAAAAGTCTCCCAAATATGCAATAGGGGTTCTTATTCCTCTACTGTAATTCCCATACTTCTTGCCGTCCCGGCGATCATGCTCATTGCTGCCTCAAGGCTTGCCGCATTCAGGTCAGGCATTTTTGTTTCCGCAATTTCCTGGAGCTTTGCCTTGGAAATCGTCGCCACCTTGGTCTTGTTGGGCGTTGCGGAGCCAGACTTAATGTTGCAGGCTTTCTTAAGAAGCACCGCAGCCGGAGGAGTTTTGGTAATAAAACTGAAACTTCTGTCCGCATACACTGTGATGACTACAGGGATGATCACGTCTCCCTTGTCAGCGGTCCTTGCATTGAACTGCTTGGTAAATTCAACGATATTAACCCCATGCTGTCCAAGTGCGGGGCCAACCGGGGGAGCCGGTGTTGCCTTCCCGGCAGGGATCTGTAACTTAATATATCCTTCTACTTTCTTTGCCATTGTGGCACCTCCTATTTTAATGCATATTTACCGCCTCCCGGCTGCAGGCAAAAATGCCCGTGCCTTTTCGTGATGCGGCTGCATCGTGGTTTGGCGCAGGAAAATCTCCTGCTCCCACAGCCTGCTGTTTCTGCAGGCCAATGATAAAGTTACTCTATATTTATATGGAATCCTTCCATTATAAATATCATTATGACATTTTTCTTACTTCTGCAAAACTGATTTCCACCGGCGTTTCCCTGCCGAACAGCTCCACATTGATGGTTGCTGTCTGTTTGCCATAATCCATTTTCTGGACTGCTCCCACGGTATCTTTCCACACACCTGCCACTACCGAAATGGTATCCCCTTCTGCAAAATCCACGGAAATATTCTCCGTCCTGATCCCCAGAGGCTTCATCTCCGCTTCCGTTAAGGGAACCGGCTTGCTTCCAGGCCCTACGAACCCTGTTACGCCCCTGGTATTGCGGACTACATACCATGTGTCATCGTTCATGATCATATTAATTAAAACATATCCCGGGAACAGCTTCTTCTGGACGGTTTTCCTGGCACCGTTTTTCATCTCCACCACGTCCTGCAGGGGGACACGCACTTCCAGGATTTCATCTTCAAGATGTCTGTTTTCAATGGTTTTTAAGATATTCGCCTTCACTTTATTTTCATACCCGGAATAGGTATGCACTACATACCAGTTTGCCTCTGCCATACAAATACCCTCACTCTACAGGCTTGTCAGGAAATCTACGCCGTACTGCATAAAGAAATCCAGCACCGCAATTACAGCTCCCAAGACAACCGAAATACAAACAACCGCAACAGACTGTTTCATCAGTGAATCCTTGTCCGGCCACGAAATCTTCTTAAATTCAGCCTTTACGCCCTTGAAAAAGCTGGATTTTTCCTTTTTTGAAGGCTTTGGGGCCTTTGCTGCCTTTTCATTTTTAGCAGTATCTGCCATCTTGAACTCCTTTCAGACACCTGAGAGATTATTTTGTTTCTTTGTGCACGGTATGTTTCCTGCAAAACCTGCAATACTTCCTGATCTCCATCCTGTCCGGATGCGTCTTCTTGTCTTTGGTGGTATTGTAGTTACGCTGTTTACATTCTGTACATGCAAGTATGATTTTTGTACGCATGTTGATTCCTCCAATCTTTTACCGGATTTTTGAGCATAAAAAAAAGAGCTTTCTCTCTTTATGGATAAGGATACCACACCCTTCACCCTAAGTCAACTGAAAATTTATTACTGCCTGCTGCCTTTGGGCCGCATATTATGTAGATAATAACGAAAATCCCGTTGAATTTTGTACTTTTCTCCTATTGTATTTGCAAAATCCCCGTGATAGAATATTTTATAAAGTAAGTGTATTATGCCCTGAAACAAAGTCAAATGGATTGGCGGTATGCATTTTTGCATATAAAGCCGTTGTTTGCTTACCGGCTCCCTTTGGGGAGGGTTGCCGGGATGCACAGCAACGGTTTCATGGAAGAAAGGAGGGGGCGTTTATGGCATACAGTATGGCTCTTAATACTGTTTATAATCATTATTTAACCACTTACACACCGAAAACTACCAGGTACGATACCCATAAGAAAAGCGAGCTGCGCAGCATTTATAATTCTATCGTCAAACTGAACAAGGATTCTCCCCTGTATATTTTGGATTCCAGCCGGGAGTCCCGGGAGTTTGCTGTCAGCCTGAAGGAAAATGCCCGGGGGCTGCGCAACACCATTGCTTCCCTAGGCGGCCTTGACGAAAAGGAAATGCTTGGCAAAAAGGCGGCCTATTCCAGCAATGAGGCAATCGCAAGCGTCTCTTATGTGGGCGCGGGCAATATCTCCGGCCCTGCGCCTTCTTTTGACATAGAAGTAACCGCCCTGGCATCCAACCAGGTAAACCTGGGCACTTTTCTGCCCTCTGACGACAAGCTTGAACTGGAACCCGATGCGTATTCTTTTGACATTACCATCAACGACTTAAGCTACGAATTCCAGTACAATGTCCATGAAGGGGAAACCAACCGGATTTTACAGGAGCGCCTCTCCCGCCTGATTACCAATGCGGATATCGGCATCGTTGCCGATGTGTTAGGGGATGATAACGGCAATTCTTCCCTGCGCCTTACCTCCACGGGCAGCGGCACCAATGGCAACAGGGATTATATCTTTTTTGCATCTGATGACAAGACCAGCAAGCGGGCGGGTACGGTGGATTATCTGGGGCTGGATTTTGTATCCCGTATGCCCTCTAACGCGGAATTTCTGTTAAACGGGGAACCCCGCAGCGCTTCCTCCAACCACTTTACCATTGGTAAAATGTTCGAGGTCACCTTAAACGGCGTTAGCAGCACGGAAGGCGAAAGTGCAAAAATCGGCCTGAAAACCGACCTGGATTCCCTCACGGAAAATGTAAGCAACCTGATAAATGGCTACAATTCTTTTATGGGGGCTGCAGCCAGATATCTGGACCTGCATCCCAGGAGCGGCAAACTGGTAAAAGAAATGGAACATATCTCCCGCCTTTACCAGCCGGAACTGGAAAGCTTTGGCTTTACCTTCGAGGAGGACGGACACCTGTCCCTGGACGATGAAGCGTTCAAAGATTCTCTTGTAGGCGACAATAAACAGGCACCTCTCTCTACCATGAAGGACTTTGCCAACTCCATCCTGCGCAAAACCAACCAGATATCTTTAAATCCCATGGAATATGTGGAGAAAACCCTGGTGGCGTACAAAAATCCCAATGGGAGGAATTTCCCCACCCCTTATATGACCAGTAACTACAGCGGGATGCTGTTTAACAGCTATTGCTGAAAAAGCGGGCTTCTGCCCGCTTTTTCTTCTGCCCATAACCTGGCCATTTCTCATTTCTTTTCTTCTTCCACCATGAGAAGGGCAGCCTGGATCACCTTATCCATATCATAGTAACGGTACTGGCCCAGCCTTCCTCCAAACAACACGTTCTTTTCCTTCCTGGCAAGCTCCTGGTATTTCTCAAAAAGCCTGTCATTCTTCCCGTCGTTTACCGGATAGTATGGCTCGTCCCCCATTTTCCATGCGGCAGGGTATTCCCTGGTGATCACTGTCCCCTCTCCCGCGCCGAATTCAAAATGTTTGTGTTCAATAATACGGGTCCAGGGAACCTGGCGTTCCGTGTAATTTACAACCGCATTGCCCTGATAATTGCCACACTCTGGCATATCCTCCTTTTCAAAGCGCAAGGAACGGTATTCCAGATTTCCCAGGCAATATCCGAAATACTCATCGATCATGCCTGTATAGAGAACCTTATCCCAGGAAATAAAATCTTCCCCTGCACGGGAAGCGTCCTTCTGCCTTTGGGCAAACTCACGGTAATCCGTTTGCAGCCTTACTTCAATCCCTTTCAGCATTTTCTCAATAACCGCTGTGTACCCGCCAATGGGGATGCCCTGGTATCTGTCAGAAAAATAATTATTATCATAGGTAAACCGCAAGGGCACCCTTTTGATAATAAACGCGGGCAGTTCCCGGCAATCCCTGCCCCACTGCTTTTCCGTGTAGCCTTTGATCAGCTTTTCATATACATCCCTTCCGGCAAGGGACAATGCCTGTTCTTCCAGATTTTGGGGCTCGCCAATAGACAATCCCTCAATCTGCCCCCTGATCTTCTCCTGTGCCTGCCCAGGCGTTTTCACGCCCCAGAGCCTGCTGAATGTGTTCATGTTAAAAGGCAGATTGTAAATTTCATCCTTATATATTGCTATAGGGGAATTTACAAAATGATTGAAATCCGCAAACCGGTTCACATAATCCCATATCTCCTGGCTGGATGTGTGGAAAATATGCGCACCATATTCATGTATATGAATTCCGCGCTTTTCGCTGGTATATATGTTTCCCGCAACATGCCCCCTCTTGTCGATTACCAGACAAGACTTCCCCTGTTGGGACATTTCATACGAAAAAACCGACCCGAAAAGCCCGGCTCCTACAACCAGATAGTCAAAATGCCTGTTCATGCCTGTTACTGCTCCCTGTACTTTTCAAGCTGGACGTAATCTTCCATCATTTCCAGAATCTTCTTGCGCCCTTTCTTGTTCAACTGAATGTAATACTGCATTACCCTGTTCTCAAGAATCTTTTCACCCAGTACCTCCCCCTTCTCAAGAGAAGAAAAATCTACCGGGTTCAGGCTGAGCCTGTCGCACATGCGGATTACTGTCCCATAAGCCATGCCTTCAATTCCTCTGTCTAATGCTGTTACCAGAGTACTGTATGGAATTTCCATATCAATGGCAAACTGCCTGACGCTTTTGTACTGTTTCAAAATTTCCTGTTTTAAAATTTCTGCTTTTGTCATCGCAAAGACCTCCCACTGTCCGCAGCTTATTCGCCACACGTTTATACTGATAGTATAGCACAAACATAAATTCCCGTCACTTAAAAAAATATAAACTTTCTATGTACGCCCGGGCACAGCAAAAGCCTTTGCCCCGCAGTTATTGCCGCTGCAAGGCAAAGGCTCCCCATTTCTGCCACAAATTCCCAACAGGAACCTTATTATGCATTTTTTACGATAAGTATCTTATCCCCTGCCTTTACTTCATCCGTAGCCAGGTCGTTGGTCTGCCGGATAACGGAAACGGGCACATAATAACGTTTTCCGATATCCCACAGGCTGTCTCCTTCCTTCACCATATATACGGCTATTCCCGGCAGGGAAGCCATTTTTTCCATATCCGGCTCTGTCACCACGATCTGTTCCACAATTTTTTCCTGCCATTTCCGGTAAACGTTGGCCCGGAAATAGAGCACGCACTTAACATCCACTTCCCCATTGTCAATAATTGCCACCGTGGCCTGGTCCACAAATGCCTGCACCGGGTAGAGGCAGCTTTCGTTTATGCCCTCCGCCTCCAGCACGTACCGGAAGGGAAGGGAGCCTTTGATCACCCCGTACTTATTTTCTTCGTTGCTGCATTCATAAAATATCTGCATGTTCACCACGCCGGTAAGCTCTATGCCGCCTTCCGCCGCGTTCTGCCCCGTAAGCTGCAGGTTACTTGCCGTGTGGAGGATTTTGTGGAGGATGGCCTTGTCGTCCTCACAGGAAAAATGGCCGCCCAGCTTTGTCTTGCCGCTGCTCCTGGCAATCAGTTTCCTGAATTCCGCATTCTTTTCCATCACCGACACTTCTTTTACCACCCCATAGACATCGGAGAGGATATCCACTTTTTCATCCTCGTAAATGCAGATATCCAAATCCAGGCTCTGTTCAAAAGTGATGACCCTCTCCTCCCCGTCAAAATCCGGGCGTATTTCCACTTCCCGGTCCTCGGCAGTGAAACGGATTTCCGGTATCATCCCCTCCTGGGCACCGGGGCAGTCCAGGCTCCCCGCAAAGGGCAGGGCAGTCTCATAATGGCAGATTTCCTCTTCTTCCCCTTCCCCCCTGTACAGGAAAAAGGCGCGGAGCTCTCCCTGGACCCCTATTTTGTCCTCCAGCACCTTAAACTCCACAGCCTCCGGCACGATTTCCGACCAGATCATGGAGGAAATATTGGGGAAGCTCCCGGGAATCTCCACTTCCTCCTTCACCCGGAAAATGTCCTTTTTCTTAATGGCCATGGCAGCAATGTCCAATGTCTTTTTCCGGAACTCCACCGGCTCCTCGCTGTAAAGGTCTACTGCCGTCTCCTCGTCGTGGATTTCCTCGCATACCAGGTAAAGGGCCGCCACCGACTGGACACTGAGCTTCCTGGAATTGATAAGCCCTATGGTCAGGTCTTCCAGCTCCCAGGTAACGTTCACCCCATCCCCGCCCCGGATGCCCTCCATAAAAACCGATTCCTCAAAAGGCAGGAAGCCCTCCATATCCGCCACATCACTTTTTCCGGAGGCTCCCCCTGCCTTTTCCGCCAGATAAAGCACATGGAAGATCAGGCGTCCTTTTACGTTCACGTGGTCTTCTGTGACCTTTACCTCATCAACCGCCACGCTGCCTCTATCCATAATCAGCCGGGATGCATCCGGCCGGGAATCGGATATGATCACATCATCTTCAAGAGTCATCTGGGCCTGGGCCTTGCACTTGATATAATCCATATGTATATTCCGCTTAATTAATTCCACAAAAATACCTCCTCATATCTGCTTACTGTTAATGTATGAGGAGGTAAATCAAAATATACCTTATTCCTTTACGCCGCCAATCAGTTCCCTGATGTCTTCCACCTTATAGGTTCTCATATAGTCCTCTATCCCTTCTATCACTTCCACTGTGGTATAAGGGTTGGCAAAATTCATAGCCCCCACTGCCACGGCAGATGCCCCGGCTAAGAGGAACTCAATGGCGTCCTCCGCCGTGCGGATGCCCCCCATGCCGATCACCGGGATTTTCACCGCCCGGGAAGCCTGGTATACCATGCGCACTGCCACAGGCTTAATGGCAGGCCCTGAAAGCCCCCCGGTCTTATTGGCAAGGGCAAAGGCCCGCCGGTGGATATCGATCTTCATGCCGGTTATGGTATTGATCAGGGAAATGCCGTCGGCTCCCCCGGCCTCCGCCGCCTTGGCCATCTCTGTGATATCTGTCACGTTGGGGCTGAGCTTCATGATCACCGGCTGTTTTGCCCTTCCCTTAATCTGGGAGGTAATCCCATATAGGCTCTCCGCCTTCTGCCCAAAGGCAATGGCCCCCTCCTTCACATTGGGGCAGGAAACGTTGATCTCCAGCATATCCACATCCGCATCCCTCAGGCGTTCCACGGTCTCCAGATAATCCTCCACCGTCCTGCCGCATACGTTCACAATAATCTTGGTTTGGTACTGTTTCAGGAAGGGGATATCCCTCTCCAGGAATACATCAATGCCAGGATTTTGGAGCCCAATGGCGTTTAGCATTCCCCCATAGGTTTCCGCCACCCGCGGGGTAGGGTTCCCCTCCCAGGGGATGTTTGCCACTGCCTTGGTGACCACCGCCCCCAGCCTGCCCAAATCCACAAAATCGCTGTATTCCATACCGGAACCAAAGGTCCCTGAAGCCGTCATAACGGGATTCTGAAATTCCACCCCTGCAATGGTTACTTTGGTATTCATCAGATAGCCACCTCCCCTGCCTCAAATACAGGACCCTCTGTGCAGATCCTGGCGTTGTTTACATGGGAATGGGCGTCCTTTTGGGTGGTTTTGCACACACAGCCCAGGCACGCCCCTACCCCGCAGGCCATCCGCTCTTCCAGGGAAAGGTAGGCCTTTATCTGTTTTTCCTGGCTGTATGCTTTGACAGCCCTAAGCATGGCCATAGGGCCGCAGGCCATAATCACATCCCCCTTGGCCCCTTCCTGCTCCAGGGCTGTGAGCACGTTGCCCTTAACCCCCCGGCTTCCATCCTCAGTGGCAACCAGGACTTTAGCGTATTTTTCCAGGTCTTCTTTGAGAAAAAGCCTGCTGTCCCGGTAGCCCGCTATAACCACCGGCTCTGTGCCCGATGCCCAAAGCTCCCTGGCAAGCTGTACCATAGGCGGGATGCCGATGCCGCCGCCCATAAGCAAGCACCGCTTTCCCGCCCCTTCTGCCACAGGGAAACCGTTTCCCAGGATTCCCAGGATTTCCACTTCCGTACCTGCCTGCCATGAGGCAAACTCCTCCGTACCCGCCCCTGCAATCCGGTAAACGATACGCAGCGCACCCCTGTTCTGGCCCACCTCACAAATGCTGATGGGGCGGGGCAGGAGACGGGAGGCGTCTGTGGGGTAAACCCCAATAAACTGCCCTGCCCCCGCTTCCCCTGCCAGGCCTGTTTCCAGCCACATGTCATAAATATCCGGCGCTATCATCTTCTGGGAGAGCACCCTCGCTTTTACTTTTTTCTTCTTACTCATCTTTTAGCCTTGCCCTTTCGTATACGACTTTTCCGTCACAGATGGTATAATAAACTACCCCCGGGAGGTTTTCCCCGATAAAGGGGGAATTGGCAGACCTGGAGAGGAAGCCCCCCACGGTCCAGCGCTCCCCGGGATGGAACAGTACCAGGCTTGCCCTTGCGCCCTCCTCTATCCGTCCCCCGGGAAGCCCGTACAGCTTACAGGGTGCTGTGCTCATACGCTCTATGAGCTGGGGCATGTCCAGGTAGCCTTTCCCCACCAGCTCCCGGATTCCCAGGGACAGGGCGGTTTCCAGGCCGATAATGCCGCTGGGCGCTTCTGTGACAGGCTTTTCTTTCTCTTCCCTGCTGTGGGGGGCATGGTCAGTGGCAATCAGGTCAATGGTCCCATCCTGGATGCCCCGGATAATCGCCAGCCGGTCCTCCTCTTCCCTAAGGGGCGGATTCATCTTGGCCAGGGTGCCTTTTTCTATCACAGCCTCCTGGGTGAGGGTGAAATGATGGGGGGTTGCTTCCCCATGGACACAAATCCCCTCTGCCTTTGCCTGGCGCAGGAGCGCCACTGTCTCCTTTGCGCTGATATGCTGTATCACCACCTCCGCCCCGGTAAGCCGGGCCAGGGCAATGTCCCGCCGGGCCAGGTTGATTTCCGCCTCCCTGGGGGAGCCTTTGATGCCAAAATGCGCCGCTGCCCTGCCGCTGTTGATACCGTTATTGGTAATCAGTGCCGGGTCCTCCTCGTGGAAGCTGATTGGTTTACGGAGCGCCGCTGCCCGTTCCATGGCTTCCCTCACAAGCTTTTCGTCCACCAGGGGAATCCCGTCGTCGGTAAAGCCTGCCGCCCCGGAAAGGGACAGCTCCTCCATATCAACCAGTTCCTTCCCCCCCATGCCTTTTGTCACATTGGCGCAGCTTTGTATATGGATGCCTGTGTTTTTCCCCTTGGCCAGCACATAGGCAAGGGTCTCCTTATTATCCACGCAGGGCCTGGTATTGGCCATCAGCACAATTTCCGTAAAACCCCCCTTTGCCGCCGCCGCGCCGCCGGTTTGTATATCTTCCTTATAAGTAAAGCCCGGATCCCGGAAATGCACATGGGTATCCGCCAGCCCCGGGGCAACCATCAGCCCCTGGGCCTTGATAACCCGGGCACCCTCCGGTATGGCCAGGCCCCCTTCCGTTTCCCGGGCCAGGCGGGTGAGCTGGTTCCCCTCAATCTGTATATCCCCCTGGTAGCATTCCTTCCTTACAGGATCTACAATCGTCCCATTTTTAATTATGATCATCATTTTTTATCCCAGTTCTTTTTCATTTTTGACAGTTACCCAAACCTGCATTTCGTTTTCTCCCCGGTTTGCCCACATATAATAAGGTACAAACTTTAAAGAAACGGGAAGCAGTTCCTCCCTTGCATAAACATGATACAGGCTATTTTCCCCCTGTTTCCGCCGGTAGCCCGGGAAGGCCACCGAATTTACGGTTTTGCCGCAGATTTCCTCCTCCTGTACCTTATAAGAACCCTGGGCGTCAAGGAGAAGCTGGTGAAGGTTTTTCCCGTTATCCGCCTCCTCCAGGCAGTAAACCAAAGGCCCTCTTGTGACCGCCACTTTCCCTGCATTCTCCCGCACCTGCCCGTGGGATGCCATCAGCCGTACTTCCATGGGAAAATCCAATTCCAGAAGCTCTTCCTCCCCCCATTGTTTCCTGATGTACAGATATCCGTCCTTTACCTCCCTTTCCTGTTGGCTGCACCCTGTAAGGGAGAAGCCACTGCACCAGCCGGGAATGCGCAGGGCAAGCCTGAACCCGGTACCTTTGGCGCATACCCTGGCCACCACCCTGCCCTCCCAGGGGAAATTGGATTCCAGAAAGACTCTTACCTGCTTTCCCCCTATATCTTTTTGGATACAGGCTCCCATATACAGATGCACAAACAGGGTATCCTGATTTTCCGTAAAAGCATAGCTGCCCAGGGAACCCAGCAGCCTTGCCAGGTTGGGAGGGCAGCAGGCACAGCCAAACCATTTCTGCCTTACCGCCTTTACATGGGACTTCCTCTCATCCCTTCTGCATGCCTCCGGGTTTACCTCCAGGGGGTTCACATAGAAAAAGCTCTTTCCGTCCAGGGCCATGCCGCTTAAAATCCCATTATACAGTGCCCGCTCCATAACATCCGCGTACTCTCCCCTGGGGCTGATCCCCAGCATCCGCCTGGCAAAAAATACCAGCCCGATGGAAGCGCAGGTCTCCGCATATGCTGTGCCGTTGGGCAAATCGTAGGGATAAGAAAAAGCTTCCCCTATATGGGTGGCCCCTATTCCTCCGGTAAGGTACATTTTCCGGCCTGTGATATCCCTCCAGAGCCTTTGGCAGGCTTCAAAAAGGCTTTCATCCTCCGTAAGCCGGGCAATATCCGCCATGCCGGAATAAAGGTACACTGCCCGCACTGCATGGCCTACCGCCTCTTTCTGTTCCCTTACAGGCAGGTGCGCCTGGTAATAGTGGTACCGGAGCATGTGGGGATGTTTCCTGGCCTCCTCCGGATTCTCCTGGTCAAAATAGTAGGGCTGTTTTCCTCTTTCCTCAATAAAAAACCTGGCAAGGGCCAGATACCTTTTCTCCCCGGTGGCTTCATAAAGGCGCACCAGTGCCATTTCCGCAATCTCATGTCCCGGATAGCCCTTGCATTTCCCTTCCCCTGGCCCGAAATAACTGTCAATGTAATCGGCAAATTTTCTGGCGGCATTTAAAAGCCTGTCCTTTCCCGTAGCCTGATAGTAAGCCACCGCCCCTTCCGCTAAATGCCCAAAGCAGTACAGTTCATGGTGGTCTTTCAGGTTGGTAAAGGTTTTGTCCCTGCCGTTTAGGATGTAATAGGTATCCAGATACCCATCCTTTTGCTGGGCGGCGCACACAATCTCAATGGCCTGGTCGGCAATGCCCTCCAGCGCCGGGTCGGGATGGCTGGCCAGGGAATAGGCCACCGCTTCAATCCATTTTGAAAAATCACTGTCCTGGAAGACAAAGCCATAAAACCTGTCCTCTAAATGCGCCGGGTCTTCCGGCAGGGCTTCAAATCCCCGGAAACAGTATTCAGGCTCCTGGAAAAGAGCCCCCTTCTCCAGCCTCTCCCGGTTCATCCTGCCTGCCAGTTTAAAATTCCTCATACAAAAGCTGGGAGCCGCATTTTCCACTCTGTCGTTCAGCGCCTCCCACTGGTAAGGTATCACTTCTGTTCTTACCAGTTCCATCTCATCTCCCCAAAAAGCATCCCTGACCTGGAGCCTTTTCAGGGAAAGGGGCATATTAAAATCCTCCCGTTCCATACCTGCCTCCCACGCCATGCCACGGCAACCAATCTCTGTGCAATCCCCCTGTCCCGGGGGATTCAATCTGCGGGCCTCTTTTATTTCCCCTGCACCTGGTAAACCTTCACCCCATGGGCCGGGACGCTGGCTGTTATCACCCCGGAACAGGTAAGGCTCTCCTCCTTCTCCCAGAGTTCATAAAGCCCCGCTTCCCCCTTCCCCTCAAAGCCTTCCTCCAAAGCTTCCAGGGGAAGGGAAAGCGCCGCCGCCTCCTCTGACAGGTTAAACAAAGCCACCGTCACTGTCCCTTTAACCCTGTCTTTACTTTTCCACACTGCCATGGTTTCTGTCCTGGCAAGCTGCACCCCATGGCAGCCCTCCTTCAAAAGGGCCAGGATTTCCTTATTGGTCAGCAGGGAAAGGGTCCAGGCATCCAGCCCCGGAAGGTTTGCGCCAATCATCAAAGGGGATCGGAACAGGCACCACAGGGTTACCATGGTTTTCTGCTCTTCCCTTGTAAAGTTGGTCATCCTCTCTTCTCCGAAGCCTTTGCCAAGCTTTCCCACTGGCAGCATGTCGCAGTCCGGGTAACACCCCTGCTTTACATGGTCCTGCCATAGTTCACAGCGGGCAAACATTGCTTTCAGCAGCTTCCATTCATCCCAGAAATCATCGGTGATCCGCCACATATTGGCATACCTGCCATACTCCCACGCCCGGCCTATATGGGCCGGCCCAGGTGAAAGGCTGAGCACAATGGGACGCCCGCACTTTTCAATGGCCTTATGGAGCATCCGTGTCTCCTCCCAGCCGGAGAAGGGCTGCTCCCGGTAGAGCTTGCTGTCGCAGATATCGTCGCACTTAATGAAATCCACCCCCCAGCCGGCATAGAGGGAAAGCAGGGAATCATAGTAAGCCTGTCCTTCCTGTGTGGGCCGCACGCCATACATGTCCGGGTTCCAGGGGCACACGGAATAAGGGTCCGCCACAGCGTCCGCCGTCTTTTCCGTTCCCAGGACAGGCATACGCCGCTCCGCCGCCTGCCGGGGAATGCCCCTCATAATATGTATGCCAAATTTCAGCCCCAGTCCGTGGACATACGCCGCCAGGGGGGCAAATCCGCGTCCTTGTGCGGAGGAGGGGAAGCGGGCGGGGGAAGGCTGCAGCCGCCCCCATTGGTCCATCTCCACATCCCCGAAGGGAATATACTGGTACTCTTCCCTTTTAGAGCCTGCATCGTTGGAATACCATTGAATGTCCACCACCACATACTCCCACCCGAAGGCTTTCAGATGGGCTGCCATATAATCCGCATTTTCCTTTACCTGGGCTTCCGTCACTGTGGTATCATAATAATCGTAGCTGTTCCACCCCATGGGGGGCGTTTGGGCAAAACTGTTTTTATCCATTTCCTTATCCTTCCATCCTGTTTTTAGGACTATTATATTATCAATGGCTGTGACATTCAATCTGTTTTCCCTGGTTTTTGGTTTAAAATTTTCAGGGTTTGGGTAATGTTGCCCTCTAATTAAACACTACCGGTTTATCAATAAATTCCGTCTTTATCACAACATAGGGATAGGATTGGGTGTCCTTTTTCACCGTCCCGTCCCCGGGATCCGGGCCCAGCAGCGTGGTATCTGCGTAAATAGCGTTTTCTGTAAGATACAGGTCGTTTACCGTGATACTATAACCGCCACTCACCTGTTCCCCATAGCCAATACAGATATATAGAAAACCGTTGTCCTGATAAGTAACCTTAAAAGCGTTGGCTTTCTTTTCCTCAATCACCGTTTTAAGTTCCTGGGGAATATTATCCTCCGCCAGGACTGTAAAATCCAAGTCCTTTACTTTTTCCATGGGATTTTTCTCTTTGGCGCAGGCTGTGAACAGGCATAGCATTACCAGCCCAAGGGCATATGCGCCGTATCCTGTCAGCTTCCTAAAAATATTTTTCATAGGTTCCCCCATTCCACAATTCCCAAAGCCAGGGACATTATATTTCTTTTAACTCATTTTATGCGGTTAGGCGGGAAAGAATACTAGCAATTTTCTATAAGTATTCTTTTATTGTAAATTCCCTCCGCTCTCCTGCTTGCCTGCATACCAGTTCAAATAAATTTTCCCGGGTTGCAAAGAGATTTTTCGGGTTTCTTCCAATGATCAGATATTGATTCTTATCATCCAAAGAAATGTATTTTCTCGCATCATCATCTAACAATATATCTGCATTATCAATAACAATCAGCCTGCCTTCTTCCTGGCTGATAACCTTTTTGATATTCCTCTGGTAGTCCAAGTAATTTAAGCATAAAATTTTCGGGTTTAAAGCCATACATTCCCTGATGAACGAAAATACAACCGTCTTTCCTGTACCGGAATCGCCCATTAAAATTGTTATATTATTTTTAAACAAAAAGTCTACGCTAAATGAAGAATGGACCGTTGAAAAACGCTCCATAACTAAAGGCTTACTTTTCATCGCTCCACCACTCCTTTAATTCCTCATAATCGCCAATTACCCTTTGTCCTGCTTTCGTTTGGGCAATAACGGAAGGCAGGGAAAAAGGAATCATGGCATACTCACTGCATACCTGTCCCCGGTCTAATCCATACAAAATTTCCAGGGCATTATTTCCACATTCCTTCAGGCAAAAAACCTTATCCGGATAATAGAGTACATTCAATACCGTCTTACAGCCGGATGAAAGCCTGTCAATATCCAATACAACATCACTAAACCTTGAGCCAATTTTATATTTGCTGATAAGCTTAGCCCCATCAATGGTTTCAATAATTTTCTCAGCCCGCTTATCTATCAGGGATACCGTATTCTGGTCAAAAAACAAATCATTTAACTCCACATAATCCATATTCTCGGGAATATCCCGTTTTTCTTTAAAAATCCTAATCATCTGCCACCTCTATCCCTGCTGCATAAAACTGTGCTTTTAAACAAGTTTCTTCATAAATGCTTCTCATTTTTGCATATACAGACAATCTATTGCTGTAAAGCCCACAAACATCGTCGTCCTTGCGCCCTTCCCATTCACAGCAGGCTCCCGTCCAGCACTCCCCAATACTGCCTTTTGAAACTTCAAACCCAGTATTTCTGGTTAAATCAAATAAAAGCTTTGCTGCCAGGCACTCAATGTTATGTTCGTTAATATGTACATCATAGGCAACAATTTCTTTAATATCCTTATAGTGCATATTGCCAGTTTTAATAGTATTAACAAGCTTTTCTCTTGCCAATATTGCATTTGCTCTCTTGCTTAAGAATTCATCATCCGGTGCGTATATCCAACTGACCAAACTTCTGAATTCCAGCAGAATATATTCAAAACATATAATGTCCATTAAAACAATATTCTTTTTCTGGCCTGCATATTGCTTTAGTAGCTTTAATTCCATTGCCACCTGCAGATTATCAAATGAATTGTCAAATACTATCACATACTTATTATCTGTGTCTTCTAAATTTTTTACAGCCTTAACAAGTTCGCTGTTATTGTTTTTACTCTCTACTGATATGTCAGGACACAAATGCTTCAAAAGAATACTCCAAAACAGATAACCGGCTTTTTCCTTCCGGTCTTCAATCCATAAAAATGTTTTAAGCGCCATTTACTTATTTCCTTCTTGTATTTTCAGTTCTACAGCAAGCCTGTTACAAATATGGTTCACGCCAGTAACCAATCCCCTTTATAATTATAACGAAATAACTTCTCCCTGTCAAAGCTGCCTGGACATAAAAAAGACTGCCGCACCCATAACCCCAAAGTTAAGGATGCAGCAATCTCTTTCCCTTACTGGACGCTTTCTGAACGTCCCAGCGTTACTTCCACTGTTTTTTCCTGAAATCCTGCCGCGCTGCCCTGCATGATGGTCAGCTCTACCACTGTCCCCGCCGCATAATAGGAGAGCTCTCCCTTCAATTCCGCCATGGAAACCACTTCCTCCCCGTTAATGCCGGTAATGATATCGCCCCTGATAATGCCTGCCTTATGTGCACCGGTGCCCTCTGTCACGCTGGATACAAACACGCCTTTGGGGAAACCGTAAAGCTGTATGGTATCCGCTGTCACGTCAACCCCTGTTATTCCCAGAATGCCTCTGTCTTCTTCCGCAATTCTGATCTTGGTCTGCTTGGTCTTTAAATCCTCAATAATTGGCTTAGCGTCAGAAATGGGAATGGCATAGCCCATGCCTTCTACCGTGGAACCGCCGATTTTATTGGAGTTGATGCCAATCACCTCTCCCCTGATATTGATCAGCGCGCCGCCAGAGTTGCCGGGATTAATAGCCGCGTCTGTCTGGATAAAGGTGTTGATCTCCATATCCTCGTTCTGGTTTCCCTGGCTTACGTCTGTGGCTGCAATCGCCCTGTCAAGGGCACTGACCACCCCTGCGGTAACTGACTGCCCATAGCCTAAGGCGTTACCAATGGCCACCACCGGCTCCCCAACGGTAAGCTCGTCGGAATTGCCCAGCTTGGCTATGGCAATCCTGCCCATTGTGCTGGCGTCAATATCGCTAAGCTGCACTGCGATCACCGCCAGGTCTTTTTCCATATCCTGCCCTTTTGCCTGTGCCTGCACCTGGCTGCCGTCCGTAAACTGTACCGTAAGCTCTTCCGCCGACTCCACCACATGATAATTGGTGACAATCAAAAGCTCAGTGTCATTTTTTCCTACGATAATGCCGGAGCCGGAACCGCCCACCTCCTGGCTGTATTCCTGGCCAAAGAAGGTCATCCTCTCCACATATCTGTTATTGACAGAAACCACAGAGGGCATCACCGCCTTGACTACCTCGGTGACATCAGTTACTGTGGCATGCACTGTGCCGTTTCCTGTTTCCACCTCCGGTATTCCTGCCTGCGCCTGTGCCTGTTCCCCTCCGGCATCCTCCAAAGCGCCCTCCGGCGAATTTTCCGGAAGTGCCTGCTGGGATATCTGTTCCTTTTCCGTCTTTGTCTTTAAGTAATCTGACGCAGAATCCACCGCCTGGAAACCAACGCCTGCAAAAACGCCGAAAAACAGGCCGCAGCAAACTGCAATGGCAACTTTCTTCCCTGTGCCGCCTTTATTCTTTTTTCCCTGCCCGCCTGTATGGTTCTGGTACTGGCTGCCCCCAGTGCTATAGTAAGTCCCGCTTGATCCATACTGATAAGCGTCCCCGCTTCCCTGGCTGTAGCCGTTTACGGAATCCGAACTTGGGGCATCATGATTATAGCTATTGGGATAATTATTTTCATACATAACAATTACCTCTCTTCCTTTCCTGTGTGCGGCATATCAACCGGCCGCTTCCTTTCCTGTTTTTATGAATTTAGTATATCCGGCAATTGTGTTTAAATTGTGACAAAAATTTGTTGATTTTGTTTTCTTTCCTGCAACCAGCCCAACGCCTCATTTCCAGTATTCCCTGTTCATGGATAACATTTTTCTAAGAGCCACAGGAAGCCGCTTATATCGTTTTCCCCAAAAATACCCCAGATATTTACAGCCGCTTTGCCAGGCCAGTTTCACAATCAGCCAGGGCTTGCCTTCCCCCCAAAGGAACCGGCAGGTTTCCTTGACCAGCTTCTTCCCTTCTGATTCCGCAGACAGCCCGGAAAAGATCTCCGGATACTCCCCATGGGACACGCCTAAGTCAAAATTTCTCCGAAACTGGCCAAAACCGCTGTAATTATGGGAATGGGCTACCTTTGCCCTGGCCGCATAAGCGATCCGGTATCCTGCGTCCATCAGCCCCCTGGCATAAATCATATCTTCATTAAATATGGTATGGCTGGTAAAGCCTTTCAATTCATCAAAAATATCCCTCCGGTAGGCGGCACATACATTGGATGCGAAAAAGGCTTTGATTCCCATGGTTTTAATATCCCGGGCGGATTTTACACAGGATTTCTCCGGGTAATTAAAAGAACGGGTATAACGTTCAATTACCCCGCACCCCCTGGCCGGGACCTGCCTGGCATAGGACATGCCCACCTTGGTATCCACAAAGGGGGAGAGCAGCCGTTCTGTCATTTTTTCATCCACCGGAAGGGCATCATCGGTCATCATGATAAAATAAGGCGCCAGGGACAGGGATACCCCGTAATTTCTTGTCCCCCCATGGTCAAAGTCCTTTTTCGGGATATGCTTCACTGTCACGTTCTTATATTTATCCCAAAAATCCGTGCCTGCGGTAAATTTGTCAAAATAAATCTTTTCCGTATTGACCAAAATAATACGGTGGACAGGCAGGGTCTGTGCCTTTAGGGCCTCCAACAGGGCTGTTAATTTTTCAGTCGGTTTATAAACCGGAATGATCACATCTACTTCCATCATAGGAATCTGAAACCTCGTTTCCAAATTGTCCGTCAAGTCCCGCCATGTACACAGGAACCCGATCCTGGGGCAGCCTGCCCCTTACTCCCCATGTACATTTGAAAAAGGACCAGTTTTTAATTGGCCCTTTTTTCAATATATTATTTAACATAGCCGGAAGTATCCGACTTCACCTTATCGCTGATCTGCAAAACAGTCTCCGAAGGGGAGTACTCTTCATCCTCAAACAGGAATTCATGGAGCCACTGTACATTATCCGACAAGGAAAGGGGTACTACGCAGCTTCCCTTTTCCCCAATAGTCCCTGTTGTGCGCCTGGTCTCCTCCGGGAACCCGCCCTGGGCCACCACCTGGTACTTGGCAATCCCGCCTAAAAGCTCCAGTATCTCCGATACATCCAGGGAAGTATAGATCTCATCTTTATCAAAGATTGCATTGGCAATTTCGTTTAAGGTTGCCGGGGAAGCGGTTTTTGCTTTGTCCGCAATCGCCAGGAGCACTTCCCGCTGGCGCTCTGTACGTTTGAAGTCATCCCCCCCGCCGTAACGGATACGGCAGTAAGCCGTTGCCTGCAGGCCGTCCAAAAGCTGGTAGCCTGTGCTTGTAACCGGGGTATAGCTTCTCTTAAGATCCTCCGCCATACAAATCTGGTAATTATTGATATGCTTCAGTTCCACACTGTCAATATCAATCATGATCCCCCCAAGGGCATCAATGGTATCCGCCAGCCCTGCAAATCCCACTGTCACAAAATCCTCAATATTCATATCCAGGTTCATGTTCAGCATATTGATTGCCTGTTTGGGCCCGCCCTTTGCGTAAGCGGAGTTACATTTATTATAAGAGTCATTGCTCAGGTTCAGGTAAGTGTCACGATAGACGCTGACCACTTTGCAGTCCCCTGTATCCTGGTTAATGGATGCGATCATAATGGTGTCGCTTCTGGTATTCTTGGTCAGGGCGCCTGTGGTAGAATCCACACCGAACAGGGCAATGTTCCAATAACCCTTCATGGTAGTTTCTTCCTTTTGTTCCACCTCAGGGTTGATCACCAGTTCTTCCCTCTGGAGATCCATTTTGCCTACTTTCTCAAATTTCAGTACGCTGTACAGGACAACCACCATAATCAGCAGGACAAAAATTTCCAGAATGAACAGCAGGACTTTCGTCCGCTTCTTCTTTGCCTGCTTTTGTACAGAAGCGGGCTTTTTCTTTTTCCTGGGCGGTTCACTCCGCCTGACGGGTTCTTCCTGCCTGACAGGCCTGCCTGATGCCGGTTTTTTATTCACTGGCCTTTTATCTGCAGGCTTTTTTGTCCCGGCCCCTGCGCCCTGGGGCCTTTTCGTACCTGTACCCGCCCCCGCGCTGGCAGGCCTCTTCGTACCTGTGCCTGTCCCCGTACCGGCGGGCCTTTTTTTCACTGGTTTCCTGGGTTCCGTTGCCATACCTTATCTCTCCCTTACCTCTCCCTTATTTCTTAAACTATCTATCCTCCGGGCTTTATCATCCGCCATTTCTAACAAAACAATATTTTCGCATAAAACGCCTTTTTAAGCAAGCCCCTTCGTATTTTCTTAATTTATCCTTAAGATTTGCAAATTTCCCTAATGATATTCACAGGGAAGTCAATAAGCATTTTTGTTCACAAAACCTTTGAATAAAGTCAGGAACATAATCTTAAAATCCATGCTCATGGTCCAGTTTTCTATATAAAACAAGTCATACTCTATTCTTTTACGGATAGAGGTATCCCCCCGGTACCCGTTAACCTGCGCCCAGCCGGTAAGCCCCGGCCTTACCTGGTGCTTGATCATGTACCTGGGAATTTCTTCCTTGAATTTTTCCACAAATAAAGGCCGCTCCGGCCTTGGCCCCACTAAAGACATCTCTCCCATAAGAATGTTAAAGAGCTGCGGCAACTCGTCCAGGCTGGTGCACCTTAAAAATTTCCCTACCTTTGTAACCCGCGGGTCGCCCTTTACCGTCCACGCTTTCTGTTCTGAAGTGGGCTTTTGCACCTCCATGGTGCGGAATTTGTACATTTTAAAAGTTTTATTGTGAAGCCCCACCCTTTCTTGTTTGAAGATTACCGGCCCCCGGCTGGTTAACCGCACCGCCAGCGCCGCCAGGAGCATAACCGGGGAGGAAATGAGGATCCCCAGAAAAGCCCCGGCAATATCCACCGCCCGCTTGGAAACCCAGTTTAAAGTATTGGTAAGGGGTACATAACGGATATTGATCACCGGCAGCCCCATCAAATCCTCTGTATAGGGATGGCTGGGCACCAGGGAATTGTAATCCGGTATGAATTTGGTGTGCACCCCTGACTTTTCGCACAAATCCACAATATACTCCAGATGGTCATAGTCTTTAAGGGCAAGGGTAATGGCAATCTCATCCAGTTTGTTTTCCGGCAGGATATACCGGATATTTTCAATTCTGCCTACCACTTTGACCCCTTTGTAAATAGTGCCGCTGGGAACCCGGTCGTCCAAAATCCCCCGCACCACATAACCCCACTGGGGGTTGGCGTTGATCCTGGTAATGTATTCCTCCGCCGCCCGGGAATAGCCGATCAGCAGAATATACTTCAGATTGTACCCCTTTTTCCTGAAATAAAGGAGTAAATTCCGTATCACTGTGCGGAATATGGCGGTAAAGGTGACATTGAGCAGAAAAAAAGCGCCCATCATAAAGCGGGAAAAGTGTTCCTGCTTGACCATATAAAGAAAAACGATAAAAACCGCAATCCCTGCCGCGTTTGCCTTGATAATGCCTTCCAGCTCATACTTGCGCCTGGTAGCCCGTTTAGGCGCATACATATTGAAAAAATAGTACAGGATAAGATATTCGGGTACAACAAAATAGAGGTAGCCAAAATAGATACCTGCGTCCAGCGCTCCTGCACCCGGTTCCGTGTCCGCAAAAATGGTGCAGAACTTTATATACCATGCAAACAGGTAGGCAACCGCCACTACCAGGGCGTCCACCAACAAGTGCAGTCTGTTAAAATACTTTTGATTGTCCTTAATCATATCCTTCTGCCTTCTTGCAAATATTCTACAATATTATTACAAAAAGTACAACTTAAAATTAGCCGCCCTTCCAAATTCACTGTAATCTTCTGGCAATATTCAGCCAGAGCTGCCCCTGGAGCCAGAGGTAATTTTTTAAATTGAAAGGCGAAAACCTTACTTTCTTTTTTCTGCCCTCAGAAAAAGAGAGCCTGGCCCCATCCCGGAGCCCTGCCAGGTATACCCGCCCCATCCCCTTCCTGGCAAAAAACAGGTATTTGGCCAAAAAGCCTGCCAGTAAAAAGGGCAGGTTCAGCAGTATTTGTAAAATGGGCATATTTTTGTAAACCAGGTAGAGGCTGTTTCTTGCAGAAAGCCTGGCCTTAAAGCTATTGTACCGGGAGCCGCTGGCAGCGCTGCCTATGTGATATACCAGCGCCCCCGGCTCATATCTGTTATGGTATCCATAAATATTTGCCCGGTACCCGATATCAACGTCCTCCAGATAGGCAAAATGCATTTCGTCAAAATACCCGATTTTTTCAAAAAGTGCCCGCCGGTAGATTGCTGCCCCGGCACAGGCGGAAAAAATACGGCAGGGCTTGCTGTAAGCCCCCGCTGCCCTGCCCTTGCCCCTGGCAAAAGCCCACCCAAGGGCACAATAAAAATCCCCTGCCCCGTCCAGTTTATCCGGGTCCTGCATACTGACCATTTTCGCCCCTGCGGAAAAGATTTCTTTTCCCCCTTCCATGGCCTTTTCCAGGCGCTCCACCATATGGGGGCCGGATACCGTATCATTATTTAAAAGCAACACATATTCTGTGCGGGCGGCTTTGATGCCCTCATTGACAGCGCGGCTAAATCCTGTGTTTTCCCCCATTTCTATGAGTTTTATCCGGGGGAATTTTTCCTTTGCCCAAAGGCCGCTGCCGTCCCCGGAGCCATTATCCACAAGGATAATTTCCGCCTCTGTGCTGCCCTCCATAAGGGAGCGCAGGCAGGGCTCCAGGTACTTTCTTCCATTATAATTGGGTATTACTACTGTGGTTTTCGCCATAGGCCTTTTCCTGTGAACCCTTTCTTAAATCTTCTCCGTCATGGCCGGGTCCCATACAATCCGGTAGCCCTTTTCCCTGACCTTTTCACAAAACTTCAGGCTCAGTTCCCTGTAGTCCACGCATTCCTTCAGGCAGTCCTGCCAGTCAAACCGCCCGGTTCCCGGATGGGGCAGGTAGGGGAGCCCGATCATCTCCTCCAATATGGCCTCCGCTTCCCTTGACACCTTCATACAGCGCACATCCACCATTTCCGCCTCCTGCTGAAGGCATGCCCGGTGCATATAGCCGCTGTACTCTTTGTGGAGCCCCAGGTAAAGGGGCTCCCCTTCCGCGGTATAAATCCCTCCCGCCACTTTTTTGTCCTTCCCAATCAGCTTGCCGCCCACCACTGCCGTATCCGGACGGTTCATTAAAAGGTCGGGCTGGTAATCTACCCTGTAAAAGCCCAGGTGGCGCAGATGGGACACAGTCCCCTTCCAGCCCCTTGCCCGGAGAAAGTCCTCCACTGCCCGTTTCCCCGCATCATAGGCATACTGCTTGCTGGCAGGGTTTTCCGCCGTTGAGCCCCCGTGGCAGCGCCAATGGTACAGCACTTTGGGAATATGGGCTATGGGCAGCTCTGCCTTTTTGGCCCTGTGCCTGTCCTTGCCCAGCATCACATTCACCGCCCGGAGGGCAATATCATAGTCCTGTGCACCATCGCACACGCTCCGAAAAGTCAGTTCCTGCATCAGCTGCCGTTTCATCACCATAAAATGGCAGATATAATTATTGGACAAGAGCAGGTCAAGGTTAAAATCCGGTTTCCGGTGTACCTCAAAGTACCGTTCCTGCCCCTGGTCGCATTTATCTTCGTCCGAATACAGAAGCTGCAGGGAAATGCCCTGGCCTTCCTTTTCGTTAATACACGCCGCCATCTCATAAAGGGCGTCAGGGGCAAGGATATCATCATGGTCCAAAAGCCCTGCATAATCCCCTGTGGCGTACATAAGGGCCTGGTTGGTATTGGAAGAAATCCCTGTGTTCTGTTTCAGCCGCCGGTACATGACCCGCTTATCCTCCCAGGCCTTTACCACCCGCTCCACCCTGTCTGTTGTGCTGGCGTCCGCAATGATCAGTTCCAGGTTACCATAGCTCTGCCCCAGCACAGAGGCAATCATTGCCTGCAAATGTTCCTCGCTGGTCTCAAAAGCCGGGACCAGGATACTGAACTTCACGGAAAAGGACTTTCCCTCCGCTGCCTGCCCCTTGAGGCATTCCTCCCCTGGGGGCTGGTAGTGGTAATTATCTTCCTTTTCAGCCCCAATCCGTTCCTTCATGGCATAGTATGCCTGCCGGAGCCCGTTTTTTTTCAGATAACGTATTGTTTTTTTCAGGTTACTGAGCTTAACTATTTTCCCCATATGCAAGTACCTCTTCCCTGCCCGCACCTGGATTTTGGGTTGGTCCGTTGGCTTTGGAATTAGCAATGCCGGGAAAAGCCGGCTAACTTTGTGCCCTCAGGCCTCCTTTTGGTTAACCGTCTTTTCCCGGCTGGTACTCATGCTATCCCTTTCCCATGGTTTTTACAGGTACGCTTTTAATGCTTCTGTAAGTTTCCCTACTTTGTCCTGTGCGTCCTCCATGCTTGTTCCCTTCACGCCCATATAAAATTTAATTTTAGGCTCTGTCCCTGAAGGGCGTGCGCAGCACCAGGAATCGTTGGTAAGGTCAAAGTAAAGTACATTGGATTTCGGCAGCCCGGTAGGCCCTTCTTCCCCGGTGGCAAGATTCCTGGCTACATCCCTGTCGTAATCCCTGAATTCTTTTACTTCCAGGTCCCCGAAGTTTTTCGGCGGGTTGCTGCGGAGCTTATCCATCATTTCTGCTATCTGCTTGGAGCCATCAATGCCCTTTAAGGTAATGGCATATTGTGTCTCCTTGAAATAACCGTACTTCTCATAGAGCTTCAGCATCTGGTCCCAGACAGTGATGCCGTTCTTTTTGCACCATGCTGCCACTTCGCACAGGCACATAACGGCCACAACAGCATCCTTATCCCTTGCGTGGGTCCCTGCCAGGCAGCCATAGCTTTCTTCCAGGCCAAATACGTAATTGTTGGAGCCGCTTAATTCAAAGAGCTTAATCTGTTCCCCAATATACTTAAAGCCGGTAAGCACTTCGATAAATTTCACATTGTAATCTTTGGCGATTGCCGACGCCATATTGGTAGTAACAATCGTGGTTACCAGGGCGGGATTTTCCGGCATGGTCCCTGTGGCCGTCCTTTCCCTTAAGATGTATTCTGCAATCAGCATTCCGGACATATTTCCTGTAAAGGGAACGTATTCCCCGGTATTTTTATCCAGGGCATAGATTCCCAGGCGGTCCGCGTCAGGGTCGGTTGCCAGCACGATATCGGCATTCTTTTCTTTCGCCAGGGCAAGGGCAAGGGTAAACGCCTTGGGGTCTTCCGGGTTAGGGTATTCTAATGTGGTAAAGTCAGGGTCTGGAAGCTCCTGCTCAGGCACTACATAAACATGCTTAAAGCCCAGCTCGGAAAGGATCCTCCTGACAGGCACATTTCCTGTCCCATGGAAGGGAGAGTATACGATCCTGATATCGTCCGCCACTTCTTTGATGATTTCCGGGTGGATGATCTGTTTCTTTAACTCTTCCATGTAAGCGTCGTCAATCTCCTTGCCAATTACCTGGTAGAGCCCTGCCTTGATGGCCTCCTCCTTGTCCATGGTCTTTACTTCATGGTAATTGGTAACCTTCTTTACTTCGTCAATGATCTCCTTGTCCCTGGGGGCAGCCACCTGGGCGCCGTCCTCCCAGTATGCCTTGTAGCCGTTATATTCAGGCGGATTGTGGCTTGCAGTGATCACGATACCAGAAATGCACTTTAAGGTGCGCAGGGCAAAAGAAAGCTCCGGTGTAGGGCGGAGGGCGTCAAACACATAAGCCTTGATCCCGTTGGCTGCAAGGCAAAGGGCCGCTTCGTCGGCAAATTCCGGGGACATCCTTCTGGAATCGTAGGCAATGGCTACGCCCCGTTCCTTTCCCCCCTGGCTGATAATATAATTGGCAAGGCCCTGGGTGGCCTTCCTTACGGTGTAGATATTCATACGGTTGGTGCCTGCGCCGATGACGCCGCGAAGCCCGCCGGTGCCAAATTCCAGCTCTTTGTAAAAGCGTTCTTCAATCTCCTTCTCATCGCCTGCTATCCCCCGCAGTTCCTCTTTGGTTTTCTCATCGAAATAGACGTCTTCCAGCCAAAAATCATATTGTTCTTTGTAGCTCATTTTTAACCCTCCTGATTTCCTTGATAATTTAGATCTGGCATTTTTACCATATTATCTACATTCTACCATAGTATGTTTATATTTTCAAAGCAAAGTCACTTCTGTCCAGGGAAAAATTCGGATTGTAATAAGGATCCCCTGCCTCCAGCAGCCCCTTCCATTTTTCCCGGAACTGCCCCGCCTCTTTCTCATAGCGCCGGGCCTTTTCCCCGGCATCATCCAGGCCCCGGGATATGGACTCAAAGTGGTACAGCTCCGCAAAGGGGGTAAACACATTTAAATACCCCTCCTGCCGCAGCTTTAAGCAGAAATCCACGTCGTTCAGGGAAACCGCAAAGGCCTCCTCCAGGCCTCCCACCTGCCAGAAAAGGGATTTTTTCACCAGCAGGCAGGCCCCGGTGACCGCCGACACATTCTGGGCGTAGCAAAGCCTCCCCATATAGCCCAGGTTCTCCCGGTGCTGTTTATAGTGGCTATGCCCGGCAGTCCTGTGTGCCCCAAGCCCCAGCACGACCCCTGCATGCTGGATGGTCTTGTCCCCATAATAAAGCTTGGCACCCACTGCCCCCACATCCTCCCGCTGGGCATACATCAAAAGCTCCTCCATCCAGTTGACAGTGATCACCTGGGTGTCATTGTTTAAAAGCAGCAGGTATTCCCCCCTTGCCTTTTTGGCTCCCAGGTTGTTTACCGCAGAATAGTTAAAGTCCCCCTTAAAGGTAACTACCCTCACTTTTTCATCTTTTTCCAGCTCTTGATAATAATCGAATATCCCTTTTCCGGAGCTGTTGTTCTCCACCACAATGATCTCATAATTTTCATAGGTGGACTTTTCTTCAATGGAAGAAATACAGCGCCTTAAGTCCCCCTCATGGTCTTTGTTAGCGATAATAATGGAAATCAGGGGGCTTCCCACAATCTGGTACCGTATCTTAAAAATAGTCTCAAAGGCCCTGGTGGAGGTGATCTGGAAATGGGTATACCCCTGCCTTTTCAGATGGTCAGCCACCGCCCCTTTTGCCGCATCCACCACATAGGGCTTTGCCTCCACGCCGGAGGCTACGCTGCCGGGATGGTTCCGCCAATAATACAGCAGCCTGGGTACATGCACCACCTTTTTTGCCTTGTCTGTAAGCCGCAGGATCATATCATGGTCCTGGCTGCCGTCAAACTGGGTGCGGAACAGTTCCGTCCCCTCTAACAGTTCCCTGGCAAAGACGCTGAAATGGCAGATGTAATTATTAGCCCGCAGGTTGTCTATGGCGTAATCGGGCTTAAAATGCATGGTCAGCAGTTTGTTGATATCCCCGCTCCTGAAGGTTGACTCGTCACAGTAAAGATAGTCCGCCCCCTTTTCGTTAATGGCCTTCACATATTCAAACAAGGTTGCAGGGTGGAGCACATCGTCATGGTCAAAAAGCCCGATAAATTCCCCTGTTGCCAGCTTCAGGCACTGGTTGGTGTTGCCCGCTATGCCCTCATTTTGGGGCAGTTTCTGGTAGCGTATTTCCGGCCCGAAGCCCTGGATCCCCCGGTTTTCCAGTTCCTTACGCCGGGCAGCGGCCTTCTCCTGGTATTCCCTGGCAATCCTGCCCACATACCCATGCTCCCCGTCGGAGCCGTCCGCCAGGCAAAGCTCCCAGTTTTCATAGGTCTGGTTTTCCACCGACTCAATCATCTCCCGCAGGAAATTTTCCGGGGTATTATAAAGGGGCACCAGAATGCTGAACTTCACCTTCCTGGGAAAGGGATGCTCCCTCTGGGCTTTCGCCTCTTCTGGGGAGGGAAAGCTTTTGGTACCAAAGTTTTCCATTGCCTGGCGCTCAATTTTTTTGTATTTTATCTTGGAAACCACACCCCTGATATTCCCGCAGTTTTTCAGCCTGCCCCTTTGCCGGAGGGCAAAGTGCATTCCCCGGCGCAGGGGGGCGGACATTTTCCATAAGGGATTATTTTTAATCCGGTCCAGTTTAAAATTCAGTTCGTCACACTTTGCCTCCAGGTCCGCAATCCGCCCTGCCAGGTCTGCATTCCTTAAGTGCTCCTTTTCGTATGCCGCCCGGTAGTCTTCCCCCTGCCCTTCTGCCTCCGGCAGATTCTTGCGGCTTTCCCTTTCCTCGCCTTTACTTCCCATCTGTCCCTACCTCCAGTATCCAGTTGCTCCAGTTTACCAGCTTCTGCCGGGAGCATTTATCCTCCGCCAGCATCCCAAACTGGTAAACCCCCGGGGGGACCGCCCCTTCCTCCAGCCTTGCGGCAAATCCGGTTAAGTCCACGTTTGTCTGGTCTTTCAGGTTTTCCCTGATGTCCCTGCGGAACCTGTCTGAAACAGCCACAGCCCACACCTGCCCGTTTTCACGGTTTTTCAGCAACAGCCGCCTTTTGTAACAGGCATTGTCCGCCCCGATCACAAAGGAATAGCCCTGGAAATAAAACCCTCTCTCCCTGGCCGGGATAATCTCTTTGACCCGGTCCGGCACAGTGGCATATTTCCACTTGAATATATCCCTGGCGCATTCCATCCCCACCACCAGGCACTTATCCTCCTTTGCCCGCCCGGCCTCCTTTGTATAGGGAATTGCCCTGGAAGGGGCCATATCCGGCGTTACCTGATAGTGGAATAAGGGGGAATACTCCGATTCCCAGATATCCGTAGTCAGGTAAGGATGGTAAAAAGGGTCTTTCCCGTAAAGGCCCAGATGCCGCTCACAGAGGATCTCCCCCTCCCGCATAAGCCGGAGCTGCTTTTCCTCGGACTCCCCATCCTTTCCCCTGCTTAAGGATTCGTGGTGGTACAGGGCAACATCGTTTCTGGCTACATTATAATATCCCCGCTCATAAATATGGTAGCACAGGTCCACATCGTTAAAGGCAACTGCAAGCCCCTGGTAAAAGCCCCCCACTTGGTCAAATACCTCCCGCCTTACCAAAAGGCAGGCGCCGGTGACCCCCAGCATATCGTGGACCCCCCTGTTCCTGCCAAAGTAATGCACCTTATCATCGCTTAAATACTGCAGCTTATGGGCAGGGCCTATCCGCAGGTTAGTGATTCCCGCATGCTGGATAATCTGGGAATCCGGATAAAGAAGCTTTGCGCCAACTGCACCCACATAGGAAAGCACCGCCTTTTCCGCCAGCAGGTCCAGCCAGGAGGGCTGGATAATCTCCATATCGTCGTTGAGGAAGAGCAGAAGCTCCCCTTCCGCCGCCTGCGCCCCCATATTGCACATTTGGGAAAAGTTAAAGGGCATGGGGCAATAAAGATAACGGCAGCCTTTCAGCCCCGCCCTTTGGTGGTTATCTGCCAAAGCCCGGGCTTTTTTGTTTAATTCCTGTGTTTTCTTCTCAATTTTCTCCTTATTTTCTTCCCTGCTCCCGTTGTCCACCAGGATAAATTCAAAAGGATAACGGGAAACCGTTTTTTCCAGGAAAGAGTCCAGGCACAAAAATAACACCTGGGGATTGTCTTTGGAGGGAATGACCACAGATACCAGCGGCTCCCCGGGGCTCTTTGGGGTGGGGCTAAATGTTACCCCCGCCTCCTGGCGCACCTCTTCCCCTGCTCTCCCGGGAAGGCGGCAGTGCTTTAGCTTTTCATAGCCGTCCGCCTGGTTGTGGAACAATACCTGCCTGATATGGTATACCGGGGCCTCCCCCTGGGGCTTCCTTAACCCAAAAGCCCCCTTTTCTTTGAGCATTTCAAACAAAAGCAGGTAAAACCACCTCCTGGCAGCCTCCTGCAGGCTCCCGCCGTCTTTTTCTTTTTTCCCTTCCGTGCCCGGTCTTTGTTTCCTGGGGCAACGGCTGTAAGCTTCTTTCAGCGCTTCCATCCTTACTGCCACCAGCCCGCCAAAATAAAAATCACAAAGAAAACGGTCCGGGGACCAGTCCGGCTTGAACCAGGGAGCCTGCCGCTCCTCCCCTCCCTCCGGAAGGGTGTCCTCGTCCCCATAAACCAAAACCGTACTGCCCTCCCTGCTGAACTGATGATAAATTAACGGATATGCAATTTCACTGACCTCGCCCCCATATAAGGATATGATCACAATGTGGGCTTTGCAGCCTTCAAAAAAAGCGTCCCCATTTTCGTAAAGCAAATTGACAGGCAGGGAGGCCAAAAACATCTTTTTTCTTTTTTGACCGCTTCGGTCTATAGCTTCATACGACCGACAAGGATTGACATTATGCGAATGTTTTCCTTCATTTTCCCTGCGGTTTCTTCCATTTTCTTCCTTTTTCGATTCAGTCGTGCGACTTTTTTTGTTTTTTATAGAAATTGTTCGGACAATTTCATTTTCTTCCTCTTTTTGGCGTATCCAGTTGTTATAATTCAGATTTTCACGCCTGCACTTTATGTCATATAATTTATGCTGTTTTTCAATCAATAAACCCTTCAACTTCTGTCTCAAAAAAAACACTTATACTGCCTCTCGCATTAGAATATCTTCTTTACCGCCTGCATTACATCCTCCGCCATAGACGCCGATACCAGGGAAATCTCCATTTTCACCGTAAGAATATTTTTATTCATCAGCGGAAACTCCGATACCTTAATCGTTAAATTGGGGTCAGCGGTGTCAAAGATAATACATCCTTCCCTTACATTCTTCCCATTCGTCTCAATATATTTCTTCTTTAACGGCACTTCAGAATTATTCAGCATAAGCTCTGCAATTTTTACCATGCAGATGCTTTCCGCAGGGTCAATCCTTAAGGAAACCACATTCCTGCCAAAGGAAATTTCCGCCAGGATATTCCTTTCATCCTGGTACACCTCCTCCAGATAGCAGGAGTCTTCCTCATGGAATCCCTCTCCCCTGTCGTAAAAAACCTGGATCCGCTCTTTTCGCTTTTTCTGTTGGTAGTGTTCCACCAGCGCCTTGGCATCATAGCTTTTATTGCCAATGGCCGCACAGATCTCTCCCATGGACTTGCGCTTTCCGGTGACCTGTTTCTGGAACCGTTTTTCCTTCTGCCGGTACTCCTCTGCCGTCTGCTGGCTCACGCCTATCTTTTTCAATATCAGGTCCAGGTCCAGCTTATTCCTTTTTTCTTCCTCCAATATGTAGCAATAAACCGCCCGGAAAGCAATCTCCTTGGCCGGGACCTGTTTCCTCATGGTCCACTCATAGTCAATTACCGTCCAGTTATCGCCATCCACAAGAATATTGGAAAAAGCCATATCATAATCCACAACGGATTTTTCTTCCCCATAGGAAATCAGTTCAAAATATCTGTCAAACAGCCGGTAGAAGCCTTCCTTATCCTCCCTCGCCAGGCAGCCGTCCAAAAGGGTTTCCAGTGGTGCCCCCTCCACATAAGGGAATTCCACATACCCCTTATCCTCTGAAAGGATACATGGGCTGACAGCAAGGCCGCTGCCCTCATACCGTTCCTTTAACAGTTCACAGGCCCGCTTCATTCCCCGCACATGGCCTGCCGCCTCTTCGTTTAAGGGGATTTTCCGCACCCGTTTCCCTTCCGGGGTATCTGCAATCTCCGTCCGGAGGGCATAGCCAAAAGCCCTGTCATTGGAATACTTTACATACCCGGTGTCCGGGGCTTTTCCCGTTACCACCATATAGGAATTGGAAAAGACTTCAAACAGCCCGTCCTGCACAATACTGTCAAAAACGTATTTTTCATTAAAAAGCTGCATCCTGTCCCTGTCGAAATTCCGTACATTATTGGTAAGTTCCCCGGGCTGGGGCATTCTCCTGTCAGAATAGACCACTGTAGGAAATTTATAGTCCGGGTAGGGGTAATAAAAGGAATATTCCTCTATGCCGCAGGATTTCAATATCTTTTCAAGCCCCTGCCTGGTAAAAGTCCGGGCGCTGCCTCCCTCAGGATAGCCTTCCAGGCCGCTGAAATAGTTGCCCAGGTGGTCCTCCTTGCAGCCCGCCCAGTATTTTAACCCGAATTTGTTTTCTATGGCAATTACAATATGCCCCTCATCCTTTACATGCTTTTGGACAATTTTCAGGAAATCCTCATAGGGTGTCTGGGTATGGATGTAGGACTGCCCATATTCAAATACCCCTATCAGTAAAACATAATCAAAGTCCTTTGGCAGGGAAGGCTCAATATCGCTGAAATTGCCCACATGGATCTGGATATTCTCCCTGTTGCTGTTTCTCTGGGCATTGATCTGGCTCCGTTTGGCAGAAAGATCCACACAGGTGACCTCCCCCCCTTTCTGTGCCAGCCGCTCTGTAATAGCGCCGCACCCTGAGCCGATTTCCAATACCCGGTCCCCTTCCTTTATGGGGAGCCAGTCCACAATATTCCCCCGCAGAGGGGATAAGTGGTATAAGACAGGCCAGCTTTTCTTTTCCTCAATAATTCCAGGGTACTCCACTGGGGAAAATTCTTTTACAATGGAAAGGAGCTGGTCCTCAACTGCGCCGTCACTGTACAGGTCCCTGCCCGGATAATGGGTATAATCCAGGGATACCCTGCCTATTTTTCCCGGCAGGCGCCCCAGCACCTCTTCCTGGGTCAGATGTATGGGCTTTCTTCTCTGATTTTCTTCACTCATGGCACGCTTCCTTTCCGCTCCCCTTCAGTAGCCGTCCATCACCAAAATTTTTGAATTGGCATCGTAATACCCCACTGTATCCTTATCCGAAATTACTGTCAGGTTGAGCACATCATAAAGCCTGTGGTAGACCTGGAAATCTTCCTTTTCATACCCTGTCACCCCCAGGGACAGGAGGTATTCCCCTCCCTGTAAGTCCATTTTCTGGGTAAAAACAATATGCTTTACGCTCCCTGCCCCCACCGGTTCCAGGAACGCTTTCTCCACCATGGTATTGGTCCCGGTAATCTCCACGCCCTTGATATTCTTAATGGTGTAGGCAAAAATGGGTTCCGGGATGTCCTCCGCAAACTGCACCGTCATATGGACGCTGCACTCCTGCCCCTTGATAATGGCGCTGCTCTTCCTGCCCTCCTGGTCAGTGACAAAATATTCCTCTATCACTGCGGATTTGGTGCCGTATTCCAGTAAATCCGGGTTGGCCGCCACGCCCCCTTCCCCAGGGGCGTCCTCCTGTGCCTCTTCCCCTTCTTCCTCCCCGGGAACAGGGTATTGCCCCACCAGGACCTGCTTGTAGGCGTCTATCATTTCCTTAGGGCTTCCCTCCCCCAGCTTGGTTCCCTGGTTCAGCAGCACCACCCTGTCACAGTATTTGCTAACACTGCTCAAATCATGGCTTACAAAGACAATGGTCTTGCCCATCTCCTTAAATTCTTCGAATTTATGGTAGCATTTTGCCTGGAAAAATACGTCCCCCACTGACAGGGCTTCGTCCACAATCAGGATTTCCGGCTCAATGTTGATGGCTACCGCAAAAGCCAGCCGCACAAACATGCCGCTGGAATAGGTTTTCACCGGCTGATACACATACTCCCCAATGTCTGCGAAGCTTAAAATATCATCCATCTTATCAGAGATTTCCTTTTCGGAAAAGCCTATCATAGTCCCGTTTAAATAAACGTTTTCGATCCCATTGTACTCCATGTTAAAACCGGCGCCCAGCTCCAGCAGGGCGGAAATCCGCCCGTTCACCTTCACCCTGCCCCCGGAAGGATTCAAAACCCCGGTAATGATCTTCAGGATTGTAGACTTGCCTGAGCCGTTGGTCCCGATAATCCCCACCGTTTCCCCCTGGTGTACAGTCATATTCACGCCTTTGAGGGCATAATGCTCCTTATACCTCCTTCTGCGGGAAATGCCCAGGGATTCCTTTAGCCTGTCGGAGGGCTTATCATACAGCTTATAAACTTTTTCCAGATTTTTAACTTCTATGGCAACTCTCTTCTCCTCCATAAAAATCTCCTTCATTCCAGTACCGCGCCTGTCCTCACAGACGCCTTTAACCCGCAGAGCGGAATCCTGTTCGCTTCACTCTCATGATTCCCTCTGGGCGTCTTCACGGACTGGCGCTGATTTTCCCAGTACCGCGCCTGTCCTCACAGGCACGGCCTTATAATACGTCTGCGAAATGCACCTTTAGCCTTTTAAAAATCAGGGACCCTATGCAAAACAGGGTGACCGTAAAAATCCAAAAGTATGTAGACGAATAGAAATGTTCAAAGAACCATTCGTCCCCATAAATGGCATTTCTGTACCCGCTGACAATATAAACCAGTGGATTTAATTTAAAAAGAGTGATAATCTTATCATTATTGATCATGGTAATTTCCCAGAGAATGGGTGTTGCCCACATGCCCACCTGGAGGCCGATATTGATAATCTGGGCAAGGTCGCGGAAAAAAATCACAACGGCGCAGGTGCAGTAGCTCATGGCAAGCACCAGCATAAACAGGCAAAAGCTGTAATAAAACACCTGTACAGTATAGACTGTAGGGAAATAGCCATAACAGGCGGCCACAGCCAGAAGGACCGCCACAAAAAAAGCATGGATAAAGGTAGCTGCGATCAGCTTGATAATGGGAAGGATGCTGATGTTAAACACCACTTTTTTCACCAGGTAGCTGTACTCCAAAAGGGCGTTGGTCCCGCTTGTGATGGACTCCGAAAAATAAAACCACGGCACAAGCCCTGCCGTAAGATGGAGCACATAGGGCACCTCTACGCCGCTTGCCACCATCTGGGCGCGGGTCTGGAATACCTTGTCAAACACCACCCAGTACATCACCACCGTCACCACCGGCTGCACCAGCGCCCACAAAAAACCCATATAGGAGCCTGCATAGCGCTTTTTAAAATCATTTTTGGCCAGCTTCCAGATAAGCCTGCGGCTCTGGTACAGCTCCCTTGGGATAATAAACATCCTGTCATAATAGAGCCCGAAAATGATACATGCCAGCGCAAGTAATGCGCAGGCACAATATTTTTTCAGATTCTCTGTATCCTGGTCCGGGGCCAGGGGATTGCTGTGGGTCAGCACAACAACCGCCACAATAAAGCAAACACCATAAAAAATACTGATTCCCACCGGCTTTGGCAGCTTTCGTAAGCTAAACCGCTTTTTCGCTTTCACATTACCATCCATATTCCTTATCCGTTCTCTCTGCTTTGGGTATATTCCCTGATACCGCCCCACTTCTTGTCCTTGTCTGACAAAATCACCTCCGCCCCGGCTTCTATGGGCCACTTAACGCCAATATCCGGGTCGTCAAATTTAAGGCCACCCTCATCGCCTGGATGGTAAAAGTCAGAGCATTTATAGGCAAACTCCGCATAGTCTGACAATACCAGGAAACCATGGGCAAAATTTTTCGGAACAAAAAACTGCTTCTTGTTCTGGGCGGAGAGCACCACCCCATGCCACTTCCCGTAAGTAGAAGAGCCCGGGCGCAGGTCCACCGCCACGTCAAAGACCTCCCCTGCCACCACCCTTACCAGCTTATCCTGGGGATAATTAATCTGGAAATGCAGCCCCCGCAGCACATTTTTCACAGAGGAGGACTGGTTATCCTGGACAAACACCTGGCCAATCCCGGCTTCCTTAAAATCGTTATAATTATAGGTTTCCACAAAATAGCCCCGCGCATCCCCATAGACGGCGGGAGTGATAATTTTTAATCCCTCAATTTCACATGTTTCCACTGTAATCTTTCCCATGGCTGTCCTGTTCTCCTTCTCCTTTGCCAAAGCCTTAAAGCCCGTTGGCAACTTCTTCCATATACTTTCCGTAATCTGTCTTCATCAAAGGCTCCGCCAGCTTAAGAAGCTGCTCCCTGTTTATAAACCCTCTTTTGTAGGCAATCTCTTCAATGCAGGAAATATAAAGCCCCTGGCGCTTCTGGAAAGCGGACACAAAATCCGCCGCTGCAAGCAGGGAGTCATGATTCCCCGTATCCAGCCAGGCAAAGCCCCTGCCCATAGTCTCCACATGAAGGGTGCCCCTTCTTAAATATTCATTGTTAATGCTGGTAATCTCTATTTCCCCTCTTGCCGACGGCTTCACGCCCTTGGCAATCTCAACTACATGGTTGTCATAAAAGTACAGCCCCGGCACCGCATAATTGCTTTTGGGTTTTTCCGGCTTTTCCTCTATGGAAAGGGCTTTGCCCGTCTTGTCAAATTCCACCACCCCATACTCCCTGGGGTCGCGTACATAGTAGCCAAAAATCGTGGCGCCCTTTTCCCTTGCGGCCACTTCCTTTAGCATCCGGGAAAAGCTCTGCCCGTAAAAAATATTGTCCCCCAGCACCAGCGCCACCCGATCCTTGCCAATAAAGCCCTCCCCAATAAGAAAGGCATCCGCCAGGCCCCTGGGCTGTTCCTGCACAGCATAGGAAAAGGCCATCCCAAGCTGGCTCCCATCCCCCAGCAATTCTTCAAAAACAGGCAGGTCACGGGGAGTGGAAATGATCAGCACCTCCCGGATCCCTGCCAGCATCAGGATCGACAGGGGATAATAAATCATGGGTTTGTCATATATGGGCATAATCTGCTTGCTGATTGCTTTAGTCAGGGGGTAAAGCCTTGTCCCTGAACCTCCTGCAAGAATAATTCCTTTCATCGCTTCTTTCCTTCCGGCTTTATGCAGCCCTTTTGGTTAACGGTCTTTATACATATCTTCGTAATATTTCTGGTAATCCCCGCTGGTGACATTTTTCATCCATTCCTCATGCTCAAAAAACCAGGCAATGGTACGCTTTATGCCTTCCTTGAACATGGTTTCCGGCTCCCAGCCGATTTCCGCCTTAATCTTGTCCGGGGCAATGGCATAACGCCTGTCATGCCCTTTCCTGTCCTCCACGTATGAGATCAGGTCCCTGCTTACCAGCTTCCTCCTGGGGTCGTCTTGGGGCAGCATCTCCTGCAAAGTATCCAGGATAATATGGATGATCTCAATATTCTGCTTTTCGTTATGGCCGCCGATGTTATAGGTTTCAAAGAGCCTGCCCTTCTCCTGGACCATATCAATGGCCTTGGCATGGTCCTCCACATAAAGCCAGTCCCGGACATTTTTCCCGTCCCCATATACAGGAAGCTTTTTCCCCTGGAGGGCATTGTTGATGATTAACGGGATCAGTTTTTCAGGGAACTGGTAAGGCCCGTAGTTGTTGGAGCAGTTGGTGATATTGGCAGGGAATTTATAGGTATCCATATAGGACCTTACCAGCATGTCCGAAGAGGCTTTGCTGGCGGAGTAGGGGCTGTGGGGCGCATAAGGGGTCGTCTCATAAAAATACCCCCCATCCTCCTCCAGGGAACCATACACCTCGTCCGTTGACACATGAAGGAACTTCTTGTCCGGCCGGTAGGTCCCGTCAGGGTTTTCCCATGCCGCCCGGGCACAGTTGAGCATCACCGCCGTGCCGTAAACATTAGTCTGGACGAAAACCTCCGGGTTTTTAATGCTTCTGTCCACATGGCTCTCCGCTGCAAAATGCACCACCCTGTCAATATCGTTTTCCGCAAATATAGCGGAAATGGCATCCCTGTCACAAATATCCGCCTTGATGAAGGTATAGTTCCCCCTCTTATCCAGATCCTTTAAATTCTCAAGATTCCCTGCATAGGTAAGCGCATCCACGTTGATGATGCGGATTTCGTCCCCATACTTTTTGAACATGTAATGAATATAATTGGAACCAATAAACCCGGCTCCCCCTGTCACCAAATATGTCCTCATTTTCACTCTTTTCCTTTCCTGTTTTGTTTAGTATCCCATATAGCTGATATTCATATCCACATTTCCGCTGATTCCCGCCACTTTTCCTTTGGAGGAATATTGCCACATATCATATTTCGTCCTGCTGTAGCTGGGTGCCGCCGCGTACTGGGCCAGCCATATTTTATAGCCTGTAAGCGCGGGGGTGTTAATATGGGTGGTAAGCCATGTTTTGTTGGCATAAATGCCCGCCTTATAGCCGGAGTTCTGTATGGTCTGGCAAAAAGCGTTACATACCGCTGTCCTGGTATCCACACTGATATGGTCTGCCCGCCCGTTGTTGCCACTCGTAACCTCCACATCCAGGAATACGGGATAAGTAAGGTTATACCCCTTAATCAGGCTAAGCACCATGGAGGCCTCCTCCACTGCTTCCACTTCGTTCACTGCCTGGGTGAAGAAATAGACCCCTACCTTCAGCCCGGCATTGGAAGCTCCCTGGATATTTTTCCTGAATGCAGAATCCTCCACCAGCGCGCCGGAAGCAGACCCCCGGTAACCGCAGCGGATGATCACATAGGAAACGCCGCTGTTTTTCACCGCATTCCAGTCAATATTGCCGTTATACCTGGAAACGTCTATGCCCAGATTTCCTGAGCCCGTATTTAAAGAGCCGTCGCTGTTGAAATTGTATTTTGCTCCCTGGATCACCTGTTCCCCGGTAACCTTATTGCCATCCTTGTCAAAAAAGAAGGTCGCCCCATCAATCTGCTGCCATCCCGTATACTTATACTCTCCCTTGTCCTGGCTGACCTTGCGGTAAAACTCCTTGATGTTACTGTTATAGTAATCCGCAAATTTTGCCTCCACAAACTTGCCCTCGCCATTTTTGATATAAAGTGTCTCCCCGCTGGTGGTCTTTAAAACACTTTGGGTATCTGTCCTTGGGCCGGAAGTGGCTGTAGGGGTGGCACTGGGCGTTATCGTTGCCTTGGGGGTGGCGCTGGCGGTGGCACCCGGCGTAGCTGTGGGCGTGGGTGTAACCGTCGGTGTGGCTGTGGCCAGGGGGGTAGGCGTAGACGTAGGCGCAAGGGTGGCGCTGGGCTTTGCTGTAGGAGTGGCGGTAGGTGCCAAGGTAGGCTCCGCCGTCTCCTCCGGCGCCTTTGTGGGTTCACTGGTAGGCTCCTTTGTAGGTTCCTCCTCCGGCTTATCGGTAGGCTCCTGTGTTGGCCCATCAGTAGGCTCCGGCTCTTTTGTAGGCTCTTCCTCCGGCTCATCAGCAGGCGCTTCTTCCCCGTTTCCCTCCTCTGTCTCCTTATTCTCTCCTGTTCCCTGGGTAAATCCTGTCACTTCATCCTCTGCCGCCGCAAGCAGGCGGAATCCCCCTCTTGCCTGCTGTTCCGGGTCTGCGATATTGTTCCTGTCTACTTTCTCATAGCTTTCCTCTGTGGATCCCGTGCCTTCAATCAAGGTTTTGGTAGACTCCACCCATTCCACGGTATCCTTGTTTTCGGATTCCACTACCGTCTCGTTCACCTTCGTGTCCTCCACAGCCACATTCACCTGGGATTCCGTCTTTACCTCATCGGCAATATCCACCTTTTTATATTCAATGGTATCTTTTACTGTTATTGTTACCGTTTCTGAAGAAATCTGGTACTCGCTGCCAGAGGCCGGGGCGGAAATCCTTACCTTATATTTTCCCGGTTCGATATTGGTCTGGTAAATAATACCGTCTTTGTCCTCGTCCTTCATGGTATAGGTCCCGCCGGAAGGCTTTTCAATCTCCACTTCAAAGGCAATGCTGGGGATCAGCTTCCCTGATTTTTTATTGATAAATTTTATTTTCAAATCCTTCTGGATGGAAGTAAGGTGCAATGCCACCTCTGTGTTTCCCTGGGCGTTCCCTCCAGGCTCCTGGCCTTCAGGGCCCTCTTCCGGCCCTGGCTCCTGCTCCTGCCCCATCACCGCCGCCATATACTTTGCAGCCTGGGCATCGGCAACTGCCACCAACCCGCTTTCGCCAATCACCGGGATCTCCTCCACCCCTGCCCCCACTTCCGCAAAGGTTTCAATCTGCTGCTTATCATTCCTGGCTTTCATATAGAAAAATCCTGCAAAGACCGCCAGCACCAGGACCGCAGCACCGGTGAACATCAGCATATGGTCCGTAAAAGACATTTGGAGCAGCCGGGCGGCTACTTTTTTTATTCCCCTCTCTTGGCCCTCGCCGTCCTCATCATACTCCGCCTCTCCATAGCCATCATCGTCATATCCGTCTTCATCCCCATACTCTCCCTCATAGCCGTACTCTTCCCCATACGCCTCCTCCGGGCCATATGCTTCCTGGTAGTCTTCCTCTACTTCGTAGTCTTCTTCCTCGTACTCTTCCCCGTCTTCATATTCACTATCGTCATATTCTTCTTCGTCTTCATATTCCCCTTCATAGCCGTACTCTTCCCCATACTCTTCTTCCGGGCTATACCCTTCCTGGTAATCTTCCTCTACTTCGTATTCCTCTTCCTCGTACTCTTCCCCATCTTCATACTCACTGTCGCCGTATTCTTCTTCGTCTTCATATTCCCCTTCATAGCCGTACTCTTCCTCATACTCTTCTTCCGGGCCATATGCTTCCTGGTAATCTTCCTCTACTTCGTAGTCCTCTTCCCCGTCTTCATACTCACTATCACCGTATTCTTCTTCTTCGTACTCCCCTTCTTCATAGCCGTACTCTTCCTCATACTCTTCTTCCGGGCTGTACCCTTCCTGGTAGTCTTCCTCTACTTCGTAGTCTTCTTCCTCGTACTCTTCCCCGTCTTCATATTCACTGTCGTCATATTCTTCTTCGTCTTCGTATTCTCCCTCATAGCCGTACTCCTCTACCGGATCATACGCATCCCCATATTCATATTCTTCTGCGTCATCCCTGCTGTTTTTTCCCTTCTTTCCCCCCTGCAGTTTCAGCCGCAATTTTCCCATTTATGTAAGCCCTCCCGATTTTGTTTTCAGCCAGCCATCCTGCAAAATTGCAGATTTCACGGCTTTACTTTTGCGTAATCCTTTGGTATTATAACATTTATGCCTGTCCGGCACAATTATTTTACCTTTATTCTTACGAAAAAAATTCGCCAGGTTGTCATATTTCATATTATTCTGTTATTTTCTGTCGCTAAAGTACGGCAAATATTACCATATAAGTTATTGACTTTTTTTGCAAAAACTGTAAACTTAATTACAAGTTTACAATTATGCTTGTTTAAGAAAAGGGGAATTTCTATGATGTACATGCATTACTGCAAACGTTGTCACCGTATTTTTATGCTTAACGGGCATAAAATGATATGTCCCAAATGCACCAATCCTTTGACTGAACTCCAGATTTCTTATTTGGACTATGTTGAAATGGATATGGCAGAAAGGGAAGAATTCAAAAATTCCTGTGCAGACGAAACAAGGCTGCCTGAATTGAAGACTACATATCGAATGTACAAGTACAGTAAATGGTATAAGGAGCTGCAGCTCAAAAACCAGGCCAATCTTCCGGTCACTACTTTACTTGCTGCCATGGTTCATCGCAATACGGACGACTACGATTTGTCACAAACACACTGAGCCTGTTTACCAAAACAGCTCATGCCGGGCTGGGTTTTCCCAGCCCTTTGCATTTTATAAGCCTTTCACTTCCTATCTGTAATATACAAAAATCCCGCACAAAATCACCATCACTCCCAAAAGCTTTCTTTTGGTGACCCTTTCCCCGAAAAACAAATATCCCAGGAACATCACAATCACATAGCCAAGGGATTCCACCACCGGGACATTGGAAAAGTCCAGCCCCCTGTAAGCCAGCACCGTAAGGAACATGGACAGGAACATCATACCATAACCACAAATTACATAAAGGTTTAAATATTCCCGTAAGGAAGAACTGTAAACCTTCCCTGCGCTCTTTTTCAGAAGAATCTGCGAAAAGGACGCAATAAACACCGACAAAACCAAAATCATCAGAGAGCTGTTCATGGCTTCTCCCCCTCCCCGCTGTTCAAAATAAAAATCCCTGCCATTACCAAAAGGATCCCCGCCCCTTTCCAGAAAGTGATCTTTTCATGGAAAATACAGATCCCCCACACAAGCGCCCACAGCAATGTAACCGCTTTGTTGGCATATGCCACTGAAAGCTCAAACTTTTTGATTACCTGCTGCCACAACAGCGCATATATCCCCAGCACCAGAATATCCAGCCCGTAAAGAAGGCAAAATTCCAGGCTGAAAATTTCCCTGTCTGAGGCTATTTTTGAAACAATACTGGAAATACTGTAAATAAAGAACACTGCCTGCAGCAAAAGCATGTCCTTCCACCTGATTTTTCTCTTCATCATACCCCGCAATTCTCCTGTTTTTGGCAGGCCCAGAAGGCTGCCCAAATGAAAGCCGTACCGCCATTGTACCACAACGCTTCTTCTGCGTATATTAAATTTTTATGAATAAGTGGATTTTTCAGCCAAACAATAGTAGAATAACAAATAATTATTGCAACCAAAGACAGGACTTATTAAAGGAGACGCTTATGGGCACCAATAAAAATACACACGTCCCAACGGATCTGCAAGAAAGCCGCAAGACATTGGTCCCGGGGGATGAAACCATGCAGATTCTGCTTGACTGGAAACGGAAACCGGACTGGGAAAAGAATGCTGGCCTGGACCTGATTGACATGGATGAGGATCCCGTGGACATGCCTGTTAACAACACAGGCAGCCACCAGGAAACAGTACCCCAAGCCCCCGGCAGGGCGGGGAAGGACCCTTCCGGCGGGGAAGGTTCCCAGGGCGCAAAGGACAGGCTCCCTCCGGAAGAGGACGGGGCTCCAGAAGAAGCATGGGAAGAGGGGAAAAAACGGGAAGCTGAAGATTGGCCAAAAACTGAAAGGGTTGCCCCGGCGGAAAATGTCCCTGAAGATAGGGCAGATTCTTTAGGCTTAGAAGAAGAGGATCCCCTGGAAGAAGAGGAAGAAGGATGGGGGGAGGAAGACGGCAGCCCCGAGGGGGATGGGGCCTGGGAAGAAGATGAGGGCTACGAAGAGGAAACAGACCCCTTCCAGGAGGATGGGAACAACCCCAATAAGGCAGTCAGCAAAGGAAACATTCCGGGAAAGCCCCCAAAAAAGGATGCGCCCGGGAAGAAGAATAAAATGCGCTTTAACCTCCATCTGATACTCCTTGCCACGATTTTACTGATTGCCGGCACAGCCGTCTACAGGCTCTACCGCTGGAACCAGGGAACCCCAATAGAAGACCTTGACACGGAGGAGGTAGACCCCTCCCAGTTTGATATCGAAACCCTGGATATGATCCTCCCCATGGACGCCTCCTTGCTGGCGGGCAGGGAAGACGACGGGGTTACCACCATCCTGTGCCTTGGCAACAATCCCTTTTCTGACAACCGGGGCGATACGGGGCTGGCCTCCCTGATTGCCCAGAAGACAGATTCCGTTGTTTACGACTGTTCTTTCCCGGATTCCTCTGTTGCCTGTAAAAATGCCACCTACAGCCCGGATTACCCCAGGGACCATTTTAATCTGTATTATGTGGTCCAGTGGCTGCGCAACAACGATTTTTCCGCAGTTACCACCATTGCCAGCCAGGAGTACAACCCAAGTTTTCTGGAGGCTGCAGAGGTTCTGCAAACTGTGGATATGGACAAGGTAGACGTAATCATTATGATGTATGACAGTACCGACTACAACATTGGGACCCCCTCAGACAACCCTAATAACCCCTACGATGTCACGGCTTATACCGGGGGGCTCCGGACAACCATAGAGGCCATCAAGGAAACCTGGCCCTATATCCGTATTTTCGTCATGTCCCACACCTATGCCCAGCATCTGGACGATGAGGGAAATCTGCAAAACGGCACCATCACCGACTTAGGCAACGGTACTTTAAACCACTATCTGGTGAAGGAATCAGAAGCCGCCATGGACTGCGGCGTTTCCTTTATTGATAATTATTACGGGACCATCAATGAAGATAATTATGCCGGTTATATGACCGATTATATGCATTATAACGACGCCGGGAGGGAAAAACTGGCGGACCGTATCGCTTACGTTATCAATAACCGGATGGGCGTGGTAAGCTCCACCACCTCCGGGGGCGGCCAATAGCTTATGGGCAGGAAAAGGCAGGGAATGCTTCCCTGCCTTTTTGCCATTCTTTTTTCCGGTTCCATATATGCCTTGCCGGTTTATTTCCGGGAAAGCAGCTCTTCATAGTCAAAATTTTCCGCGATTTCCCGCATATGTGCCAGATATTCATCTATGCTTATGCCTTCTTCCCCCTCCTTGGCCACCAGATGGTCCTTCTTTGCAAAGCATTCCGCCATATACCTGTTAAACCGGGGATGGTAATGGCTGTAGTCTGCATAATTGTCCAGGTCACAGATAATTTCCTCCCTGTCCGGAAAGAAGTAAACCTCCACGTTTTCATAGGAATTAAGCCTCCGGGCAATATACCGGTACTCTTCTAAAGTCGCTTCAAGGTGGTTTTCCTTTAAAACATCGTTCCAGAACAAAATACTGTAGGGGGGGAAAAACACCACAAATTCCGTTTCCGGGTTTCCTTCAATATATGGGCAGATATTCCGGTCAAGATTTTTTTCCGCCGCCGCAAGATACGCTTCCGGGTGGGCTGCCTCTACTGCCTGCTCCGGAGAAGTATAGTTATGCAGCACCCATTCCTCACTGTAATATTCCTCTGTCCACCAGCTTGCATACACATTAGACAAATCCGTGGGTTCCGGGTCTGCCAGGGGACGGAGGATATAATTAAGGATCACATCCTTATTCAGGACATATTGGATGTCATTGAAATAATTATGGTCATAGAGGTACTCCGGCAAGGGATATTTGGTTTCCTCCACACCCCCGGTATAAGTAATCACATCCACCCCCAGAAATACCGTTTTCAGATTCCCCTCTTCCCGGTCCCTTTGAAAGACCACTTCCATAATATTGGCAATATCCCTGGGAAATGCGCCGCTGTAGCTGAGCTTTATGGTATTAAGGCCCATAAGTTCCCGAAACCACGTGGTCTGGAAATTTACTGTCATGGAGGATCCAAGGATAACGCTGTCATACTCCATATGGGCCGCCATTCCCGGGTTCTGGGACAACTGGTTGTCTACCAGATAAGGAAAGCCTGGCAAAGGCTTATGGTAGTGAAAGAAGGGATCCACATATACCACTAAGGCTGTGGACAGCCCTGCGGCTGTGGCTGTTATGGCCAGAAAATATGCAATTGTCCTTTTATAAAGGTTGTGGGAAATATTCTGTTTCATAAAGCTTTTTCCTTTTCCTTGTAAAATGTTTGTCTAAGGCCTCCCAATCCCCCACTACAAAATTCTAAAATTGTAACTATTCTTTGCGGCCAATTTAGTCCCCCACATATAAAAAACAGGGAGATAAACAGCTTATCTCCCTAAAATTGCCCCACATTTCAAGCTACAGGGAACTAAAGGAATAAATCACGGAAGTCATCCTGGAAGTACATTTCTCTCCTTCCTAAAAACAACCTAAATTCCCTGCCCCTACCTTGGAATAAACTATTTTACTTTTTAAAGTTGGTTTCCGGCTAAAACAAAAACTCACTTTGAAACAAATTTATATAAAACCAAATCCCCAACAATAAATGCAATGAAAAAAGTACATATCCTACTCCCCTTACAATATTTATAGTTTTTATATCCTGTCTCTCAAACTTAATAAACTCTGTTGTACATAAAAACCAGATAATAAATGTAGCTAAAATGTACCCCCAAGCAAAATTACCATGAGCCTCCCGATCCCCTTTTTCATATAAAAACGCCATTTCTCCCCAACTGGAGATAAAATAACATATAGATAATATTATTCCTGAATTTTCAAATATTTTTTTCCTCTTAATAACTGCCAACACTAAAACAGTAAAAATTGGAAAAGCCAGACACGCCAATACTGATACCCAGGCATTGTCTGTATAATAATTAAGAACCCTTAAATAAGCTATCCCAATTCCTTCACTTTTAGTCCGTCCACTATAAAATGTCAGCCACATCTGAAATAGCATAATACATACAGCCGGAATAAACGATAATGCAAGAAAAACCCATTTTTTCCAGTAAATTTTTTTGTATATATAGTATTGATAATAACAAATAATGCCATTGCAGGTGCAATCCCCTGTAAAAAAGATGGTTTCGCAATTACACTTAATCCCAACATAATTGCCAGCACAATATGTTTTCTGATTACTTTCTCTTTAGCATCTATAATTTCAAGAATCAATATTGTAGAAATTACCCCAAATGGCCTCGCCATATTATTCGTAGGATTGTGCCACACATTTGGCGACCAAGTCCCTAAATAATAATTCGAGTTTATCCACGGAACAAACAAAGGCCCTACAAACATTAACCCTCCCCCAAACAGGGCCCATATATTATCATCAACATTCGGAATCTTTTTTTTCATATACTCTAAAACAATATTCAGGGTCAGCACATTTGTTAATGCTGTTACCACTGCACAGGCACCCGGTAAGGAAACTTTTCCCCAATGGTATAATCTAGAAACCAACATACTCCACATGAAATATGTATTCCCCTCCATTACTTCCTCTTTTAAATTTCTAATAGAAAAATCCGCCGCTATTTGGGAATGATATGGAAAATCCGTATAATTAGCACTTGCCATCTGACATATGATCAAAAAATAAGTAGCCAAAAAAACAGCCTGTGATAACAATATTTGAAAAACTATGCCCCTTGATTTATTTTGCATTATATTTATAACATCTCCATTCATTTTTTATTATGCAGTATAGCTAAAAACATAATTGCACAAACTGGCAAAATTTTCAATAGGCATTTGAAAAATAGCCAGCAGGCAATTGTTTTATTTAAAACCCCGCCCATCAGAAATTCACATACAGAAAGGAGCTGACACCTGAAAAGGAAAGCACGCTCCAGAAAAACAGCAGCGCCATTACCATCCCATTAAGCGCCCCCGGCTTTGCCTTATCTGCATACTCCCTGGCAGTCTTCCCGAAAAACACCAGTAAGAGCGTCCCCGCCAGTATCAGCGCCATCAGCAGATAATGGCCATACTGCCAGCGGTCAAGCCCCAGGATCTTAATCACATACCAGAACTCCTCCAGGTTAAAGCACCCTGCCAGGTTCCAGTTGATTTTCCCAAAAGAAAATCCCCCAATGGTCCTGACCAGAGTAAGGGCTTCCTTCAGGGAGGGTGCCCTGAAAAAAATCCAGGCAATGTTCACATACAGAAAAGTCAGAAATACTTTCAAGCAATGGCACAGCCCTCCTCCTGGCAGATGCGGCTTCTTATCGCCCTTATCCCCACTGCCGCTGCGCTCCCCATCTCCCGGCCTGCCGTTCCGCCCTTTCCGCCAGTCGCCATAAATCCTAGTAAGCACATAGAGGATCCCATGCATCAGCCCCCATACAATAAACTGCCAGCCGGCCCCATGCCAAATACCGCTTAAGAAAAAAACCAACAGGGTGTTCAGGTAAGTCCTGATTTTTCCCCTCCGGCTGCCCCCAAGGGGAATATAGACATATTGGGTGAAAAACTTTGTGAGGGTAATATGCCAGCCCTTCCAAAATTCCAGGATATTGGAGGCTTTATAAGGGGAGCGGAAATTCAGGGGGAGGCTTATCCCCAGCATCCCGCCAATCCCCATAGCCATATCGCAATAGCCGCTGAAATCAAAATAAAGCTGCAAAGTATAGGAAAGCATCACAACCAGCCCGTCCCCGGCATTTAGGGCAGACAGGTTGGCATACCCAAAATCAGCGGCGCTGCCAAGGGTATCCGCAATGAGGACCTTTTTAAAGAGCCCCAGCACAAACAGATAGAGATTTCTGTAAATGCCCTCCCAGCCTGTCCCCTCCTTTTCCTTATCAAACTGTCCCAGCATTTCTTCCGGCAGGGCGATAGGGCCCTGCATTACCTTAGGGAAAAAGCTCACATACAGCCCATAAGAAAGCGCCTTTACCTGCTTTAAATTCCCCCGGAAGCCTTCTGCAAGAAAGGCGATTTGGGTAAAGGTAAAGAAACTGATGCCTAAGGGGGCGGCCCCTCCCAGCCCCAGGTATTTAAAGCAGGCAAGCAGCGCCAGATGGAAAGCCACCCCCG
>CAJTVD010000016.1:48034-58333 GCA_910579495.1 uncultured Lachnospiraceae bacterium
GATCCCGGATGGGACCAGCCATAAAAAACCAGGGAAGCGGCAAAGAGAAACAGTTTCCCGAAAAGGGATCCCCACCGCCCCCCTGACAGCCCCCTGACAGCCCTTTGGCAGATTGCATATCCCGCCAGTACAAGGGGGAAAAACAAAAACACAAACCCATACGAATTAAACAGCATTATTCCTCATCCCCGTAATATTTTTGCCATTGGCTTACAGCCTCCACTGTTACCGGGTCCTGGTATACCCGGTAACCGCCGATGGTATCCACCAGCACCAGCCCGCCTGCCTCCGGGTCGATATCCGTCTGCCTGCCCTCTTCCATGATAATATACTGGCAGTATTCCTCCCTTGTGGCCGCAAGCAGCTCCTCCACGGGCACCACCTCCGGCTTTTCCATCACCTCATAGACCGCATTATAATAATCCCACCGCCCTACCATCATCTCCCTGCCATAGGGCATATCAATTGTAGCATCATACTGCCTCACAAAGTGGATCAGGCCCGGAGGCATCACTGCCTTTACCCTGATACCAGAATTCCCCGAGCCAATCAGGTCACAGATTTTAACTACCGTCCCCGGGATATGGTAGGGATTTTCCGCCTTTGAGATATATTGGCCTTTATACACATAGCTCCCGCACAAAATAATCAGCCCGGCAGAAACCACCAGCCCAATCCTTCTGTGCTGTGCAAAAAAACAGCAGGCTCCATAGCAGGCGATGATTCCCATGGGAATGGTCCAAAGGATACGGTAATAGGTCTCCCCGTCCAGCCCCGCCGCCACGAACAGCTTCCTGCTCACGGGAAAAAGAAACAGCCCCAGGATAATCACCGGCACATAGACCAGCAGGATACGCACCCTTTTCTCCCTCTCCTTTATCAGCAGATATCCCCAGGAGAGGAAAGAGAGCAGGAGCAAAAGCTTAAGCCCCGTATATAATTTCAGCATCACAAAGCTTTCCATAAATATTCCAAACATAAATTACCTCATTTTCCCAAGGATCTTTGCCTGGCCGTTTTGGGCTCTTGTAGCCCAAAATCACACCCCCCCAATGAGCCCATGGGTAAGCGCCAGGTAAAGAAGCACATAAAGCCCGCCGGGCACACAGCAGATCCCAGCCTTTATAAGCACAGAAAATTTCTTCTCCCAAAGGGCAAACAAAACGCCAAACCCCCCGGTCATCAGGCAGCTTAACAACACCGCCAGGGAACTGGAAGCGCCCCCTGCCAGGTTCAGGCATCCAAGCAAAACCCAAAAACCACTTTTGCCGCTTCCCCCCTTCTTTTTCTTCCCCTCCGGCCCAAACAGGCACAGGAACAGCCATAAAACCGCAGGGATCACAAAATTCCCGGCAAAAGACTTCCCCTGCCAGGTCCTGGTAAGGAAAAAGGTCTCTGTGGTATAAAGGGAAATGTTCCCAAACATCTGCCACAGGGCAATCAGCACCATAAACCCTGGAAGCAGCTGCCTTTTTTTCCAAAAAAGCGCAAGCCCGGCCTGATAATACAGAATATATGTGAGGGGGATCAAAATAAGGGGCGCTATACTGTGGCAGAAAATGGTGGCGTGTATGCCGCACATTGTACCCACATATGCCTCCCAGATGGGAAACAGGGCAAGGGCATGGCGCACATCCAGGGGGGCGCTCCTGCCGGTATAAGGGTTTACCCGGTATAAGGTGTCCAGCTGCTGGGCCGCAAGAGCCTGGGCGCCATAATAAGCATCGTCCCCGTCAAAGGACGCCCGGGTATATGCCATATAAAGCTGGAACACCACAAGCAGCAAAAACAGGGCCAGCGTCCCGCGCCCCTCAAAGCCCCATCCTTTCAGGGAAGAAAATCCTTCCAGCCTCAGGCTGTACCCCCTTTTCCCCCTCCAGTAAGTGATACCCGCACCGGAAAGGGCGGCAACAAGCAAGGCCGCCGTAAACCATCCGGTAAAGGTGGAAAAACCATTGTATGCCTGAAAGACCACCACCGGAATACCGGCCACCTCCAGCAGGGTAAAAAGAAGAATATACCCGGAAGAGAGGATGGCTCCCGGTGTCCGGAAACGCTTATCCAGATAAGGCATGGGCAAAAGCCCTATACAAAAGGGTACCGCCAAAAGCCAGATAAATAAACTGAATATTTTTATGATTGTCATTATTGATCTCCCGATCCCCTTTCCGCTCCCGTAATTTTTAGCCCTGCTTGCGCCGGAACAGGTAATATGTAAAATCTATCCCTTCCTGCTGCCAGGGTTCCTCCCCCACAAGCTGGTACTTTTCCCAAATCACCTCCGGGAAACTGTCCCTGGCGATAATGTAATCTGTAAGCCCCTCCCTGATGTACCTTTCCTGTTCCGTAAGCACATCCTCAATAGCAAGGGTCTGGGTCTGGAACCAACGGCAGGTGGGCACAATGCCGCACACAGTATATAACCCCGCATCCAGGCACCCGATATTTAGCAGCGTCGGATCCGGCGTCTGCCATACAATATCCCTGAATTTATACAAAAAAATATCTTCCTTTTTTTCCCTCATATGGGGGATATTCATGGAGCCCGCCCAGATTATCCCCACCCCAAGGGCAAGGGCTGCCAGCGCCGCCATCCAGCGCCGGAATCCTCCTGCTCCCGGAAACCTGTCCCAGGCCCCCTCCAGCGCCTGTCCCAGAAACGCAAACCCCAGCGGCGTAAACACCCCCAGGGGCAGGGCATAATAAGGAAGCTCCGAGCCCCCCACATAGATGCCCAGGAACAGAAAAAAGCTAAGGGCAAATATATGGAAACGGCCCAGCCACGTCCTCCCCTTCCCTGCCTGCCACAAAATCCCCGGTATCACAAAGGCAAAATAAACCATGTTCGTCCTGATTACCCAGTAAAGGAGCTTGCTTAAAGTATAAACCCGCTGGAAAAAGCCCGGTCCTTCCCCGTTTAAATTGCTATATACAAATACATTAATGTGCACATAACCCCAATACCATTCATACAGGCCGCCTCTTATGCCAAAATAAACTGCCCAGGGAAGAAAGGGCAGCAGCATTCCCAGCAGAAAAACCAGGCAGCCCCTTACCGCCCCAAAAAAATCCTTCCGGGACAGAAAAGAAAATGCAACACACATCATCCATCCAAAGAAAAATCCCAGGGAGGTAAACTTGATATTGGCTACCATCCCTGCCAGGATGCCTGCTGTGAAAATAACCTTCCATCCCATTTCCTCATGGGGATACCCCTTTTGGAAATAAGCAAGGGAAAAGTACAGCCCCCAAACCAGGAAGGGGAAACACACTTCCTCCGCACTGCCGCCCCAGTAAAAGCTCCGGGAACATACCACCACTGCCAGCACAAGGGGGCTAGCGCAAAGAGCCGTGGATTTCTTTACATACAGGCTAAGGATGCGGCAGATGCCAGCCAAATCAAACGCTGCCAGTATCACCTCCAGGAAAAAAACTCCCAGAAAATCCCTGGGGGAGGCCAGCCAGGCAAGCCCATAGAAAAAATACAGGTACATCCCCTTCTGGTCAAACACATCCCGGTAGGGCATCTTCCCATTAAATAACGCCTTTCCCACTGAAAAGTAACTGTTGGCGTCGTTCCAGTCATTACAGGGATACAGAAAGGAAGAACGGGTGGCAGGCAGCATCAGCAAAAACGCGGCCGCTATGAAATAGGCCGCCGCCAGATAGTCCCTTTTTTCCCTGCTTGCTCTCTCCAACATGTCCATCCTCCCATCCTGACGCTTCCCGTATCAGTTAACCCGGTAGCTTCCCGATACCAAGTGGTATTCTGCTTTTTCAGCGCTTTCCCCCTGTCCTGCCAGATCCCCATTGATCCGATAGGGTTCTTCCCTGGCAGGCAGGATCAATGTGGCTGTGGTGTTTGCGGGAATCTCAAAATAATATTCGTATCCGGCTTCCGTTTCCTTCCATTCTACACTAATTTTCCCATATGCACCAGTATAATTTCCCTTTGCAAAGCTTAAACCGCCGCCAGGCTTTGGCTCCAAAATAATATGCTGAAAGCCTGGGCAGCTTTCATCGCTCTGTATCCCAAGCACATCCGTATAAATCCATTGTGCCGGCGTTCCATAGGCATAGTGGTTTAAAGAGCCTACCAACCGATACTGCCCTTCTTCCTGCTGCCCCATCATTAAAGATTCCCAGGTGGTAGTCGCTCCCTGTGCCACAATATAGAGCAAAGAAGGAAATTCCTCCTGGAGCAGCATTTCATATGCCTCCTGGGTCATTTGGTTATGGCTGAATGCCGGGAGTAAATAGCCAATGCCGGAATACCCGCTCTTCATATGATACCCGCTATACTCCGCCAATAATTTTAAGTGCCCTGCTGCCCCTTCCCTCAGTTCTTCGGGAAACATAGAAAACTCCAGCCCCAGGGCATAGGAAGTCTGGGTATTGCATATGGTCTTACCGTCGGGAAGCACAAATTGCCTCTGCCATGCCATTTTAAAATTTTCAAAAACTTGTTGATAATGCTCCCTGTCCTCCTCTTTTCCCAACGCTTTGGCCATCCTTGAAAGCAAATCCGCAGAATGGGCACACCATGCAGTGTCGGATAAATCCGAAGGCGTATCCTCCAGGGAAAGATGGTCCCCATATCCACCCCACCGGCGGACATACTCTTCACTGGTATCCTCCAGCATGTCAACCCAACGGCACAAAGCCTCATAATTTTCTTCCAGGATGCTTTTATCCCCAAACTGGGTATAAAGATTCCATGTAATCACTACTGCAGCATCCCCCCAACAGTTTTTAGAAATCGCGCCTCCCTTTCCATCCCACTCCGTGCCAAAATTCCTCGGCGCCATGTCAGGGAAAGAGCCGCCCTCAGACTGGATGTTCCTCAAATCTCTCAGATACTTTCTGTAAAAGTTATAAGTATCCATATGGTAGGACGCTGTGCGGGAAAAAATCTGGGCATCCCCCGCCCAGCCGTGCCGCTCATCCCGTTGGGGGCAGTCCATGGGGTTGTCCATAAAATTACTGATCTGGCTCCAAAGCGTACTTTGGTAATAACGGTTCAAAGCTTCATTTGAACAATAAAATTCGCCCGTCCTCTCCAGTCCGGATGATAAGACAATCCCTTCCACCTCCTCCGCCAAAGGAGCTTCCTCCAGCCCGGTAACCTGCAGGTACCGGAAGCCGTGAAAGGTAAATTCCGGCTCAAAAACTTCTCCCCCCTCTTCCCCCTTTAACACATAATAATCGGTAGCTTCCGCTGTAAGCAGGTTTTCCGTCCAGACAGTCCCGATTCCATCGTCCCTGTTCAGCATTTCCTCCCTGTTTATCTCTTCCCCATAACGGAGGGTAATTACCTGCCCCTTTTTACCTGTCACCTTAATCCGGCAGGTTCCCGCAAAATTCTGTCCAAAATCATATACAAATGTATTTTCCTCCGGTTCTGTTACGCCCACCGGGCTAAGTGTTTCCACGCAGACAATAGGCTCATTCCTTTTTCCGGTAAGAGGAATGTCCAGATAAGCCTGCTCCACCTTATTTTCCTCTGCCTGCTGCCACCCTTCTTCCCAAAAACCTGCCTCGTCAAAGCCTTCTTTTTCATAATTTGCATCATAAAACTCCCCATGGTACAAATCGTCCTCCCGCACAGGGCCGTCCAGGCAGCAATGGAAGCTGCTGTCCGTTTCTATTACCTCAACGCTGCCGTCTGCATATGTGATTTCCAGTTTCCCTAACAGCGCATTTTTATCACCCCAGGGATTCCAAATCTCCGGGTAGCCTACTGCCCTGTCATACCAGCCGTGGAGCAAGATAATCCCCACTGCATTGTCCTCCCCTGTGTTGATCAGGCCTGTCACATCATATGTCACATAGGAAAGCTCACTGTTATAGGCAAGCTTGCCCGGGCTAAAGTAATCCTGCGAAACCCTCTCTCCATTTATGGACAAAGAAAAACTCCCCAAGGCAGTCATATATACCCTTGCGCCTGTGACCTCCTTATCCTGGACGGGAAATTCTCTCCTGAACATGGGGGCCGGGCGCTCCCCTCCCTTTGTGAGCATAAGGCCGCAGCCAATTTTCAGCCTCCCCTCTTCTACCGGCACATAATAAGGGGCAAAAATATTGTCTTCCCCCTCAAAATCTTCCTCATATATTACCCCTCCCGACAGATCTTTTATCAATATGTTATCCAGCCAGGCATAAAGGCTCCCCCGGGATTTGTAATAGCCAATGCTATCCAGGGATGTACGCCCAATAAAAAAATGCCCGGCCTGTTTACCGTTAATCCCCACCTGGGCACTTTCCCCCTCAACCAGGATCTCTACCTCAAACAAAGACTGTCCCTGGGAAATACAATGGGAGATGTCTGTTTCTTCCTCCCACAGAATTTCACAGCAGTCTATCTGCTTCAGCCAAAAACTGGCTTCTTCCCCCTGCCGCTGGATTTCACACAGGTAAAACTCCCCATAACGGCCTTCTCCTGCCCCAAAAATAAAACCTGCCGTTGTTTCCTCCAGTTCCATCTGATAGCTGATAGAATAGCCTTCTAAACTCTTTGGCGTCCTTTCCCCCGGAAGCGTATCCATAGCGGAAATCCATTTGGCCCCAGACATCCCCTCCCCCATAAGCCCTGTCTCAAACCATGCCTCTTCCCCGGATATACAAGCCTCGCCATTTTCATCCCAAACCTCTACCTTCCAGAAATACCTTTGCCTTGGAAGGAGTGCCTGCCCATTGTATGTAATCCCCACAGACTCTGCTCTGGTTACTTTCCCACTGTCCCAAAAGTACTGCCCCTTTGCCAGATGCTCCCTGCTGTCCGCCACATAGACCCTGTAAGCGCTTTGGGCCGCCCCCCTTCTGGTACTTTCCATCTGCCAGCTAAACACTGGAAACTCCTCATCAATCCCCAGGGGATTTTGCAAATGGCATACTTCCAGGCCATGGACCGTCAAAGCTTCCTGTTCTCCGGCACAGCCCTTCCCTGCCTCCCTGCCTCCTGCAATGCACAAAACAGCAGCAAGGCCCAAAAGCGCCATTCCTGCCTGGAATAAGTTTTTCATTTTTATGCCCACCATTTCTCCCACCCATTTAAAGGACATTAGTAAAACTGTAATAATTACCATATCCCTTACAAATCTCTGTTATTTATCTTACTAATTTTACAAAAAATCCTCAAATATGTAAATATTTTTATAAAAATTAAACAGCAATATTAATTAACATGTGCCTGATATTATATTAGAAGTTATTGGGGACAGCCCCTTGCCTGCGCAGATTCAATTTTGCTTCCAAAAGTGGACACTTTTTTTAATGTATGCTACAATGGGTAATGGATGCGCATAGTATCAGCTATGATTTCACACAGGAAAGGTGGATATAACAGCATGAAAAAAGCCCTTGTCATAGGCGCGGGCCCTGCGGGCCTTACCGCCGCCTATGAACTCTTAACCAAATCAAAGGACATTGAGGTCACCGTTTTTGAGGAAAGCGGCTGCTTTGGCGGCATTTCCAAAACCGTAGAATATAAAGGCAACCGCATGGATATGGGCGGGCACCGTTTCTTTTCCAAAATCCCCGAAGTAAATGAATGGTGGGACCACATGCTGCCCATGCAGGGTGCGCCTACCTATGACGACATTATCTTAAAGCGCGCCATGCCCCTTTGCAAAGGGGGGCCAGACCCGGAAAAGGACGACCGGGTAATGCTCACCCGGCACCGGGTATCACGCATTTACTTCGGCGATAAATTTTATGACTACCCCATCTCCCTGAAGCTGGAAACCCTAAAAGACTTCGGCTTCCTCACCACCATGGAGGTAGGCTTCAGCTATCTTGCCGCCCTGGCCCACAAAAGGCCGGAGGACAGCCTGGAGAATTTTTATATTAACCGTTACGGCCGCAAGCTTTACTCCATGTTTTTTGAATATTACACAGAAAACCTCTGGGGACGCCACCCCAGGGAAATCGACCCTTCCTGGGGCGCCCAGCGTACCAAAGGGATGTCCATTATGGCAATCCTAAAGGATGTGGTGGAGAAAAAGCTAAACAAGAAAAACCGCAAGGTGGAAACCTCCCTGATCGAAGAGTTCAAATATCCCAAGCTCGGCCCCGGCCAGCTATGGGAAGTCACCGCCGGGGAAGTGGAAAAGCTGGGTGGGACCATTATCAAAAACGCCAAAGTCACCAGGCTGCACAAAGACCGGATGAACCGCCTTACCTCCCTTACCTACGAAAAAGACGGCAGGGAGTACACGGTGGAGGGGGACTATTTTATCTCATCCATGCCTGTAAGGGATCTGGTGGGCGGTATGAACGACGTCCCCGCCACCCCCGCAAGGATTGCCAAAGGCCTTCCTTACCGGGATTACATGACCCTTGGGGTGCTGGTCCCCAAAATCAACCTGAAAAATAAAACCTCCCTGAAAACTGTCGGCAATATCGTGCCTGACTGCTGGGTGTACGTCCAGGACCGGAACGTGAAACTGGGGCGTTTCCAGATTTACAACAACTGGTCCCCTTATATGGTCAAGGACCTGGAGCATACCGTATGGCTTGGGCTGGAATACTTTGTGAACGAAGGGGACAAATTCTGGTCCATGGGCGAAAAAGAATTTTCCCAAGTGGGAATTTCCGAAATGATCAAGCTGGGGCTTATTGACAGCCCAAAGGTAGTCTTAGATACCCATATGGAAAAGGTGAAAAAAGCCTATCCCGCCTACTTTGACACCTACGACGAAATGGACACCCTGGTGGAATATTTAAGCTCCATTGAAAACCTGTACTGTGTGGGGCGCAACGGGCAGCACCGGTACAACAATATCGACCATTCCATGGTAACATCCTTTGAAGCAGTGAAAAATATCTTAAGCGGCCAAAAGGACAAATCCAATATCTGGAACGTAAACACCGAAAAAGAATACCACGAAACCGCAAAAGAAAATGAAGCGGAAGTAGATTAATGTATGGCTTTGGTAATTCCAAAAACAGGCGGGCATAAGGTAGATACTCGTAAGACAGTATTAGATTTGTTTTTTGGAAACGGCGTAGCGTTGGCTATGCCGTTTCTCCGTTTTGTAAGTCGTTCAACAGGGACGCAGGGAGTATTCCCACAAGGTCATAGGATATGTCAATCTGCTGTTCCCTATGTCCGTTTGAAGTGTCCGGCATATGGACGTAAACTGCTTTCACCATGTCATTCAGTACGGCGGGTGTCAGTTCGTCCATGTCGAGATACTCATGCACCTTGCTGATGAACCGTTCAATGTTCTCTGCCTGTTCTTCCTGTCGATTAATTTCCTCATTCAGTTGCAACAGCTTTTCCCGCAGTTCTTCCTGCTCCTGTTCGTAATCGTCAGAGAGCATTTGAAATCTGCTGTCAGAAAGTTTACCATTTGCGTTATCTTCATAAATACGCTTAAACAATCGGTCAAGTTCCGCAATCCGGCGTTCTGCTTGCGTCAGTTGCCGCCGCTTTGCCGTCAGCTCCCGTTTTACGTCTGCTTTCTGTTTTGCGCCCATAGCCTTACGGAATTGTTCTTCATGGTTGGCTACACAGGCAATCGTCAGCCGTAGATGTGCAAGCACACCCTGTTCCAAAACTACGGCGCGGATATAATGTGTCGGGCAGACTTCTTTTCCTTTCAGCCTTGAAGTGGAACACACAAAATGGTCTTGCCGCGCTTCAAAATTTTTGCTTGTGCAGTAGTACAGCTTTTCGCCGCAGTCAGCACAGCGGACAATGCCGGAAAACATATTTGTCTTTCCCGTTCTTGTCGGGCGGCGTTTGTTCTTCCGTAATTCCTGTACCCGCGCCCATGTGTCAGCATCTATGATTGCTTCATGGGTATTTTCAAACACAAGCTGCTTTTCCGCCGGATTGTAGCATTTCTTTTTAGTCTTGTAAGACTGAACAAAAGTTTTGAAGTTTACTGTATGCCCTTGATACTCTGGACGTTCCAAAATAAATGTTACCGTTTCGGCACTCCAACGACAGGGGTTATTTTGCGGGGCGTTTCTCGTTGCGCGTCCGTTCTGCATGAAATAGACTGTCGGAGTGACTATTTTTTCCTCTTTCAGAATACGGGCAATCTGTGTCGGTCCGTACCCCTCTAAGCATAAGCGGAAAATCCGGCGCACCACTTTGGCGGCTTCTTCATCTACAATCCAATGCTTTTTGTTGTCGGGGTCTTTCATGTAGCCATAGGGCGGGTTACTGCAAAGATGTTCCCCCGCTTCCCCCTTTGACTTCATCACAGCGCGGATTTTCTTACTTGTGTCCTTTGCGTACCACTCGTTGAACACAGGTTATTGGGGAAAGGGAAAGCAAACAGGCAAAAA
>CAJTVD010000017.1 GCA_910579495.1 uncultured Lachnospiraceae bacterium
CAGACCAGTGAGGAGTTGTTTTATTTTGTAACAAAGAGAATCCCGTATTTATGCGGGTTCTGGCGTTTCGCAAACGCCTAAATACAGATCATATGAAAGGAGCAGTAGTAGATAATGCTATGAAAGAGAGAAGTGAGCAAATAGATATTTTAAAAGGGATATTGATTCTTTTTGTCATTATTGGGCATTGCGATAAAACACGGCCAAATGGAGTGATTCAGATCATTTATTGGTTTCATATGCCTTGTTTTTTTTTTGATAACCGGTTATTTGCTGAAAATACCGGAAGAATATAAAATCTGGTTTTTGAAAAATATTAAAAGACTGATCATTCCACACATAGCATGGTTTGGATCAATAACGATCCTTACCGGAGATCATGGGTTGAAGAGATCTCTTTGTTTTATTTTGGGAGCAAGAAATATCGGAGGTGTATATTGGTATGTTCCCTGTCTGATATTTTCTATGTTGGTCTTTATTATAATAGAGAAAGAAGTGGGGGGGGTAAAATGACATATTTATGTATTTTGTTACTATATCTTTTTTCCTGTATCTATATTTTTTTACCCTTTAAAGAAAGATCCTACAATATAACATTTTCATTTGGTTGTATGAGTCTTGCATGTACATATATAGGAATTGGATATACAGTGAGAAAGTTTGGATTATTAAGATATCGAAACAGCAGGCCGGTCATTGGCTTGATCGTACTTATTTTACTTATGACACTTATTTTATATAAATCAGGAATCTATAAGTACAATATGGATATGGCCGGTCTAAAACTGGGAGCACCGATCTTAAATCTTGTCATTCCAGGTGGTATCATGATCTTATTAATTAATACGATACCTTTATTAAGGGGAAAAGTAGGCTTTTTTCTTTCAGAATTAGGCAGAGGATCTTTATGTATAATGTATGTGCATAAATTTTTCCTGAATAATATTTTTGAAAAAGTTCTGGGGGTAGAGGGCTTTATCTGGATCGTCAATGTTATTATTACAGTAGCGCTATCATATTGTGTGTATAAGTTCATCTCCCAAAATAATATATTTAGAGTATTATTTAATGGAGGAAGCTAAAATGTCATTAAAAAAAAGAAACATGCTCTTGATCATACCACATCCGGATGATGAAATGCTTGTAGGAGGGTCTGTTTTATATCAGTTTGCACAGAACAAAAATTGGGAGACATACGTTTTGTATACAACAGAAGGTGCTGCATTATATGAAAGGCCGGAAGTGAGAATGAAAGAAGCTATTCGTGCTTTGAAAGTCATGGGTATTCCGGAAAGCCAAATTATTTTCCTGGGTTATGGAAATGAGTGGCAGGGACAATATAATATTTATAATGCCCCAGAAGATCTGGAACTTGTTTCGCTAAATGGCAAAAAGCAGACATCTGCTTTAAAATCACATCCAGAATATTGTTTTTACAAAGCGGGAGAACATCATAAGTTTACACGATATAACTATAAAAAGGATCTTCAGGATGTGATACAGGCAATAAAACCTGAGATCATTATAGCAGTAGATATGGATGATCATCAGGAACATATGGCAACTTCATTATTTCTAGATGAGTGTTTACACGATATTATAAAAATGGAGGATAGCTACTCCCCATTACTTCTGAAAAAATTTGCTTATGAAGGTTTATGGAAAGGACCAGATGACTATTTTAATATTCCTCGGATCCCAACTTTGAATGGCGAAAATGAAGAAAATAGAACCAGAAATCCTGCTTTCTTGTGGAATGAAAGAATTCGCTTTGAGGTATCAGAAAAATGTAATACTTTATTTTTATGTAATAATGTTTTGAATAAAGCTATCAAAAAACATATATCCCAAACCGGATGGCTGTGTGCTACAAGATTGATCAACAGCGACATTGTGTATTGGTATAGAAGGACAGATAATTTGGCATTAAAGGCTGGTATCGATGTTTCCTCTGGAGATGGTACTTTTTTGAATGATTTTAAGATGATAGATACATGCGATGTAAGAAATAAAAATACAATATGGGAGAACTGTTCATGGTATCCATCAAAATATGACAAAGAAAAAACAGTAAATATTTCTTGGAAAGAAAAGAAGAAAGTGAAAGAGATCGTGATCTATGAATCGCCGGAATCAGACGCAGGTAAAATCTTAAATCTGCATATCGAATTGGATGATGGTCATGAATTCAACACTGGAGAATTGAAACATAAAGAAATAAAAAATGTTTTTTCTTTACAGGAAGAACATCATATAAAAGGATTAAAGATCCAGATGACGCAAACAGAGGGAAAAGGAGGGATCTCTGAAATAGAAATATATTCTGATCCTTTTGATTTAGCTAATTATGTATTGCCAATAAAGGAGATACAGAAGGATCCTTTTGAGACAAATTATTTGATCATCAAAAAAGTGATTAATTTTTTTGAAAGCAAATTATTTCATCTGAAAGCTAGAATATGTTTAAAATAGAGGGGACGAGTATGAAAGGTGATCTTGCGGTCGATATTGTGATCCCTTGGGTAGACGGAAGCGATCCTGTATGGAAACAGGATAAGGAAAGATATGACCTTAGTATCGGAAAAAGTGAGGGAAATCAAGAAAGCAAATATCGCGACTGGGAACTGTTAAGATTTTGGTTCCGCAGTATTGAAAGAAATATGGACTGGATCAATAAAGTGCATTTTATAACATATGGCCATCTTCCAGAATGGCTGAATACATCAAATGCAAAGCTGAATATCGTTGCGCATGGAGATTATATTCCGGATAAATATTTACCCACATTCAATTCTCATGTTATTGAACTTAATGTTCATAGAATTCCGGACCTTGCAGAACGATTTGTTTATATGAATGATGATACTTTTATTTTAGATAGAGTAGATAGGAGTATTTTTTTTGATGATCATGGTATGCCACGACAAATGATGAAAATAATGTGTCTGGATAATTATGATCCTGATGTTGACTTTTGTATAATAGATTTTAACAATATGGGGTTGATCAATCGTAATTTTTCCATTCATGATTTTGATAAAAGGAAACTATTCAGCTTTAAATATGATCTCAGAACAAATATTAGAAATATGGCATTACCATTATCATATGTCTATCCTGGTTTTTGCCAGCTGCATATGCCTGCTCCCTTTTTAAGATCTACATTTTTGGAAGTATGGGACAAAGAAGAAAGATACTTAGATAAAACATGTACACACAAGTTCAGGCATTATAAAGATGTGAATCAATGGTTGATGCAGTATTGGCAACTTGTAAAAGGAGATTATACACCGATCAATGCTGCTAAATATTCAAAAATGTTTGAGATCGGAAGAAATGATGAGGAAATGTTTACAGCATTAAAGAACCATACATATAAAATGGTATGTCTGAACGATTCTGATTCGGCAATAGACTTTGAAAAAGAAAAAAGACAACTGATCCAGATCATGAAGATATTATATCCAAAGAGATCCGGCTACGAAAAGGAAGATAAATAATCGTCCAAGTAAATAGAAATATTGCAACAATAACTAAAAAACTATATTACTTTAATGAAAGTAATTGACAATAGCAGGGAGGTATCGCGAGATGTCTGGCCAAGAACTGCAGGATGTTATTTTTTCACGGGTTAGAGAACGGAAATTTGTTGAGGAAATGAAAATTGGAGGGGTGATCTTTCCAATCATTAAATTGAATGATTATGATGTATATTTATATGGATATCATGAAGATACTCTATCTCTTATTACTTACTTTGATTGTTATGACATCAAAGTAAAGGCGATCATTAAATCTGGCCAAAATACAATAACCGCAAAAGATAAAATAGACCATATTCCAATAATCGATATTTCAGAGATTAAGAATATATTTTGTAATAAAAAGGCGTTTGTCTTTATTGATCTAAACAAGATCCGTACTACAAAATATAAGGGGATAATGTTGAAGATCTATAATAAATTTCAAACAGTTGCAATAAAAATAAAAACATTTGGCTTCATACGGGCTATAGGAAGTAAAAACTATTATGTGATCACCAATAGAGAAAAGATCCAGATATATGCGTATTCTCATACATGGACAGATGCAGGAAGGATCAAATACTATCTCACTCATTATAATGACATTCTTAAGGTATATCATTTATTGAGTGATGATATTTCCCGAAAAACAATGATTGAGTATATTCGGGCATATATGCAGTCAGGTATATACCATTTGGCACAATGTGATGGTAAAGTAAAATATTTTTGTGGGCATGGGCTGAAAGGCTCAAAGGATCGTTATGAAAGTCTATATACAAAAAAGAAGGATGATGTGTGGCTTAATTGCGGATCCAACATTGGAGATTCAATTTTTCTTTACTTTGCAAACGGATTTGACGCAGACATGATCTTTGCATTTGAGGGTGATAAAAAAACGTATCAAAAGTTATGCTCAAATTTAGCATTATTACCAATCGATCTAAGAAATAAGGTCGTGGCTATAAATGAATTTATTTGTGGGACTACTAATTTTGTAGAGATCCTTAAAGATAAAAAAGTCTCTTTCGTTAATGCAGATATAGAGGGATGCGAATTGGATCTGTTAAAGAGCTTAAAAGATATAATAAGAAAAGACAGGCCAGTTTTGGCGATCTGCGCTTACCATAAAGCCAGTGATCTGGTCGATTTTACTGACTATTTAAATACGATTACTACAGATTATGAAATAGTGTTGCGAAAGTACTTTGCAGATCTCAATGACAAAGGGCAGACAGCAGAGATCGTTTGGTATGCAATACCGAAGGAAAAGCGAACAGAAGAATATGTGAAACTCAAATAAGCTTTTCTTTTTATATACAGATAAACTCATGAAAATTCTACTTGAAACACATGTTCGCACATGGTAAAATGGCTTTATGAATAAATTTAGAAATGATATGGTGCTTCTGGCAGGCATTCTGCTTGTAGCATTGATTTTCTGGCTGATTCCAAGGTCACTGCCCGGAAATGCCCTGGCAGTAGCCGTTGTGTATCAAGACGGACAGAGGATCGGAAGTTATCTTCTTACACAGGATCTTTCCCTTACCATTCCCTATGGAAAACAAAGTGGATATAACCTGCTTTCCATCCGGGAGGGGCGTGCTTTAATCTCCGATGCGGATTGTCCCGACAGACTCTGTGTCAGGCAACATGCCATCGGCCAAAGCGGGGAGAGTATCATCTGTCTGCCCCACAAACTGGTAATACAGATTGAGTCTGGAAAGGAACGGGAACTGGATGCAGTCACTTACTAAAAGAACCAGGACAGCCTATATGGGGCTTCTTCTTGCCTTTGCGCTGATCTTATCTTATGTAGAAACTCTGATCCCCCTTGCAACAGGCATTCCGGGGGTGAAGCTGGGACTTGCCAATCTGGCGGTGGTGCTCTGCCTGTATCTTTTCGGGGCTGGGAAGGCGGCGCTGCTGACAATGGCGAAATCCATTTTAAGTGGATTTTTGTTTGGAAACCTGTTTATGATATTGTATTCCCTTGGAGGTGCTGGGACAAGCATCCTGGTGATGACCTTATTAAAAAAAAGCTGTCGTTTCCATATCCCGGCAGTAAGCGCAGCAGGAGGTGTTGCCCATAACCTTGGGCAGCTCCTGGTAGCCTTTTTTGTAGTTAAAACTTATGGGGTGGTTTCTTATATGCCTATATTGATCATTGCCGGGCTGGTCACAGGGCTGGCCGTCGGGCTTACGGCCTCTCTGGTGCTGCCATATATTCAGCGTATCATCCATCATGTAGAAGGTGTACTGTGACCTGACCCTCCGGTTTGTACTTTAAGAAGTGTGAAGATTCGTTCTAAGGTATCAGAATACGGCATCTAGAACGGTCAAAGTTTAACACTATGATGTTTGTGGCACAGCAGCATAGCGAATCGTTTAAAGGGGAGGATGCAATGATTGGGTTTGTAAAAGGACAGATCGAGGATATTTCGGAAGGAAATGTAGTGATTGATACCGGCGGCATCGGTTATAATGTGAAAATATCCGCAGGCACGATGGCACAGCTTCCGGGGCTGGGAGAAGAGGTAAAGCTCTATACCTATACCTGTGTGCGGGAGGATATGTTCAGTTTGTATGGGTTTCTTTCAAGGGATGACCTGGAGATCTTCAAAAAACTGATCCTGGTAAACGGCATCGGCCCCAAAGGCGGGCTTGCCGTTTTGTCTGTGATGAGTGCAGACGATCTCCGGTTCGCCATCCTTTCCGGGGATGGGGCAGCCATCTCCAAAGCTCCTGGCATTGGCAAGAAAACAGCGGAGAGGATCATACTGGACTTAAAGGATAAAGTCTCACTGGAAGATACCATGGCCTACAGGCAAATGCAGCAGCCAGGGAGCGCCCAGGAGGGCATCCAGGGGCAGGCCCGGAATGAGGCCGTAGAGGCGCTTACCGCGCTGGGGTACTCAGCTTCCCAGGCACTCCGGGCTGTAAAAGAGGTTTCGGCGGAAGAGGGCGCGGATGTGGAAACCATATTAAAGCTTGCCCTGAAAAATATGTTTTAGGGGCTAAAAACAGGATTTTACCAGCCCGGAAGGCAGAATGTAAGGGAGCGGACCAATGGCAAAGAGAATGATTGAAACCAATTTGCAGGAAGAGGATGTTAAAATTGAGGGCTCCCTGCGTCCCCGGAAATTGGCCGACTATATCGGCCAACCCAAAATAAAGGACAGCCTGAAAATCTACATAGAGGCGGCGAAGCAGCGCAAGGACTCCCTTGACCATGTGCTCTTTTACGGGCCGCCCGGCCTGGGCAAGACCACCCTGGCAGGGATCATCGCCAATGAGATGGGGGTGAATATGAAAGTCACCAGCGGCCCTGCCATTGAAAAGCCGGGGGAAATGGCAGCAATCCTGAATAATTTGCAGGAGGGGGATCTTCTGTTCGTGGATGAGATCCACAGGCTGAACCGGCAGGTGGAGGAGGTGCTTTACCCCGCTATGGAGGATTTTGTAATCGACATCATGATCGGGAAGGGGCCTACGGCAAGGTCTGTGAGGCTGGACCTGCCCCACTTTACCCTGGTGGGCGCAACCACCAGGGCGGGGCTTTTGACAGCGCCCCTGCGGGACCGGTTCGGCATCATCCACAGGCTGGAATTTTATTCCCTGGAGGATTTACAGTTAATCATCCTGCATTCGGCGCGGGTACTGGAAACGGCAGTGGAACCCGGAGGAGCCATGGAAATGGCCAAAAGAAGCAGGGGGACACCCCGGCTTGCCAACCGGATTTTAAAAAGAGTGCGGGATTACGCCCAGGTAAAGCATGACGGTGTCATTACAGAAACAGTCGCCATGACGGCGCTGGACCTTATGGATGTGGACAGGATGGGGCTGGACCATATCGACCGGAATATCCTCCTTACCATGATACAGAAATTTTCCGGCGGCCCTGTAGGGTTAGATACCCTGGCGGCGGCTATTGGGGAAGATCCGGGAACCATAGAGGATGTATATGAGCCGTATCTGCTGAAAAACGGGTTTATCAACCGCACTCCCCGGGGCAGGACAGTAACAGATTTCGCGTATCATCATTTAGGGCTTGAAATTCCGAAATAATCTGATTATAATAGAGGGGTATAGGTTAGGGGCTGTATGTATGAAACAGGAAACATTCCGCCAGCCCCTTACAGAAGATAAACTTATAGAGGGGTGGGCCTGATGTCAGTTAAGACGGATACGGAAGTAATTATCGGCGGCAAGGTATTTACACTGAGCGGTTACGAGAGCGAAGAATATTTACAGAAGGTGGCATCCTACATTAATAATAAGATGGCAGAATATGGAAAGGTAGATTCTTTCCGCCGGCAGCCTTTGGATACCCAGAGCGTGCTGCTCCAGTTAAATATAGCAGACGACTACTTTAAGGCGAAGAAGCAGATCAATCTCCTGGAGGAAGAGATCCAGAGCAAGGAAAAAGAGCTTTATAATTTAAAGCATGAACTGATCGCTTCCCAGATCAAACTGGAAAATACTGAAAAAAATGTTAAATCCCTCCAAAAAGAACTCAATGAAAATGCCAAGAAAATTGTCAGGCTTGAAACTGAATTAAAAGCAAATTAAAAAGCTGTCTCTTCAGACAGCTTTTTGTGCGAATGCAAAGGAACGTGGATGAAAAAAGTGGAATTGCTTTCCCCTGCGGGGAATTTTGATGCCCTGAAGGGAGCCATCAAAGCAGGCGCCGACGCCGTATATCTGGGCGGTGCACAGTTCAGCGCCCGGGCATATGCGGACAACTTTACCCAGGAGGAAATCTGTCAGGGAATCCGCCTGGCGCATCTTTTTGGGAGAAAGGTTTATCTGGCGGTAAATACACTTGTGAAAGAAAAGGAACTGGCACAGGTGTATGATTTTTTGCACCCTTTTTATGAAGAAGGGCTGGACGGCGTGATTGTGCAGGACCTGGGGGTAATGGCTTTTATCAGATCCCATTTTCCCTCCCTTGCCCTCCATGCCAGCACCCAGATGGCCATCACCGGGAGCAGGGGCGCGGCGCTGGTAAAGGAGGCGGGCATCTCCCGGATTGTTCCTGCCCGTGAGCTGTCCCTGGATGAGATGAAAAGGATAAAAGACCAGGCAGGGGTAGAAATAGAGGCTTTTATCCATGGGGCCATGTGTTACAGCTATTCAGGGCAATGCCTGTTCAGCAGTATCCTGGGAGGGCGCAGCGGCAACCGGGGAAGGTGTGCCCAGCCCTGCCGCCTGCCTTACCAGGCACTGGGCAGCGGGGAATGCTATCCCTTAAGCATGAGGGATATGTGTACCATTGATCTGCTCCCGGAACTCATCGGGGCAGGCATTGATTCCCTGAAAATAGAAGGCCGGATGAAAAAAGCGGCTTACGCCGCAGGAGTAACCGCCATTTACCGGAAGTACATTGACCTGTATTATCAACACAGGGAAAATTACCAGGTGGCGGCCAAAGACAAAGAACTCTTAAAATCCCTGTATATCAGAAGCGAAATCGGTGACGGATATTACAGCCGTGCCAGGGGCAGGGAAACCCTCTGCCTCTCTTCCCCCGCCTATTCTCCCACAAAAGAACAATTACTTACGGAAATTGAAAAAAAATATATTGATGGAAGGCTTTGCCAGAAGGTTAAGGCCTATGTGAGCCTGAAAATCAACAGCCCTGCAAAGCTTACGTTGCAAAAAGGCAGCCTTTCGGTCTGCTGTAAGGGAGATTTGGTGCAAAAGGCACAGAAGCAGCCCTTGTCCAAAGAAAGCATCAAAGAGCGGGTGGGAAAAAGCGGAAACAGCCTGCTCCATATAGAAGCAGTAGGGGTTGAAGCGGATGAGGGGGTTTTCCTGCCCGTCCGTTCCTTGAACGAACTGCGCAGAAAGGCAGTGCTGGCAATGGAAGAGGAACTGGCCGCCAGCCAGGGGCTTGCCCACAGGGACAGAAAACCATCCCTTCCCCCCGAAAGGGAAGTGGTTCCGGAAAAAAGGGATACGCTTCTGCCCCAAAAGCCGCAAATGTCCCACGATCCCTGGAAGCGCCTCCATATTTCTGTAAGCAGCCAGGACCAGCTTAAAAGCGCCCTGGCATCCCAAACCGGGCGTATTTACCTTGACTACGGGCTTTTGGGCAGGGAAACCCTCCATCTGCTGGAAGAATACCGGAATCATTTCCCCCATCCGGCAGAACTGTATCTTGCCGCGCCGTACATTGTCAGGGAAAAGGATATCCCCTTTCTGGAAAAGATTAAGCAGGCCCTGGCAGGGGAACTGTTCCAGGGAGTCCTTGTGCGGAACCTGGAAAGCTGCCAGTTCTTTTCCGGCATGAAAACTGTGCTGGACGCCAATCTGTATGTATGGAACAAGGAAGCGGCAGGCTTCTGGCAGGGACGGGCGCAAGAGTGTTACCTGCCTGTGGAATTAAACGCCCGCCAATGGAAGGAGCTTCTGTCAGGGGGCGGCCTGGGAGAAATGAAGGCGTCTTTTCTGGCCTATGGCAGGATGCCTTTAATGGTTACGGCAAACTGCCTGAAAAAGACCCTGGGAACATGCAATAAAAAGCCGGAAACTGTGACGCTGACGGACCGGTACCAAAAAAGCTTTCCCGTTTATACAGACTGTTTTTGCTGTTATAACCTGATTTATAACAGTGTTCCCCTGTCCCTCCACAAACTGTTTGCCAGCCCCCCTTACCCGGAGGGAAACTACCGCCTGGACTTTACAGGGGAGGATGGGAAGGAAACCTCCAGAATTATCGGGTATTTTTGTGAAATACTGGAAAAATACAGGGAACCCTTTTATCAGGAGTATACAACGGGACATTATAAGCGAGGAGTTGAATAGATGGAATTATATATCAGTGAATTTTCCAGATATGTAATAACGCTGATTGTTTTTTTATATACCTATGAGAGCTTTGCCGTTTTCCGGTTTCAGGAAGAAGAGGGAAGGGGCGGTATTTATGCAAGGCAGAATCTGTTAATGTTTGCTTTTCATTTTTGCTCTTTTCTGGTAATATGTTTTGAAACCGGGGATATGGCATACCTGTTTTTTTATGCGTTCCAGCAGATAGTGCTTTTTGCTGCGATTGTTTTATACCACATGCTTTACCCGAAGACCAACCGCCTGGTCATCAACAATATGTGTATGCTGCTGAGTATCAGTTTCGTGATCCTCACCAGATTTAACCTGGGAAAGGCAATCAGGCAGTTTGCCATTGTCACAGCCTCTTTGGTAGCGGCCCTGGCCATTCCCTTTTTTGTACAGAAATTTAAATTTTTAAAAAAGCTCCAGTGGGCCTACGCTATGGTAGGGATTGCCGCGCTGGGGGTGGTTATGGTCCTGGGGCAGACTACTTATGGAAGCAAGCTTTCCTTTTCCGTGGCTGGCGTAACCTTCCAGCCTTCGGAGTTTGTCAAAATCCTGTTTGTATTTTTTGTAGCCAGCGCTTTATACCAGTCTTCCGGCTTTTTTGAAGTATTTACCACTGCTGTGGTTGCGGCAGCCCATGTAATCACGCTGGTCATATCAAAGGATCTGGGAAGCGCGCTGATTTTTTTTGTTGTCTATGTGCTGATGGTATTTGTGGCCACCAAAAATATTTTTTATCTTTTAGCCGGGGCAGCAGGAGGTTCCGGGGCGGCCTATATCGCTTATCGGGTATTTGCCCATGTGCAGGTCCGGGTACAGGCCTGGAAAGACCCATGGAGCGTGATTGACGCAGCAGGCTACCAGATTACCCAGTCCCTGTTTGCCATCTCCAGCGGCGGACTGTTCGGCCTGGGGCTTTACAAGGGGACCCCGGGAGCCATCCCGCTGGTGGAAGCAGACTTTATTTTTTCCGCCATTGCAGAAGAATTTGGCATCATTTTTGCCATCTGCCTGATACTGGTCTGTGTCAGCAGCTTTATTATGTTTATGGGCATAGCCCACAGGCTGGAGGATGCCTTTTACCAGCTTACAGCCTTTGGCCTGGGGGCCACTTATATTTTCCAGGTATTTTTGACCATTGGTGGCGGCACGAAATTTATTCCCCTGACGGGAGTGACCCTGCCTCTGATCAGTTATGGCGGCAGCTCCGTAATGACCACCCTGATCATGTTTGCGGTGATGGAAGGGCTGCATATTATCATGGAAGACCAGGAAGAAGAGCACAGAAAGGCGCAGCTGCGGGCAAAACGGCGGAAAAAGAAGGCCAAGGGGCCAGGGAAGGAAGAAGAAGGCTTTGGCAGGCGCGGCAGAGTGCCCAGGGAAGATTCATGGGGAGAGGACATTGAATACGAAGAAGAATAAAAACGGCGGCAGAAAAAAGAAAAATACACAGATCATGCTTGTCACCTGGGCCTTTGTCCTGCTTTTCCTTGCCATGGCAGGCTATATCACCCATTATGCCCTCACCCATAAGCAGGAGCTGATGAACAACAGTTATAACGGCAGGCAGCAGCTTCTGCTTGCCCAGAACACCCGGGGAACCATCTATGCCGCAGGCGGCGAGGTCCTTGCCCGGACAGTCACTGACGGTGAAGGAAATGAAAAACGGGAATACCCTTATCAGAACCTGTTTTCCCATGCAGTAGGCTATGCTGTAAACGGAAGGATGGGGATTGAATCCCAGGCAAATTATTATCTGATCAACACCAGCATCCCCCTTTCCCAGAAAGCGGCCCTGGATGTGGGCGGGGAGAAATTTCCCGGCAATGATGTGTACACCACCCTGGATGTGCATCTTCAGCAGGTGGCTTATGAAGCGCTGGGCGTTTACCAGGGTGCGGTCATTGCCACGGAACCGGCAACCGGCAAAATCCTGGCAATGGTGTCCAAGCCTGATTTTAACCCGGAGCGTATCAAGGAGATGTGGGATGAGCTTATAGGGGACGAGGAAAGCAGCGTCTTGCTAAACCGGGTTACCCAGGGGCTTTACCCGCCAGGGTCTACCTTTAAAATCATCACTGCCCTTGAATACATCAGGGAACATCCTGACAGCTATCAGGGCTATAGCTACAATTGCACCGGCGCCATCACCAGGCAGGACAGCAGGATACAATGTTACCACGGCACAGTGCACGGTACAGTAAATTTCCAAAAATCCTTTGCCAAGTCCTGTAATACTTCCTTTGCCAATATGGGGCTGTCCTTTGACAGGGATGCCTTTGCCAAAACCTTGGAGCAGCTTCTCTTTAACCAAAAGCCCCCGGTGGCCTTTCCTGCCAACACCAGCCGGGTGGATATTTCCCAGGAAGCCACAGAGCCTGGGATGATGCAGATTTCCATTGGGCAGGGAACCACATCCATGACCCCTTTACTGCTGAATATGATCACCTGCTCTATTGCAAACGGAGGGATTTTGATGGAGCCGTATATGGTGGATTATGTGCAAGGATATGGGGAAAACGTGATAAAGGAGTTTACCCCCTCCGCCTACGGGAAGCTGATGGAGCCCCAGGAGGCCCAAACCCTGAAGGAAATGATGGCCAATGTAGTGGAAGAGGGGACTGCGTCAAAGCTGAAAGGGCTTTCCTATACGGCGGCGGGAAAAACCGGTTCCGCGGAATTTGGCACAGTGAAGGGGGACAGCCATGCATGGTTTACCGGCTTTGCCCCGGCGCAGGAGCCGGAAATCTGTGTGACCATCATTATTGAAGGCGCGGGAGCCGGTGGTGATTACGCGGTTCCCATCGCCAAAAGAATTTTTGATGCCTATTTTCAATAAAAGCCTTTGATTGTTAAGTTTTTGTGGCTGGCAAGGTCAATGAAACTGCCGTCCCCTGTGCGTACCAGGGGACGTGTAAGCTCCTTTGGGCTGATGGCCAGAACCTCCCCCACCTGCCCATTGCTAAGAAGCACTGGAAATCCCACCATATGGTTTGCCAGCCCACACAGGATGGAATGTAACAGCTCCGGGTCATACCCGGAAGCGTCCTTTTCAAAATGGGTAATTGCCTGAAAGGGATTCCCTGCCTGCTGGGAGGAAGGGGCGGAAAGCATAGCTTCATAGGCATCAACCACGGCCATGCACCTGGCATAAATATCAATCTGCTTATCATGGAGCCGGGAAGGGTAGCCTGTGCCGTCATAACGCTCATGATGCATTAATGCTGCTTTCAGGACAGAATCCTCCCCGTTTAGTTTCTGCAGCAGTTCAAAGCCTGTGAAGGTATGGGTTTTCAGCTTCTCATTGGCAAGCTCCGAAAGGGTGCCTGTATTGGATACCAGGGCTTCAGGAAGCTTGAAGATCCCAATATCATGCAAAAAGCCGCCCAGGGCCAAAAGCCTGGTTTTTTCTTTGGAAAAGGACAGCCAGGATCCAAACAGCCCTGCTACCAGCGCACAGTTGATCCCATGAGTATACATTTTCTCGCTTTCCCGGAACTCCATATTGTAAAGATAATCCAGCAGGGATTCATGGGAAGGAAGGCTTTCATAAATCCGCCCATAAATATCCATCAGCTGGTCCCCGGAAAAAGGGATTTTGCCGGAAACCAAATCCTCCGTTATTTTCCGGTAAATAGGCAAAACCAGCCGATAGACTCTCTGGAAGGATGTAAATCCTTTGCTGGAACGTATTTTTTCAGAATAGGTAAGGGCTCTTGCCAGTTCCTCCTTTATGGGGACGCTGACAATGGAGTGCCGTGCCAGTTTGTTAATAATATTGGGATTAACCTGGGTACCTTCAGTGACCACCAGTTTATTTTGGTAATTAAAAATATCAGCGCCTATCACCATGCCTGGTTTCAGCGATATCCTTGCAATTTCTTTCATTAACATGCCCCCCGTAAAATTATGTATCTTATATAAATAAAGTATAAATTATTCCACTGTTTCGGTCAATATTTTACTTTGGTATTTTCAGAAAATATGGTATGCTATAATTATCATCTGCATAGCGGCAGTGGAGGATGCAGCACTTTTTTTGCGGCTTTGAAGAGAGGATGGCGGAATGAAGTTTTATAAATATTTGTATATTGGCGATACTGTTACTAAACCGGTAAAAATAAAACGGAAACTGAAACGCCATGCAGGAGTGGATGTTTATGTGATTGCCATTGCCTCCGGCGCGGGCCAGCTTGAAATCTATCACAGCGCTTACTTAAAGCAAAAGTATTACCGGCGTTATCCGCCGGTCATTGTGGGGATTGCTTCCAGCCATGGGGAAGCGGTCCAAATTATCATAAAAATCACCCAGGAATGTCTGGAAGCCACAGGAAATTGTAATTTAAAGGAATACCTGAAACAGAAAGTAAAAAAAGATCCTGCGTCCTTCCCATAAAGATCTGTACCGATGGAAACGTCATAGGAGGCGGCATGATAATACTGTTAACAATCTTAAAAATAATCGGAATCCTCCTGCTGGTTTTGCTGGGCATTTTGGTGGTTCTGGCTGTGCTTGTAGTATTTGTCCCGGTGAGATACCGGGTGGACACCTGCCGGAGGGAAGGGGGAGCCTCCCCCATGGCGGCAGAGGTTAAAATCACCTGGCTTTTGCATATAGTAAACGCCGCCATTTCTTATCCGGAGGCACCCTATATCAGGGTGCGGCTTTTCTGCTTTACCCTTTTCCGTTCAGATAAAGAAAGGACAGGGCAAAAGGAGGCTTTGGGGCAGCAGCCCGTAGAAGCCCCAAAGCCGGAGGCTGTAAATGAGAAAGTAGAAAGCGCCCCCAAAAAGGCTCCAGGGATAAGCCCCGAAAAGCCTGTTTCCCCGGAAAAGGCCGAAAAGAAAGAAAACCAGGCCCAGGAGGGACACAAGGAAGAAGCCGGGGAAGAAACTGCGGGAAGGAATTTGGGCATCATAGAAAAGCTGTTGGAATTTTTCTCCCGGCTTTTAGGGATAATTAAAAATATCAGGTACACAATCCGCCGGATATGTGATAAGATAAAAGATATTGTAAATAATATCCAATACTATAGTAACATTCTAAAAAGTGACGTCTTTCAAAGAACCTGGACGCTGTGTTCAGGACAGGTGCTGGCCCTGCTTAAAAGTATCCGCCCCCGGAAATTTACAGGGAAGCTTTTGATTGGCCTGGGGGATCCTGCACGCACAGGGCAGGCGCTGGCAATTTACGGCATTCTGTATCCCATGGTAGGCAGCCATATTGAGGTGACGCCGGATTTTGGGCAGAGGGTGCTGGAATGGGATTTTTTTGTTAAAGGGAAAATAACGGTATTCAGATTCCTGAAAATAGCATGGGCTTTATTTTTTAGCAGGGACCTGCGCCGTTTGTTGAAACTATTGAAAAGGGAGGCAGCTTAAATGGCAGAAAACAATTTTACAGGAGTAATCGAGTCTTTGATGAAGGGGATGAACATGGTCCTGTCCACAAAAACCGTTGTGGGAGAAGCGACCAAGATTGACGATACGATTATCCTGCCCCTTGTGGACGTTACCTTTGGCGTTGGGGCTGGTGCAAGCGTAGGGGATAATAAAAACGGCGGGGCAGGAGGATTTACCGGAAAACTTACCCCCAGCGCCGTACTGGTAATTAAAAACGGATGCACCAAGCTGGTAAATATCAAAAACCAGGATACCGTTACCAAAGTGCTGGATCTGATTCCGGATATTGTGGACAAATTCACAGCTCCCAAAGAGGAAATGTTAAAGGACGAGGACGCGGTGGATATTGCTTTCCCGGAAGACGAAAAAGATACGCAATAAATTCCGTATAAATGCATAAGATATAGTAAGAAGCATAAGTAGGTGGATACGCATGAAAAGACTGATTGGTTTTATCGCTTTCTGGATTGCAGTTGGGATGCTGCTTATGCTTTTTCTTGCACACCATTACCTGATTGCGCTGGTAATCATCGCGCTTTTGTTATTAATCGGATATAATTGTTACTTATAACCCCTCCGGGGGATAAGGGATCAAAGGAGACAGGCATGGAAAATCTGGATAATGGCCAATGGGGGCAGCAGCCCCTTGCTGAAACAGAAGCTCCCCCGGATGAGAAGAAGGATGGGCAAGGTGAGGGCAAAGCCTGGCTGTTTAAGGAAAATATACGCTTACAGGCACTGGCAGCAGAACTTGCCCAGGGACAGGAACAGTTAGCTAGGGAAAGGGAAAAGCTACAGGCAGAGACAGCAGAAGTCCGGCGTAAACTGTCCGAAGAGCACAGACGCCTGCTGCAAAAGGAAGCTTTTTTTGAGAAAAAGATGGACATCCTCAAAAACGGTTTTGCAGGCCTGGAAGAGGACAGAAGGAAGCTTGAAAAGGACAGGCTCCGCCTGGAAGCGGAAAAGGATGCTTATATGGACTACGGGATGGAAACAGACTGCGCAGAGATGCTCTTCCGTGGCGTGGGCAGCCAGCTTGCCCTGAAAAAGAGGTACAAAGACCTGGTCAAGATGTTCCATCCGGACAACATTGCCGGGGACCATGAGATGGTGCTGGCAATTAACCGGGCCTATGAGAAGCTCAAGCACACCTATGAACTGGAGCGGCGGGCATAGGCAGCGCATTTGGGCTACAGGAGATAAGCTTATGGGATTTTATCTGAATCCGGGAAACAAAGGTTTTTGGGAATCTATCCGGTCGAAAATATATGTGGATAAAACGGGAATCATTGCCTGTACAAACGAACTGGTAAATACAGAGCAAAAATATATCTGTATCAGCAGGCCACGCCGTTTTGGAAAAACCATGGCTTTAGAAACGCTTACGGCCTACTACAGCCGGGGCTGTGATTCAGCAGATTTGTTTAAAGGGTTCCAAATAGAAAACAACGGTTCCTTCCAGGAGCACCTGAACCAGTATGACGTTATCTGCCTGAATATGCAGCAGTTTCTGATTGAAGCGCCTTCAGGGCAGTTAACAGCATATCTGGAACAGGAGGTGCTGGAGGAACTTTTTGAGGAATACGGGGCAATTTTAAAAGGGCGCAAGATGGGGCTTGCAGCCGCCTTAAGAAGGATTTATGTAAAAACAGGCAGGCGGTTTGTTTTTCTGGTTGACGAGTGGGACTGCGTAATGCGCGAACGCCAGGAGTTAGAGGCTTTTCAGAGGCAATATCTTGATTTCCTGGGAAATCTCCTGAAAGACCAGCCCTATGTTGCCCTTGCATATATGACCGGTATCCTGCCTGTAAAAAATACAGCCAGCATTCCGCCCTTAATATGTTTGTGGAGTATTCCATGGCAGACCAAAGCGGTTTTGAGGAATATACCGGTTTTACGGAGCCGGAAGTGAGGCAATTGTGCCAGCGTTTTAACATGGATTTTGAAATGGCTAAAAGCTGGTATGACGGATATGTGCTTACAGGTTTCCAACACATATACAACCCCAAATCTGTTGTGGAGGCAATGCGCCGCCACAAATTTTCAAATTACTGGACTTCCACGGAAACCTACGAGGCTTTGAAGATTTATATGGATTTGGATTTTGACGGGCTTCGCCCGGAAATTACAAAGTTGCTTGGGGGCGGGCGTGCCAAAGTAAATATCCGTAGCTTTCAGAATGACATGCAAAACTTCAGGGTAAAGGATGATGTACTCACGCTGCTAATCCATTTGGGCTATCTTGGGTATGATTCCCAAACAGAAGAAGCCTTTATCCCCAATAAGGAAATCATTGGTGAATTTGAAAATGCCATGAGCGTTGGGGGCTGGGAAGCGGTTATGGATGTGCTGAAGGCATCGGAAAAGCTTCTTGCCGATACCCTTCATGGGGACGCTGCCAGCGTTGCCCGGGGTCTTGACAGTGCCCATCAGGAGGCAGCGTCCATACTGGCTTACAATGATGAAAATTCCCTTAGCTGTGCCATAGAAAAACTGGAAAAACCCCTCTAAACCAGGGGGGATTCCTTTTTTGCGTAACAAACGCTGGCCCGCGGAGCGCGACAGCGTTTGTAATAAAAAAACTGACCGTAAACGGCCAGCTCTTTATCAGACATTTTAAGCTCTCTCTACTTTTCCGGACTTCAAGCAGCTTGTACAAACGTGCATTCTTTTAGAAGCCCCGTTTACTTTACATTTAACTCTTTTGATGTTTGAGTGCCAGATTCTGTTGGTTTTTCTATTAGAATGGCTTACGTTATGCCCAAACAGGACGCCCTTACCACAAATATCACATTTTGCCATCGTTGCACCTCCTAACACTTCATAATTATACACAACAACTGTATCTTAACAGAAATGGGACAGGATTGCAAGGGTAAAATTAAATATTTTCGGAAAATTCCTGTTTCCTTTTTCCTGTTTTACGGTTATAATACAATATATATGTTCAAAATATAAGGAGGCAGCCTATGAAAAATTCTTCCACGAAGGAAACTTCCATGAATACTCATATGGGGAATATTGCAATTGACAGCGAAGTAATCGCCCAGTGCGCGGGCAGCATTGCTATGGAATGCTTTGGCGTAGTGGGAATGGCAGGCATAAATGTCAGGGACGGCCTGGTGAAGCTCTTGCGGAAAGAAAGCATGACCAGGGGAATCAACGTTTTTATTAAAAACAATAAGCTGACGGTTAATTTTCATATCATAGTGGCTTATGGCGTAAGCATACTTGCGGTTACGGATAACCTGATCAGCAATGTAAAATACAAAGTAGAGGAATTCACAGGTATTGAGGTTGAAAAAATAAACATCTTTGTTGAAGGTGTTAGAGTGATTGATTAATGAGGAGGAGCTGCTGTGACAAATACAATCGACGCTAAAGTACTTGCAAAGATGTTCTTAGCCGGCGCGAAAAACCTGGAGTCCAAAAAGGAATGGATCAACGACTTAAATGTGTTCCCTGTACCCGATGGCGATACAGGCACCAATATGACCCTTACCATCATGTCTGCGGCCAAGGAGGTTGCGGCTATGGAAAACCCGGATATGCGCTCTCTTTGCAAAGCCATTTCATCCGGTTCCTTAAGGGGGGCTAGGGGCAATTCAGGCGTTATCTTATCCCAGCTTTTCCGTGGGTTTACCAAATCCATCAGGGACAGGGAGGAATTAAACGTCCCGGTATTTGCAGAGGCTTTGGACCGGGCGGTGGAAACTGCTTATAAGGCGGTGATGAAGCCCAAGGAAGGTACCATCTTAACGGTTGCCAAAGGAGCCGCAGCCAAGGCCAGGGAACTGGCAAACGAAGGGTGCGGGGACCTGGAGGTATTTTTCCGGGAAGTGATTGCCTGCGCCGACGAGGTTTTGGAACGCACACCGGAAATGCTCCCGGTGTTAAAGCAGGCAGGAGTAGTGGATTCCGGCGGGCAGGGCCTTATGCAGGTGTTAAAGGGCGCTTATGACGCTTTCCTTGGCAAGGAAATTGATTTCACCCTTACAGAAGAAGCACCCAAGGCGGCAGGCAGTGGGGCAGACGCAAAGGCCCAGTCAAAGGCAGATGTGGATATTAAATATGGCTACTGTACGGAATTTATTATTTTGCTCAGCCGGAACTTTAATATCAAGCATGAAATGGATTTTAAGGAATACCTGGAATCCATCGGCGATTCCATTGTGGTAGTGACAGATGAGGATGTGGTTAAGGTACATGTACATACCAATGACCCCGGCCTGGCAATCCAGCGGGCACTCCGGTATGGCGCTTTATCCAACATGAAAATTGACAATATGCGTTTAGAGCATCAGGAGAAGCTATTCCGCCAGGAGGAAAAAAACCAAGAGAGGGCGGCGGAAGCAACTCCCCCCAAAGCAGCCCCCATGGAGCATAAGGGAGTAGGCTTTATAGCCGTTTCCGCAGGGGATGGCATTAATGAAATCTTTAAGGGGCTGGGCGTTGACTATATCATTGAGGGCGGGCAGACCATGAATCCCAGCACCGAAGATATGCTTAACGCCATCGACCAGGTAAACGCAGACACCGTTTTCATCCTCCCCAACAACAAAAATATCATCCTGGCGGCGAACCAGGCCCAGATGATGGTGAAGGATAAGAAAATAGTGGTAATTCCCACGAAAACTGTTCCCCAGGGAATCACTGCCATTATCAATTATGTGCCGGATATGTCCGTGGAAGAAAACGAAGAAACCATGAAGCAGGAAATCACCAGCGTAAAAACCGGACAGGTTACTTATGCGGTGAGGGATACCATGATTGACGATAAGGAAATCAAGCAGGGCGACTACATGGGCATCGGCGATAAAGGGATTCTTTCTGTAGGCAGCGAGGTTTTAGAAGTAGCCTTCCAGATGGTAAAGGAAATGATGGAGGATGGCCTGGAACTGATCAGCATTTATTATGGGGAAGAGATTACAGAAGAAATGGCAGGGGAACTGAAAGAACGGATAGGAAAAGAATTTACTGCCTGCGATATTGAACTGCAGTATGGCGGCCAGCCTATTTATTATTATATTATCTCTGCGGAATAACACAGTGAATTTCTTTTTGCGCTCCTGCGCATAGTAAAAGGACGGAGAAACCGTCCTTTTTGCGTAGGCGGAAAAGTAGAAAACAAAGCCACATAGTATAGTTATGAGGAAAGCCAGATGAATTGTTCGGATGATATCATAAAACTAAAAGGGATTGGAGAAAAGACAGCCAAGTTATTCCACCGGTTAGGGATTTATACCTTAAAGGACTTGCTGTTTTATTACCCCAGGGATTACCAGGCTTTCCATTCCCCTGTAAAGATCGCGGAAGGGGCCGGGGAGGATACCGCTGCCGTGGAACTATCCCTGGCAGACGGGTTACAATGGAAAAAGGTACGGAATTTAACCATTGGGACAGGAATTGGCACTGACGGCAGGGACAGGATTTCCCTTACCTTTTTTAATACCCCTTACCTGAAAAGTAAACTGACAGTGGGCAGTTCTTACCTGTTCCGGGGAAAAATAAAAAAAGAAAACGGCAGGTACAGCATGGACCAGCCCCAAATTTTTACCCGGGAAGAATACCGGGAAAAAATGAAAGGGCTGCAGCCTTGTTATCCCCTTACCTCAGGGCTTACCAGCAAAATGGTGGCAAAGGCTGCAGCCCAGGCCTTAAAGGAGTTTCATGAGGAGGAATATCTGCCGGGGGATATTTTGCAGGAATATGGCCTGCCCTCCCGGGAGGAAGCGATATATGGCATTCATTTCCCCACAGATTGGGAAAGCTTATTAAAAGCCCGCAGGCGCCTGGTATTTGACGAATTTTTTCTGTTTCTGCTGGCAGTCAGGCGCATGAAGGACTACGGCCAGGAACAGGACACGGAATATCCCATGATTGAAACCGCATGGACCGGGCGTTTGGCAGAAGCCCTCCCTTACCGCCTCACGGCTGCCCAGAACCAGGTATGGAAGGAAATAGAAAGGGATTTAACCAGCGGTAAATGCATGAACCGCCTGGTACAGGGGGATGTGGGTTCCGGAAAAACCATTCTGGCGATTATGGCCTTGCTGCTGGCAGTAAGCAACGGCTACCAGGGGGCGCTGATGGCCCCTACGGAAATTCTGGCCTCCCAGCATTTTGAACAGCTTTGCCAGTTAACACAGCGGTATGGGCTCCCTTTCCGCCCGGTCCTGTTAACCGGTTCCCTAAAGGCTGCCGCCAGACGGCAAGCTTACAGCCAGCTTTCTGCCGGGGAAGTGAATGTGGCCATCGGCACCCACGCCCTGATCCAGGAGAAAGTAAGCTACCAGAACCTTGCCCTGGTAATTACCGACGAACAGCATCGGTTCGGGGTGCGCCAACGGGAGCTTTTGGGGGAAAAGGGCGGGCTGCCCCATGTGCTCGTAATGAGCGCCACCCCCATTCCCAGGACCCTGGCAATTATTTTATATGGTGACCTGCACCTGTCTGCCATAAGGGAGCTGCCTGTGGGCAGGCTTCCCATCAAAAACTGCGTAGTAGGGACTGCCTTTAGGAAAAAGGCCTATGAATTTATTGCCAAAGAAGTGCATGGGGGAAACCAGGCGTATGTAATCTGCCCTATGGTAGATGCCGGGGAGGAAGGCACACAGGAGCTGGAAAACGTGACTGATTATGGGCAAAGGCTCCGTTCCTGCCTGCCGGAGGATATCCACGTGGAGATTCTCCATGGAAAAATGAAACCCGCTGACAAAAAAAGGGTGATGGATGCCTTTGCCGCCGGGGATGTCCATGTGCTGGTGGCCACCACTGTGATTGAGGTTGGGATCAATGTGCCTGCCGCAACAGTAATGATGATTGAAAATGCAGAGCGTTTCGGCCTTGCCCAGCTCCACCAGCTCAGGGGACGGATTGGCAGGGGGAATCAACAGTCCTACTGCATCTTTATTAACGGCTCCGGGAAGGAATCCTCCATGGAACGGCTGCAGGTCCTGAACAAGTCCAACGATGGCTTTTCCATTGCGGAAGAAGATTTAAAGCTGCGTGGCCCCGGGGACCTGTTCGGTTTTCGCCAAAGCGGCGCAATGGAATTCAGAATCGCCGATATTTACCAGGACTCGGACATGCTAAAGAAAATAAGCGTTACCGTTGACAGGCTTTTAGCAAAAGACAAAGAGCTGTCCCAGGCTGGCCACGCGATGCTTAAACGGTATCTGGAGGAAAATGCCGGAAATTTTATTGACTTTAGAACCATCTGACAGTAAGATAGGTTTGTGCGTTTTTTGATACGCAGGAAGGATTGGTGACAATTGGATAAGAAAATAGCTGTGGTAACAGATTCAAACAGCGGTATCACACAGGAAGAAGCAAAACAGCTTGGGATTAGAGTGCTTCCCATGCCCTTTATGATCAATGAGGAAACCTTTTTTGAGGATATCACCCTTACCCAGGAGGAATTTTATGAAAAATTAGAAAGCGGTGCGGGGGTTGTGACCAGCCAGCCTTCCCCGGAAGCAGTAATGGGCCTCTGGGAGGAGATTTTAAGGGAATATGAGGAAATCGTATATATTCCCATGAGCAGCGGCCTTTCCGGCTCCTGCCAGAGCGCAATGATGCTTTCGGAGGATTTTGACGGGAAAGTACACGTGGTAAATAACCAGAGGATTTCCGTTACCCAGAGGCAGTCGGCATTAGATGCCCTGGCTCTTGCCAAAGAAGGCATGGGCGGGGAAGAAATCAAAGACTTTCTGGAAAAAGACAAATTTAATTCCAGTATCTATATTATGCTGAATACCCTATATTACCTGAAAAAGGGCGGAAGGATCACCCCTGCTGCTGCGGCCATCGGCACCATTTTAAAATTAAAGCCGGTGCTCCAGATCCAGGGAGAGCGCCTGGACGCCTTTGCCAAGGCAAGGACCGTGAACCAGGGAAAAAGCATTATGATAAACGCCATCCGGAACGATATGGAGAACCGCTTTGGGGGCGCATCGCCGGATAATATCTGGCTGCAAGTGGCCTATACCAAAGACCGTGAGACGGCCCTCCAGTTTAAGGAAGAGCTCCTGGCAGAGTTCCCGGGCTTTGAAATTGTTGTGAACCCTTTATCCTTAAGTGTAGCCTGCCATATTGGCCCAGGCTCACTGGCAGTTGCCTGCTGTAAAAAAATAAATACCCAGTTTCGTTAAAAACAGCATCTGCCCGGGCAGGTGCGGAACTTTAAATTAAGAAAGGTTTTAAGCAAATGGCGAAAGCACCAGTTTATGATGCGTCCAGCATTACCGTATTGGAGGGGCTTGAAGCGGTAAGAAGAAGGCCCGGCATGTATATCGGCAGTGTTTCCACCAAAGGGCTGAATCATTTAATTTATGAAATCGTGGACAATGCAGTGGATGAACATCTTGCCGGATACTGCGACAGGATTGCCGTTACCCTGGAAGCGGACGGTTCCGCCACAGTGGAGGATAACGGCAGGGGCATTCCAATAGGGATGCACGAAAAAGGCATCAGCGCGGAGCGTCTGGTCTTTACCACCCTTCATGCAGGGGGCAAATTTGACGATTCCGCCTACAAAACCAGCGGCGGCCTCCACGGTGTGGGTTCTTCTGTGGTGAACGCCCTTTCCACTTACCTTACTGTACAGGTGAAATGCGGCGGGCAGGTTTACGAGGACCGGTATGAACGGGGAAACCCCATGGTGGAGCTTAAAGACGGGCTTTTGCCAGTAGTCGGCAAGGCCAAGGGAACAGGAACAAAAATCAACTTCCTGCCGGACGATACCATCTTTGACAAAACCCGCTTTAAAGAAGATGAGATCAAAAGCAGGATGCATGAAACCGCGTACTTAAATCCCCAGCTTACCATAGTCTTTGAAGACAAGCGCAAGGAAGAGCCGGAGCGGCTGGAATACCATGAACCGGAAGGGATTATTGGTTTTATCCGGGACATGAATAAATCTACGGAAGCTGTCTGCGACGTGATTTATTTTAAAGGGGAAAGCGAAGGGATTTCCGTAGAAGGAGCCTTTCAGTACATTAACGAATTCCATGAAAATGTACTGGGCTTTTGCAACAATATCTACAATTCCGAGGGCGGGACCCACTTAACCGGGTTTAAAACCGCCTTTACCAATATTATCAATACGTATGCAAGGGAACTGAATATTTTAAAGGACAAGGACGCCAACTTTACCGGGGCGGACGTGCGCAACGGCATGACAGCAGTGATTTCCGTAAAGCACCCGGATCCCCGGTTTGAAGGCCAGACCAAAACCAAATTGGACAACCAGGACGCGGCAAAGGTGGTTTCCAAAGTAACCGGGGAGGAAGTAGTGCGTTACTTTGACCGGAACCTGGAAACCCTCAAAAGTGTTATCGGCTGCGCGGAGAAAGCGGCAAAAATCCGCAAATCAGAGGAGAAGGCAAAAACCAACATGCTCACCAAGCAGAAATTTTCCTTTGATTCTAACGGGAAGCTTGCCAACTGTGAGTCCAGGGATGCCTCCCGGTGCGAAATCTTTATCGTGGAGGGGGATTCCGCAGGGGGCAGCGCCAAAACGGCGCGGGACCGGGCTTTCCAGGCCATCCTTCCTATCCGTGGGAAAATATTGAATGTGGAGAAGGCAAGCATTGACAAGGTCCTGGCAAACGCAGAGATTAAGACTATGATCAATGCCTTTGGCTGCGGCTTTTCCGAAGGCTACGGCAATGATTTTGATATATCCAAACTGCGCTACAACAAAATCATAATTATGGCGGATGCGGACGTGGACGGGGCCCATATTTCCAACCTGCTGCTCACCTTATTTTACCGCTTCATGCCGGAGCTGATTTTTGAAGGCCATGTGTTTATCGCCATGCCGCCCCTTTATAAGGCCATGCCCAGCAAGGGGGCGGAAGAATACCTTTATGACGATAAGGCGTTGGAAAAATACCGGAAACGCCACAAAGGGCCTTTTACCCTGCAGCGGTACAAGGGGCTGGGGGAAATGGACGCTGACCAGCTTTGGGAGACAACCCTGAACCCGGAAACCAGAATTTTAAAGCAGGTGGAAATTGAGGATGCCCGTATGGCTACGGAAGTGACGGAAATGCTCATGGGAACAGAAGTACCGCCCAGGAAGGCATTTATTTATGAACATGCAACCGACGCGGAGCTGGATATCTGACCTGTAGGGGGTATAAATGGAAGAAAAGATAATTAAAACCGAGTATTCTGAGGTCATGCAGAAATCCTTTATTGATTATGCTATGAGCGTCATCATTGCAAGGGCCCTGCCGGATGCCAGGGACGGGCTAAAGCCAGTGCAAAGAAGGGTGCTGTATGATATGCACGAGCTTGGCATCCGATATGACAGGCCATACCGTAAAAGCGCCCGTATTGTAGGGGATACCATGGGAAAATACCATCCCCATGGGGACAGCTCCATTTATGAAGCCCTGGTGGTTATGACCCAGGAATTTAAAAAAGGGCTGCCCCTTATTGACGGGCATGGTAACTTTGGCAATATTGAAGGGGACGGCGCGGCTGCCATGCGGTATACGGAGGCCCGCCTGGAAAAGGTGGCCCAGGAATCCTTCCTGTCAGACCTGGACAAAGATGTGGTGGATTTTGTGCCCAACTTTGACGAAACTGAAAAGGAGCCCTCTGTGCTCCCAGCCAAATTTCCCAATCTCCTTGTGAACGGCTCCGAGGGTATTGCGGTGGGCATGGCCACCAGTATCCCTCCCCACAATCTTGGCGAGGTGATCGGTGCGGTTAAGGCCTACATGATGGACAGCGCCATCACCACCCGGGAACTGATGGGATATATCAAAGGGCCTGACTTTCCCACAGGGGGCATTGTCATCAACAAGGATGAGCTTTTAGATATCTATGAATCCGGCACGGGAAAAATCAAAGTCCGGGGTAAGGTGGACATTGAAAAGGGGAAAGGAGGGAAAACCAATGTGGTGATCAGCCAGATCCCTTATACCATGATTGGGGCGAACATTGCCAAATTCCTCATGGACGTGGCGGCTCTTTCCGAGAGCAAAAAGACCATGGATATTGTGGACATTTCCAACCAGTCCTCCAAGGAAGGCATCCGGATCGTGATTGAGCTGAAAAAAGACGCGGATGTGGACAACTTTATTAACATGCTCTACAAAAAGACCCGTCTGGAGGATACCTTTGGCGTGAACATGCTGGCCATCGCGGAAGGCAGGCCGGAGGTAATGGGGCTTAAGGAAATTATTAAGCATAACGTAGATTTTCAGTTCCAGGTAGCCACCAGAAAATATACCACCCTCCTTGCCAAAGAAAGGGAACGGAAGGAAATCCAGGAAGGGCTGATTAAAGCCTGCAATGTAATTGACCTGATCATTGAAATCCTCCGCGGCTCCAGGGACCGGGGAATGGCGAAAGCCTGCCTGGTGGAGGGAAAGGTTACAGGCATCAAGTTCCGCTCCAAAGAATCCAAGGTCATGGCGGCGCAGCTCCGGTTTACGGAAAAGCAGGCAAACGCCATACTGGAAATGCGCCTGTATAAGCTCATCGGGCTGGAACTGGAAGCATTGATCGGCGAACATGAGGAAACCATGGCGAATATTTACCGTTATGAGGATATTTTAGACCGGCGGGATTCCATGGCACAGGTAATCATCAATGAACTGGAGGAAATCAGGAAATCCTATGCAGTTCCCAGGAAGACCCTCATTGAAAATGCCCGGGAAGCCGTCTATGTGGAGAAAAAGGCAGAGGAAATGGAAGTGGTATTCCTTATGGACCGCTTTGGTTATGCCAGATGTGTGGACCATTCCGTTTATGAGAGAAACAAGGAAGCGGCCGACGGGGAAAATAAATATGTCTTTTCCTGCAAAAACACTGGGAAAATCTGCCTTTTTACCAACACCGGGCAGCTCCACACGGTAAAAGTGATGGACATACCCTATGGCAAGTTCCGCGACAAGGGCGTGCCCATTGACAATATCAGCAATTTCAACGGGGAAAAGGAACAGGTGATTGCCGCCGCCAGCCAGACCTCCCTGAATCTTTACCGGGTAATCTTTGTAACCAGGCTTGCCATGATAAAAATTGTGGACGGCGGCGAGTTTGACGTGGCCAAGAGGACAGTGGCCGCCACCAAACTATCAGAAGGGGACCAGGTGGCCAGCGTTTCCATATTAAACCAGCAAAAGCAAATGGTATTGCAAAGCGGGGAAGGGTATTTCCTGAAATTCGATGTGGAAGAAATCCCGGAAAAAAAGAAAAATGCCATTGGCGTGCGGGGAATGAAGCTTGGCCCGGAGGATTTTGTTGAAAATGTTTACTATACCTGCAGCGGGGAGAGCCATTCCATAGAATATAAAGGCAAGGCCGTTGACCTGCAAAAATTAAAACCCGGGAAAAAGGACGGGAAAGGTACGAAAATAAGGGTTTAACAAACGCCGTCACGCTCCGCGGACCGGCTTATTGTAATAAAGGAGCTTCTTCCTAGGAAAGCTCCGGGAAAGGACATTTATGCGAGTAATAGCCGGAAGGGCCAGAAGCCTGAAATTAAAGACGCCAAAAGGGCCAGATACCAGGCCCACCACAGACCGGATTAAGGAAACGTTGTTCAATATCCTCCAGGGAGAGCTTACAGGATGTGTGTTTATAGACCTGTTTGCAGGCAGCGGCGGCATTGGGATCGAAGCTTTAAGCAGAGGGGCGGCCCATGCCTATTTTGTAGAAAATGCAAAGGAAGCGGCGGCCTGTATTTCGGAAAACCTTTCCTTCACCAAGTTTACGGACAGCGCCACACTCCTAAAACAGGATGTGTTTGCCGCCCTGCCCATGATCCATGAAAAGGAAGCAGGTATTATTTTCGTGGATCCCCCCTATCAGGCAGGCTATGAGGAGAAGGTCTTCCAGGTTCTTATCCGCCAGCCCTATGTTACGGAAAACACGCTGCTGATCTTAGAAGCAGAGACAGGGAGGGACGCAGGGTTCCTGGAAAAGATGGGATACCAGATTGTCCGGGAAAAGATCTACAGAACCAATAAACATATTTTTGCCAAAAAGCAATAAGGGCAAAAGACAATTTTACAGCCAGTATGCGTTTAAATGGCGCAGAAATAGGGAAAGGCATGGTTTTAATATGAAAACAGCGATTTACCCCGGGAGCTTTGACCCGGTTACTTATGGGCACTTGGATGTGATTAAACGGGCTGCTGAAATTTTTGACGAATTAACAGTAAGTGTTTTGAACAATAAACTTAAGACTCCATTGTTTTCTGTAGAAGAACGTGTTAAGATATTACAAGAAGCGGTCAAAGACATGCCCAATGTAAAGGTGGAGTCTTTCAGCGGGCTTTTGGTGGATTATGCCAGGTCAAGGGAAGTCCGCGTGGTAATCAGGGGATTACGGGCGATTACCGACTTTGAATATGAACTTCAGAACGCCCAGACCAACGCCAAGCTCTCCGGAGGGGAACTGGATACTATTTTCCTTACCACCAGCCTGGAATACGCTTATCTGAGTTCTTCCAGCGTGAAAGAAATTGCCAGCTTTAATGGAGATATCTCCATGTGTGTGCCTGACTTTGTAGCTAAGCTCGTATATCAGAAGTTTGGATTTGAAAAGGAACGGGGGAAGGTGCATGAGCAGCAGAATAGAACAGTTAATCGACGAAATTGAAGAGTATATCGACGGTTGTAAATACCAGGCGCTTTCCAATAGTAAGATTATTGTCAATAAAGAAGAAATAGATGAGCTTCTCCGGGAACTGCGTATGAAGACGCCGGATGAAATCAAACGGTATCAGAAGATCATCAGCAACAAGGAAGCCATTTTAAACGATGCCCGGGCAAAGGCGGAAGCCCTGATCAATGATGCCACTGTACATACCCATGAGCTGATCAACGAACATGAAATCATGCAGCAGGCTTACGCCCAGGCCAACGAGGTGGTGAGGATGGCCACCCAGCAGGCCCAGGAGATTTTAGATAACGCTACCATGGAAGCCAACGATATGCGCATGGCGGCTATGCAGTATACAGACGAAATCCTGGCAAGCGTGGACAATATCATTACCCAGGCCATGCAGTCAACCAAGGAACATTATGAAAGCTTTGTGGGGGCGCTGAACCATTACAGCGATGTTGTGAATGCCAACCGGGTGGAACTGAACCCGCCAGACCCTGATTCCTATGTAGGGGAGGATTTGGGTGCTACTGCCGAGATTGGGAATGTGGGGGATAGCTTAAACGCCGACATGATGTAAAAGCGTGCCAAAATCTCATTGGCACGCTTTTGGGAACTGCCGGAAAATAGCCTGCGGCTAATGCAGGGTATTTTCCGGCAGTTCCCAAAATCCGGGGGATGCTCCTGCTTTCGGGAGATAATCGTCCAGCTTTCCCGGCACGGGAAATGGGAGGGGATTGGGTGAGGCCAAGGCATATGGGAAATAAAAAATATTTATTCTTGTTTATTATGTCCGTCCTTTTCTTTGGGACAGGGCTTTTTCTTATGCCTCTTTCCGCCAGGGCGGATGAACCCCTAGTCATTGTAATCGACCCAGGGCATGGAGGGGAAAATTTAGGTGCACAGTATGAAGGCTATGTGGAAAAAGAAATGACCATGAGGGTTGCCCGTGCCATGCAGGAGGAGCTTTGCAAGTATGAAGGGGTGGAGGTCTATCTTACCCATGATACGGATGAGGATATGAGCCTGAAGGAACGGGCTGCTTTTGCAGGAGACATTGGGGCGGATTTTCTTTTCTGCCTGCACTTTAATTCCTCGGAAAACCATAACTATTTTGGCGCGGAGGTATGGGTGCCTGGGAGAGGGAGCTATTATGCAAAAGGCTATTCCTTTGCCCAGATTCAAATGCAGGCGCTAGAAAGCCTGGGGCTGTATTCCCGGGGGATTAAGACAAGGCTGAATGACCGGGATGAGGATTATTACGGCATTTTAAGGCACTGCACCGAAGAAGGGGTCCCTTCCGCCCTGATAGAGCATTGCCATTTAGACCATGAAAAGGACGAAAAATTTTACCGCCAGGGAACGGGGCAGCTGGAAGAGCTGGGACGTCTTGACGCTACTGCGGCGGCAAAGTATTTCCAGTTAAAATCAGAAATCCTTGGGGTAGACTACAGCAATTTTCCTGTGCCGGAGACTGCCGTTCCCCAAGGGCTGGTGAGGCCGGATAAGACAGGGCCACAGCTATGTTCCATAGAAGTATCTGCGGTCAATGAGGACACCGGGGAAATCACCGTCCATATGGAAGCAGAGGATCCGGACAGCTATATTCTGTATTATAATTATAGCCTGGACGGGGGAAATTACTATTTTATGCCGGAAGAATGGCCACGGCCGGAAGCCTGGGACCGTTCTGCCAGGGAAATAGAATTTACCATAAAAATCCCTTTCGGCCAGGAGGTTTCCCTGTGCGCCGGTGCCTGCAACGGATTTGATGTGTGGGCACAGAGTAATACCATCCTGGTTGGGCCCATCCCTGATCCTGTTAAGCTGCAGGAAGAACTTTTGCAGGCCCAGGAAAACGCCCTGCGGAAAGCCCAGGAACAATATGAGGAAATTCACCATGAGGAACCTGCGGCGGTAACTGATGAAGAGGCACGCAGGAGCATGGCTGTGTTTTGGGGCATCCTTGCCGGCATCGCCCTGCTGATGGTGTCAATTACCTGGATTATGGTTAAAATGCTGTTCCTGCTAAGAAAAGGTAGTAGAAAACGGTAAGGGCGGTTAAGACCATTTTGTGCATTACATATTCGCCAATGGACAGGTCTGTGCTTTTGACCATGCTGTAGGTCTGGGCGATACAGGAAAGCCCGCCAAAGGGAAGGATGCACAGGGCCAGGTAAGGCGCCCTGCTCCCAAGCTGGGTGATCCCCCCGGTAATTTCAAGCAAACACCCTGCGCCCCCTGCCAGAAGGCCCCCAAAAGGCTCCCCCAGGGAAAAGGCCTGCCGGGCAAGGGCCGGCAGGATAAACAGCAGGTTAAAAAAAATCATATAGCCCCCCAGCTTGGCAATGCCAAAAAGGGACTGGAAGATGGCATCGTCCAGCGCTTCCAGCAGGGAGAGGGAACGGGCCTTTGCTGTTTTCTCCCCCTCTTTTTTGCCAATATCTTTGAATACCGTATAGCGCAGAAAAAGCCCATAAAGAAAGGGCAGGGCGTACATACCAAAAAGAAACGGCCCTGGCCTTTTAAGGCCCAGGGTGGGCAGCACAAAGCTTAAAAAATACACCGGGCCTATGTTATTGCAAAAAGCGAGAAGGAAGGAAGCCTCTGCCCGGGTAACCTGTTTTTGCCCGTACAGCTGGGCCGCCACATGGGCACCCATAGGGAAACCGCAAAGAAAACCAATAACCATCCCATAAACGCAGGGACTCCTTACGGAAAATATTCTGCCAAGGACAGGGTTGCAAATTTTTACAAAGGAGCCTGTGAGATTCATACGGATGACGACACCGGAGAGCACCATAAAGGGAAAAAGAGTGGGGATCATCCTCTCAAACCAGAGATTCAGGCCATTTAAAGCAAGCGAAAGGCACTGGGAAGGGAGTGTGAGAATAATAATGGTAAGGCTAAAGGCAAGAAAAGTAGAAAAATAAAATTTCAGTTTCATGATAGGCTCTTTTTCCCTTTTGTGTTATGATAATATCTATGAGAGCAGACAAATTATTATGCGAAATGAATATAGGCTCAAGGAGCCAGGTACGGGCGCTGATCAAAAAGGGGCTGGTATTTGCCGACGGCGTCCCTGTGCCAAAGCCGGAAACCCAGGTGGACGAAAAGAAGGTACGGATTACCTGCCGGGGAAAGGAATACCGATACCGTCCCATGGTTTATTACATGTTGAATAAACCCTCCGGGGTGGTCACCGCTACTTGGGATAAGCATGAACGGACGGTCCTGGATCTTTTAAAGGAATATTTGCAGGCCCCGGAGGGCGGCGGGGACCTGGCAGGGGTTCCCCTGAAAGATATTTTCCCGGTGGGAAGGCTGGATAAGGATACCCTGGGGCTTTTGCTGCTTACCAACGACGGCCCCCTTGCCCATCAGCTTTTATCCCCCAGGAAGCATGTGCCGAAAACCTATCTGGTAAAAACCCAAGACCCCATTACTGGGGAAATGGTATCTGCCCTTTCTGCCGGGATTTCTATGGGGGGCGGGGAGACGGCCCTTCCTGCCAAAGTGTCCCTTCTGGGGGAGCGGGAATGCCATATTACTATCACGGAAGGAAAATACCATCAGGTCAAGAGAATGTTCCGGGCGGCAGGGAACACCCTGGTTTATCTGAAACGCCTGTCCATGGGGAGCCTTAGGCTGGATGATGGGCTGGAAGAAGGGCAGATACGGGAATTGACGGAAAAAGAGGTTGCTGAATTATGCTGAAAAATATAGATGCAGTGCTGTTTGACCTGGACGGCTCCCTGGTGGATTCCATGTGGCTGTGGCATGATATTGACCTGGCCTACCTTGGGAAATTTGGCCTCCAGGTACCCCAGGGGCTCTCCGCCCAGATTGAGGGCATGAGCTTTTCTGAGACAGCGGTGTACTTCAAGGAAAGATTTTCCATCCCGGACCCAGTGGAAAAAATCAAGGAAGAATGGAACCGGATGGCCTGGGACCTATATACCCACCGGGTTCCCCTGAAAAAGGGGGCTGCGGAATTTATAAAGCATTGCCGCGGCAAAGGTATTAAGCTGGCCATTGCCACCAGCAATTCCCGGGAACTGGCAGAGAATGTAATCGGGGTGCACGGGCTTTTGGAGGATTTTACGGAAATCGTAACAGGATGCGATGTGGAAAAAGGAAAGCCTGCGCCGGATGTGTACCTGGAGGCTGCCAGAAAATGCGGGATCCCTCCTCAAAGATGCCTGGTGTTTGAAGATATTATCCCTGGCATTTTGGCAGGCAGGGCAGCTGGCATGAAGGTATGCGCCGTGGAGGATACTTACTCCCTTGACCAGGAAGAAGAAAAAAGGAGGCTGTCCGATTATTACGTGAAAGACTATTTTGAGGTTATGGCAATATTAGGATTGCCGGAAAGGATTGACTGACTTGGACAATGGTTTTCTGCCTGTTTCCCCACAGGACATGGAAGAGAGGGGAATTGACCAACTGGATTTCGTTTATATAACCGGGGATGCCTATGTGGACCACCCGTCTTTTGGCCCTGCCATTATCAGCAGGGTTTTGCAGGCAAACGGTTACCTGGTGGGAATCATTCCCCAGCCTGACTGGAAGGACGAAAACAGTATTAGCTTGTTGGGAACCCCCAGGCTTGGGTTTTTAATTTCCGGCGGCAACATGGATTCCATGGTAAACCACTATTTTGTATCCAAAAAGAAACGCCCGGGGGACGCCTATACGCCAGGTGGCGCTATGGGGAAACGCCCCGACCATGCCACGGTGGTTTATGGCAACCTGGTCCGCAGGAAATACAAGGATATCCCCATAATTATTGGGGGGATGGAGGCAAGCCTGCGGCGGCTTGCCCACTATGATTACTGGAGCGATTCCTTTAAGCGCTCCATTTTGCTGGACGCCCAGGCGGACCTGATTTCCTATGGAATGGGGGAACGTTCCATTGTGGAAATTGCCGATGCCTTAAACAGCGGCATTTCTGTAAAGGACATTACCTTTATTCCAGGCACTGTGTACAAAACCAGGGATATTTCAGGGATCAGTGGCGGGAATGAAAGCTATCATGCTATTTTAACGCCCAGTTATGACGAAATGAAGGCAAATCCTGCCAAATATGCAGAAAGCTTTGGTATCCAATATCAAAATACAGACCCTTTCACTGCAAGGATCCTGGCAGAAAGCTATCCCAAAGGGCTTTTTGTAGTGCAGAACCCACCCCAGAAGCCTTTGTCTACGGAAGAAATGGACGATATTTACAGCCTGCCCTACCAAAGAGCCTGGCATCCTTCCTATGACAAAGCAGGAGGCGTCCCGGCTTTGGCGGAGGTCAAGTTCTCCCTGGTAAGCGCCAGGGGATGCTTCGGCGGATGCAGCTTCTGTGCCCTTACCTTCCATCAGGGCAGGATAGTCCAGGCCAGAAGCCATGGGTCAATTTTGGCAGAGGCGGAGAAAATGGCCAAAGAACCGGATTTTAAAGGCTATATCCACGATGTGGGGGGCCCTACCGCCAATTTCCGCCACCCCGCCTGTGAAAAACAGAAAAAACACGGGGTATGCCCCCATAAACAGTGCCTTTATCCCTCCCCCTGTAAAAACATGGAAGCAGGCCATCAGGATTATCTGGAACTGCTCCGGAAACTCCGGAAGATTCCAGGGGTAAAAAAGGTCTTTATCCGCTCCGGCATCCGGTTTGACTACCTGATGGCTGACCCGGACGATACCTTTTTCAGGGAACTGGTGGAACATCATATTAGCGGGCAGCTTAAGGTGGCGCCTGAACACATTTCCGACGGGGTACTTGAAAAAATGGGAAAACCCCGGCGGAGCGTTTATGAACGGTTCGTAAAGAAGTACAACCAGTTAAATGAAGCAATGGGCAAAAAACAGTTTCTCGTACCCTACCTGATGTCTTCCCACCCTGGCTCCACGTTGAAAGATGCGGTGGCGCTTGCGGAATATTTAAGGGATCTGGGCTATATGCCGGAACAGGTACAGGATTTTTACCCCACGCCATCTACCCTGTCCACAGTAATGTACTATACGGGAATTGACCCCCGCAACGGCAAAAAGGTTTATGTGTGCAAAAACCCTCATGAAAAAGCCCTCCAGCGGGCGCTGATCCAATACCGGAATCCTAAAAACTATGAGCTTGTATATGAAGCCCTCCAAAGCGCAGGCAGGGAGGATTTAATTGGTTTTGGCAAAAAATGCCTTATCAGGCCCAGAGGTGTAAACCGGCCAGGGCAAGGTGGGCAGGCTGGGAAAAAGGCAGTGCCCCTTATGGACAAAAAACCTTCCGGGAATATTCCCGGAAAGAAACCCCGTGGAAAAAATACGGAAAAGCGTATGGGAAAAGAAACAGGGCATCCTGGATGCTGCCGGGGCAAAATCCAAAACCGACCAAGTCGGTCAAAATCCAGGAAGCATACTTCCAGGCATGAGTTAACATAAAAATATTATGCAAACCAAATGATGGCAGGGAGGTTAATTTGAAAAGAGCAATTAAAGGAAGCTATGGCTATATTTTGTTAAAAAGACGTTATGTGGTTTTAAGGACAGTGATTTTTTTTGGAATTTCCCTTTCGCTGTTTATTGCAGGCTATGCCGCTACTGGGAAAAAGGAAAACCTGCTTACAATAGTGGCCATCCTGGGATGCCTCCCGGCATGTAAAAGTATGGTAAACCTGATCATGTTTTTCCGTGCCAGGGGCTGTTCTGAAAATACAAGGAATGCGGCCAAACCTTTAGAGGGCAGGCTGGTCGGGATGTACGATATGTATTTTACCTCCTACCAGAAAAATTTCGCCATCAGCCATATGGTGGTTGAGGGAAAGGTAGTCCTGGGATATACTGAAAGCAGCAAATGCGATGTAAAAGCCTGCCAGGAACATTTGCAGGCCATGCTGAAGCAGGGGGGTTTTAAGGATATGACAGTTAAGATCTCAGATGACCTTGAGAAGTATTGTGAACAGCTCCATAACCTGAATCAAATGAAACAGGAGCCAAGCCCTGAAAAGGATGATGAAGTACGGGGGGTTTTATATGATATTTCCCTTTAGGGGGATGGAGGGCATTATCTGCATATACCGAAAGAATATGGGATGTTTGTAGCTGCTAAAGAATAAAAGAAAGAAGGTTTTCTATGCAACAGGTAACGATTAATGAAAATGAGGCCGGACAGCGGCTGGATAAGTATTTGCAAAAGTTTATGCCCCAGGCCCCGGCATCCTTTTTTTATAAAATGCTCCGGAAAAAAAACATCACTTTAAACGGTAAAAAGGCGGAGGGGAAGGAAAAGGTTTTAAAAGGGGATGTGGTAACTCTTTATCTGTCCCATGAAACCATAGAAGGCTTCCGGAATAGGCGTCCCAAAACCGGGGAGTACGAAGAAGCTTATAACACTTTAAAAGGCATTAAAGCAGTTTATGAAGATGCCCATGTGGCAATTATGAATAAACCTGCGGGAATTCTTTCCCAAAAAGCCGCCCAGGGAGACCTGTCTTTAAACGAATGGCTGGTTGGCTATCTGCTGTCCAAGGGAGAAATCACAAAAGAGCAGCTGGCCACTTTTAAACCTTCTGTCTGCAACCGCCTGGACCGCAACACCCAGGGGCTGGTGATCGGGGCAAAGTCCCTGGCAGGAAGCCAGAAGATCAGCCAACTGTTAGGCAGCAGGCAAATCGGCAAATTTTACCGGATGTTTGTAGCCGGCCAGATGGAAGCAGAAGGAATGCTGGAAGGCTATCTGATAAAGGATGAAGCCACCAATAAAGTCCGGCTGGTAAATAAGGACGGGGATCAGGCTTCCTATATCAAAACCCGCTATTACCCCATAAAGCAGTTTTCAGACAGGACTTTGGTGGAGGCAGAGCTGATTACCGGAAAGCCCCATCAGATACGCATTCATATGGCGGAAACAGGGCATCCGGTGATCGGGGATTACAAATATGGCCACAGGGAATGGAATGATAAATATAAGGCAAAATACCATATAACCAACCAGCTTTTGTGGGCCTGCCGCCTGGAATTTCCCAAACTGGAACCGCCCTTTGAAAATCTTTCCGAAAGAATAATTAACGCCCCTCTTCCTGCACAATTCCACAGGCTGGAATAGGGTTTTCCTATGGCTTCCAGGCCCAACAGGAAGGGAGAGGAATATGGCAACATGGAGTTCCAGAGGTCTTCGGGGTTCCACCTTAGAGGACCTTATTAACAGGACAAACGAAAAGTACCTTGAAAACGGCCTGGCACTGATCCAGAAAATTCCCACACCCATAACGCCGGTTAGTATTGATAAAGCCACCCGGCATATCACGCTGGCTTATTTTGGCCAGAAAAGCACAGTGGATTATATTGGCGTAGTCCAGGGGATCCCGGTTTGCTTTGATGCCAAGGAATGTGCCTCTGACCGGTTTGCCCTCCAGAATATCCACGGGCATCAGGTTAACTTTATGGGGCAGTTTGAAAAACAGGGAGGGGTCGCCTTTTTCCTGATCTACTTTTCCCACAAAGATATCTTTTATTACCTGCCCTTTGAAATTTTTAAATACTTCTGGGACCGGGCAAAGGATGGGGGCCGGAAAAGTTTTCTTTATGGAGAGCTGAATCCCGAATATATCCTGCCGAAAAAACAAGGGATATTTGTCCCTTACCTGGACATATTAAACAAGGATTTGGAAGAGAGGGATGGGCTTTAGGAGGTAAAAAATCATGGAAGAAGGAGTAAGCACAAAGACTAACATGAATCGACAACTATTACATACGCCTGAAGGCGTAAGGGATATTTATGGAAAAGAATATGCCGCCAAGCTTGGGGTAGAGGAGGTAATCCGCAGGCAGTTCAATTTATACGGATACCAGGATATCCAGACACCTACCTTTGAATTTTTCGACGTTTTTTCCAGGGAAATCGGAACCACTCCCTCCAGGGAGCTGTACAAGTTTTTTGACAAGGAAGGCAATACGCTGGCCCTGCGCCCGGACTTTACGCCATCTATGGCAAGATGCGCTGCCAAATACTTTATGGAAGAGGATATCCCTATCAGGTTCTGCTATCTGGGAAATACCTTCACAAATACCAGCAGCCTGCAGGGAAAGCTCAAAGAGGTCACCCAGATGGGGGCGGAACTGATCGGGGATGGCAGCGTCCAGGCGGACGGTGAAATGATCGCCATGATGGTAGAGTCCCTCCTTGCCGCGGGGCTTTCGGATTTCCAGGTAAGCATCGGGCAGATGGAATATTTTAAGGGAATCTGTGACCAGGCAAGCCTGGCGGAAGAAACGGAGAATGAACTCCGGGAATTTATTTCCGGCAAAAATATTTTCGGTGCCCAGGAGTTTCTTGAAGGGAAAGGCATTGACAGCTTCTACATTGATATGCTGCTTAAAGTGACAGACTATTTAGGGCCTGTGGAGGTATTGAAGGAGGCCAGGGCGCTGCCCTTAAATCCCCGCTCCCTGGAGGCCGTAAGGCGCCTGGAGGCCTTATATCATGTACTCTGCCAATATGGGGTGGAAAATTATATTTCCTTTGACCTGGGGATGCTGAGCAAGTATCATTATTATACAGGGGTTATTTTCAAGGTTTATACCTATGGGGTGGGAGAGCCAATCGTAAAGGGCGGGCGGTACGACCGTCTTCTGGGTTATTTTGGGAAGGATGCCCCTGCCATTGGTTTCGGTGTGGTAGTGGACGACCTTCTATGCGCCCTGGAACGGCAAAAAACCGGAAAGACAGTAACAGATGGGACCCAAATGATTTTTTATACCCCTGCAAATTATGGAGAAAAACTGCTGGAGGTACGGCAGCTGCGCAGAAACGGGAAAAAGGCTGCCCTGGTCCCGGAAAAAGAGGTGGCGGAAAATGAACAGTGACAGATACTTAACCTTTGCCCTGGGAAAAGGCAGGCTTGCCAATAAGACCCTTGCCCTTTTGGAGCAGATTGGCATTACCTGCGAGGAAATGAAGGACAAAAATTCCCGGAAGCTGGTTTTTGTAAATGAGGAGCATAAGTTAAAATTCTTTCTGGCAAAAGGCCCTGATGTCCCCACTTATGTAGAATACGGTGCGGCGGATTTGGGCGTCGTGGGGAAGGATACCATTTTAGAAGAGAATAAACGTGTATATGAGGTGCTGGACCTGGGCTTTGGCAGATGCCGCATGTGTGTGTGCGGGCCTGCCTGCGCAAAAGAACTCCTGCTCCACCATGAACGCATACGGGTGGCAAGCAAATACCCCCTGATTGCCAGGGATTACTTTTATAACAAAAAGCACCAGACCGTGGACATTATCAAGCTTAACGGTTCTGTGGAGCTGGGGCCTATGGTGGGGCTTGCAGATGTGATTGTGGACATTGTGGAAACCGGTTCCACATTAAAGGAAAACGGGCTGGAGGTCCTGGAGGAAATTTGCCCCCTGTCCGCCAGGATGATTGTCAACCAGGTCAGTATGCAGATGGAAACCGGGCGCATCAGGACGCTGATTTCCCAAATAAAGGAGTTATGTTAACATGGTGGAGGAATATATGCGTATAGTAGAATTAAATGAAGAGACAAAGGACAGCCTGTTAGAAAAGCTTTTAAAAAGAAGCCCTGGCAGCTATGGGCAGTATGAACAGGCGGTAAACGAGATTATCAGCCAGGTACGGAGCCGTGGGGATGCCGCCTTGTCTGAATATACCCTGCAGTTTGATAAGTGCCACATTACAGCGGGCAACATCAGGGTAACCCGGGAGGAAATCCGGGAAGCCTATGAAAAGGTGGAGCCTGCCTTTGTGGAGGTGATGAAAAAATCCGCTGCCAATATTATCCGTTTTCACGAAAAGCAGCTACATAACAGTTGGATTGTCCCCAATGAGGACGGCGTGATATTGGGGCAGAAGATATCCCCTATTGCCATTTCCGGCGTGTATGTTCCCGGCGGCAAAGCAGCTTACCCCTCCAGCGTGCTGATGAATGTGCTTCCGGCAAAGGTTGCCGGGGTTCCCAGGATCATTATGGCTACCCCGCCCGGCGCAGACGGAAAAATCAATCCCGGCACCCTTGTGGCGGCAGATATTGCCGGTGTCCATGAGATTTATAAAGCAGGCGGTGCACAGGCAGTGGCTGCCATGGCCTTTGGTACAGAGAGCGTCCCAAGAGTGGACAAAATAACAGGCCCCGGGAATATTTTTGTGGCCCTTGCCAAAAAGGCCTGTTTTGGCTATGTGAGCATTGATTCTGTAGCAGGCCCCAGTGAAATCCTGGTGCTGGCAGATGAAAGCGCAAACCCTGAATATGTAGCGGCAGACCTGCTCTCCCAGGCGGAACACGACGAAATGGCAAGCGCAATTTTGATCACCGACAGCAAAGAACTTGCCCAGGCAGTGTCAAAAGAGGCCGCCCGTTTTGCCGGGCAGCTCTCCCGGAAGGATATCATCGAAAAATCCCTTGCAGATTACGGGTATATCCTGCTTGCCCCAAATATGGAGAAAGCCATAGATGCAGCAAATGAAATTGCCTCCGAGCATCTTGAGATCCTCACCAAAAATCCCTTTGAAACCATGACAAAGATCAAAAATGCGGGCGCGGTCTTCCTGGGGGAATACTCCTGCGAGCCTCTGGGGGATTACTTTGCAGGCCCTAACCACATCCTGCCCACCAACGGCACCGCCAGATTTTTCTCCCCCTTAAATGTGGACGATTTTATGAAAAAGACAAGCATCATTTCCTATTCAAAGGAAGCCCTTTCAAAGGTCCATAAAGACATTGAGCTATTTGCCCAAAAAGAGGGCTTGACGGCTCATGCAAACTCTATTAAAGTTAGATTCAAAGAATAGGGCACTGGACACAGCAGGATACAGTACCGGAATAGAGGTTTTATGCAGCGTACAAAAGTTATCACAAGGAAAACAAAGGAAACGGATATCCGGGCTACCCTCAACCTGGATGGCACTGGAAACAGCGCCATCAAAACTGGGATTGGATTTTTTGACCACATGCTGGAAGGGTTTTCCCGCCATGGATTTTTTGACCTGGAACTGGAGGTTAATGGGGACCTGCAGGTGGACGGGCATCATTCCGTGGAGGATGCAGGCATTGTGCTGGGTACGGCAATCCGGGAAGCACTGGGGGACAAAAAAGGTATCAGGCGCTACGGCTCCTGCACACTGCCCATGGACGATGCCCTGGCATTATGTGCAGTGGATCTGTGCGGGAGGCCTTATTTTGCCTTTGACTGTGCATTTACCGTGGAAAAAGTGGGGGGACTGGACACAGAGCTCATCAGGGAATTCTTTTATGCCCTTTCCTACAGCGCAGGAATGAACCTTCATATAAAGATGCTCTCCGGCATTAATAACCACCATATGGCTGAAGCCATCTTCAAGGCTTTTGCCAGGGCCTTGGATGAAGCCACCGGAAAGGACCCGCGGATCCAGGATGTGCTAAGCACCAAGGGTAGCCTTTAAGATGGTTTATACCCTGGCACTGGCACAAACCACGTAATGTTTTATATACAAATGCAGAATATGAGGAGTTTGTTAACTTAAGGAACAACCATAAGTGGCTTCCTTCGGATAGCAGCCTCAGATGAGGGAACAATAACGCTATGGACGATAATAAAAAATTCATACCCTGTATTTATCTTTTAAACGGAAAAGCGGTAGCAGGTTTTAAGGACAGTACCATAATCAGCCACAATCCCGCCGGGCTGGCTCGGTTTTTTGGGGAAAACAACGCAGATGAGCTGATCGTATTCGACCTCTCAGCCGATGATGCCTCCCATGAAGCCGCCCTTGACGGGCTGAAAAATATCTGCCGGGAAGCGCAAATCCCGGTAATTGGCGCGGGAAATGTAAAACGCATGGAGGATATTAAAAAACTCCTTTATGCAGGCTGTGCAAAGGCGGCGCTGAATTATTCCAAAAAAGAAAACATCAAGATCACAGAGGAAGTCTCCCTGAAGTTTGGCAAAGAAAAGCTCATTGCCTGTGTGGAAGATGTTTCCGAAATGGAAGAAAACGAAGACCTTCTTCTCCAATACGTGCACCAGGTTTTGCTCATTGGCGAGCGCAGCATCAAAAGAGCCATTGAAATTGCAAAGCTTCCGGTGATTGTAACCCTGCCCGAGGCGTCTTTGGATAAAATCATAGAACTTTTATCCTGTAAAAATATTGCGGGGGTCACCGGGGCAGCAATCAATGCCAACGCCAAGGAGCTGGTGGATATTAAGGACCTATGTGCCGCCGGAGGGGTCCAGGTACAGACCTATGAACCTGCCATTAAATGGGAAGAACTGACCTGTAATGCTGATGGGCTTGTCCCGGTGGTGGTGCAGGATTACAAAACCCTGGAAGTTTTGATGGTAGCTTATATGAACAAAAAAGCCTACCTACACACCTTAAAAAGCGGGCGCATGACCTATTACAGCCGCAGCCGCAGGCAGCAGTGGGTAAAAGGGGAGACCAGCGGGCATTTCCAGTATGTGAAGGAGATGAAAGCGGACTGCGACAAGGATACCATACTGGCAAAAGTCTCCCAGGTGGGAGCCGCATGCCATACGGGAAATTACAGTTGCTTCTTTCATGAAATTATGAAGAAGGAATATGACGCCTCCAACCCTCTTATGGTGTTTGAGTCTGTCCTCAATGTGATAAAAGACCGCAAGGTACATCCCAAGGAAGGCTCTTATACCAATTATCTTTTTGATAAAGGAATTGATAAAATACTGAAAAAGCTGGGAGAAGAAGCTACGGAAATTGTTATTGCAGCCAAAAACCCCAACGCCAATGAGATCAAATATGAAATTGCCGACTTCCTTTACCATATGATGGTGCTTATGGTAGAGCGGGGGGTTTCCTGGGAGGAAATCACGGAGGAACTGGATAAAAGATGAATCCGGTTCTGCGCGTGGGGTGATTGTCCTTTAATTAAAATAAAAATGCATCGCATAATCAACCCATGCGGTGCATATTTTTTAACATAATTCTATGAAAATGGACGATGATTTTATGGGAAATATGGGAAAGGTAAACACCAACAAACGGCTGGAGCTCATCAAGGCAATCCGGATGCAAAACCAATACAACCGGCAATTATTCCGTTCCCGGGAAGGTTTCCTGTACTCAGACCTCCCTCCGGGACAGCATAGCGAGCTTTATGGGCTGGAGGCCGAAAAGCCCCTGGAAGAAGAAGCCTCCCCGGCAGGCAGCAGCTTCCGGTTCCGTTTTATGGTAGCGATGGTTCTCCTGCTTTTTTTTGTACTGTGTGATATCAATCATTTAAGCTATGGGGGCGAGACCACGGATACAGTCTTTGAGAGAATGACTGCCAGCGCCGACCTTACAGGCCTGTTTGGCATAATAAAATAGTGCTTGCCAACAGCGCAAAGAAGCCCGTATAATAGCAATAATGAAATGAGGGTATATTTATGAGAAAACTTGCGCTGAGTGATGAGATATTGATGCAGGTGGAGAAACCTGCCCGCTATATTGGCGGTGAAGTCAATTCGGTTATGAAAGAAAAGAACGCCGTCCAGGTCCGGTTTGCCATGTGTTTTCCGGATGTGTACGAGATCGGCATGTCCCACCTGGGGATACAGATTATTTATGATATGCTGAATCAATTTGAGGACGTCTGGTGTGAGCGGGTGTATTCCCCCTGGGTGGACCTGGACAAAATCATGCGGGAGGAGAAAATCCCCCTGTTTGCCCTGGAATCCCAGGATCCGATAAAGGAGTTTGATTTTCTGGGCATTACCCTGCAATACGAAATGTGCTATACCAATGTACTGCAGGTCCTGGAGCTTTCAGGTATTCCGCTGCTTTCCCAACAAAGGGACGGGGATGACCCCATTGTCATAGGGGGCGGCCCCTGTTCCTACAACCCGGAACCTATCTGTGATTTCTTTGATATCTTTTATATCGGGGAAGGGGAAACCAGATACCGGGAGCTTTTGGGCCTGTATAAAAGCTGCAAAGAAAATGGGCAGGGCAGGAAGGAATTTTTAAAGATGGCGGCCCGGATTCCGGGAATGTATGTACCTTCTTTGTATGAGGTAACTTACCATGAAGACGGGACCATTGACCAGCGGATCCCCCTGGAAGAGGGCATACCGGAAACCATACAAAAGGAGCTGGTAGGGGACGTTTCCCATACGTATTATCCCCAAAAGCCAGTGGTCCCCTTCCTGAAAGTTACCCAGGACCGGGTGGTGCTGGAAATCCAGCGGGGCTGTATCCGCGGCTGCCGTTTCTGCCAGGCAGGGCAGCTTTACCGCCCGGTAAGGGAACGGGATTTGGAAACGCTCAAAACCTGGGCAGTGGAAATGCTGAAAAATACCGGGCATGAGGAAATCTCCCTAAGCTCCTTAAGCTCCAGCGACTATTCCCAGCTTCCGGAGCTACTGGGTTTTCTGATTACCCACTGTGGGAAAAGGAACATCAACATTTCCCTCCCTTCCCTGCGCATTGACGCTTTTTCCCTGGATGTGATGAACAAGGTGCAGGATGTGAAAAAGAGCAGCCTCACCTTTGCGCCGGAAGCGGGCAGCCAGCGGCTTAGGGACGTCATCAATAAGGGATTGACGCAAGAGGATATACTAACAGGTGCCAGGCTGGCCTTTGAAGGGGGCTGGACCCGGGTCAAGCTTTATTTCATGCTGGGGCTTCCTATGGAGACAGAGGAAGATATTAAAGGCATCGGGGAGCTGTGCAACAAAATTGCGGCGCTGTTTTACGAGACGGTTCCCAAAGAAAAGCGCACAGGCAGGGTCCAGATTGTGGCCAGCACTTCCTTTTTTATCCCCAAGCCTTTTACGCCTTTTCAATGGGCAGGGCAGTGTACCCGGGAGGAATTCCTGGACAAAGCATATTCCACCAGGGCAGCCATTGCCGGGCAGCTTAACCAGAAAAGTATCAAATACAATTGGCATGAAGCCGATGCCAGCGTGCTGGAAGGGGTCCTGGCAAGGGGTGACCGCCGCCTGAACCAGGTAATACAAAAAGCCTATGAAAAGGGCTGCCTTTTTGACGCCTGGAGCGAATATTACAAAAACGGCCTGTGGCTGGAGTCCTTTGCCCAATGTGGCATAGACCCGGATTTTTATACCACAAGGACGAGGCCGGACACAGAAACGTTCCCCTGGGATTTTCTGGACTGCGGCGTTAAGAAAGAGCACCTGCTGGCACAATGGCACAAAGCAAAGGAAGAAAGCACCACGCCCAACTGCCGGGAAAAGTGCAGCGGCTGCGGGGCGTCCCGTTTCCGGACGGGCGTATGCCTGGAGGGGAGGAAAGGACTGGCATGAAAGTAAGGATTAAGTTTTCCAAATATGGCCCGGTAAAATTTATCGGGCATCTGGATGTTATGCGTTATTTCCAGAAAGCCATACGGCGGGCGGAAATTGATATTGCTTATTCTGAAGGGTTCAGCCCCCATCCGGTGATGTCCTTTGCATCCCCCTTGTCAGTGGGGCATACCAGCCAGGGGGAATATTTTGATATAGAGGCCAATTCCTTTACCAGCGAGGAAGACCTGCTGCAAAGGCTCCAGGGGGCGATGGTGGAGGGTTTTACGGTTTCAGCGGTAAAGCTTTTGCCGGAAGGGGAGGGAAATGCCATGGCAAGCGTGGCGGCGGCTTCCTATTTCGCCGCCTTTAAGAAAAACCTTGAACTGCCGGAAAAATGGCAGGAATCCCTTCAGGCCTTTTATCAACACAGCTATATTCCCGTCACCAAGAAGACCAAAAAAGGGGAAAAAGAAATCAACTTAAAAGAAAGTATCTATGACCTGGAAATCAGGGAAAATATGTTTACGGACAGGGACAGCCATTTAGAAGAAGGGGTTTATATGCTTTTAAACGCCAGCAGCGGGGGAAACATCAAGCCCGGTTTTGTGCTGGCGTGCTTTTTCAATACCCTGGGGTATGTGCTGCCGGAAAGAGGGCTGTCCATCCACCGGATAGATACCTACAAAAATCTTGGAAATGAAACAAACAGGAAGCTGGCACCGCTGATATGGGAAAAGTAATTATCACAGAACGAAACAACAGGCTGCTTTTATTTTTAATGGATGACTCCAACCATCCCCAGATGATCCAGACCGCCTCCTGCCAGGGAGAAGACATTCTGGGAAACATTTATGTGGGACGGGTTGCGGAAATCCTTTCCGGCATCCAGGCGGCATTTGTATCCATCTCCAAAGGTGAAAAAGTATTCCTGCCTTTGAGGGAATGTGAAAAACCGCTTTTAACAGGAAGGGAGTACGACGGGAGTTTAAAGCCAGGGGACGGGCTGGTTATCCAGATTGCCACGAAAGCATTGAAAACCAAACTTCCCAGCGCTACCACCAGGCTTTCCCTTACCGGAAAATACTGTGTCTGCCGCCTGGACAGCCATGGCATTTCCTATTCAGGCAAGCTAACGCAAGGACAGGTGGCCAGGCTGAAATGCGCCATCTCAGGCAGGCAGATCCCCGACAGAAAAAAATGCGGTTTTATTATCCGCACCAATGCCGGTGCTTTGGAGGATATGTCCCCCCTTTTTCAGGAAATGGAATATTTCCTTTCCGTTTTTAAGGGCCTTCAGGAAAAATATAAATACCGTCCCTGCTACACCTGTCTTTACTCATCGGAGCCGGAAATTGTTACCGGGCTTAAGGGAATTCCGCTGGATGCCTATGATGAGGTAGTAACAGACAGTGAAATCGCTTATAACCAGATTTCCACTTCCCCCTTCCTTTCTGGAAACCTGCGGTTTTACCAGGATCCTATGGTTTCCCTGGCTGCGCTGTACAGCCTGGAAGGGCATCTGAAACGGGCACTGGAGAAAAGGGTATGGCTTCCCTCCGGCGGGTATCTTGTGATAGAACCAACTGAGGCTATGGTGGTTGTAGACGTAAACTCAGGCAAAGCCAGCGGTGTAAAAAAAATCAAGCAGGAGAAACTGTACCTGCAGACAAACCTTGAAGCCGCCAAAGAACTGGCAAGGCAGCTCCGGCTCCGCAATTATTCCGGCATGATCATGGTGGATTTCATTAATATGGAGCTGGAAGAACATAACCGCCTGCTGATGGATACGCTGGACCGGCACCTGCGGGAAGATAAAGTAAAAACAAGGCTTGTAGATATGACAGCCCTGGGCATTGTTGAAATTACAAGAAAAAAATCCAGCAGCCCGTTGATGGATTTTTTCCATAACTCCCCGGCCGGCAGGGATGGTTAAGCGTTTTAAGCCGTGCACAGGCAGCAGTTCCCCTGGCAAAACCAAGGGGCAATATGTACAGGAAAATACGCGTACTTTTACAGAAATTATGCATTATCACAAAATAATTCCAAAACGGACTTGACTTGTGTTGTGTATATTGATATAATGACACTAACAAATAACATATTTGATGTTTGGGTTGTTACTGTAAAGCAGGCAAAACCAAGTTTTATGAATTAACTGGCAGTTGATTTGTAAAATTTGGTTTTTTTATTGCAATGCGAAAAATCATGCAGTACGCCCCGAAATGAAGTGAACGAGGAATGGAAATTGCGTATCGAAAAGGTGATCAACAATAATATTATATCCGCAAGGGATAATCAGGGTGTAGAGTTGGTGGTCATGGGAAGAGGCATCGGCTTTGGCAGGAAACCGGGCAGTGAAATTGAGGAAGAGAAAATCGAGAAAATTTTCAGGCTGGAAAATATGGATGACAAGGAGCAATTTAAGGAACTGCTTGCTTCCCTGCCTATTGAATATATCAGGATCTCAACGGATATTATTTCTTATGCCCGGGAGAGCCTGGAAATTGAGCTGAACCAGAATGTGTACCTGACATTAACGGACCATATCAGTTTTGCATTGGAACGGTTCCGGAAGGGCATGAGTTTCAACAATGTATTATATGATGAGGTGAAACTGTTTTACCCGTTGGAGTATTCGGTGGGCTGTTACGCGCTGGAGCTGATTGAAGAAAAAACAGGGTGCCGGCTGGAGGAAGATGAATCGGCGTCAATTGCCCTCCATCTGATCAACGGGGAATTGAATACCGCTATGGGGACCACATTTTTTATGATCAAGATGATGCGTGAAATGATGGAAATCATCGGCCAGGACATTCCCATTCCCGAGGGACGGAACTATCCCAGGGACAGATTGATCGCTGACTTAAAGCAGCTTGCCAACCGGCTTGTTTCAGAAACGCCCATAAGAGGGCGGACAGACGAAAAACTGTACCGGTTTGTGGAAGAAAATTATATACAGGAATATAACATGATAGACGGGATCAACCATTACATTGAAAACGAATATCGGTGCAGCATGACAGAAGAAGAGAAGATTTACCTTACATTGAACATTAACAGAATGAAAAATTTATATTTATGTTAAAGGATGAAGGGAGAATTATCATGAAGCTTTTTCAAAATCTATTTACAAAAGACAGCGGGTTAGGGATCGGTGCGCCTGTGGCTGGGACGCTGATCAGCATCAAGGAAGTAAATGACCCCACTTTCAGTGAGGAAATACTGGGGAGGGGCGTGGCTATTATCCCCACCGGCACCCAGGTCTGCGCCCCGGTGGACGGCACGGTAAGCACCATATTCCCCACCGGCCATGCGGCAGCGTTAACTAGCGCCGACGGGGTGGAGATCCTGATACATGTAGGGCTTGAGACGGTCAACCTGGAAGGCAGGCATTTTACCATCCATGCCAGTGAAGGGCAGGCGGTAAAGAAAGGGGAGCTGCTTCTGGAGGCGGACATAGAACAGATCAAGGCGGAAGGGTATGATATTACCACGCCTATCGTTATCTGCAACTCCGATGAATTTTCCGATATCCATGGGGCAGGGCCTGGCACTGTATCCCTGGGCGATACCATCCTGAATCTGAAAAAATAGCATCTGGCAGGAGAATAGAAAATGGAAAAATATACGGGAAAAAGTGTACTGAAAGGAATCGCCATTGGCAGGATTTACTGGTACCAGAAACAGGAATATCAGGTAGCCCAAACCAAGGTCCAGGATACCGGGGCGGAAAAGAAGCGGTTTGCCCAGGCTGTGGAAACAGCCCAGGGGCAGTTATCCGCCCTTTATGAAGAAGCCCTTGTACGTGCCGGGGAAGACCATGCCATGATATTTGATATCCACAAGATGATGCTGGAAGACGATGATTATCTGGATGCGGTAAACCATGTGCTGGAGGAAGGCTTTAATGCAGAATATGCTGTGGAAATGGCCCAGAATCAATTTGCAGAGTTATTTGCAGCCATGGATGATGAATATATGAGGGCACGCGTCGCCGATATCAAAGATATTTCCAGGAGGGTAATCCGGATCCTTGCAGGGATTCCTGAGGACGGCATTTTGGCGGATGAACCGGTCATCGTGGCTGCGGACGACCTGACCCCCAGCGAGACGGTGAAAATGGATAAAAATAAAATCCTTGCCTTTGTGACTGCCCGGGGATCTTCCAATTCCCATACGGCCATATTGGCAAGGAGCATGAACCTTCCGGCGCTGGTCAATACCGGGCTGGAAGCAGGGGAAAGCCTAAACGGCAAAATCGGTGTAGTGGACGGCTTCCATGGGGAGTTCCTTGTAGAGCCGGAGCCGGAACTGCTGGACCAGATGATACACCGCAAAAATCAATGGGTGGCAGACCTGGAAGCTTTGGAGCAGTTAAAGGGAAAGGATAACGCAGCCAGCGACGGCAGGCGGATTGACATCTTCGCCAATATCGGCAAGGTGGAAGACGCAGAGGCTGCCCTGGAAGCTGATGCGGGCGGGATCGGGCTGTTCCGCAGCGAGTTCCTTTATCTTGGAAGGGATAGTTTCCCCACAGAAGAAGAACAGTTTTCAAGCTATAAAGCAGTGCTTGAAAAAATGGGGGATAAGAAAGTCATTATACGCACACTGGATATTGGCGCGGACAAAAAGGTGGATTATTTCTGCCTCGAAGAAGAAGAGAATCCGGCCCTGGGTTACCGGGCAATCAGGATCTGCCTGGACCGCCCGGAAATATTCATTACCCAGCTGCGGGCTATTTTCCGGGCTTCTGTTTACGGCAGGGCGGCAATCATGTTTCCCATGATCGTATCGGTAAACGAGATCCGGCGGATTAAGGAAATCGTGGGGCAGGTGAAAAAAGCCCTTTCCCAGGAGGGGTATCCCATAAAGGAAGTGGAACTTGGTATCATGATAGAGACCCCGGCGGCAGCCCTGATTTCTGACAGGCTGGCCAGGGAAGTTGACTTTTTCAGCATCGGGACCAACGACCTGACGCAATATACCCTGGCGGTAGACAGGCAGAACCAGAAGCTGGAGAGTACCTGCGACACACATCATCCCGCAATCCTGAAACTGATCCAGATGACAGTGGAAAATGCCCACAGGGCAGGTATCTGGGCAGGTATCTGCGGGGAACTGGCGGCGGATACGGATTTGACGGAAACCTTTCTATCCATGGGAGTGGATGAACTCAGCGTTTCCCCTTCCTCTGTGCTGAAAGTGCGCAAGGCGGTTAGGGATTTATAAAACAGGTAAATATGGTTCAGCCATTTTTATAAAATAAAAAATTAAAATCATCAGGGGGTGGATAATGTGAAAACATTTCAATTTATCATCAGGGACCCGGTAGGGATCCATGCACGGCCGGCAGGGCTCTTGGTAAAGCGTGCGGCAGAGTTCCAGAGCAATATCACCATAAACGGCAATGGAAAAAGCGCTGACGCCAAAAAACTGCTAAAGCTTATGGGGCTTGGCGTCAGGCAGGGGATGGAAATTTCCTGCCAGGTAGAAGGGGCGGATGAAGAAGCCGCCTGCCAGGCAATGAAAAAGTTTTTCGAAGATAATTTGTAGCAGGCTATTCTGCCAAAAACCAAAGTTAAAATCAGGGGGTAAGTTTTTATGATGAAACATTTACAAAAATTAGGGAAAGCGCTGATGCTGCCCGTAGCATGCCTGCCTATATGCGGCATTTTAATGGGGCTTGGATATGCGCTGTGTAAACAGACAATGCAAGGCGGGGAAATCACCGGGTTCGTAAATCTTTTGGGGTTTTTCCTGGTAAAGGCTGGAGGCGCGCTAATTGATAATATGGCGCTGCTGTTTGTAATCGGTGTAGGCGTAGGAATGGCCGATGACCATGACGGCACCGCTGGCCTTGCAGCCCTTGCTTCATGGCTGATGATCACTAACCTGCTCTCAGTAGGCGTGGTAACCACATTAATCCCCTCCATCGCGGAGGATGCAAACAAGACGCTGGCGTTTTCAGCTATTGCCAATCCCTTTATCGGAATTCTTTCCGGTATCATTGGTTCCGTTTGCTATAACAAATTTAAATCCACAAAGCTGCCCGATTGGATGTCGTTTTTCAGCGGCAAGCGCTGTGTAACAATTATTGCAGGCGTAGTTTCCATCGTTGTTGCGGCAATCCTGCTGGTTGTATGGCCTATCGTATACGGCATCCTGCTTGCAATCGGTAACGGAATCGTAAGCATGGACGCAGTAGGCGCAGGTATTTATGCTTTCTTAAACAGGCTGTTAATTCCTACAGGATTACATCACGCCCTGAACAACGTATTCTGGTTTGATACCGTTGGCCTTGGCGACCTGAAGCATTTCTGGGCAGGGGAAACAAGTGCGGACGTTTCCTGGAGCCTTGGTATGTATATGTCCGGTTTCTTCCCTTGTATGATGTTTGGGATCCCGGGTGCAGCCCTTGCCATGATCCATACAGCAAAAGATAACAAGAAGAAAGTTGCCATCGGTTTGGTAGCATCCTCCGCAGTTTGTGCCTTTGTCTGCGGCGTAACAGAACCTTTTGAATTTGGGTTTATGTTCCTGGCACCAGTACTGTATTTGATCTATGCTTTGTTATATGGTGTATTTACTTTTGTGACCACGCTTGTTGGTTTCCGTGCCGGCTTCAGCTTCTCGGCAGGCGCTACAGACCTTTTCTTCTCATCGGCCCTCCCGGCGGCGGCAAATACCTGGATGATCATCCCTCTGGGCCTGGCGGCATTTATTATCTTTTATGTAGTGTTCCGCTTTGCCATTGTGAAATTTGATTTAAAGACTCCCGGCAGGGAAGACGACGATGTAGAGGCTGAGAAAAAGGCAGTCCTTTCTAACAGCGACTTCGCAGAAGTGGCGGCTGTCATCCTGGAAGGGCTGGGCGGTAAAGGCAATGTAAAATCTCTTGACAACTGTATCACAAGGCTCCGTCTGGAGATTAACGATTATACACAGGTTGATGAGAAAAAAATCAAATCGGCTGGCGTTGCGGGCGTTATGAGGCCCAGTAAAAATGCCGTTCAGGTTATTGTTGGAACCAAAGTACAATTTGTAGCCGATGAAATGAAAAAGATGTTATAAGCAAACCAGCCCGGACGGAGACTTTCAAAGCCTCCGTCCGTTCCGTTGCAATAAGCCAGCCCGCAAAGCATGGCAGCGTTTGTTACTGTGAAGGGAGCAGGCAGCCATCATCCGTGCAAAAAAGCAGGAAAAAGAAAGGAAATTGCTTGACAGCACTCTGCAGGGATGCTATATTGTAGGAGTATGCCGCATAACGGGGCAGAAGTGGCCTGTAAAAACACGGCCCGCCGCAGTTAGCGAGTAAATCAGTTTACTGATTAGTATAGGAGGTGCCATATGTACGCAATCATTGCAACAGGTGGAAAACAGTATAAAGTTTCCGAGGGTGATGTAATCCATGTTGAAAAGCTTGATGTCCAGGAGGGAGATACTGTAACATTTGACCAGGTTATCGCTGTCAGTGACAACGGGCTTAAGGTTGCCGGTGATGTAGCCAATGCCAATGTAACTGCAACTGTAGTAGAGCAGGGCAGATACCGCAAGGTTATCGTTTACAAGTATAAAAGAAAAACCGGATACCATAAGAAAAATGGACACAGGCAAGCATACACAAAAGTAAAGATTGAAAAGATCAACGCTTAAGTATGACGACCATAACGATTATTAAATCCAAAAACGGGGAATATAAGAGAGTGGCCTGTGCGGGACATGCCGGGTATGCCCGGAAGGGGAAGGACGTTGTTTGCAGCGCTGTTTCCATTTTGGTCATTAATACCATCAATTCACTTGACCTGCTCACCAGTGCACCCATGGCGGTGTCCTGTGATGAAGAAAAAGGTGCAATTGACTGTGAGTTTACCGGCCCCTTAAGCCAGGGAAGCATTCTCCTTCTTGATTCCATGGTAATTGGATTGGAAGGCGTCGTATCGGAGTACGGCGATAAGTATTTAAAACTCAAATTTAAGGAGGTGTAAAAGATGTTAAAGCTGAACCTTCAGTTTTTTGCCCACAAGAAGGGTGTTGGTTCCACCAAAAACGGCAGAGATTCCGAATCCAAGAGATTAGGTGCCAAGAGAGCCGACGGTCAGTTCGTGAAAGCAGGAAACATTTTATACAGACAGCGTGGAACAAAGATTCACCCCGGCGTTAATGTAGGACGCGGCGGCGATGATACCTTGTTTGCGTTAGTTGACGGTGTACTTAGATTCGAAAGAAAGGGAAGAGACAAGAAACAGGCTTCCGTATATCCTGTAGAAAAATAGTACGAATTTACCAGGCTTCAAGCAAAACGTGTTTTTGTTTGGAGCCTTTAGCATCTTTGCACCTGAAAGGAAATGGTATGTTTGCAGACAGAGCGAAAATTTATGTACGCAGCGGCAAGGGCGGCGACGGGCATGTGTCCTTCCGGCGTGAAAAATATGTCCCGAACGGCGGTCCTGACGGGGGCGACGGGGGCTGCGGAGGAAGCATTATTTTAGAGGTGGACGAAGGGCTGAACACGCTTACAGATTACCGCCATACACGGAACTACCGGGCGGAAGACGGCCAAAACGGCGGAAAGCGGAACTGCCGTGGGAAAAATGGTGCCGACCTGGTTTTGAAGGTTCCCCCCGGGACTGTAATTAAGGAAGCGGAAAGCGAAAAGGTCATCACAGACATGTCCGGTGAAAACCGGCGTTTTGTATTATTGGTTGGCGGACGGGGCGGCAGCGGAAACCAGCACTACGCCACCAGCACCATGCAGGCACCCAAATACGCACAGCCAGGGCAGCCTGCCAGGGAGCTGAACCTTTTAATGGAGCTTAAGGTAATTGCCGATGTAGGGCTGGCGGGATTTCCCAATGTGGGCAAGTCCACCTTCCTGACAAAAATTTCCAATGCACGGCCAAAGGTTGCAAACTATCATTTCACCACTTTAAACCCTCACCTGGGTGTAGTGGACTTGGAGGATGCTAAGGGGTTTGTGGTTGCCGATATTCCAGGGCTGATAGAAGGAGCTTCCCAGGGCATAGGGCTTGGGTTCCAGTTCTTGCGCCATATTGAAAGGACAAAGGTGATTATCCATATGGTGGATGCGGCAGGAAGCGAAGGGCGCGACCCGGTTGCGGATATCTATGCCATCAACAAAGAGCTGGAAAATTATAACGGAGATATTGCCCGGAGACCCCAGGTAATCGCAGCGAATAAAACAGATATGATCTATGGTGGGGAGGACGGCCCAATAAAACGGCTGAAGGAAGAATTTGAGCCAAAGGGCATCCGTGTTTATCCGATTTCCGCCCTCAGCGGAAAGGGAGTCAGGGAGCTTCTCTATTATGTGAGGGAAATGCTGGATCAAACTGACCATACGCCGGTAGTCTTTGAACAGGAATATTTTCCGGAATATATGCTTCAAGTTTCCGATGAGCCTTTTACAGTAACATATGACGAAGGAAAAAATGAATTTGTTGTAGAAGGCCCCAGAATCGAAAAAATGCTGGGATACACCAATCTGGACTCTGAAAAAGGCTTTACTTTCTTCCAGAATTTCCTGAAATCAAACGGGATCCTGGCAGAACTGGAAAAAAATGGCATTCAGGAAGGGGATACCGTCAGGATGTACGGCTTATCCTTTGATTATTATAAATAGGAGGCGCTAATGACAAGCAAGCAGCGTGCATATCTAAAAGGACTTGCAATGGACCTGGAACCTGTATTCCAGATTGGGAAATCCGGGCTTACCCCGGAAGTAACGGAAGCTGTCCGGGAGACCTTCCATACCAGGGAACTGGTAAAAATCTCCGTATTAAAAAACTGCATGGAGGATGTGAAACAAATCGCAGGTTTTCTGGCAGACCGCACAGGTTCCCAGGTAGTACAGGTAATCGGGAAAAAAATCGTGCTATATAAAGAAAACAAAGACAATAAAAAAATCTTACTTCCCCTGTGAACTGCCAGGGGAAAATCCATCTGGCAGCCAATCTCAGGGATAGGCAGAGTAAAGGTGAGGGAGTGTTATGGGAAAAAAAACAGGTATCATGGGGGGAACATTTAATCCGGTGCATTATGGGCATTTACTTCTGGCGGAAGCTGCCCGGGAGTATTTCAGGCTGGATACGGTTATTTTTATGCCCAGCGGGAATCCTTATATGAAAAAAGACATTTCCGTCCTTGATGGAAATATCAGGGCGCATATGTTAAGGCTCGCCATCAAGGACAATCACAGATTCAGCCTGTCGCGGATGGAGATTGACAGAAGCGGCCCAACCTACACCTGGGAAACCCTGGCAGGGCTGAAAAAAGAAAATCCGGAGGATGAGTTTTATTTTCTCATGGGCGCCGACAGCCTGCTTATGCTGGAAAATTGGAAAAACCCCGAATATATTTTGCAGAATTGCATCATTGTAGCGGCAGTGCGCGGCACCGGTACAGAGGACCGGATCAAAAATATCGCCCAGCACCTTTCCGGCAAATACCAGGCAGATATCAGGTTATTGCCTTCCCGATATATTGACATCTCTTCTTCCGAAATCAGAAGCAGGGCAAAGGATGGAAAATCCGTGCGCTACATGCTTCCTGCACAGGTAGCCAAATATATTGAAGAAAAGAAACTGTACCGCCAGGTAACTACAGGTGAAAAACATGGGAACTGACCAAATCAGGAAAATCAGAAAAAAAATGGAAAAAACATTGGACCCGAAACGGTATGAGCACACTTTAGGCGTGGCATATACCGCTTCGGCTCTTGCTATGCGCTATCAGGAGGATATGAATAAGGCACTGGTCGCAGGCTTATTGCACGACTGTGCCAAATGCATGGATAATGAAAAAAAGCTGCACATCTGCCAGAAGCACCACATTCCGGTTACTGACATAGAGAAAAAGAATCCCTATCTTCTTCACGCAAAAGTCGGGCGGCATGTAGCCAAAAAGCAGTTTCATATTCATGATAAAGATATACTGAATGCAATTCTGAACCATACCACCGGCAGGCCGGGAATGTCTCCCCTTGAAAAAATTGTTTTCATTGCGGATTATATTGAGCCAGGAAGGAAACAGGCACCAAACCTGGCTCTGGTGCGTACCCTGGCATTTCAGGATTTGGATGAAGCGCTGCTGGCCATACTCCGGGATACCCTGGAATATCTTCAGCGGATTGACAATCAGGATCCCATGACACAAAATACCTACAATTATTATAGTGCACAAGACAGGATGGCAGGATCCTAAGGGGCAAAGCACAGGCTGCGCCGTCCTGTCCAAAGGCATAACTTTTTATACCAGGAGGTTTTATGGCAGAAATATCTACAGAAAAAATAAAGGAGATGGCCAAGGCGGCCATCAATGCCCTGGAGGACAAAAAGGCGGAGGATATCCGTATTATTGATATCAGCCAGGTCAGTGTCCTTGCGGATTATTTTATTATTGCAAATGGAAGCAATAAAAACCAGATACAGGCCCTTTCTGATGAAGTTGAGGAAAAGCTGGGGAGAATGGGGTATCCCATGAAGCAGAAGGAAGGCTATACCAATGCCAACTGGGTTTTGCTTGACTTTGGGGATATCATTATCCACATATTTGATAAGGAAAACAGGCTTTTCTACGACCTGGAAAGGATCTGGAGGGATGGGAAAACCCTGAACCGGGACGAATTTTAAAAATCCCGGAGGCTGCCGGAACC
>CAJTVD010000018.1 GCA_910579495.1 uncultured Lachnospiraceae bacterium
CGCCAGAAGATGGCAGGAGGGTTCCGGAAAGAGAGCGGGCAGGAGATGTACTGCAACATTCTGACAATCATAGAAACGCTGAAACGGAGGAACATACCAATACTGGAAAACATAAAAAAACTGTTTCTGGGAACACCGGCTATTTTTTAGCCGGTGCTGGGTGCGTTGATTTTAGAAGGAAGGCTGAATAGTTACGGTATTTTTACAATATTTTAGGCAAAGGGGAATATATTAGAGTAAAGAAGATGCGCTGGTATCCATAAACCAGCGGCAGGCGGTTTGAGGTGTTTGGCATTGGAAGGAGAGCTGTACAGGCGTCTGGAAGAGATCAGGCAGCAGACGATGGCCCGCGTTGCGGAGCTTCTTGGGGAGAGAGGGATGATAAACGGGGAGGAGGAATTGGCATTGAAGGCTTTCATGGAACGGATGGGGGGCCGGGGGGAGGAAAATGGAACGGGTAGGGATTTATAACAGATGCAGTACGGAAGAGGAAAGCCAGAGGAACGCCCTTGCCAGGCAGGCCGCAGAGAGCAGGGAAATTGCGGAAAAGAAGGGGTGGGTGATTGTACGGCAGTATATCGAATCAGAAACAGGGACAGTGGCCTATAAGCGCAGTGAGTACCAAAGGCTCCTTGGGGATATGGAAAAGGGGGAATTTGATATCGTCATGATCAAGTCCATTGACAGGCTGATGCGTTCCGCCAGGGACTGGTACTTGTTTTTGGGCAGGCTAAGCGAGAACGGGCTTAGGCTCTACATTTATATAGAAGGAAAGTTTTATACGCCGGAGGATAACCTGATTACCGGAATAAAGGCAATCCTGGCGGAGGATTTTAGCAGGGAGCTTTCCAAGAAGATCAAGAACGCCCACAGAAGGCGGCAGGAGAAAAAAAGCGGCTGTAATATCACCTGCGAGATGTTCGGGTGGGACAAAAAGGGGCGGGATTCTTATGAGGTCAACCAGGAGGAAGCGGCCTACTACAGGCTGGCTTTTGGGCTTGCCAGGGAGGGGAAAGGATTTTATACCATCAGCAAAAGATTATATGAGATGGGGGCGAGGGGGAAAAGCGGGGGGAAAATATCCGAAGTCCAGTGGAGGAAAATGCTGTACACCCCCAGGGCCCACGGGACAGTGGTATTAAACCAGAGGGTTTACAATTTTGACACGAAAAAGTATGAGCAGGTGCCAGAGGACCAGTGGATTGTGGTGGAAAACGCCCTTCCCCCGATTGTATCAAAAGAATACCAGGAGGAAGTGATAAAGATCCTGAGAAAAAGGGCAGCCCATCCCGGGACTTTTCCACAGCAGGCACAGGGAGGAGGCAGGAAATATGAGCTTACAGGAAAGCTGGCCTGTGCCCGGTGCGGCGGCCTTTACTACCGGGTGGGGGGGAAGGGCAATAAGGAGGCCTTCTGGAAATGTTCCTCATACCTGGCAGCAGGGCGTAAAAGGGGGGAGGAAAACCCAAGCGGCTGTGACAATATCCATCTGGCGGAGGGGGAACTTCTGGCAGTCCTGGAAGAAGCCCTTGTGGGCCAGGCCCATTTGGTTTGGGAGGAAGAAAGCTGGCTTTCGGACATCCGGGAAGCGCTGGAAGGGACTTTAAGGGTGCGGGATAGCCACAAAGAGCGCCAAAAGCTGGAAAAGGAATATGGGAAACTCCTCCTGAAAAAGGATACGCTGGTTGATAAGCTCCTTTCAGGCGTTATCAGTGATGGGGATTTTGCCAGATACCATGAGGACGTGGACGCAAAACTGAAAGAGGCAGAGAGAAAAATAAACAGCATAAAGTCACAGGGTACACAATATAATAGTTATAAGATGCGCATACAGGGGATAATGGACCAGATCCAGAAAGGAAAGCTGCTTCACAGGGCTTTGCAGGGGGTACTGCTAAAATCTGTAGGCCATATCCGGGTACAGAAAGACGGGATGCTGGAAATTCTGCCAGGGGAGCACAAGCCGGGAAATTACTGTTTTGGTTATGGAAAAGACAAGCCTGTGCCTTTGGGGCAAGGGCAGGAAAGGGAGATAGGCGGGCAGGTGGAAGCCGCCCCCAAAACCCCTGGAGGCGGGATAACCGCCTGGTATGTCCCCATATCCGGTACCTGCAAAAGAAGGGAGGCCCACAAAAGAGAAATACTGGCGCTGTTTTCTGGCCGCCCGGGGCTAAAGCTGAAAGACCTTCCGCAGATCATGGAAATGGGCCCTTCCTACATAAACGCCAGGATAAAGGAACTGAAGGAGGAGGGAAGGCTTTCCTATAACAGCAGCGGCGGCAGCAGTAAATGGCAGGTAAAAGACTAAATGCCTTTGTATTGCCAGGGGTAGGCAGGTGGGAGGCACAGAAGATACATGGAAGGATACGTTCCATAAACACCTGTAACCCGGTATTTATTACGGTAGGCTTAAGGCTTGGGGTGGAAAAATACTATCATTACTTTACCCAGTTTGGGCTGAAAAGTAAAACGGGAGTGGACCTTCCGGGAGAAGCGGGGACGATTATGCACAAGATGGAGGATATGAAGGCGGTGGAGCTTGCCACTGTATCCTTCGGCCAGTCTTTTCAGATTACGCCCATACAGCTTGCCACGACAGTTTCTTCTATTATAAATGGGGGGAACCGGATTACGCCGCATTTTGCGGTGATGGCTTCTGACAGGGAGGGGACGGAGCTGGTAAGATTTTCCTATCCTGTTACCGAGCATATTGTTTCTGAAGAAACCTCTGCTACCATGCGTATGATCCTGGAACAGGTGGTAGAAAACGGCTCAGGGAAAAACGGCTATGTGGAAGGGGCCAGGGTGGGGGGCAAGACTGCCACCAGCCAGACCCTTCCCAGAGGCAGCGGAAGGTACATCGCTTCTTTTCTGGGCTTCGCCCCGGCGGACGATCCCCAAGTACTTGCCCTTGCCATTATCCATAATCCCCAGGGGGTTTATTATGGAGGGCAGGTGGCTGCGCCTGTGGTAAGGCAGCTTTTTGAAAATATTCTTCCTTATTTGGAAAAAATGGATTATAATTGAGAGGTGCAGGCAAATGACTGGCAACGATATTGTGATGCCCATGCTGATAGCGTTTGGGTTAAGCGTGCTCCTGGGGCCTTTGGCGATTCCCCTTCTAAGAAAGATGAAGGTGGGCCAGACTGTCAGGGAGGACGGACCAGGCACCCATCTGAAAAAATCAGGCACACCCACAATGGGGGGGATACTGATTATGGTGAGCATGGCGGTTACATCGGTTCTTTATATGAAGGATTACCCGAAAATTGCGCCTGTTTTATTGTTGACCCTGGGATTTGGGCTGATCGGGTTTCTGGATGACTATATTAAGGTAGTGCTGCGGCGCTCCATGGGACTGAGCCCCTGGCAGAAAATGATTATGCAGGTCATTGTGACCGGTATTTTTGCCTGGTATCTGGTTACTGTGGCTTCAGTCCCCCTGGCAATGCGGATTCCTTTTGTGAAGGGTTATTATTTAAATTTAGGAAAGCTGGCGGTCCCTTTTTTATTTGCGGTAGTGATCGGGACGGTGAACGGGGTCAATTTTACGGATGGTATAGACGGCCTTGCCAGCAGTGTGACCATTATGGTGGCAACCTTTTTTACAGTAGCGGCTGTGGGGCTGGAGGCGGGAATTGCCCCGGTTACCTGTGCCATCACAGGTGCGCTGCTGGGGTTTTTGCTGTTTAACGTCCACCCTGCCAGCGTATTTATGGGGGATACCGGGTCCCTTGCCCTGGGCGGTTTCGTGGCGGCCTGTGCATACATGATGCAGATGCCCCTGTTCCTGCCCCTGGTAGGGCTGGTCTATGTGGTGGAAGTGTTATCAGTTATCATACAGGTGGCTTATTTTAAGGTAAGCGGCGGAAAACGGATATTTAAAATGGCGCCCCTCCACCACCATTTTGAATTATGCGGGTGGAAGGAGACAAAGGTGGTGGCCCTGTTTTCAATTGCAACAGCCCTGCTGTGCCTGATTGCCCTGCAGGGAGTCTAGGTACTGGAAGGGGAGATGCGGAACTGGAATGGAGGAAAATATGGATTTACAGGATAAAAAGGTTTTGGTGGTGGGGAGCGGCAAAAGCGGGATCGGGGCAGTAAAGCTCCTTCACAAGGCAGGGGCAGTGCCGGTACTTTATGACAGCAACGAGAAGCTTTCGGCCAAAGAAATCAGGGAAAAGGCGGGGCTTTCGGGACTGGAGGTTATATTGGGGACTATCCCGGAGAGCCGGAAAAAGGAATTTGCCCTGGTGGCCATTAGCCCCGGCGTACCCATTGACGCCCCTTTGCTTTCTGATTTTAAGGCGATGCCTGTGCCTATATGGGGAGAAATTGAACTGGCCTATTCCTTTGCCAGGGGGAGGGTTGCGGCGATTACGGGAACCAATGGAAAAACCACCACAACGACACTGGTAGGGCAGATCATGAAGGATCATTTCCCTTCTGTCTATGTGGTGGGCAACATTGGGAACCCTTTTACGGATATAGCTTTAGAGATGGAGGAGGGTTCAGTGGCGGTGGCGGAGATCAGCAGCTTCCAGTTAGAGACTGTACACAGCTTCCACCCCTTTGTGTCCGCAATATTGAATATTACGCCGGATCATTTAAACCGCCACCATACCATGGAATGCTATGTAAAGGCCAAGGAAGCCATAGCAGAAAACCAGGCCAGGGAAGAAGTCTGTGTGCTTAACTACGAAGACCCCTATACCCGTGACTTTGGCAGCAGGTGCCCGGCCAGGGCAGTTTTCTTTTCCTCGAAAAGAGAGCTGGCCCAGGGGGTTTACCTGAAAGGGGAGGATATTTACCTTGCCCCCTGGGGGGAAGGGGAGAAGGGGGCGCCGGAGCGGCTGCTGAATATCCATGAGATGAAGCTGGTGGGGATGTGCAATGTGGAGAATGTGATGGCTGCCATTGCCATCTGCTATGCCTTTGGGGTGCCGCTTCCCACCATCCTTAGAAACGTAAAAGAATTCAGGGCAGTGGAGCACAGGATAGAATTTGTTGACACCAAAGGAGGAGTGGACTATTATAATGATTCAAAGGGAACCAACCCGGATGCGGCAATACAGGGGATCCGCGCCATGACAAAGCCTACAGTGCTCATTGGTGGCGGCTATGATAAGCAAAGCAGCTATGATGAGTGGGTTGAGGCTTTTGATGGGAAGGTGAAAGCCCTTGTGCTGGTGGGCCAGACCAAAGAGGCCATTGCCCGGTGCGCAAGGGAGCACGGCGTGGAAAATATAATCCTGGCGGACACCTTTGAGGAGGCTTTTGGTGTCTGCGTAGAATGCGCCCGCCCTGGGGATGCAGTGCTGCTTTCGCCTGCATGTGCAAGCTGGGGGATGTTTTCAGATTATGAGGCCAGGGGAAGGCTGTTCAAGGAGTTAGTAGGAAAGATTGGAGTTTAATGCTAGTGGCGGATAGAAGATATGGAAACAATCAGAGAAGGAGGGCAAGGGAGCAGCAGGAAGCTTTTTTTGACTACACCTTATTGTTTGTAGTACTGTTCTTGCTTGCCTTTGGGCTGGTAATGCTCTACTCTGCCAGTTCTTATGACGCCAGCCTGGAATATAACGGGGATTCCACCCACTTCCTGAAAAGACAGGCGGGATCCACGGTGGTGGGGCTTGTGGCGATGATTGTGGTGGCAAACCTCCCCTATCATATATGGGAGCGCTTTGCCGTTTTGGGATATTTGGTGTCCATTGTCCTGATTTTGCTGATCATCCCTTTCGGAATAGAGGCTAACGGTGCGAAACGCTGGCTGAAGGTGCTTGGGGTTTCTGTGCAGCCTGCAGAGGTGGCGAAGCTGGCAATGATATTATTCCTGGCCAGCCTGATCTGCCGGATGGGACGCAAGATCAGGACGGGGAAAGGTTTTTTGATGGTGCTTATGGTTCCCGTGCCCATCTGCCTCCTGGTGTGGAAGATTACCCAGAATATGAGCTCGGCGATTATCATTTTCGGTATTGCGGTGGTGATGCTGTTTGTATCGACCCCGGAGTATAAGCGCTTTATCCTGCTGGGAATTGCCGGGGTGGCAGTCTGTGCCCTTGCCGTCTTTGTGATCGTAAAGATGTCGGAGAGCGGGGCGGACTCTGGCGTGGGTGTCAGGGGAGCCCGTGTGCTTGCCTGGCTGGACCCGGAGGCTTATGCCAGCGGGAAAGGCTTCCAGACCCTCCAGGCCCTTTATGCCATAGGCTCAGGGGGCATCCTTGGGAAAGGGCTTGGGCAGAGCATGCAGAAGCTTGGATTCATGCCGGAGGCGCAAAATGACATGATCTTTTCCATCATCTGCGAGGAACTGGGGCTGTTTGGGGCAATTTCCGTGCTGCTGATGTTTATTCTCCTGATATGGCGTTTTATGGTGATTGCCAACAATGCGCCGGATTTATTTGGCGCCCTTTTGGTGGTAGGGGTTATGGGGCATATTGCCATACAGGTAATTTTGAATGTGGCGGTGGTTACCAATACCATTCCCAATACGGGAATTTCCCTTCCCTTTATCAGTTATGGGGGAACCTCTGTGCTGTTCCTTTTGGCGGAAATCGGTATTGTGCTAAGCGTGGGGAAGGGGATACGGCTGAAAGACCTTTAGTACAAGGTGCGTTTCCAGGGGCTTTACATATAGTAGAATAGGTCTAACTTTTAAACCGGAAGGCAGAAGGTGAGAATTTGGATGCTATTCATATCAGAGGAGGAAACGCACTTTTTGGAGAGACAAAAATACAGGGCTCTAAAAATGCGGCGCTGCCTGTAATGGCGGCTGCCCTTTTAATAGAAGACGTCTGTATGATAGAAAACTGTCCGCGTATTTCAGATGTACATCATATGCAGGAGCTTCTGGAAAGCATTGGGTGCAAGGTAAGGCATACAAACAGTACCATGACCATTGACGCCAGGAATATATCCCAGGATACTGTGGCAGGGGAGAATGTTAAGGGGATGCGCTCGTCCATTACCCTGCTGGGGGCCATGCTGGGCAGGGTAGGGGAAGCTACCATGGATTATCCCGGCGGCTGTGTGATCGGGGAACGCCCCATAGATATCCACCTGAACGCCCTTCGGCGGATGGGGGTGGCTATTTATGAGAAAGAAGGTTCTTTTACTGCCAGGGCGAAGAACCTGGAAGGGGCTGTGATCAGCTTTCCCACTTCCAGCGTAGGCGCTACCGAAAATGTGATCCTGGCAGCAGTTATGGCAAAAGGAGTGACCGTTTTGCAAAATGCCGCCAAAGAGCCGGAGATTGTGGCTTTGTGCGAATTCTTGCGGGAGGCGGGGGCTGTGATAGAAGGGATTGGCGGCCCGGTGCTGATCATCCAGGGCGGTCATAAGCTTCACGGCATTTGCTACCGCATCCCGGCAGACCGGATTGTGGCGGGAACTTACCTTATGAGCGTCCTGGGGGCAGGGGGGCATATCTTCCTGGAGGGCGCGCCTATTGCCCAGATGCGCAGTATGCTCCGGATAGCGGAAGACATTGGGGCGGAGATCACCATTTCCCGGGAAGGGATCAATGTGATTGCCCAGGAGCACAAAAGGGCAGTCCCTTATGTAAAGACAGAAGTTTATCCCGGTTTTCCCACAGATATGCAGTCCCCCCTTATGTCCGCCCTTACCACTGCGCATGGAGTCAGCGTGCTGGAAGAGACGATTTTTGAAGACCGGTTCCATATTGTGGAGCAGCTTAAGAAAATGGGGGCCCATATCGAACAAAAGGGCAGGCGCCAGGCAGTGATCCGGGGGGTGGAAAGCCTCCTTGGCTGCGAAGTGACAGCCCAGGAGCTAAGGGGCGGGGCTGCCCTTGTGATTGCGGGAGCCATGGCATTGGGGGAAACCATTGTAAGGAACCGGCATTTTATTGAACGGGGATATGAAGATATCTGCAGGGATTACCGGAACCTGGGGGTGAATATTTACACAGCATAACACTGTTTGGGAGTGTGCATGGGATTAAAATGGCGAAGAGGAAGTTAAAAAAAAGAAAACATCCGAAAAAAGTGTATAAAAAACCCAGGGAAAAGCTCAGCCCCAGGGAGTATATGGCACAGCATAAAAGCCTGTTCGTGATTGGGGGGATGCTCATTGCCTTTTTCACTTCCCTTGCCGCGGCCTGTTTCTATGTGGTTACCAATTATACGGTCTTAACAGTGTATGTGGAAGGGAATATTCATTATACCAATGAAGAGATCATTGACATGGTGATGGAAGGGCGTTATGGAAATAATTCCCTTCTTTTATCCTTAAAGTACAGGGACAAGGGAGTGGGGAATATTCCTTTTGTGGAAAAGATGGACATTTCAGTGATAGACCCCCATACTATCAAGGTGGAGGTCTATGAAAAGGCCCTGGCAGGCTGTGTGGAATATCTGGATAAATACATGTACTTTGACAAGGATGGGATTATTGTGGAAAGCTCCGACGAGACCACTGTGGGGGTCCCCACGGTGGCTGGGCTTTCCTTCGACCATGTGATTGTTAATGAACCCCTTCCGGTGGAGGATGCAGGGATATTCAAGTCCATTCTCAGCATCACCCAGCTTGTGAACAAATACAACCTTTCCGCGGACAGGATCTATTTCGGCAGCGATGGTTCCATCACCCTTTACTTTGGGAAGGTAAGGGCGGCCCTGGGCTCAGAGGGGAACCTGGATGAAAAGATTATGAGGCTGCAATACCTGCTTCCGGACCTTACAGGTAAAAGCGGGGTTATCCGGCTGGAGAATTACACGGAGGATACTAAAAACATTACCTTTGAACCGGACCAGGATGAAGGGCTGGTAGATGAAAACATAACCACGGAAGGGGATTTGGAGAGCCAGGGTACAGGCCTGGAGGGCTGATGGGCACGGTGCCGGAGAGTATCCTGAAAGATTAAGAGAAAAAACTAAAATTTTTAGTTGCTAATTCAAAGAAAAAATTATATGATAGTCTTATATGAGTTCAATAGCTGGCATACGATGTGTGACGGTTTGTTGCGTGAAGAATGAAGGAGGAATTACTCTTGCTGGAAATAAAGACGAACGATGCTGAATCCGCTGCGAAAATTATTGTGATCGGCGTAGGCGGTGCAGGCAATAATGCTGTAAATAGAATGGTAGATGAAAACATAACCGGCGTTGAGTTTGTCGGTGTCAACACGGATAAGCAGGCGTTGCAGCTATGCAGGGCTCCCAAGCTTTTGCAGATCGGGGAGAAACTGACCAAGGGATTAGGGGCGGGCGCAAAGCCCGAAATCGGTGAGAAAGCGGCGGAGGAAAGCAGTGAGGAGATTGCTGCGGCAATAAAGGGGGCGGATATGGTATTCGTAACCTGCGGTATGGGCGGCGGGACAGGTACCGGCGCAGCCCCGGTGGTGGCAAGGCTTGCCAAGGATATGGGGATACTTACAGTAGGGGTGGTGACCAAGCCTTTCCGCTTTGAGGCAAAGGTGCGTATGGTCAATGCCTTAAACGGCATTGAGAAGATAAAGGATAATGTAGATACGCTGATTGTCATCCCCAACGACAAGCTGCTTGAAATTGTGGACAGGCGTACTACCATGCCTGACGCCCTTAAGAAAGCAGATGAAGTGCTTCAGCAGGCGGTACAGGGCATAACAGACCTGATTAATGTTCCGGCAGTAATCAACCTTGACTTTGCAGACGTACAGACAGTCATGAAGGATAAGGGCATCGCCCATATCGGCATTGGCGCAGGAAAAGGGGACGACAAGGCAAGCGAAGCTGTCAAAATGGCAGTGGAAAGCCCGCTGCTTGAAACCACTATTTCTGGTGCGACCCATGTGATTATTAACATATCCGGCGATATCACCCTGGCAGATGCTTCTGATGCGGCCAGCTATGTGCAGGAGCTGGCGGGGGATGATGTGAATATTATCTTCGGTGCCCTGTATGACGCAAACCAGTCAGATAGCTGCCGGATTACGGTAATTGCCACAGGGCTGGAGGATGCCACCCTTCCTACCAATAAGCCCATGTCGCCTTATGGGGGGACTTTCTCAGGGAAATATATGAAGCCTGTTGCCCCCAGCCTTTCTTCTATCCGGCAGGGCGTAAATGACGGGGTAGGAGGCAATCCCGTAGGGACAGGTACGGCACCCATGCCCCACAGGCCGGTCCCGGGGATCAACAGCCCGGGAGATTTGCGCAGCAATGTGGCGGACAAGCCTTTGAAGATACCGGATTTTCTTCAGAAGAAATAAATGGGCGGGATAATGGATCATGGTTTGGAATAAAAGGGCTGTATACCGGCAGGTGTACAGCCTTAAATAGGATATGGGCTTTTAAATAACACAGCGCCGGATACGGGGCGGAAATGAGGTTAGTTATGGATTGGGCTAAGAAATGCCTGGCATTTATTGATGAAAGCGTGAGCTGCTACCATGCAGTGGAGAATGTGGCCAAAAGGCTGGAAGGAGAGGGCTTCCTTGCGCTGCGGGAGGGGGAGATCTGGGAGCTTACCCCTGGCGGCAGTTATTATGTGGTCCGGGGGGATTCCTCCCTGGCGGCATTCCGGATACCGGAGGGAGAATTAAGGGGCTTCCATATCGTTGCCTCCCACAGCGATTCCCCGGCCTTTAAGGTGAAAAACAACCCTGAGATGACTGTGGAGGATAAGTATCTGAAGCTGGACACAGAAGGGTATGGCGGCATGATTTATTCCACATGGCTGGACAGGCCCCTTTCTGTGGCAGGAAGGGTGATATACCAGGAGGACGGGGAATTCGTGTCGGCAAATGTGAATATTGATGAGGATCTTCTGGTCATCCCCAATCTGGCAATCCATATGAACAGGGAAGCCAATAAAGGGGTGGAATTGAATTTACAGACAGACCTCCTTCCCCTGATGGGGCTTTGCGGCGGGGAAATGCCGGAGAAAGGGAAAGGCCTGCTGCGGGAAAAGGCAGCACAGCTTCTGGGGAAGAAAGGGGAGGATATTTTAGGTGAGGATCTGTTTTTATATGTCAGGGAAAAGGGAAAGCTGGGGGGATGGAACCAGGAGCTGATGATTTCCCCCAGGCTGGACGACCTGGAATGTGCCTACGCCTCCATGGAGGCCATCTCTGGTTCCCGCCCCCAGAACTATTGTAACCTCTGCGTGATATTTAACAACGAGGAGGTGGGGAGCCTTACCAGGCAGGGGGCGGCGTCTACCTTCTTAAAGGACACAATGGAAAGGATTGGGGAGAAACTGGGAAAAACAGGTGAGGATTATTTAAGGCTTTTGGCGGGCAGCTTCCTGATCTCTGCGGACAATGCCCACGCCTTCCATCCCAACCACCCGGAAAAGGCAGACCCACAGAACCGCCCGGTGATAAACGGGGGCATTGTGGCCAAGCACCATGGGGGGCAAAAATATACCACTGACGGCTACTCCCTGGCAGTGGTCAGGGCTCTTTGCAAAGAAGCCGGGGTATCCTGCCAGGATTACCATAACAGGTCTGATATTGCAGGGGGCTCTACCCTTGGGAATATTTCCGCGGGGCAAGTGTCCATCCCGGCGGCGGATATCGGGCTGGCGCAGCTGGCCATGCACTCTGCCGTGGAAACTGCCGGAAGCAGGGATGTGGGCGATATGGTCAGGGTACTGATGAAATTTTATGAAAAATAACCGGACGGGCAAAAGGCTATGCGTTATGCATAGCCTTTTTTGTCGTTTACTGCGATAAATGAACAGGAACAGGACAACGTTTTGACAAATTATGAAGGGATTAATGTTTATAATGAACTGGTACGTAAGAAATGGAGGTGAAAAATTGCAAAGTGCAATTACAGGGTATCATATATATTGACAGCATATTTTTGTTAAATCTGGTGATGGATTTATACCTCCTATCGCTTACCGCCAGGGCGGCCGGAAAGACTGTCTCCTATGCAAGGGTCTTTGCAGGAAGCGCGGTGGGCGCTTTGGGCTATTGTGCGGTTTTATGCCTGCCGGGAATTCCCTACATAATCAAGGTGATATTTGGAATGATTCCGGTAGGGGGACTGATGATAAAAATCGCCTGCCGTGCCAGAGGATGGAGAGAATTGCTTCGTGGGATGGGATACCTCTTTACATTTTCCTTTTTTCTGGGGGGATTCATAATCTTTCTAAAGGGGAAAATCAGGATACTTACGGAATACGGCGACTCAGCGGCGGCTCTGGCGGGAATGGGTTTTGCAGGCTTCGCCCTTTTGCAAAGCCTCCTTAAGGCATATCGGAAAAGAAGCAGGAACCATTTCTGCAAGGTACGCCTTTTGGGGGATGGGGGAGCTGTGGCGTTTACGGCGCTTATTGACACAGGGAATGCCCTGGTGGAACCGGTAAGCCAAAAGCCGGTGGCCATTCTGGAGGCGGAAGGATGGAACAGCCTTAAAATGTGGATGAAACCTGAGAAATTTAAATTGATTCCCTATCACAGCATCGGAAAGGACAATGGGATGCTGGAGGGCTATGAGATAGATACCATGCAGGTGGAAGGAAAAGACGGGGAAAAACAGTTTGATAAGGTGATAGTGGCAGTATTTAGAGGCAAAATATCCGGCAGGGGCGGCTACCAGATGATACTGCCGCCGGAACTGTCGGCATAGAAACAAAACAGTAACTGCCCGGGGAGTACCCGGAGGAAACATGGCAGTTACGGAACTGGAATAGGAGGAAGTGGGAATGGTTTTTAAGATAGCGATTCCGGGAAAGCTGCAGTTTAAGCTTTACCGCAGGGAACCCAATTTTTTTGTCACAAGGCAGGGGGACGTACATTACATAGGAGGTTCGGAGGTACTTCCGCCTCCCCTGGAGATAGAGAAGGAGAACGAAGTGATAAGTGACCTGGGGACAGAATATGAGGATGAGGCAAAATCGATTTTGATTGAACACAATCTGCGCCTTGTAGTATACATTGCGAAGAAATTTGACAATACCGGTGTAGGGGTGGAGGACCTGATTTCCATAGGGACTATCGGCCTGATCAAATCTATCAACACCTTTAAGCCAGACAAAAATATCAAGCTGGCGACCTATGCCTCCCGGTGCATTGAAAATGAAATCCTCATGTACCTGCGCAGGAATAACAAGACAAAAATGGAAGTTTCCATTGATGAGCCCCTAAATGTGGACTGGGACGGAAACGAGCTGCTCCTGTCGGATATTCTTGGCACGGATGAAGACGTGATTTATAAGGATATTGAAAATGAAGTGGAGAGAAAGCTGCTTTTGAAGGCCATTGATAAACTTTCTGAAAGGGAAAGGACTATCATCAACTTACGGTTTGGCCTTGGCACCCCGGACGGACAGGAGATGACCCAGAAAGAGGTGGCAGAATTGTTGGGGATTTCACAATCCTATATTTCACGGCTGGAGAAAAAAATCATGAAAAGGCTGAAAAAGGAACTGATACGGGAAAGTTACTAATAAACAAAGGGCATTTCACCTTGCATAGGTGAGTGCCCTTTGTCCATGCAGGCAGGACTGGCCGTTGCCTATATTTTGTCCACTGTGGTTTATCAGCAACGGATATCAACAATAATGATGTCCGGCCCAATCTGTTTAATATCTTTGTAGGGGATACAGATATCCGGTTCCGTGCACAACAGGTTAAAAAATTTATTCCCATTAGGAATGAAAACTTTACAGATCTGCCCGCTGCACTGGTCAAATTCCAGGTCGGAAATCCGTCCAAGCTTCCTGCAATCCCGCATATTAATCACATCTTTACATTTCAGTTCAGAAAAAAGCATGGGGACACCTTTCCTTTTCTTACAATAAGCCGGCTCGCGTAGCGTGACGGCGTTTGTTGGTATGGTTTATTTTATGCCGGAATGCCAAAAGGGTGCAAAAGCATGAATATTTTCCAGCCAATTTGTGAATGATTTCTATTACAAACAATTGCTGTCAAAAGCGGGTTTGGATATAGAAGCAGGAGGAAACTAGGAGATGGCGCAGGGAAAGGTTGAAATATGCGGGGTGAATACGGCGAAGCTGCCGCTTTTGAAGGCTGACGAGAAAGAAAAGCTGTTTGAACAGATAGAGTCGGGGGATAAGGAAGCAAGGCAAAAATATATTGAGGGAAATCTGCGTTTGGTGTTAAGCGTGATTAAACGGTTTTCCTCCAGCAATGAAAATGTAGATGATTTGTTCCAGATTGGCTGTATCGGGCTCATTAAGGCAATTGATAATTTTGATTCTTCGCTGAATGTGAAGTTCAGTACTTATGCAGTCCCCATGATCATTGGGGAAATCCGGCGGTTCCTGCGGGATAACAATACCATCAGGGTAAGCCGTTCCCTAAAGGACACTGCCTATAAGGCTATTTATGCAAAGGAAAACCTGCTGAAGCAGAACATGAAGGAGCCAACCATCAATGAGATCGCCTCGGAAATCGGCATTTCCAAGGAAGATATTGTGTATGCCCTTGACGCAATACAAAATCCGGTGAGCCTGTACGAGCCGATTTTTACAGACGGGGGCGACGCCCTTTATGTGATGGACCAAATCAGTGACAAAAAGAACAAGGAGGAAAACTGGGTAGAGCACCTATCTTTAAGCGAAGCCATGAAAAAGCTGGAAGAGAGGGAACATGAGATCATCAGCCTGCGTTTTTTTGAGGGGAAGACACAGATGGAGGTGGCGGAAATGATCGGCATATCCCAGGCACAGGTGTCAAGGCTTGAAAAAAATGCCCTGAAGGTGATGAAGGAATATCTCACCGCGTAAATTTATTGACAATTGTTACAGGCCGGAATATAATTGTAACACTATCAGAATTGTATACAACAGGGAAAGTTTTTGGCAGATTGCGGGGGGAAAGTACATGAAATGTCCGTTTTGCGGCCACGATAATACCAGGGTGGTCGATTCAAGGCCAACGGAGGAGAATAATTCTATCAGACGCCGCAGGGCGTGCGATGAGTGCGGTAAGCGTTTTACCACTTTTGAGACAGTGGAAACCACGCCCCTGATCATTATTAAAAAGGATGATACCAGGGAAACCTTTGACAAATCCAAGATAGAGGCCGGGGTGCTGCGCGCCTGTTATAAAAGGCCTGTGAGCGCCACCCAGATTAAGAAGCTGGTGGACCAGGTGGAAACGGAAATTTATAACAAGGAAGAGCGGGAAATCCCCAGCCGTGTGATTGGGGAGCTTGTGATGAATAAGCTGAAGAATCTGGAGGCGGTGGCGTATGTGCGGTTTGCTTCTGTTTACAGGGAATTTAAGGACATCAACACCTTTATGGACGAATTGAAAAAGGTGCTGGAATAAACAAATCAATGGGAAAACACCTTGCCAAAAAGCAGGGTGTTTTGTACAATATAGAAAGAATTTTAGTGAAGCGTATATGGAAAGGAGCATCCATGCTGGAGCGGTTTTATCCTGACATTTATGTCAGTTCTGCTTATCATATTGATTTCCAGAAATTTTTTGCCTCTGGGTACAGGGGGATAATTTTTGACATAGACAATACCCTGGTTCCCCACGGGGCACCTGCCAGCCCTCAAAGCATTGCCTTTATCCGCCAATTAAAAGAGATGGGGTTCGGCGTTCTCTTTTTGTCTAATAATAAGGAACCAAGGGTGAAAATGTTTGCAGACGCAGTATCCGCAGGGTATATTTTTAAAGGCGGGAAGCCTGGGCGGAAGGGATACTTAAAGGGGATGGCGCTTCTTGGGACAAAGAAAGAAAATACCCTCTTTGTAGGCGACCAGCTCTTTACCGATGTGTGGGGGGCAAGAAATACAGGTATTTTTTCCATTCTGGTCCAGCCCATTGACAAGAAGGAGGAAATCCAGATTGTCCTGAAGCGTTATCCGGAAAAAATTGTCCTAGCCGCTTATAAGCGGAAATGCATCAGAGAAAACAGGGCTTATCTTGCAGATGGGGAAGCGTTTCCCCAATAATCCGGAAACAGTTTCCAGAGGAGGAAGAAGATGATTGATGGACATACGAAAGTCTGTGGGCTGATTGGAAACCCGGTAGGCCATACCATGTCGCCGGTGATTCACAATACCCTGGCAGAACTTTTTTCACATAATCTGGCTTATGTACCCTTTCCGGTGGAAAAGGATGTCCACCAGGCGGTTTTGGGAGCCTATGCACTGGATGTGCTGGGGCTGAACGTTACAGTGCCATATAAAAGCAAGGTAATGGAAGCCCTTTCCCAGGTGGACCCTCTGGCGGAAAAGATTGGGGCGGTAAATACCCTGGTGCGTACTGAGGAGGGTTTCAAAGGCTATAACACAGACATGCCAGGGCTGTACCGGGCGTTATGCAGCGAAGGGATCAGGCTGGAAGGGGAAAAGGTTATTTTGCTGGGGGCAGGGGGAGCCGCCAGGGCGGCGGCTTTTATGTGCGCCCAGTGGGGGGCGGAGCAGGTTTATCTCCTGAACCGCTCCTATGGAAAGGCGCAGGCCCTGGCAGGGGAAGTGAAAGAAAAGACCGGAAGGGACTGCATCTGTCCCATGGCCCTGGGGGAGTATGGAAACCTGCCAGAGGAAAAGTTCCTGGCAATCCAGGCAACCTCCGTGGGCCTATATCCTGACGTGGATAAGGCAGTGATAGAGGAGGAAGCCTTTTACCGGAAAATACATACAGGCTACGACCTGGTTTACAAACCTGCCAATACCCGGTTTATGCAGTTGGTAAAAAAGCAGGGCGGCCAGGCCTGCCATGGGCTGAAAATGCTGCTATATCAGGGGATTATTGCCTATGAACTGTGGAATGGCATTTCCGTCCCGGAACATATGGCCCTGCAGGTTTATGAGAAGCTTAAGCACAAGATGGGGATTGGGGATGAAGGATAATATTATATTAATCGGCTTTATGGGTTCTGGTAAGACAAGCCTGGGCATCCGCCTGTCCTACCAGCTTAAAAGGACCATGATTGACACAGACAAATGGATTGAGCAAAGGCAGAAGAGGACAGTGTCTGAAATTTTTGCAGCATGTGGGGAGGAAGCTTTCAGGAAGCTGGAGACCATGTGCCTGGAAGAACTTACAGCCACTGCCCAAAGGCAGATTATTTCCGTGGGCGGCGGGCTTCCCATAAGAAAGGAAAATCACAGCCTGTTAAAAGAACTGGGAAAGGTATTTTACCTGAAAGCCTCCCCGGAAACCATCTATGAACGGCTGAAAAACGATACCACAAGGCCCCTCCTCCAGGTGGAGGACCCCAAAGGGCGGATCAGGGCGCTTTTGGAACAGCGCTCCCCCATTTATGGATCCTGCGCAGACGTAACGGTGGAGGTTTCGGGGAAATCCTTTGAGGAAATTGTGGAGGAAATTGTAAGGGAAATATAAGGACAGAAGCGGAACTGGAAAACAGCGAAAGCCCATGAAGCGCCAGAGGAAATTAAGACGTGGAACCCGGAAGAATTTCCTCTGCTGGTTTAAGGTGCGGAATGGGCGATAGCGGAACTGGAATAAGAGGCAAATTATGAAAATATTAGTGATAAACGGGCCAAACATTAATTTTCTGGGCATCCGGGAAAAAAATGTGTACGGCAAAGAAGATTATGATTACCTGCTAAACCTGATTGCCCAGAAGGGGAAAGAATGTGGCGTTACCATGGAGGTTTTCCAGAGCAACCATGAGGGTGCGATCATTGACCGGATCCAGGATGCATATTTTGACGGGACAGAGGGGATTGTGATCAACCCAGGTGCATACACCCATTACAGCTATGCCATAAGGGATGCCCTTGCAAGCATATCCATGCCCAAAGTGGAGATTCATATTTCCGACATTACCAGGCGGGAAGAGTTCCGGAAGATTTCCGTAACAGCCCCTGCCTGCCACAGGCAGATTTATGGGCATGGGCTGGAAGGATACCTGGAAGCAGTGGACGCAGTACTGGAAATGAGGGAGAAAAATAAAGAGTAAATAAAATATTCAATAAAGTGGTTGAAAAATATCGTATTTTATATTAAACTGTTAAAGAATTATAACGTGAAAATTTATAGGAGGAATATTTTTATGATTTCTGCAGGTGATTTCAGGAATGGTATTACTATTGAATTAGATAATAATGTTTTCCAAATCATTGAGTTTCAGCATGTGAAACCAGGTAAGGGTGCAGCATTTGTAAGGACCAAACTGAAAAACATAAAGAGCGGCGGCGTAGTGGAAAAAACTTTCAGGCCTACTGAAAAGTGTCCACAGGCACGGATTGACAGGAAAGATATGCAGTACTTGTACTCAGACGGAGAACTGTATAACTTTATGGACGTTGAAACATATGACCAGCTTGCCTTAAACGGCGATACTGTTGGCAATGCACTCAAATTTGTAAAAGAAAATGAAATGGTGAAAATCTGCTCCCACAATGGCAGCGTATTTTCGGTAGAGCCTCCTTTGTTTGTGGAACTGGAGATTATTGATACTGAACCCGGGTTTAAAGGGGATACTGCTACCGGCGCAACCAAGCCTGCCACAGTTGAGACAGGGGCTACGGTGAACGTGCCTTTGTTTGTGGAGATGCATGATGTAATCAAGATTGACACCAGGACCGGAGAGTATCTTTCCAGAGTGTAGGTTTGTTTTTATGTCCCGTCATAGAAGCCTGAAAGACAATGATAAGAGTCATTGTCTTTTTTTGATGCAATAAGCGGATCCAAGCCTTATGATGCAAACAAAAATAATCTGAAAAAGAGAGGTAGTTTATGAGCGGCACATCTATGGATTTCACATCTTTTACAAAAATAATTCTTGAGAATCTTCAAAAAATGCTTGGGGAGGGCTATATGGTTTTTGCCCAGAGCGTAAGGAAAAATAATGGTGTCAGGCGTACAGGCATCGTGGCCAGGCGTATAGGGCAGAATACATCCCCAACGATTTATATTGACGGGCTATACACACAAGGCATTACAAGGGAAGAGGCTGACAGGATATCAGAGGGGCTTTATAATGATTTCCGGGCAGCAGAGTTTGGGGAAGAACCAGACCTGTCAGGCTTTTGTTCTTACGAAACAGCCTGGAAAGGGCTGGCCTTTAAAATGATTTCCGCTGAAAAAAACAAGGAATTGTTAGGGACAATCCCGCATAAGCTGTTCCATAACCTTGCGGTGGTGTTTTATTATACCCTAAGGGAAGCGCCTTTTTATGGCAAGGCGTCTGTCCTGGTGAACAGCCAGCATATGCAGTACTGGGGCGTAAGCACCGGGGAACTGTATAAAAGGGCGTTTTCCAACACGCCGCGGCTGTTTCCGGGCGTGATAGAGGATGCAGAGAAAATCATGCAGGAAATTTTTATGGGCACCATAAAAGGGGATGGGCCAGATAGGGCAGGTTATGAAAAGGAAGAGGCACCAGGGGAAAAATGGATGGGGGAAATGGCCTGCCGGATGGCCAGGGATTGCCAGAGAGGAAAAATTCCCATGTATGTACTGACCAACAGGCAGAGACATTACGGTGCCGCCTGCCTTTTGTACCCGGGCCTTTTGGAAAAATTTGCGGACAGGGCGGGGCAGGATTTTTATGTGCTGCCAAGTTCTGTCCATGAAATGATACTTGTACCCGCAGGCGTGGACGTAGGGAAAGATTCCCTCCGGGAAATCGTGGCAGATATTAACCGCAAGCATGTAGCGGAGGAAGAAGTCCTGGCGGATTCTGTCTATTATTATAGCAGGGGCAAAAAGAAAGTGATATTACTGTAACAAATGATGCCGGGGCTGGAAAGCCCCTGGCCCTGGTATCATTTCTTTTTATAAAATTCACAATTTTTTTATAAAAGTCATACTAGACAATTCTGTTAGCATGTGTTATTATAATCAAGTGATGTAACAAATTTGTAATATTTACTTTTATGCACCCGTAGTCTAACGGATAGAACGAAGGCCTCCGACGCCTTTAATGCAGGTTCGATTCCTGCCGGGTGCATTTGCATCACCTGGTTAATCTGATGTGTCCTTGCGCAAAAGATTTAAAACTATCAGGAAAGGAAATTTATGAATCATTCAGAACAGAACAGGTTCATGGAAGCCAGGGATTGGCTGATGGACCACAGCAAGATTGTAATGCCTCTTGTTCTCATTGTCTGTGTGCTGGTTACGGTTATTGTGGCGGTTAACGCCAACCAGAGAGAAGCCCTGGAAAAAGAAGCAGAGCAGGCTGCCATGGCAGTAGCTGTGAGGGAAGCGGCACCATCCCCGGAGGGAGTGCCAGCACCTGAGTTTGAACTGGAGGAGAACACCCACCCGGAATTAAATACCCTTGTCCGTACTTATTACGATGCCCAGGCAGCAGGGAATATTGAAACGGTCACTTCGTTAAACGCCTATCTGAACGAGATAGAAACAATACGTGTGCAGGAACTGAGCAAATATATTGAGTCCTATCCCACGCTGGATGTCTATACCAAGCCTGGCCTGGAAGAAAACAGCTACGTGGCGTATGTTTATTCGGAAGTGAAGTTTTCGGATATGGAAAAGGCTCTTCCAGGAATGCAGACCTATTATATAGGAATGGATGATGCAGGAGAGTACTTTATCAATGATGGTACATATGATGATACCATCTGGAATTACATCAGGGAAGTAACGCTTCAGGATGATGTGGTGGACTTAAACAACAAAGTTGTTGTGGCATATAATGATATGCTTGCAGAAGATGAAGAGCTGAACGAGTTTATTGCCTACCTGAAGGAAAAGATTAACGAAGACGTGGGAGAGATCCTTGCCCAGGCAGAACAGCCGGAGGAGACGTTAGAGCCAGCCGCTTCCCAAGAGGAAGCACCGCCGGAAGGGGAACAGCCGGTAATCATGACGGTCCGGGCTACTGATGTGGTTAACATCAGAAGTTCTGACAGCGAAGAAGCTGACAGGATAGACAAGGCGCAGATTGGACAGGAATTTACCCTGCTTGAACAAAGAGGTAACGGCTGGAGTAAGGTCAGGTACAATGACAGAGACGCTTATATCAAAAGTGATTATCTGGAAGCAGTTATAGGAGAAAACACTGCGGCAGATTCTTCCGAAAATGCAGAACAGGCAGAACAAAATGAAGAGCCTGCACAAACCGGTGGGGAAGAGGCTTCTACAGCGGATACGCCCATTGGCACTGTAACGGTAGTTGAGAGCGTGCGGGTGCGCAAAAGTGCCAGCACAGAGGCAGAAGTACTGGGAACCGCATATGAAGGGGATGAGCTGGAGCTCCTTATGAAGCTTGCAGACGGCTGGACCAGAGTCAGGTATCAGGGACAGACAGCTTATGTAAAGTCTGAATATGTGGAATAGAAAGGCATTTTGCCCATAGGATTCCCGGGAAGCAAACATATGGAAATTCATTTTGAATAATAAGAAAGAGCATTTTATTCTGTATGCATTTGTAGTATACTTACAGAATAAAATGCTTTTTTGTTTCATGGCAATAGTAAAAGGACAGAAACAGAACTTAAAATAAAATCAGGGAGGTTTGGAATGTTTGGGAAATTTAATATAGGCATTATTGGGACAGGAAATATAGCGGGCGTGATGGCAAATACTGTCAATCAGATGAAAAATGTGAAGCTTTACGGGGCTGCCTCCAGGGAAAAGGTGAAAGCGGATGTGTTTGCCGGAAAATATGGATGCAAAAAGGCTTATGGCTCTTATGAAGAACTGGCGGCAGATAAAAAGGTAGATTTAATTTACATTGCCACCCCTCATTCGGAGCATTATGCCAATGCACGGATGTGTTTGGAGTACGGGAAGCCAGTCCTTTGTGAAAAGTCATTTACTGCCAACGCCTCCCAGGCGGAAGAACTGATCCGCCTGGCCAGGGAGAAGCGGGTTTTCATCGCAGAGGCCATATGGACCCGTTACCTGCCTATGCTCGCCACCATACGGGAAGTGGTGGGCAGCGGGGTGATCGGGGAGCCCAGGACCCTTACCGCTAACCTTGGCTATGTGATAGACAAAGTGGAGAGACTCCAAAATCCAGCCCTGGCAGGAGGCGCGCTTCTGGATGTGGGGGTATACCCGCTGAATTTTGCCCTGATGCTTTTTGGGCATGGCATAGAAAAAATCATTTCCCATTGTACCTATACCAAAACAGGGGTGGACGAGCAGAACGCCATCACCCTTCAATACACAGACGGAAGGATGGCGTATTTAAACAGCTCCATGGTATCTGTCAGTGACCGGAAAGGGATTATATATGGCACAAAAGGTTTCCTTATTGTGGAAAATATCAACAACTTCCAGAGCGTGGCTGTTTATGACCCTGGCTACAAAAAGATTGCCCAATACAAATGTCCCAAACAGATTTCCGGGTATGAATATGAGGTGGAGGCGTGTATGAAGGCTATACGCAAGGGTGACATTGAATGTGAGGAGATGCCCCATGGGGAAATCCTGCGGGTTATGGAAATCATGGACGGGCTCCGGAAGGAATGGGGCATTGTGTACCCTTTTGAAAAAACAGAAACCACCCAAACGCCCCAGGAAGCGTCTTCCCGGGAGACGGACAGGGAGGAAAGGGGAACAGTAATAGAAGAATTGGCAGAAAAGGCGGAATAAAAAGCACTAAGATATAAAATATCTGCAATCCTGTGAATAGGGCAGCATTTTCTGGAGAAAATAAGACAGAGTGGACAGAAGTCCATTCTGTTTTTAATTAAGGGAAAACAGCGGGACTGGAATAGGAGAAACAATGAGAAGCGATGATATGAGGGTTTTGCAGGAGGTGCAGAGAAATACCAAAATGGCCATGAAAGCTATTGAGGCCATAAGTGAAAAAATCTATGATGATGGCCTGTCTATGCAGGTTACGAGGGAATCCATGAAATATGGGGATATCTATAATAAAGCCACGGACAGGCTTTTAGATGGAAAAGCCCCCTCCTACAAAGAGACAGGATTTGAAGATATCATGTTAAAGGGCGGCGTAAAAGCGAACACGATGTTTAACACCAGTACAAGCCATATTGCCGAGTTGATGATCCAGGGTTCCAACAGGGGGCTGACGAGTATGTGGAAGGCAATCAACCATCACGGGAATGCAGGGAACATTTCAATGGAAGTGGCAAAAGAGCTGATGGACTTTGAAGAGAAAAACATTGAAAGGCTGAAAAAATATTTATAAGAAGGCCAGATTTTAAATTTTCCTGAAACTTTTATCATTTAATTGCTTAAAGTGTATTGTGCAATTTAAAAGTACGTTATATAATACTATAAGGACAGGAGGTGTATTGTGTCCGAGATTGTATACAAGAATACTATACCACAATTATACTTAACCAAAGGAGGAGATATTGTATGTCATATGTTGATGAAGTGTTACAAATGGTAGTTGAAAAAAATCCCGCCCAGCCGGAGTTCCACCAGGCGGTAAAGGAGGTTTTAGAATCCCTTCGTGTGGTAATTGAAGCAAATGAGGAAGCCTACAGGAAGGATGCGCTGTTAGAGAGGCTGGTGACGCCGGAGAGGCAGCTTTTGTTCAGGGTACCCTGGGTGGATGACAAGGGGCAGGTTCAGGTGAACAATGCTTTCCGCGTACAGTTTAACAGCGCAATCGGCCCCTATAAGGGAGGCCTTCGCCTTCATCCCAGTGTAAACTTGGGGATTATCAAGTTCCTGGGCTTTGAGCAGATTTTTAAGAATTCCCTTACAGGGCTTCCCATTGGCGGCGGCAAGGGCGGTTCTGATTTTGACCCCAAGGGAAAATCGGACAGGGAAGTGATGGCGTTTTGCCAGAGCTTTATGACGGAACTGAACAAGTACATAGGGGCTGACACAGACGTCCCTGCTGGCGATATTGGCACAGGGGCAAGGGAAATCGGCTATATGTACGGGCAGTATAAGAGAATCCGCGGGGTATACGAAGGGGTTCTCACAGGCAAAGGCTTATCCTACGGCGGTTCCCTGGCAAGGACAGAGGCTACCGGCTATGGGCTTTTATATCTTACACAGGAAATGTTAAAGTGCAATGGGCATGACCTAAAGGGCAAGACGGTGGTGATTTCCGGTTCCGGAAACGTGGCTATTTATGCAACCCAGAAGGCGCAGCAGCTTGGGGCGAAGGTAGTAACTGTATCCGATTCCACAGGCTGGGTATATGACCCGGAGGGAATTGACGTGGCTCTCTTAAAGGAGGTAAAGGAAGTAAAACGTGCAAGGCTCACAGAATATGCAGCAGCAAGGCCCAGTGCAGAATACCATGAGGGCAGAGGCGTCTGGGGCGTTAAATGTGATGTGGCACTTCCCTGTGCAACACAGAATGAGCTGCTTATTGACGACGCGAAGGCACTGGCTGCCAATGGCTGTATCGCTGTGGCGGAGGGCGCAAATATGCCTACTACTATTGAGGCCACAGAATACCTGCAGGCAAAGGGCGTTCTCTTTGCTCCCGGCAAGGCGGCGAATGCAGGCGGCGTTGCCACCTCTGCACTGGAAATGAGCCAGAATTCCGAAAGGCTTAGCTGGACCTTTGAGGAAGTGGACAGCAAATTGCAGGGGATTATGGTCAACATTTTCCACAACATGGACCAGGCGGCAAAGAAATACGGCATGGAAGGGAATTATGTGGCAGGGGCTAATATCGCAGGCTTCTTAAAAGTGGCAGATGCCATGACAGCCCAGGGTATTGTTTAAACAAAAGGAATCAGGAAATTAGGCAGGCACAGGAAAACAGCAATAAATGTTTTTCTGTGCCATTTTTATGCCTACAGGCACCTCATCCCCAGGGGCTGGTCAGGAAGTATATTTTTCAATCAGCTCTTCCAGTTCCCCATGATGGCCCGAAATCCACTGCCCATAGGTGAGGTTTTCGGAGGCAACCTGCTTCCCCAGTTCTGTCAAAAAACGTGGGATATCCTCTGCCAGGATAGCCTTTCCCATATCCGCCAGGATTTCCCTCCCGCCCTCTGCACATCCCCCATGAAAAATTGCAAAGGCGGGCTTGGGGCCTGCCGGGGTCTGCTTAATGCCGCCCCGGAAGCCGATGGCGCCAACCTGGTGGCAGCCACAGGAAGAGGGGCAGCCGGATATGTGGATTTTGGGAAGGACCCCATCGGCAAAATCCTCCCTGCAGACAGCCTGGATGCATTCCTGTAAAAGCGCCTGGGAATCACCGATGCCTACCTGGCAGACTTGGGCGCCAATGCAGGCGATAGAGGTTTCGAACAGGTTATTTGCGCCGTCAGCGGTGGCTTCCAGTATTTTTTCGGCTTCGGCGGCATTGCAGTTGATTATATACATCCCTTCCTCCGGCGTCAGGCGGATTTCCACCTGGTCCATGGTTTCTATAAGCCGGTCCAGAAGGAGGGCTTTTTCAGGGGAGAGATTGCCGCCTATGGGCTGGTAGAAGACAGCGTACAATCCCTCCTGCTTTTGGGGCAGGATGCGCTTACCGGAGATTGCCCCGCCGTTTCCACGCTTGGTTATTTCCGGTAAGGCGATTTGGATGTCCAGCTTTCCGGTGGCAAGGGTTTCTTCCAGCTTTTCCTGGTAGGCTTTAATAAATCCCTCTTTTCCCAGGGTCTCCAGCATAAAACGGGTTCTGGATTTTGCCCTGTTTTCATAGTTCCCGTAAGTTAGGAAGGTGTTTACCATTGCCTTGATATAATACAGAAGGGCGCTGGCAGGGGCATCCTTTGCCACACAGACGCCAAGAGAGGGCTTGATACCAAGGCCGCCTGCGGCATAGACCTCAAAGGCCGGCCCAGGCTTTGCCACAAATCCCAGGTCACGGAAGGTGGAATGGGTTTCATTTTCCGGTGAATTGGAAAAACTTACCTTCAGCTTCCGGGGAAATTTCACTGATTTGATAAAGTGCATGAGATAGTCCCCGGCGGCTTCCGCATAGGGCATCACGTCGAAAGCTTCCCCGCCTAAGACCCCGGATAAAGGGGATGCCATCACGTTCCGGGGGAAATCCCCGCCGCCGCCCCTGGAGACCATCCCCGCCCTCCAGGCTTCTTCTATCAGTGAAAACAGGCAGGAGGGTTCCAGGTTGTGGAGCTGGAGGGATTGGCAGGTAGTGAGTTTTAGGCGGTCAATATGATATTTACTACAGCTTTCCACAAGAAAATGCAGACGCTTTTTTGTAAGCCGCCCGCCTGCCATGCGGAGCCGCAGCATATGCTTTGCGCCGCCTCTTTGGGCATAGCTGCCAAAGCCGCCGGAAAACTTTTTATAGTCGGCGGCAGAAATTTTTCCCTGGTGGAACTGTAAGGTTTTTTCTTTAAATTCTGCAAGGTCCGGCAGAAATTCCTCCAAATAATCTCTGGGCATTGTCTTTTCCTTTCTCAAATTAATCTATTATTATATTGCCCCGATTTTCCTGTAAAATTACGATAGATTTTTTTTGGCTTTCAGCTTTGGTTGTTTTTTATGGGCGGTTATATTATAATGTTGAAAGGTGAAATCAGAATAAAAACACAGCGGGCAGGCTGTGGCAGTGATGGAATCAGAATGGAGGATGAATATGTACCAATTTACGGACGATTGCCTTACTGGGATCAAAGAGATTGACGATGAGCACAGAAGACTGTTTCAGTTGATTAATGAGACAATGGAAATCCTGAATATGGGGGATTCCCAGACGATTGTAATGAATCTGCTGATGGAACTGAAAGTATATGCCGAGAACCATTTTGCCCATGAAGAGGCGTATATGGAAAGGGTAAGGGATAAAGAGTTAACCCGCCAGAAAAAGGAACATGCCCAGTTTAAAGAAAAGATTGCAGGCTATTCCATGACAGATATGACCGAGGAGGCAGGGAAGCAGATTGTACAGGAGCTTCTTTCATTTATGGCAAAGTGGCTTTATCATCATATTTTGGGAAGCGACCTTATGATTGGGAAATTTATGGAAGCCCCTGGTGAGGATGCTTTCGCCTTTACCGCGAAATATAAGACAGGTATCCCTTTCGTAGACGGCCAGCACCGGAAGCTGTTTGAAATTATTAAGGAGACCCATGGGCTGATCAACCAGGAATATGTCCATGACAAGTATGATGAAATTGTACATATACTGGAGGAATTGAAGGACTATACAATAATGCATTTCCAGGAGGAAGAGAACTATATGGAAAGCATAGGGTATGATGGCCTTGCTATCCAGCGCATGGCGCACAGCGCGTTTATAGACCGCCTGAATGGAGTTAATCTGGAGGATGTGGACGATAACCAGAAAGAATACCTGGAAGAGCTGATCGGCTTTTTGCTGGAATGGCTTACAGGCCATATACTGAAAATGGATAAACGCATTCCGGCCAGGTAGCGGCAGCGGACAGTAGCTGTATAAGAAAACATAACACACAACGGGAGTGTAGAAAAGGCAGATGCCATGGAAAATGCAAAAGAAACAGTAAAAAAAACAGGGTATAAAAAAGAAAATATCCATACGGCCATAGGGATGGCGTGGCCTGCTATCGTGGAGTCTTTTTTTGTAGCGTTTGCAGGGCTTGTGGATTCTTTGATGGTAAGCTCCCTGGGCTCCTATGCGGTGGCGGCGGTAGGGCTTACCACCCAGCCAAAGTTCATAGGCCTGGCGTTGTTTTTCGCGCTGAATGTGGCAATCTCCGCCCTGGTGGCCAGGCGCAGGGGAGAGGGCAAGCAGGAGGAAGCCAACAGGATTTTATATACAGCCCTTGTTTTCCTGTTAGCGGCGGCGGTAGTTTTAAGCATCCTGTTTGTGGCCCTTGCAGGCCCGATTATCCGGTTGTGCGGTTCCACTCCCGAGACCCATGACAGTGCGGTGGCCTACTTTCAGATAATCATGGGGGGCATGATTTTTAACTGTGTGCAGATGGGCATTAATTCCGCCCAGCGGGGAACAGGAAATACCAAGATTACTATGCGCACCAATATTACCTCCAATACCATCAATATTATTGCCAATTATCTGCTGATCAATGGCAATTTTGGCTTTCCTGCCATGGGCATCCAGGGGGCGGCGCTGGCTACGGTTTTCGGGACAGTGGTGGCCTGTGTAATGAGCCTTTTATCCATCAGGGATTCCCGGGGATTTATCAGTATCCCCTATATACTCCGAAATAAAATACGCCCTGCCCGGGCTACCTTTTCCAATTTGGTGAAGGTGGGCTACAGCGTATTTTTTGAGCAGATACTGATGCGTATCGGTTTTATGATGACCGCTGTGATGGCAGCCCATCAGGGGACCGATGCTATGGCAGCCCATCAGGTGGGGATGAATATTATGGGCCTGTCCTTTTCCTTTGGGGACGGCCTGCAGGCGGCAGCAGTGGCGCTGATTGGAAGGAGCCTGGGGGAGGGGGACAAGGAGCTGGCGAAAGAATACGGGCGGATATGCAGGATGATGGGAGGCGTGATTGCCCTGTGCCTTACTGTGATTTATTTTACAGGGGCAAGGCCTTTCTTTGGGCTTTATTTCAGGGAAGCGCACATTGTGGATATTGGCGTCCAGATTATGCGTGTGATCATTTTTGTGGTGGTATTCCAGATCAGCCAGGTTATTTATATGGGATGCCTGCGGGGAGCCGGGGACACCCTTTACACAGCGGCAGTGTCTACCTTCAGCGTTACCCTGGTCCGCACAGCGGTGTCTTATATCGGGGGCTATGTCCTGGGATGGGGCATTATTGGCATTTGGCTTGGGGTATTGGGCGACCAGGTATCCAGGTTTCTTTTCGCTTCCATCCGCTTTAAAGCGGGAAAGTGGACGGAAATTAAAATTTAGGGAACTGCCCCAAAAAATCTTTGGGACAGTTCCCGTATGGAGCTATGTTATGATATCCAGGCTCCCGCCTTGGGCGGAAACCGGAATTTCAGCAGTTTGGACAGGGACCTCCATCCCCCCAAGTTCCAGGGATACCCCGCTGGCATTGTCATATCCGGCGGGAGAACCGCTGCTGTTTTCCTGTTTTTCTTTGGAAAGCCTGTCAAACATTGCCTTTAAATATTTCAGGTCTGCTTCCATAATATCCCGAAGCTCTTCAGAACGGTGTTTTTTCTTTAAAAGCTCCAGGTCTTCCGGGTCAAGGCTAACTTCCCCGGAGGAGGATATTTCATCAGAGAGCAGTTCTGCGCTTAATTCTTCAGCCATGGACTTTTCCATCCGGCGCATTTCTTCCTGGAGCTCCCGCATCATTTCCAGCATTTTTTCCTCTAATTGGGCAAGCTCCTCCGGGGAGGGCGCAGTTTCTTCTATTTGGGAATCCTGGTTTTCCTCTGGCAGGCTGGCTTCGCAGGGGCTGCCTTCTTTTTTGGCATTTTCTTCTTCCTTTAAGTGCTTCATCCGCTTTTTGGCAATCCTCACCATTTTTTCTGCGTGGGCGATAGCATGGAGAAGCTCCTGGTCGTCATAATCGCCAGTTCCCCGTTTCATTTTCAGGCCTGAAATTTTTGAGTAGGCTCTTGTGATTACCTCCCTGGCATTGGCAGAGGTCCTGGTCCGCATAAGCTGTGCGGAAAGTTCTTTAAAATTATATTGGGAGCGTTTACGTTTTGTTTTTTCTTTCTTGGCGGTAGTGCTGCTGGCTCTATTCAAGGAGATTTTTTTTACCCCATTATTTCCAAAACCGACCATCATGCTCATATCAAATCCCCTGCCTTTCAGATTTTTATGTTCTTTTTAAAAATATCGGCGGGAGGGGCGGGTTTCTTAACCAGGGGGAAGGGGCGCAGGGTGGCATTTGGTGACAGGATTTTACTATTTGGATACAAGGAGGGAGAAAGGCGCGCAGCAAGCTTAAAAATTAGTCTCTATGGCTATCGTTTATGGAATATTTCCGGGAACCTGTCCATATAATATAATAATACTTTATGTGCTTTCAGGAGGATAATTATGGCAAGAGGACAGCGAAAAACAGTGGAAACTAAAATTGCGGAAAAAGAGGAACTGGTACAAGCCCTGCGGACAAGGCTGAAGTCAGAACAGGGAGAGCTGGATGCCCTTTACAAGGAAAAGAGGGAGAAGGACATGGAAGGGCTGAACCAGCTATTGGAAGAATCCGGCCTGGACCTGGACGAGGCTTCTTTGATTATTCAGGAATATCTCCAAAACCACACTTCCCAGGAGCGGTATGCCTGACGGGAGAGGCATGGCATGGGCGCAGGAGCGGCTGGCTTTTGGCAGGAGCAGGGCAGAGCAGGAAACTTCTGCCAAAGGAGGCGCTTTATGTATTCTATGTGCATTTTTACAAAAATTTAAAAATTTTCATACAAATATTGTGTATATTAAATAAATGGTGTAGAATCATTATATAGCAATTAACTTACATATGAAGGAGAAAGAAATGCTAGTAACATTAGTACCATTATTTGATGAAGAGATGCGTGTGCGTGCATATTCAGTATTTACACAGAAGAATAATATTTTGTTAAACCCTATTTTGCAGGGAACCGGATATAATGACGGTTCATTTCAGGTTATGGGGCTTGAGCTGATTGAGAGCCTGGGCCTGGATTCCTTTACATCGGGGGAGGAATTTTTTGTGCCTGTGAATAATATCTCTGTGTTTTCCGATATCAATGGGCAGTGCAGCGCGGATCATAGCAGGCTGGTTCTGCTGATGGACAATACGATTGTGCCGAAAGAAAACTATATTGCCAGGCTTCGGGAATTGAAGGGCATGGGCTATAAACTGGCTATGCGTAAATTGATGGTGCAGAAATTTGAGGAGTACAGGGAAATCCTGTCTATGGTTGACTATGTCCTCCTTGACCATAAGAAGATTGATATCACCAAAGCGAGAATTTATTTTTCCAGGCTGTTTCCCAATATTAAACTTTGCGCCGGGAATATCCAGAGCCAGGAAATTTTTGAAGAGTTAAAGAAAGAGGGCGGATATCAGTTTTATGAAGGGGAATTTTACAGGGTGCCTGTGACGAAAGGCAGGAGGACGGAAGTGTCCCCGTTAAAAGTGAATTATATTGAACTGTTAAACATTGTCAACAGCGATGATTTTGAACTGAACCAGGCAGCGGACATTATCGGGCGGGACACGGCGCTGGTCATCTCCCTGCTTAAGATGGTTAACCGGATGACGGTGAATTCAGAGATTTCCTCTATCAGGCATGCGGCGGCTATGCTGGGGCAGCGGGAACTGAAGAAGTGGATCAACACTGCGGTTGCCAACGAGCTTTATGCGGATAAGCCCAATGAGGTTACAAGGCTTTCCCTTTTGCGTGCCAAATTTGCGGAGAGCCTGGCTCCTTTCTTTGATTTGCGGCTTCAGTCCCCGGAATTGTTCCTGATGGGGCTGTTCTCAGTGCTTGACCTGATTTTAGATAAATCTATGGAAGAGGCGCTGGATATGGTTAAGGTATCAAAAGAAATCAGGGAGGCGCTGGTTGGGCATGAAGGAGTTTTTGGGCCTATCCTGAACTTCATTCTTCGCTATGAGGCTGCCGACTGGCAGGAAATATCCAGGCTGATGATACTTGGGAATATGGAGCTGGAGGAAGTGCATGACGCTTATATTGATTCCCTCAAGTGGTATCGGGAGCTGTTTGCAGAATTATAATTAAGGAACAGGGTGTAATTGATACAGGCGGAAGCTTTTCCAAAGCTCCCGCCTGTGTTAATTTGACATAAGGGCAGTTCGCGGGGCGTGCTGCCCGTTGTTATTCCTCTTCCAGCCCTTCTAAGGAAGGGGAGGGGCCGGTACGGATAGAGATACCGTTAACCTCCACCTGGTCGCTGAGCTCAATTACCAGGCAGCGTTTGCCGTCCAGGGTCATGGTGTTTACCAGGTGGGCACGTTCCGGGTTAACCTTTACCACCACATCCGGGGTTTTTACTTCAAAAGTTCTGGTGTTGGCCACATTATCCACCAGCAGGGAGGTGTTTTCCCCGGCGGCTTCATCAAATATTTTTTCAAAGCCAGCCAGCCGTTCCTCCGGTGCACCGCTTTTTTCAAACAGGTCTTTTACCTGGCGCTTGTCCAGGGTAAGGGGTTCAGGCAGTTCCTTATGTTCTTCGATCATTTCTGTCAGATTTTCGTGGATGTTTTTCACCACCTCATATTCTGCAAAATCCCCCAGGGTTTCCTCCACCAGGGCCTGGAAGGCTTCCTTCTGGCTTCCGGCGGAGAGGGGGAGCACAGCTCCCAGGATCCCGTCCACAAATTCCGAATGGGGTTCCTCAGGATTTTTGGTATAATACAGCGTGCTGTGAAGGTCTGTACACCGGTCGTTAAAGGCCGGGAAAAGAAAGCCTGTGTGTGGCGCTTCCACCACCCAGTCCCGGACTCTGTTGTGGAACTCATTGCTGTCCATATGGTAGCTTAAGCCTGGCTTGGAAAGGTTTACAGGGCACAGGCAGCACATGATATAGTCAAAGACGGTGTCGGAGGCGTCGTCCATGGTGAGCCCGTCACTGGCCTTGCCAGGGACGTCGTAGGCGTCATGGATTACCAGGATCAGGTAATTTCCCACATATTCGTAGGAACCGATGACCCTGTCATAAAATTCTTCCAGAAGGGCATCATCTGTCAGCTTGCTGTCCCGGAGCCGCAGGAGGAATTCCTGGGTTCCCCCTTCCTCCTCTGTGGATAAGGGAAACTCCAGGTTCAGCATATTCTTTCCCAGAGATCCGGAGAGGGTTTTGCGCAGCAGCTCAAAATACTTGAAGATCTCTTCTTCCGGGAGGGAGAGGAAAGCGTCCTTAAATTCCGTTTTTTTATTTTTTTCCCCGTCCACGTAACAGCCGCAGATGCGGGTAATGGAACAGTTGGCAGGGGTGTAAAGGCGTTTCAGTTCGTTGATTTCCTGTTTGATCATAAATCATTCTCCTTGTGCTTTCCCATATTTGCGTACCTGCTATGCCCCGCACTTAGCGTCCCGCCCTCCATGGTTCAACGGGAAATCAGGATTCTGTTCCTCATTGGTTTCCTCATCATGAGAGATAGGGCAGCCTGCCTGGCAGGAGGCCTGGCTGATGCATTCCTGGGCGTGGCACTGGGGCTGTGTGTTTAGATTCTTCTGTGCGGTGGAGAGCATCAGCTTGATCCGGTTGAGCTGGTTTACTTCGCTGGCACCGGGATCATAGTCGATTGCTACAATATTGCTTAAAGGATACTGCCTGCGCAGCTCTTTGATCACCCCTTTGCCGACTACATGGTTGGGCAGGCAGGCGAAGGGCTGGGCGCAGACGATATTGTTAACGCCCTCATGGATCAATTCCACCATTTCCCCTGTAAGGAACCAGCCTTCCCCTGTCTGGTTGCCGATAGAGACAATAGGCTTTGCATATTCCACCGTCCGGTAAATGCTGGTAGGGGGCGTAAAATGCCTGCTTTTGGCAAGGGCTTTGGCTGCCCCGCCCCGGAGAAATTCCAGTGCGCTGATGCCAAGCTTTGACAGCCGGGCGGCTTTTTTGCTGGTTCCCAGCTCCTTTGCCTTGTAAATCTGGTTATAAAAGCAGTAAAGCATAAAGTCAAGCAGATCCGGCACCACTGCCTCCGCCCCTTCCTCTTCCAGCAGCTCAACCAGATGGTTGTTTGCGGCGGGGGCAAATTTCACCAGGATTTCCCCTACAATACCCACTTTGGGCTTTACCTGGCCTGTAACGGGGATGGCATCAAATTCTTCCACTATTTGCCGACACATTTTCCGGAAGGTGAAGAAACCAGGATGTTTCCGGGAGACAAAGGCCTGGCATTTTTCCAGCCATTTCTGGTGCAGGGCTTCCACGCTGCCCTTTTCTTTTTCATAAGGGCGCATACGGTAAATGCATCGCATGAAAATATCCCCAAATACTGCCCCATAGGCAGCGCGGGCCAGCAGGCCGGCGTTTAAATGGAAGCCGGGGTTGGACTCGATTCCCGCCAGGTTCAGGGAAATAACAGGGATCTGCGGCATTCCGGCCTTTTCCAGTGCCCTGCGGATAAAGCCTACATAATTCGTGGCACGGCAGCCGCCCCCGGTCTGGGACATGATCACGGCAACCTTGTTTAAGTCGTATTTGCCAGAGAGCAGCGCATCCATAATCTGCCCCACCACCATAAGGGAGGGGTAGCAGGCATCGTTGTTTACATATTTCAGCCCCATGTCCACCGCCCGTTTGTTGTCGTTGGGCAGCACCTCAAAGTGATAGCCGCAGGCCCGGAAAGCGGACTCCAGGATATCAAAATGGATGGGGGACATCTGGGGGCACAAAATGGTGTATTCTTTCCGCATTTCTTCCGTAAACTGTACTTTTTCGATGGCGGAAGAGCGTGCCGTGCGGGGCTTATTTTGTTTCTCCTTCACATGGATGGCGGAGATCAGGGAGCGGATACGGATCTTTGCCGCTCCCAGGTTATTGACTTCATCAATTTTCAGGCAGGTATAAATCTTATCCGAGCCTGTGAGGATATCGCCCACCTGGTCGGTGGTGACGGCATCCAGCCCGCAGCCAAAGGAGTTTAGCTGGATCAGGTCAAGGTTTTCCACCGTCTTTACATAGCTGGCGGCGGCATAGAGCCTGGAATGGTACATCCACTGGTCGGAAACGATAAGGGGACGCTCCGGCTTTGCCAGATGGGAGATGGAGTCCTCAGTAAGTACGGCGAAACCGTAGGAGGCAATCAGTTCCGGGATGCCGTGGTGGATTTCCGGGTCAATATGGTAAGGGCGCCCCGCCAGCACAATGCCCCGTTTTCCTTCTTTTTCCAGGTAAGAGAGGGTCTCCTCGCCCTTCTTTTGCATGGCCAGGCGGGCGGCGGCTAATTCCTCCCAGCCCAGGCGGGCAGCCTCCCTTACTTCCCCGGCAGGCAGCTCTTTAAATTCCTTTACCAGGGCATCCGAGGCCGTTTTCAGGCTCCCAAAGGACAGGAAAGGGTTGCGGAAAACCATGTCCCCCCGGCCAATTTCCTCTACATTGTTTTTAATATTTTCCGAATAGGAGGTGACAATAGGGCAGTTGTAGTGATTATTGGCACCCTCCATTTCATCCCGCTCATAAAAAAGGGCGGGATAAAAGATAAAATCCGGCTTCTGGCTGATCAGCCAGCTGATATGCCCATGGGCAAGCTTGGCGGGATAACACTCCGACTCACTGGGAATGGATTCAATCCCCAGCTCGTAAATTTTCCGGTTGGATACAGGGGATAAAACCACACGGTATCCCAGCTTTGTAAAAAAGGTATGCCAGAAGGGGTAGTTTTCGTACATATTAAGTACCCGGGGAATCCCCACGCTCCCCCGGATGGCTTTGTCCGCAGGTAAAGGCTCATAGCCGAAAACCCGTTTCAGTTTATAATCAAAGAGATTGGGAATGTTGTTCTCATTTTTTTGCCTGCCCAGGCCCCGTTCGCAACGGTTGCCGGATATGTACTGCCGCCCGCCTGTAAATTTATTGATGGTAAGGCGGCAGCTATTGGTACATCCCTTACATTTTGCTATACTTGTTTCAAACTCCAGGGCATTTATCTTTTTGAAAGGGAGCATGGTGGTCTCATAGCCCTCCTGGTAATGCTCCCTGGCGATCAGGGCAGCCCCGAAAGCCCCCATAATGCCTGCAATGTCCGGGCGGATAGCTTCACACCCGGCAATTTTTTCAAAGCTCCGGAGGACGGCGTCGTTGTAGAAGGTCCCGCCCTGGACCACAATATTTTTTCCCAGGGCAGAGGCATCGGAAACCTTGATTACCTTAAACAGGGCGTTTTTGATTACTGAATAGGCAAGTCCGGCGGAAATATCCGGCACGGACGCCCCTTCCTTCTGTGCCTGTTTCACTTTGGAATTCATAAACACAGTGCAGCGGGTACCCAGGTCAATGGGATGGGCTGCAAACAGTGCCGCCTTTGCAAAGTCCTCCACGGTATAGTTCAGGGATTTGGCAAAGGTTTCGATAAAGGAGCCGCAGCCGGAGGAACAGGCTTCGTTAAGCTGGACACTGTCTACCGTCTGGCTTTTAATTTTGATGCATTTCATGTCCTGGCCGCCGATATCCAGGATACAGTCTACCTGGGGATTGAAAAACGCGGCGGCATAATAGTGTGCCACTGTCTCTACTTCCCCGTCATCCAGCAGAAAAGCCGCCTTCATAAGTGCTTCCCCATATCCTGTGGAGCAGGAGCGCACAATACGGACGCCTTCCGGAAGCTGGGAATAGATTTCCCTGATTGCCCGGATGGCGGTCTTTAACGGGCTTCCATCGTTACTGCTGTAAAAAGAGTACAGCAAGGAGCCGTCTTCGCCTACCAGGGCAATTTTGGTGGTAGTGCTCCCGGCGTCAATGCCCAGGAAACAGTTCCCTTTATAGGAAGGGAGGGATCCGGTTTGGACACGGTAGTTTGCATGGCGTTCCCGGAAGCTTTCATATTCCTCAGGGGAGGAAAACAAAGGTTCCATCCGCTCCACTTCGAATTCCATTTTGATTTCCCCCGAGAGCCGGGATGTGATTTCCTCCATGGACACGGATACCTCATCCTTTGCGTTCATGGCGGAGCCGATGGCGGCAAACAGATGGGAATGCCCGGTATCAATAATATGTTCTTCATCCAGCTTTAAGGTGCGGATGAAAGCTGTCTTTAGTTCGGAGAGGAAGTGTAAAGGACCGCCTAAAAAGGCAACATGCCCCCGGATAGGTTTTCCGCAGGCAAGACCGCTGATGGTCTGATTGACCACCGCCTGGAAAATGGAAGCGGACAAGTCTTCTTTGGTCGCCCCGTCGTTGATCAGGGGCTGGATATCGGATTTGGCAAACACGCCGCACCTTGCCGCGATGGTGTAAAGGGAACGGTAGCCTTTGGCGTATTCATTCAGTCCTGAGGCGTCGGTCTGCAGAAGGGACGCCATCTGGTCAATAAAGGAGCCGGTGCCCCCTGCGCAGATGCCGTTCATGCGCTGTTCCACATTGCCCCCTTCAAAGTAAATGATCTTGGCGTCTTCCCCCCCAAGTTCAATAGCTACATCCGTCTTCGGCGCAAGCCCCTGCAGGGCTGTGGCTACGGCGATCACTTCCTGTACAAAGGGGACTTCTAAATGCCGGGCCAGGGTAAGCCCCCCGGAACCGGTGATTACCGGGTGCAGGATGATATTCCCCAGTTGGGAGCGGGCGTCGGCAAGGAGCCCGGAGAGTGTTTCTTTTATATTTGCAAAATGTCTTCTATAGTCAGAAAAAAGAATATTATGAGCATCATCCAAAATGGCAATTTTGACAGTGGTAGAGCCGATGTCAATGCCAAGGGTATAATGTTGATTGTCCATAATCTACCGCCTTTCTATCATAATATTTGTTCCAGTAATTTCCTATACTAATAGCATAGCGTTATTTTGACACGCGTTGTTATTATACGACAGGGTATTTCAAAATGCAATCCGGGAAACTAAACAATTTGTAAAGAAAAAATTGTAAATTTCTAAAAAAAGATTGGGTTTATTTACAATTTCATGCAGGGATGTTAGAATATATGAAGTTTAGGTTAAACCAATGCCAGTTTTGTAGGCAATATGCTGTATGGCTTAAAACACCATGAAAAAGGATTTACGATGCTTCAAAAAACGGGGGTAGAAAGAAATCATGAGAATGTCAGATAAGTTTGAAAAAAAATTTGGGAAATATGCAATCAATAATTTATCCATGGTATTAATCATCTGTTATGCGTTCGGTTATCTTTTTTACTGGATGTATCCTAATATGCTTTCTTACCTGTACTTAAATCCCTATGAGATTATTTTCCACGGGCAGGTATGGCGGCTTTTTACCTGGCTGGTCATCCCTCCTTCCCGGTTTGATTTCTTTACCTTGCTGATGCTGTATTTTTATTACTCCCTGGGAACCACCTTAGAGAGGACATGGGGGACTTACCGTTATAATGTATATATTTTTTCGGGCATGTTTTTTACCATACTTGGGTCTTTCCTGCTCTTTGCCTACACGCTGGTTTTTATGGGGGAAGGCCTGCCGATATTTTGGGAAACCTATAATACCCCTTACTCGCTGGCACCCATGTTCAGCACTTATTATGTAAATATGTCTATTTACTTTGCTTTTGCCGCCACCTACCCCAATATGCAGCTTCTGCTGTTCTTTTTCATACCTGTTAAAATTAAGGTGCTGGCAATTATATATGGTGCCCTGCTGGTTTTCGATTTTATTACAGGCGGTGTAGCCGTCAAATTCGTAATCGGCGCATCCCTTATGAACTTCCTGATCTTTTTCTTTAGCGGAAGGGGGATGATCCACATGACGCCCAAGCAGGCAAAGCGCCGGCACGAATTCCGGCGGGAAGTGAAAAAGACTACCGGGGCCACCCGGCACAAATGTGCCATCTGCGGAAGGACAGACGAGAGCAACCCGGAGCTGGAATTCCGGTTTTGCTCCAAATGTGAAGGCAGCTATGAGTACTGCCAGGATCACCTTTTCACCCACACCCACATAAAAAAATAAAGGGGCACGGGCAGGGCGGTTGCGGAACTGGAAGACAGCAAAAGCCCAGGCAGTGCCCCAGAGGAAATACTGGCTGCAGGCCAGACAGGATTTCCCTCTGCGGAAAAAGGGCACGGGCAGGGCGGTTGCGGAACTGGAATAGGAGGGGATATTATGGAAGAAAACCGTGAACTTGCATTTGCCAGGAGCCTTGAAGAAGTGAGGAGCCTGGCAAAGGAACAGCAGAATTGTATTTCCAGGCAGCAGGTGGAGGAGGTTTTTAAAGAACATTCTCTGTCAAAGGAGCAGTTTGGGCTGATATATGATTATTTGAAGCAGCACAAAATCGGCGTGGGAGAGCCGGTGGACCTGGATGAATATCTCTCCAAGGAAGAGACGGATTACCTGGAAGAATACAAAAAATCAATTTACCAGAAAGAGCCAGCCAGCGAAGGGGAGCGGGAGGCCGTCATTCTTTCTGCCATGGCAGGGGAAAAGGAGGCCAGGGAGAGGCTGATCTGCCTGTTTTTGCCCCAGGTGGTTGAAATCTCCAGGCTTTACGCAGGGCAGGGCGTTTTGCTGGAGGATTTGATCGGAGAGGGGAATGTGGCGCTTTCTATGGGAGTTTCCCTGCTTGGGTGCGCGGAACATGCAAAGGATGCAGAGGGGATGCTTGCCAGAATGGTCATGGATGCAATGGAAGCCCTTATTGCCCAAAGCAGGCAGGAAGCGGACAAGGACAGGAAGATCCTTGACAGGGTAAACCAGGTGGCGGGAAAGGCCAGGGAGCTGGCCGGGGAACTGCACAGAAAAGTTACCGTGGAGGAACTTTCCCAGGAAACAGGCATGTCCCAAAAGACGATCCGGGAGGCTTTCCGTATGAGCGGTTTTGCCATAGAAGATTTGGAGAGATAAAGGGACAGAAAGGTATGGTTTTGTTTTTATGAAGGGTCAGGAAAAGGTCACCTGTTATGAGGACTTTAAATATGTGCTTGAAGATGTGGGGTCAGTCTGCCTTGGGGCTGGCTTTTCTTATAGGGAGCTGCTTTTCCAGGAAATGGTTCCCTTTAAGCTGAAAGCAATTCTGGAACGGTATATTCTGGCGGAGGTTTCCCAGGATACGACCCTTGAAAGCCAGTTTTATTACCTGGAGGAGAATACCTTTGTCTATGAAACCTACAGCCAGTTAAAAGTGAAAGTAAAGGCCCAGGTCCAAACGGAAAAGAAGGGCCTTGCAGGCAGGAAAAAGATCTGCTACCAGGAGAAGGTGTTTACCTTAAAGGAGCTGGCGGGTATGAACCTGGCGAAAAAGAAGGCTTCCGGCATGCTGGTCAGGGAAATTGTGGTTTCCAAGCTGGGGCTGCTGACTTTTAGCATATAAATGAAATTATCCCGGAAGCAATGTTATGGCTTCCCCGCCGCTTTTGCTGTCCCGCCCCGGGTCACCCAAAATGTATCATCATGGCATTTAGGAAGAAAATCATATTGCACTCTGTTTTTACACTGTGCTAAAATAACATAATGCTATAAACAAAACCAGCGGTATGTGGGGGTACAAAATTGAAAAAGAAAATCATATGTTCCATCATGGCAGCCTGTACAATGCTGTTGCTGCCCCAATTTCCTATCCCTGCCAATGCCCAAAACGGCAGGGAAAATCCTGATGCGCTGCTGGCAGCTTATGAGAGCTATCAGCAGCGTTTTAATGAGATTACAGAGCGCTCCCAGATGGGTGAGAACGGCTTTGAGGTGATAGAAGGCCAGATATTCCCCATAGTGACCGAGGGCTTTGGGGAGGTATCCCTGATCCCGGCCCTGGAGAAAACTTATCACCGCCTGGCGTTGTTTTTTGCGGACGGGGAAGGGAACATTGTATACAAAACGGATCAGCTTGAGGTGAACAACCGCAGCAGGGGAGAGCTTCACCAGCCAATCAGGGAGGTGCGGGCGGTTTCCTTCCAGGAACTGAACGGGGACGGCCTGATGGATATTGTGCTGATTGTCACCTGTATGAATGGCCGGGGCGCTTATGCGGGGAAACCTTACAAAATTGGGGATGTATTATTCCAGGATAAGGGCGGGTTTTACCGGGATTACCGTATCTCGGACAAGATTAACCGGTTTGGCATGAACAAAAGTGTGGAGAGTATTGCTGCCTTTGTGAGGGATGGGGATTCGGCGGAGTTTCTTTATACATCGGCCACTAAGCAGGAGCTTTTGGACAATGGCTTTGAGATTGCCTGGGAGCAGTGCCATTACCGGCAGTTTGAGAAGCTGGGCAGGCTGGAGGTAGTGCCCGGGACTTATACCATGGCCAATTTTGCCACCTTTATGATCTACCTGGTCAATGAGCAGGGATATATTGTGTGGAGCTTCCAGCCTATGGGGGAATACGACAATCTTTATGCCCTGAAGGGGATTACCTGCAGGGATATTGACGGGGACGGGATGAAGGATATTCTGGTGCTTGCCCGTTACAGCTATGGGGGCAGCGAAAATGAGCTGATGACGGAAAATGATTATGCCATTTATTATCAGCGCACTGGGGGATTTTACGAGGATACGGAAATGAAAAAACAATATCCCTGCAGGGATGAGGATACAGTATCCGGGCTGGTGGAAAAGGCACGGGCTTATTGGGGATGGTAAGGAACGGATGGGAAGAAAAGATGATTAAAATACTGATTGTGGACGATGAAAAACCAATTTGCGACCTGATAGACCTGAACCTGTCCGCGTCGGGCTATCACTGCACTACAGCGCAAAACGGGATGGATGCCTTAGACCTGATTGATAAAGAAAACTACGATTTGATCCTCCTGGATATCATGCTCCCGGGAGCGGACGGGTATGATGTGATGGCCTATGTGCGCCCTTTAAAGATTCCCGTGATTTTTATCACGGCAAAGCATGAGGTACGGGACCGGGTAAAGGGGCTGAAAGCGGGAGCGGACGATTATTTGGTGAAGCCCTTCGATGTGGTGGAGCTGGTGGCGCGGGTGGAAGCAGTGCTGCGGCGGTACAATAAAACGGATAAAAAGCTTACCGCAGGGGAAGTGGAGGTGGACGTGGAAGCCCGCAGAGTTTTAAAGGGAGGGAACCAGATTGTCCTTACCAACAAGGAATTCGGCCTGCTGGTGCTTTTTATGCAGAACAAAAATGTGGCATTGTTCCGGGAAATTTTGTATGAAAAGGTCTGGGGGGACGAGTACATGGGGGACAGCCGCACCCTGGACCTTCATGTACAGCGGCTTCGGAAAAAGCTGGGCTGGGAGCAGAATCTGGTAGCGGTGTATAAGGTGGGCTACCGCTTAGAGGTTGCAAAATGAAATTTTCTTCTAAACTGCTGCTGTGGACCATGACCGTCATGGCGGCCGCTTTTGGGTTCAGCGGGTTTTATTTTGTGAATTATGTGTTTGAGACTTCCCTTTTAAGGGAAGCGGGGCAGGCCCTTGACGAAAACAGTATCCTGTGTTTTGCTTTTGAGACAGCGGCGTTAAATGTGCCAGCCAAATATGACGTGCTCCAGGACAATACAGTGGAACAGATTGCTTCTAACCTGGAGACAGGGGGGCAGAATACCAGCCGGATGCTGCGGATTTCCGATGAGGAAAAAAATACCATTTATGCCAGCATTGGATTTGAAGCCGGCGGCGGGCTGCTGGCCCAGACAGATACGGCCACCAAAACTTACCGCACCATACGGATGGGCGGGCATTATTATATACAGACTGGCAGCAGCTTAAATGCCCTGGACCGGGTGCTGTATCTGGAAACCCTGCGGGATGTATCCGAGGTTTTTAATGAGAGGGCACTGGGCTTCCGGGTCTATCGCCAGGTTACGCTGGCAATGCTGCTGCTGGGGACCTTTATCATGTATCTGATTTCCTCCTGGCTTACCAAGCCCATCCGCCTGCTGACCCGGGCAACCAAACATATGGCGGTGGGGGATTATGACTACCGGGCAAGAAAGGTAAGCGACGATGAGCTGGGGCAGCTTACCCTGGATTTTAACCATATGGCGGAGGTACTGGAGGAAAATATCGGCAGGCTGGAGGACGAAATCCAGGCAAGGGAGGACTTTGTAGGGGCCTTTGCCCATGAACTGAAAACGCCCCTTACGGCCATCATCGGCTATGCGGATATGCTCCGGTCCAGAAAGCTGGATGAGGAAAAAAGTTTTCTTTCCGCCAATTATATCTATACAGAGGGCAAGAGGCTGGAGGCCATGTCTATCCGGCTTTTGGATATTCTGGTGGCAAAGCACGGGCAGGCACAGTTCCAGGAAGTATGGACAGACAGCCTGTTTCTGTACCTGCGGGATATGTTCAAGGCAAATGAAACCATGCATTTTGTGTATTCTTATGACAAGGCCTGTGTGTGGGCGGAGAGGAACCTGATCATTACTGTGCTGATTAACCTTCTGGATAATGCCTGCAAAGCTTCTGAGCCGGGAAGCGTTATTGATATCACCGGGCGGGAGGAAGAAGCAGGCTACCGCTTTATGGTGAAGGATTATGGCATTGGCATTTCCAGGCAGGATGTGCTGAAGATTACCAAGGCATTTTATATGGTAGACAAATCCCGTTCGCGCAGCAGGAACGGGGCTGGGCTGGGCCTTGCCCTGTGCAAGGAAATCTTATCCCTTCATAACAGCAGGCTGGAAATAGAAAGCATCCCGGGGGAGGGAACCTGCATCAGCTTTGTGCTGATGAAAAAGAAGGAGGGGCAGTATGAAAAAGACGGCTGTTAACCTGATATTTCTTTTTGGGGCGGTGGCGGTTATGGGGCTGTCCCTTTGGGGGCCGGAGCTTTTGGCCCATTACCGGGACAGGACGGTACTGGACCGGATCAACACCCGCACTTCCGGGATGGAGGGGGAGGGATACCGGTATAAGCTGGCAGGGAATGAGAAACTGTATATTCTTTCCGAATGCTTAAACAGCCAGTCACTCCCGGAAAGCGAACAAAACGCCCTTACCAGGATGGAGGAGGAAAGCTACCAGGAGCTGGGAGGGACCTATGCCTTTGTGTCCAACCATAAAGGCCCTACCGGAAAGGAAATAACCAGCCAGGAAATCTTTACCACCTGTAATGAAATGCTCCAATCCCTGAAAATGCTGGGAATATTACCGGAGAGTGTAAAGGAAGTAAGGAAGGGGGAGTATGAGGCGGCGCTGTACTCCGCAATTGACGTGCTGGAACCCAGGAACCATGTGTCTGTATGGAAAGTAAGCCTTTCCACTGACAGGAAAAATGCCGACAAGGCTAACCGGCTGATTGACGCCTATCTGGACGCGGAGGATGGGAAGGTTTATGAGTTTTATGCAAGGACAGACCAAAGCTGGGAGGAGCTGGACCCGGATTTAATGATTGGCAGGTGGAGCGAATACATGGGGCTTGATGAGCCTGAGGTTTATGAGACGGACAACCCCCTTATGGAGACAACCCCCTATTACAGAAAATATGTGTTCCCGGGTATGGGGGATGCCAGCACAGTGGTGACCATTGGCTTTTATGATGGGATTAACGAGCTCTTTTTAAAAATCTCCAAATGATGCAGAAATGATGCAAATATGATGAAAATATGATGCACCGGATGTATATGATAATATCAAAAGCTGGGAACGGCAGAAGGTTTTGGTACAAAAGGAGCATTATATGATGGATACAAGAGAGAAGGGCAGCCGGAAAAAGACAGAAAAAAGAAATGGCGCGCGGCTAAGGGCCATTCTGGGAGCCATGGCGGCAGGCGTCGTAATTGGTACGTTTACTTTTATTACAATGGTTGCCACAGCCACACCGGAAAACCCGGAGGTGGAGGCAGCGGCAGAAGCCATTGGGAGAGAAAAAAAAGAAAAGGAAGAAGCGCCGGAGAAGAAAGTTGCCAGGACGCCAAAGGAGCGGAAAGTCCCGCTGATCGCCATAGACCCGGGACATGGGGGGGAGGATTGCGGCTGCATGGAAGGGGGCGTCTCTGAAAAGGATGTCAATCTCCAGATTGCTTTCCGTGTGAAGGAAAAACTGGAGGGCAGGGGCTACCAGGTGATGATGCCCAGGGAAACGGACGAGTACCTGGCAAAGGAGGAGCGGGTGGAGCTTGCCAACAGCTATCAGGCGGACGTATATGTGAGCATTCACCAGAATACCTATGAAGGCAGCGATAAGAGCGTAAGCGGCATTGAAACCTGGTATGACGGCACAGACCCTGCAAGGGATAATCAGAGGCTTGCCCGGCTGATCCACCAGGAGACGGTGAAAAGCACAGGTGCCAGGGAACGGGAGCTGTGGGGAGAGGCAGAATTTTATGTTACAGGAAAGACCTTAATGCCCGCCTGCCTGATAGAGACAGGGTTTCTATCAAACCCGGAGGAGAGGAGCCTTTTGGCCAGCGAGGAATACCAGAATAAGGTGGCGGAGGGGATTGCCCAGGGGATCGACCTGTATTTTCACCCCAAAAGCATGTATCTGACCTTTGACGACGGGCCATCGGAGGAAAGCACAGATATGGTACTGGATGTCCTGGCCAGGGAGAATATTAAAGCCACTTTTTTTCTCATTGGGGAATATGTGGAAAAGTATCCTGAGACGGCCAGAAGGATTGCCCGGGAAGGGCATACCATAGGAATACATTGTTATGTCCATGATTATCAGATCCTATACGAAAGCGTGGACAGCTATCTGGAGGATTTCTGGAAGGCATATGAGGTGATAGAAGCTGTAACCGGGGTGAAGCCGGAGCTGTTCCGGTTTCCCGGCGGCAGTGTAAACGCCTATAACAAGGCCACCTGTAAAGAGATTGCCCAAAAGCTGGAAGAAGAGGGCTTTCTTTATTTTGACTGGAACGCCAGCCTGGACGATGCGGTTGGGGAAAAAGAGCCTGGCCAGATCATTGCCAGGGCGAAAGAAACCACACTTGACAGAAAAAAAGTAGTGATGCTGGCACATGACAGGGTTACAAACACTGCCTTGTGCCTTCCTGAATTTATTGCCCAGTTTCCGGAATACCGGATAAAACCTTTAACCCCAAAAGTGGAACCGGTGCAGTTCCAGATGCCGGGAAAGACGGATGTATAAATTTCCTTTTTTTCTCCATAATATGGGCATAAGCATTTCCCGGCACAACCTGCCGGGAGAGAAATACAAAACCCCAAAGGAGATTTTATCATGGCAGTAGATTTTAAGAACAGCGTAACCAAAGACAACCTGATGCGAGCTTTTGCAGGAGAGAGCCAGGCGAGAAACCGCTATACCTTCGCGGCTGCCCAGGCGAAGAAAAATAACCTTCATGTAATAGAGGCCTTGTTTACTTATACGGCGAACCAGGAGAAAGAACATGCGGAAATTTTTTATAAGCATTTAAAAGAGCTTGCAGGGGAGACCATCCATATAGATGGAGGGTATCCTGTGGATATCTCCCAGGATATGGCAAAGCTCCTCCGTATGGCCCAGCATAACGAATATGAAGAGCACGATGATGTATACAAAAATTTTGCTGAAAAAGCAAAGGAAGAGGGCTTTCCCCAGATAGCGGCTTCCTTTGCCATGATTGCGGAAATTGAAAAAGCCCATGGGGACCGTTTTGGACGGATGGCAGACCTGTTAGAAAGCGGTAAACTGTTTTCCTCTGATGGGAAAACACGCTGGATCTGTATGAACTGCGGCTATATTTATGAAGGGGAGACAGTTCCTGAAAAGTGTCCTGTGTGTGACCATGATAAGGGATACTTCATCAGGCTTGAACAGTCTCCTTATGAAAGCTGACACAGGCTCCCGGGGCCTGGGGATGGGCAGAAAAAGCGCCGGTTAATGGGCGGGGCGCTTTTCTAGGGCAGGCCATGCAAAGTTAAGGGAAATATTAGGTGAAAGCGTCGGCTGCTTTTGGGCAGATGCTTTCACCTGTTTTACAATAAGCCGGCCCGCGGAGCGTGACGGCGTTTGTTTAACATAAGGGTAGTTCGCGTAGCGTGCTGCCCGTTGTTGTGTACACGGAATAAGTTTTCTTGACCAAAATGCTGTAAGGTGTTATATTAACGGATACAAGGAACCAACACATTAGTAAACATTTTTTGAGAGGGAATATGAATACAAATTTAGCATATCAGGAAGAACCCCGTGAGGAACTGCTCAACGGGAAAATTGTTATGATGCCCAGCCCGTCAGTGAACCACAGCATAGTTGCATCTAATATATATTATGTATTCCAGACTTACTTAAAAGGAAAAACATGTAGGGCATTCAATGATGGAGTTGATGTTTTCCTTACAGAAAACGACCGCGTTATTCCGGATGTAATGATTGTCTGCAGAAAGGACATCATCAAACCGGATGGCATTTATGGTGCACCGGAGCTGGTAGTGGAAGTTCTCTCCCCCAGCACTGCGAAGAACGATAAAGGATACAAAAAAGACTTGTATGAAAAGGCTGGCGTAAAAGAATATTGGATTGTTGACCCCAATATGCATTCTATAGAAGTTTACTTACTGTCTGGCGGAAGGTTTAGGATAAACGGATTCTACGGTTTATTCCCAGACACCTTTGGGTTCACCGAAAGGGAAAGGGCAGAAAGCCAAAAAGTGATACCTGTTTCATTTTACAATGATTTTTGTATCCATCTGGAAGATATATTTTCGAATTTGTTCTAACTAAACACCAAAAGGAAGCCAAAGCATCAGGGCATACAGCTTCCGGCCAGTGTGCTGGCAGCCTGCCAGGGAATGGAGTGGGGCATGGAAAAAAGGAAAAGACAAATACTTTTGTTCAGTTTATGGTTTGTATTTCTTTCAATGGTGGCGGGCATTACGTTCCTGTCCCTTCAAAACGGGGAAGAGACGAAAATGCTGGGAAACCGGATGATTATGGAATTTGCCAAAGCCGGGCATGGACAGGAAGAGGTCACCCAGACGCTCCTTGACAGCGTGACCTATGTAATCAGGCAGGGGGGAAGGGCGCTGGCGTTTTTGATGATTGGGATTGTAGGGACTGTGACAATGTATGTAACCTGCCAGAAGTGCAACTGGCTGATAAGGACAGGGCTTACCGTCCTCATGCTTGCCTCCATTGCCTACCTGACAGAAAAGCTAAAAATATATATTCCCTCCAGGCATTACAGCTTTGAGGAAATGATGATCAGTATGATGGCTACGGCAGTGGGATTTGCTTGTGTTTCTGTGATTATATTTTTAGGGAAAATACTAAAAACAGCCTCCCAGGCCAAAGCTGCAGACAGTTGCCCATAGGTTCTTCTTCTGTCCAGGCACAACATCCCTGCCCTTTTAAGAGGGGGCAGAGGGGGATGCCCCCTCTAAAAGTGCCCGGAATATTTTTCTTCACAATATTTGCAGCGGTAGATTTCTTTTTTTTCATCTGCCAGCACAAAGATATGTGGAAGCTCTTGTTCAACGGAAGTGATGCACCGGGGATTTTTGCACCGGATGACGTTTTTAATTTCCCTGGGAAGGAACAGTTCCTTTTTGGAAACGATTTCCCCGTCCTTGATAACATTCACAGTGATATTGTGGTCAATGAAAGCAAGCACATCCAAATCCAGCATGTCAATATCGCATTCCACCTTTAAGATATCCTTTTTTTCCATTTTATTGCTTCTGGCATTTTTGATAATAGCCACAGTACAGTCCAGCTTGTCCAGCTGGAGATGATGATAGATGGAAAGGCTTTTCCCGGCTTTGATATGGTCAAGTACGAAACCTTCCTCAATTTTTCCAACATTCAGCATTATTCAGATTCCTCCTAATTCCAGTTCCGCATCAGCCCAGGACAGTACAGAGAGTTGCCAAGGGTACTGTTCCGGGCTGATGCTGTTTAGTCTACGGTGATGTTAAGTAATGTCAGGATCAGGGCCATGCGTACATATACGCCGTATTGCACCTGTTTAAAATAGGCTGCCCGGGGGTCATTATCCACTTCCACAGAGATTTCGTTGACTCTGGGGAGGGGATGCAGCACCAGCATGTCGGGAGCCGCCAGCCTCATTTTTGCGGCATCAAGGATATAGAAATCTTTCAGCCTTACATAATCCTCTTCATTAAAAAAACGTTCCTTCTGGACCCTTGTCATATAAAGCAGGTCCAGCTTGGGCATGATGTCGTCCAGCCGGATGACCTCCTCGTAGGGGATATTCTTTTCCTTCAGCATATCGGTGATATAGTCGGGGATCATCAGCTCCCTGGGGGAGATAAAAATAAACCGGATGCCCTCATAGCGCACCAGGGCGTTTACCAGGGAGTGGGCGGTACGCCCGAATTTCAGGTCCCCGCAAAGCCCTATGGTGAAGTGGTCTAAACGTCCCTTTAGGGAACGGATGGTCAAAAGGTCTGTAAGCGTCTGGGTGGGGTGCTGGTGGCCGCCGTCCCCGGCGTTGATTACGGGAATGGATGACTTGCTGGCGGCCACCATAGGTGCGCCCTCCTTGTGGTGGCGCATGGCGCAGATATCTGCAAAACAGGAAATTACCCGGATGGTGTCGGATACGCTTTCTCCCTTGGAAACGGAGGAAGAGGATGCATCGGAAAAGCCGATTACGCTGCCCCCCAGGTTTAGCATGGCTGCTTCAAAGCTGAGGCGGGTACGGGTGCTGGGCTCATAAAAACAGGTGGCAAGCTTCTTGCCCTGGCAGGCATGGGCATATTTATCCATATTTGCCTCAATGTCGTCTGCCAGGTTAAAAAGCCTCTCCAGTTCCTCCACAGAAAAATCCAAGGGGTTCATAAGGTGTCTCATAAATTTGTTTCTCCTTCCATAAAAAATCGAAGAGGATAATCTCTTCGATTTTATTAGCTGTTTTGCAGCAGATGGCAGCTTTTGGTGCAGGGCCGCCTTGCAAAACAATTGGTACGTTATTAACTTTGGAATGATAATAATTCCTCCACAGGCTTACGTCTGGGAGCAGTGGGAGCTTCGTCGGGATAGCCTACAGGAATCAATGCGGCAAGTTCCCTTTCTTCCGGAACGTTTAATAAAGAAGCAGCTTTTGCTTCATCGAAAATCCCCATTATAACGGTCCCAAGCCCTTTTTCGTAAGCCGCCAGGCAAAATGACTGGGTGGCGGTCCCGGCATCAAACATCTGCCATGTGCCGCCTTTGGGGGTGGAGAAAGAGCCGTCGCGCTCAAAGCCGCTTCTTCCTTTTATAAAGGTAACGGCGATAAGCAAAGGAGCCTGGGCGATGATTTCCCCGTTTTTCGGATAAGCCGAAGTACATTCAGCGGCAATTTTATCCTTCAGGTCACCCTCAACTGCAATGTAACGGGCAATTTGTGTATGCTTCCAGCTTGGAGCATAGGATGCGGTTTCAATGATTTCAGAAAGCAGCGCATGGTCTACAGGCTCAGCCTTGAACTTGCGGATGCTTCTGCGTTCCCTGATACAGTCTTTTGCGGTCATAAGCACACTCCTGTCTGATTATTTTATTTGCTATTAGCCAGGCAGCCATATGGGCTGGCGTAGTTGTTCTTACCATCATAGCATATCATGGCGCGTCTTTCAATCCATGGAATTTATTTTTTCCAAAACAGCTTATGGAAAATTGATTTCCATGGGAGCGGTTGCAATCTATTTGATTTATGTACCCAAATCTAGTATACTGTTCATGAAACTGACTTTTATATTTTTTACAGGATGGAGGGATGCACATGGCGGAAGAATTTACAGAGAGAAAGAGATGGCTCTTTTTGGGCCTGCCTTTTACTTTTACCAAATATATCATAAAAGAAAATATGATTACTATTGACAGCGGTCTTTTGAGGAAGGTTGAAAACGACTGCTACATGTACAAGGTCCAGGATGTGGAACTGGTAATTTCCCTGGCGGAAAGGATCGTGGGGCTGGGGACGGTAGTGTGCTATACCGGTGATACCACTCACCCCCAATTGGTCCTGTCCCATATCAAAAATGCAAAGGTTATAAAAAACTATATACTGGAAGCTTCGGAGCAGGCAAGGATGAAGCGGCGCACCTTAAATACCCTTGATATCGGGGCGGGAGCGGAGGATATGGACGGTCCCGATTAAGTTTTGGCCGGGGCGTGGGGCAGCCTAGGAGCGGGTATGGGAGCCTTTGGTTAAAAGACGCTCATATAAAATGCCGGCAATAAACCAGTTGGGGAAGTAGTCCAGGCGCACCCTTCCCTTGATGTGCCAGCGGCATTGCCCGTAGTCCCAGGGACAGATTTTTTGCCGGTCCAGCAGGCTGCCGGATAGATATTCCCCTGTAAAGATGCCCAGGGCGTAAAGGCTGCCCCGGAAAAACAGGGGCAGTTTTTTCAGGGCGCGGAATATAGGGGTAAGCAGGCTAAGGCTTCCATAAATGGGAAACATCCACAGGGAGGTTATCCCCATCAACCGCATATCCCTTTTCTGGAGGGAACCCAGGGCGGTAAAAAGAATTTCAAGGCTCCAGCCAAGAAGCCCGCATTTAAAAAAATTTTTTGCAAATGTTTTCATCATATTATCAGTATGGCGCAAAGTTTCTGAAGCTATACAGCAGAGCTGGAAATTTTCGGAAGCTCTCAGAGCCTTTGAAACCAGATCATATGGGAGTTGGCAGTAAATGGAAATCAATCACAGAAGAAGGAACACCGGAAAAGCAGAAATTATGGAAGGCTCCCTGGCGGTGCCGGAAGGGGAAGGGCCGGGGGGATCCGGGAGCCGGGAAATGTCCTACCCGGAGGTGATGGAATATGTGGAGGGGCTTGGCAGGTATGGGATTGTGCCAGGGCTTGGCAACATGGAAAATCTCTGCGGAAAGCTGGGAAATCCCCAGGACAGCCTGCAGTTTGTACACATTGCGGGAACCAATGGCAAAGGATCTACCCTGGCATTTCTTTCCCAGATTCTGAAAGAGGCGGGATACCGCACCGGAAGATACCTTTCCCCAACGATTTTTGACTATCGGGAGCGGGTACAGGCCAACAACAGGCCAATCAGCAAAAAGGAGCTCTGCCGCCAGATGGCCGTTATGAGAGAGGCCTGTGAGGAACTGGTAAGGGAGGGAAAGCCGCATCCCACGGCTTTTGAGATAGAGACGGCAATGGCCTTCCAGTACTTTAAGGAACAGGGCTGCCAGGTGGTAGTATTGGAGACAGGTATGGGGGGGCTTTTAGATGCGACCAATATAATTACCAATACCCTCCTGGCGGTTTTTACCTCCATCAGCTATGACCATATGGCAGTCCTTGGAAAATCCTTAAAGGAGATTGCCTGGAACAAGGCGGGGATCATGAAACCCGGGGCGGCGGCTGTGGCTCTTTTGGGGGAGGATGAGGTAATGGAAGCGCTCACCCAAAAGGCGCAGGGGCTTGGCGTTCCTATGGAAATTGTGGATCCCCGGGAGGCAAAGGGGATAAGGCGTGGCCTGGAAAAGCAGCTTTTTTCTTACAGGGAGTACCCGGGGCTGGAAATCCGTCTGGCAGGGCTTTATCAGGTGGAAAATGCCCTTCTTGCCGTTGCGGCGGCAAAGCAGCTTTCCGGGGCAGGCTTTTCCATTTCCCGGCAGGCAGTTTATAAGGGGCTTTTTGGTGCCGCCTGGCCTGGCAGGTTCCAGGTGCTGGCGAAAAAGCCCTATGTGGTTGCGGACGGTGCCCATAACCGGGACGGTGCCTGCCGGCTTGCCCAGTCCATCCAGTTTTATTTTGCAGGCAGGAGAATTATTTATATCATAGGAATGCTCAGGGATAAGGAACATGAAGAAATTCTGAAAACTGCCGCGCCCCTGGCGCAGCATATCATAACAGTGCCTACCAAAGGTCCCAGGGGATTTGCCTCTTATGACCTTGCCCTGTGCGCCGGAAGGTATCACGGAAATGTGACGGCGGCGGACAGCGTGGAGGAAGCGGTGGAGATGGCTTATCTGCTGGCGGACAAAGATACGGCAATCATAGCCTTTGGCTCCCTGTCCTATCTGGGAAGCCTGATCAAAGCAGTAGAAAGAAAAAACAGTAAGGGGGAGTCCCATGGTAAACAGAGAAAAAATTGAGCAGGGGGTCAGGCTTCTTTTAGAGGGCATCGGGGAGGAGCCGGACCGGGAAGGGTTAAGGGATACCCCCCAGCGGGTAGCCAGGATGTATGAGGAAATTTTCGGGGGAATGGAAGCATCAGCCCGGGAGCACCTCTCCAAAACCTTTAGCGCCGAAAATAATGAAATGGTTCTGGAGAAGGATATCTTTTTTTATTCCACCTGTGAACACCATATGCTTCCCTTTTTTGGGAAGGTGCATATTGCCTATATTCCTGAGGGCAAGGTGGCGGGGATCAGCAAGCTTGCCCGTACCGTGGAGGTTTATGCCAGAAGGCTCCAGATCCAGGAAAAAATGACCGCCCAGATTGCCGATGCCATTATGGAAAACCTGAAACCGAAGGGGGTAATAGTTATGGCGGAAGCGGAGCATATGTGCATGACCATGCGGGGGGTCAAAAAGCCGGGCAGCCGGACGGTGACAATGGTTTCCAGGGGTGCTTTTGAGAAGGACGGCCAACTGAAAGACAGGTTCCTTTCCCTGGTAAGATATTGACAATGGTATCCAAGGACAATCACAGGACGGGAAGAAAATGGACCGAATTAACAGAATCTTGAAAAATGAGTCATACAGGGAGTACCTGTACAAAAACAGCCAGGAGGAATCCGGGAGGATTTTCTGTTGCCACAACATAGGGCATTTTCTGGATGTGGCAAGAATCGCCATGATTTTAAACCAGCAGGATGGCTATGGGCAGGAGCGGGAAATGATTTATGCCGCCGCCCTTTTACATGACATTGGCAGATGGAAGCAGTACCAGGAGGGGACGCCCCATGAGGTGGCAAGCGCTGGCCTTTCACCGGCCATCCTTTCCCAGTGTGGGTTTGGCGAAGGGGAAAGGGAGGCGGTCTTGGTGGCTGTGGGCAATCACAGGAATCCCTCCGTAAAAGAAGAAAAGTCCCTGTCCGGGCTGTTATACCGGGCGGATAAATTAAGCCGCCCCTGTTTTGCCTGTGAAGCGGAAAAGGAGTGCGGCTGGGTGGCGGAAAAGAAAAATCTGGAGCTGGCAATATAAAACATACAGGTAACCTTATAAATATTTATGGCGTTGATGGTGCATGCCCCGACTGTGGATTCATATCCGGTTGGGGCATTGTGATGTCTAAAGCTTGATGGATCAATTAAGTTTTTCCTAATCCTTTCCCAGATTCCTTGACAGAAACAGATTCCCATTATAACATAAGTGTATTAATAATGTTAGTACACTAAATACTATCATGTGCTCTGTGAAAACAGCTTTAAGTGCCAGGGGCAGGGCACCGGGCGGGCAGAATGCTATTTGGCCTGTGGGGACGGATGGAGAGGGTGTACAGCAGGAAAGGAAGAGGTGCATGATACTAATCGATTACAGAGATGCAAGACCTATTTATGAGCAGGTAGTACAGCGTTTCAAAATGCTGATCCTCCGGGGCGTGCTGCATTCAGACGAAAAAATCCCCTCGGTGCGCAACCTGGCAGTGGACCTGTCAATTAATCCCAACACCATCCAGCGGGCATATGCAGAACTGGAGCGGCAGGGATATATTTACACTGTCAAGGGAAAGGGGAATTTTGTTTCGGACAGCGGCCTGCTTCTTCAAAAATACAGGGAGGAAGTATTTTCCCAATTGAAGACCATCTGTAAGGCTGCCTTTGAGGCGGGCATTACGCGGGCTGAAATTATTGAGAGCATAAGAGAGGGAGAGACAGATGATTGAAATCAGGAATGTGACCAAGTCCTATGACAGGATCAAAGCCGTTGACAATGTCAGCGTTACCATCCGGGAGAATACAGTCTTTGGCCTTATCGGCACCAACGGGGCGGGAAAAAGCACGGTGCTGCGGATGGTGGCCGGGGTGCTGGAGCCGGAACAGGGAGAAATCGCGGTAGACGGGCTTCCTGTGTTTGACAATATGGAGGCAAAGCGGAACATTTATTTTATTGCAGATGAGCCTTACTTTTTTGCCAACAGCAACGCCATGGATATGCAGAAATATTTAAGCAGCGTTTATAAGGGATTTGCGGCGGAGGATTTTTACAGCTATCTGGTGAATTTCGGCCTGGATAAAAAAAGGAAGGTCAACACCTATTCCAAAGGAATGAAAAAGCAGCTTGCCTTGATCTGCGGCGTGTGCAGTGGCACCAAATACCTGCTCTGTGACGAAACCTTTGATGGCCTTGACCCGGTAATGCGCCAGGGGATTAAAAGTATTTTTGCCAGTGAAATGGAGCGCCGTGGCCTGACGCCTGTGATTGCTTCCCATAATCTGAGGGAATTGGAGGATATTTGCGACCATGTGGGGCTTTTGCACAAGGGCGGCGTGCTTTTGTCCAAAGACCTGGAGGATATGAAGTGCAACATCCAGAAAATCCAGTGTGTGTTTAAGACAATAGAAGATGAAGCCAAGGTGATCTCATCCCTGGATATCATGAAAAATGAAAAAAGGGGTTCTTTAAATGTGCTCACCGTAAGGGGGAATAAAGCGGAAATTCTGGCAATTTTTGCCACAGTAAATACCATTTTTTTTGAGGCGCTGCCCCTTTCCCTTGAGGAAATATTTATCAGTGAAACGGAGGTAGTAGGATATGACATCAAAAAGCTCATTCTTGGTTAATATCAGGGAAAATAACAAAAGACGCCTGTGGGTGTGGGTGGTTTCCGCCCTGGCATTTATGCTGGCGCTCCCTGTTGCCACCGCCCTTAGGCTCAACAGCTTTACCTTCCTGATGGATGGATGGGTAACCCTTTATGGGGAGGAGCTGGCAGGGCAGATGCTGAAAGAACGGATGCTGGAGGCTATGGGAGGGTGGTTCGGCTTTAACGGGGGAAGGACGGTACTGGTTTCCATGACAGGCATTATCAGCGCAGTGCAGGGTTTTTCCTGGCTCTACAGCAGAAAAAAAATGGATTTTTATTTGGGGATGCCAGTAAAAAGAAAGAAACGTTTTCTGCTAATCTGGCTTAACGGCATATTGCTGTATGTAATCCCATACCTGTTTGGGACCCTGGCCAGCCTGATGATTGCGGCGGGGAACGGGGCAGTGGGCCAGTCGGTGCTTGCCGCTGCCCTGGCCTCCTTTGGGGGGGATTTTGGCCTTTACCTGGGGGTGTACCATATGGCGATGCTGGCGGTAATGATGACCGGGAATATTGTGATTACCGGGTTTGGCATTTTGGTCTTTGCCCTGTATGAATATCTGGTAAGAGTCACTGTCAACGGGTATAAGCAGTTGTTTTTCAGATATTATGTTTCTTATGGCAGCAGCGATATGCCGGTCCTTTCACCGTTTGCTATTTATGGGAAACTGGCGAATGTGTACGAGGCCCAAGGCAGGCTGAAAGTAACGTATATGGCAGGGCTATTGCTGTTTGCCCTGGCAGTGGGTGCAGCAGCATATTTTTGCTATTTAAAGCGCCCGGCGGAAACAGCGGGAAGAGCCATGGCATTTGCCGTAACCAGGCCGATAATTAAGATTTTGCTGGTAACGCCGCTGTCTTTGGCCGCCGGGCTGGCGGTGGTCAGTACCCTTGGCCTCCAACCAGGAAATTCCCGCCAGGGGATGGGGTACATGATTTTTGCCATTGCCCTTGTGGCGGTGATTGGCAGCGCCTTCATCCAGGTGATTTATGAATTCGATATAAAAGGCGCCCTGCACCAAAAGAAGCATATACTCATAAGCGGCCTGGCTGCTGCTGCGATATTTGCGGTTTTCCGGTTAGACCTGCTGGGCTATGACAGCTATATTCCCAGCCCGGGACAGGTGGAAAGCGTGGCTTTTGTGCCGGACTATTATGAGGATGCCAATGGCAGCATCAGGCTGGATGAGGATGGGGTTTTTCTGTCTGAAAAGGCCTACGCAGAAAGATACATGTATCTGGACAGTGGAGAAGAAGTGTGCCGCCTGGCGGATATTTCCATGGAGGGCTACAACCAATTGTGGGAGCAATATAACAATGGTATGGATGTCTGGGAAGAAACAGGCCAGGAGCAAAAGGAGTATTGGTCCCAGGCAATGGTGATTTACCGCTTAAAAGGAGGGCGTAAGGTATACAGGAATTTATGGGTTAACGTAGAGGATGAGGAAACTGCCAGGCTGCTTGACAATATCATAGGTTCCGCCCAGTTTAAGGAAGGCTACTTTGCCATAGCATCAGAGAGAATGGACAGGATTTTTGAGCAGAAATACCAGGTGGAAGCTTTCTATGGAAACTCGGTTTACAGGAAGAAGATGGGGAAGGCAGAGATGGGGGAATTTTTGGAAAGGTACCGCAGGGATTTCGGGCAGGCGGATTTCAGCGATTTAAAGGAAAACGTCCCTGTAGGGGTCATGGAGCTGGCAGTCTCGGAGGAGCTTTCCGGAACCTATGGGGGTACGGCGAGAGCTACAAGGAGCTGGGAAATGAACATGAATATATACCCTTTTTATACGGAAACCATTGCCTGGCTGAAGGAGCGGGGCTATTACAGCATGGGGCAGGTTTCTTTAGAGGATGTGGCGCGCATCCAGGTGCTGAACTATAATACAGAGGTCAGCCAGAAGCTCCTGGAAGGACAGAAAACTCAAGGGGGGATGGCGGCAACAGAGCTTGCATCATGGGTTTCTTCTCCTGGCGAAAAAGATACCTGGGTCTATGGGGATTATACAGAAGCGGAAGAGATTGAAAGGATTGCCGGATGTATTTTTCCCCGGGGAATGGTCAGCAGGGACTGGGACAACGGCAAAATGCTGGATTACGGCTATAACGTGATTGTGTACTTCAAGACAGACAGCGAAATAACCAAAGAATATGGGGCTTACGCTGACTATGGCTTTCTGGAGGGGGAGATCCCGGATTTGATAGTGTAACTTTACTTGGGGAATTTTTCCAGAAAATAAAACGGAGCACCTGCT
>CAJTVD010000019.1:0-11266 GCA_910579495.1 uncultured Lachnospiraceae bacterium
AGGTTTTTTCAGTAAGATGACAAAACAGATGCTGAATGGGATCCGGGTTTCAAGCAGAGAAGAACTTGAAAAAAGAATCTACAAGTACTTTGATGAGATTAACGAGGTTCCCATTCCATACCACTGGTCATACAAGATTGACGATATTGATATAGAAAAGGAAGACCTAAGCCAGATTATTTATGAAGTTGTAAACCGCAAAGCAGCAAAACCAACTGACAAGGATAAACGTGCACCTAAGCCACGCACTCGAAAGAAACGCGAGCAGTCAGCCACACAGCAAGCATGAAACATAACCTTAATTAAGTTGGATTATACTAGTTCTGTTCCCTGCAGGCAGCAGCCAATTGCCCCCTTATCTGGGATAATTTCAGGTTCCGGGCTTGTATTTGTCCCCTGTATGTAGTACCTTAAACCATACAGTAACTGTACAGTCAATAGCTTTATTCATTTTTCTATTGTCTTTCATTCCATATCTGCCCCATCCTTTCCCTGATCCATCCAGATCCGCCCGGTGCTATTGCTTCTTTTCCTTGATATTATACGGCTTTCCGTATATAATCATGTTATTAGCTTTTGGCGGGGAAGGGTGTGAAACCATATGGCAAATATTTTAATTGTGGAAGATGAAAAAAATATGCAAAGCATCATTGCCGAGTATATGCACCGCGGCGGCCATACCTGCTTTGCGGCTGACGACGGCGTGGACGCTTTAATGATATTAAAAAACAATCCCATGGATTTGATGATACTGGATGTAATGATGCCCCACCTTGACGGCTTTACCGTCTGCAGGATGGCAAGGGAAATGAGCAGCCTCCCCATTATCATGCTGACTGCCAAAAGCGGGGAAGAAGATAAACTGAAAGGCTATGAGTTGGGCGCTGATGATTATATTACAAAACCGTTCAGCCCTAAAGTGCTGCTGGCAAAGGTAGGCGCCCTGCTGCGCCGTTCCTCTATTACACCGGCCGCTGCCTTGAGCGCAGGAAAAATTTCCATAATCCCCGCTTCCCACAAGGTATTCCTGGACGGGCAGGAAATCGCTTTGACCCATAAGGAATATGAACTGCTGCATTTCTTCATGGCAAACCCCGGCCAGATATTCAGCAGGGAACAGTTGCTTAACCGGGTCTGGGGTTACGGTTTCGGGGGAACAACCCGGACGGTAGATACCCATATTAAAACTCTGCGCCAAAAATTAAAGGACGAGGGCAAGCACATTGTTACCCTTATCCGCTCCGGCTATAAATTTGAGGTGACAGTATGAAATTAAAGGATAATTTCACTTTACGCACAGTACGCAAAAAGATACTGATTGTCTCTAAACTGGCCGGCATACTGCTTATCCTTTCATACATCCTTTCGGCTAAGCTGAAAACCGCCCCTGATATTTCCTTTGCCGTTTGGTTTGTTTTAGTGATTGCCATTGTGCTTGTTATGGATTTTTTAATGGGACATTTGATTTCAAAGCCCATTTCTAAACTCAGCCAAACAGCACAGAAGATGGCCAAATTGGATTTTTCCGTCCCATGCACCATCACGGCCAATGATGAATTCGGGGAATTGGGCATAAGCCTCAATACAATGGCTGATAATCTGCAGCAGGCCCTTGCCAAACTGGAAGCAGCTAATATCCAGCTTGAAAAAGATGTGTGGCAGGAGCGGCAGCTACTGGCCGAACGCAAGGAACTGGCAGACAGCCTTTCCCATGAAATGAAAACCCCATTGGGTATAATCAGGGCCTATGCCGAGGGGCTGCAAGATGAAACAGACGATGCCAAACGCCAGAGGTATTCCCAGGTCATTATAACGGAAACGGAACGCATGGGCCGCATGATAACCACACTGCTTGATTTGTCCGCACTGGAAAATGGCGCCGCCCGGCTTTGCCCGGAGCGGTTTGATTTTGTGGCCTTTTTGGAAACCGTTGCCGGACGGCTGCTGATTGACACCCCGGAGGCAGATTTTGTTTTGGAATACCAACTGCCGGAGCATCCTGTGTATGTCAATACAGACAAAGGCCGGATGGAACAGGTACTGGATAACCTGATCGTCAATGCCAAACACAATACCAGCCCGGGCGGCATTTTGAAACTATCCCTGCTTGAAAAAGAGGGGCTTTTGGACTTCTCTATCTTTAACCAGGGAACGCCTATCCCGGAAGAAAGCCTCCCAAAGATATGGTCTAAATTTTACCGTGACAGAAATTCCAAATACAGCGGTTCGGGCCTGGGGCTTGCCATCGTTGCACAGGTCTTGGGGATGCAGCACTTAGCCTATGGGGCTGAAAACCATCCGGGGGGCGTAACGTTTTACTTTTCCATCCCCACAGTAAAATAATATCCATACTCCCAAGGCTCTGGTTCCCCAATGGAGGCCAAGGCCTTTTTTCCCTGCCGGGAAAATTTCACACCAGCTTCACACCAACCTCACACCGGCTTCAAGGCATTTTCTTATTCTTACCCTATCAAGAGGGAACACCCCTCAGAACAAGGAGGTAACGACTATGTTTTTAGGCTTGGAATGGTACTGGTGGCTTATTATCCTGGCAGTGTTGGCAATCTCTATCCCGTTCAAAGTTAAATTTGTGAAGTGGTGGGGAAAGCGTGCGCAGGAAAAGAAAAAGGGACAGCACGGGAAGTGGGGTGATGATGAATGATTGAAGCGAAGGATTTGACATTTTCCTATGGCAAAGGCAAACAGGCCCTACAGGGCCTTTACTTCAACGTTGAGGACGGGGAAATCTTTGGATTTTTAGGGCCCAACGGCTCCGGAAAATCAACGGCCCAAAAGATCTTAACTGGAATTTTGAAAGGGCACGGCGGAAAGGTATCCCTGTTCGGCCAGGATATTTCGTCGGCGCATACACAGGCGTTTTTTCAGAAAATTGGCGTTTTGTTTGAATTTCCTTATCTGTATGCGAATTTGAGCGCCGTTGACAACCTAAAATATTTTTCTTCTTTCTACCCTAAAGAGCAGCTGCGGGGCATTGATGAAGTTTTAGGCGAATTGGAATTTAAGCCCGACTTCCTAAACAAGCCAGTTGCATCTTACTCAAAAGGCATGCGGCAGCGGGCAAGCATGGCGCGGGCACTGATCAGCAATCCCAGGCTCTTGTTTCTGGACGAGCCCACCAGCGGGCTGGACCCATCCGGCACCGTGCTGTTCCGCAAGATTATTGAGAAGGAGCGCAAGAAAGGCACAACAATATTTTTGACTACCCATAATATGTTAGATGCCGACCTGTTGTGTGACCGGGTTGCCTTTTTGTCAAACGGCAATATCATGGCGTTAGACACTCCCAAAAACCTAAAAGAACAAAACAGCAGCCACCGTGTCGTAATAGACTACCTGTACCAGGGGAAGCGGGAAGAAAAGACAGTGGATGCCCCGGAATTGAAGGCTGGCATCCCCTTTGCACATGACAGGATCATCAGCATCCATTCACAGGAACCGACGTTGGAGGAAATGTTTATCAAATATACGGGAAGGGGGCTGTCTTAATGTGGAAATACCTTTATCCGTTATTCAAAAAAGACTGCCAGATGATGGTATCCGGAAAATTTTTTCTGATGTCCTTGGGCTTCCTGGTTTTTTACACCCTGTATGTGAACTTTGGATATACGAAATTTATGGACGCCCAACTATATCATGTGTATCTGTATGACCCGTCAGGGACACAGGCAACGGTTTCACCTCTGGTACAGCGTGTTTCATCGAAAGAAGCCCTTGGCACAATTTTACTCCAAGATACCAATGGCGTTGGCATTGATGCCAGTGCCGGTGCCCCAATGCTTGTATTCTATAAAGGGGCGGAAAACGCTGACCGTCACCGGGCCGCCTATGCCTTTTCCCTTCTCCAGCCACCAGGGAACCACAAAGCAGAGCTGATTGGCCCTAATACGCCGGAGCAAAAGGCACGAAAAGAAATTACTTGTGAATTGCTGTTTTTTGAAATTACTGCCGTTGGGTTTTTAGGGATTGCCGCTGTGCTTTTTAAGGAAAAAGGAATGGGTGTTATCCGTATCCATGCCATCCTTCCTTTTCGGAAAAACCTGTTTATCCTATCCAAGCTGGCAATTTTCCTGCTGTCCGACCTGCTCTTTGCAATATTGCTCACTGTGCTAAATGTTGGGTTACCGGATGCCGGACCTATATTGCCTGCGGTGTTGCTCCAAACAGGGGTCCTGTCCTTAATTATGGCTTTGGCCGGGCTGTCCTGCGCCCTGCTTTTAAAAGACTTCCGGCAGTTTACATTGGCCTATCTACTGATTGCTATTTTTGCCGCAACCCCTGTATTTTTGTCCGCAAACACGGCGGTAAAGTTGGATTGGATCCACTTCCATCCATTTTATCATATTTATATGGGGCTGAAAAACGCTTACTTTGGCACTCCGGTGAATAGCCCTGCCTACTATTTGGGGTGCCTTGCTGCAATGGCGGTACTATTTACAGGTGCACAATGGGTGTTCCGCAGGGAAATGGGAAAGGAGGGGTGAATATGGGAGGCTTACGCTACCAGTTAAAAAGTGTGCTGCATGACAAATTTTGCCTGATGGCCTTTCTTTTACCAATTGCCGTGGCGGCCGCTTTGAACTTTTTCGGGGCAATAGACCTTTCTGCGCTGAGCGAGTTGCATTTTGGCGTTTTGAAAGGCGATTTACCGCCAGAAACCGTTACATGGCTGGAACAGTACGGCTCTGTGGCAGCTTACCCAACAATGGAAGAGCTGGCGGATGCAATCGAGGAGCCATCTACCAACCTAATCGGTGTTAAAGTTGATGGAAACAGCATCAAAACGGTTCTTTCCGGCGATGAGCTGGATATCTTCCGCCAAACCGCCGACACACTCCCCAGCCTATATGGACAGCGAAATGCCCTTGGCCAGGCTAAGGCCCACATTTTAGAACGTCCCGACGTGATAGCCGGATTCCAAGATATGTTTATTGCTGCCACATTGATTACCGCTATGTTTATGGGATGCACCTTTAACGCAATGAACATAATCACCGAAAAGGAGGACGGCGTTGCGTTTGTCAATGAGATTTTGCCAATGACACGCAGCCAATATATCATACAAAAGCTTTCTGTGGGATTTATCTGTGGGTGCCTATCTTCCATACTTACGGCTTGCATCTGCTTCCGGCTTACCTTACACAGTGCAGCCCTCATGCTGGTGCTTATTGTCCTTTCCGCATTTGTGTCCGCATTGGCAGGCTTATTCATCGGCAGAGCCTCCAATGGGCTGATGGCCGGTGTGGTTTATATCAAAATCGTTATGCTGCTATTTATAGCTGTACCAATCCTGGGCTTTCTTGTGGGAATAAACCAGCCGCTTCTTTCCGCAGCCTGCTACCTTGTCCCCTCCCAGGCAACCTTTGAGGGTATTATGGAATTGGCAAATGGGACTGCAGCGACAGCAGTAAAGGACATTGTTATTCTTGCCGCCCATTGTGCTTTTTGGCTCTTGCTTTACATGCTTACGGCCAGGATAAACTTACAAAGTTACAAAAATGTTAAATACCATCCGACAAAAGAATAGGGTATCCTATTCTTTTTTTCGGCCATATCTGATATATTGGTTTTAGAATATTTATAACAATTGAAAAGGAGCAGATATGGCAAAGAAGTCAACCCGTCTGGAAGCGTTACACAATATATTTGAAGAAAATGGTATCTCACCTGACACAATAGAACTGAATGATTCCCTGATACAGGATATCAAGAAGTGTGCGGACATGGTGCCGGATTACAGGCATCCTTCTTATACGAAGCACCTTTTAGGCGACATCATCATGATCGTCTTCTTCGCAGTCCTTGGAAATGCAGACGAATGGGGGGAGATAGAAAGCTTCGCCAAAAGGAAAGAGAAATGGCTGCGCAGATATCTGGAGCTGCCATTTGGGATCCCGACAGATGATACTTACCGTGTGGTGATGGGAAGCATTAATACAGAACATTTCTATCAGGTCACAGTACAGATGCTGCTCCATATGATAGAGGGCATCGTGTCATTGTCGGGAAAAAGGGACTGCATCCACGAAAAGGGCATAGTATCTGTGGATGGGAAGGAAAGCAGGGGCTCTAAGAGGAAGTCCGGGGAACAGGGGGAAGTGAAAGCCCTGCAGACCCTGAACGTGTATTCCAATGACTACGGGATATGCCTGGCACAGAAATTTATTGAAGAGAAGACAAACGAGATACCGGCAGCGCAGGAACTGCTGCGGCTGATGGACCTGAGGGACATGATAGTGACGGCGGATGCCATGAACTGCCAGAAGGAGACCGTTGCGGCAATCGTTTCCGGGAAAGGGGACTACGTCCTTGCGCTGAAAGGGAACCAGCAGCTGTTCTATGAAGAAGTCAGGGCTTATTTTGAAGAGGACGTGTTGGAAAAGCTGAAAGGGAAAGAAGGCTGTTATAAAAAGACGGTGGAGCCGGAGCATGGAGGAAGTGCGGCCCGTGAATATTATATCACGGAGGACACCGGCTGGTACAGCGGTCGGGAGAAGTGGAAGAAACTGAGGAGTTTCGGGATGGTACATAAGGTCCTGAAGAAAGCGGACGGGACAAAGGAAGAAGAATACCGGTATTACATATGCAGCATCGGGGAGGATGCGGATGAATTCGAACGTGCAGCGAGAGGCCATTGGGGAGTGGAAGCGAAGCTGCACTGGCATCTTGATTTCACTTTCTGCGATGATAAGAACACAAGCATGGGGAAGACAAGCGCAAAAAATCTGCAGATCATGAAGAAGATAGCCCTGGCTATTTTAGGGTTAGTAAAAGAAAGTTATAAGTTAAGCATGAAACGGATCCGGTATGAACTGTCCCTGGATTATGAAAACGAGATAGAAAAAATGTTGTCTATGCTGGATATGGACAGTATAAGTAAGGCATTAGAATCAAAAGGGAAATCTTCCATAAAATAGAGCATATCTTTATATTTTTAAACGGCACCAGAGATGGTGCTGCGGTGCATAACAGTTTACAAGTTTAACCTGGCTTACGGCTTTAAAGCGTTGAAGTGCCCTGCCAGATATGGTATGATAATGGGATATGTAAGAACGGATGCTCCCCAAAAGGTTCCTGCTAAAAACCTTTAGAATGGATGGAAAAATGGATAAGAAAAGTAAATTGCTCACAATCGGCCAATTCGCTGCCCTTCACGGCATCAACAAAAAGACCCTGATGTGGTATGATGAAATCGGGCTGTTTAAACCTGCCGCCATCAATCCGGTGAACGGATACCGCTGCTATGATTACCATCAAAGCCCTATCCTGGAAACAATCCTGCTTCTTCGGGAGCTGGATGTTTCTGTGGCGGAAATACAGGCCTTTATGAAGGACCGTTCCGCCGGAAACCTAAAACGCCTTCTGGATGAAAAAATTGCCGCCCTGGATTTGGAGATCATGCACCGGCAGGCGGTCAGGAAAACCCTGTGTAACCACCGGCAGAACATGGAAACCCTGATGACAATGGACCTATCAGAAATCAGTATTGTTGAAAAAGAAGAATGCTGTCTGGTGACAGTAGATATTGACAAAGATACTACTTTTGAAAAAGAAGTGGAACTGATCACAGCCGAAACGGCAAAATATCAGCTTGGACGCCTCCATGACGCTTCCTACGGTTCCATGATTCCCGTAACCAGCCTGCAAAAAGGCGATTTTGACGGTTATACCAAACTTTTTATAGAAATTCCTTTCCTGAAACAAAAAAACGGGCTGTATATACAGCCAAGGGGAAGCTATCTGCGGGCCTTCCATAAAGGGGGATGGGACGGTATCCCCCTGCGTTATAAGCAAATCCTGGACTTTGCCCAAAAGCAGGGGCTGGCGCTGTCCGGGTTTTCATATGAAAAGGGGATCAATGAAACCGTAATCGACAGAGTTGAGGATTATCTTGTACAAATTGAAATCCCCATCCTTGGCTTCCCTCCGCCAGGCATCCCTTTGTAAATTCAGTCCCTGTGCACCTTCCCTGCACCTGTTGCCAGCAATCCAATCCCTGCCAGTAACAGCACCGGAAATATGGCCCCTGCCAGCACCCCCATTTTCAGGTCATCCCCCAACGCCCCGGATACCATCCCAACCACCGTAGGCCCCCCGGAGCAGCCGATATCCCCGCCTAAAGCCAGCAGGGCAAACATGGCTGTCCCTCCTTTGGGCAGCATCCCTGCCGCCTTGCTGAAAGTCCCCGGCCACATGATCCCCACTGACAGGCCGCAGACTGCACAGGCAATAAGGCTAAGCTGGGGAACGGGCACAAGGGCGATCCCCAGGTACGACAGAATACACAAGATGCAGCTATAAGCCATAAACCGCTCCAGGTGGATACGGTGGCCATATTTCCCATAAAAGGCCCTGGACGCCCCCATTAAGACCGCAAACGCCATAGGCCCCGCCAGATCCCCTGCCGTCTTGGAAATTTCCAGCCCCTTTTCCGCGAAAGTGGAAGCCCACTGGCTCACCGCCTGCTCGCTTGCCCCCGCGCAGACCATCATTACCAGCAGTATCCAAAATACCCGGATACCGAACAAGTCCCGGACCCGCAGCCCTTTCTCCCCCTCATCCATCAGGGATGCCATAGGGACTTTCCCAAACAACACCCCATTACAGATAGGGACCAGCGCCCAGGCCAGGGCGAGTATTTTCCAGTTCTCTATGCCAACGCAATAAAAAAATACCGTTGAAAGCAGCACCACCCCTGCATGCCCCCAGCAATAGAAAGAATGGAGCATACTCATTGCTTTTTCCTTATTTTCAGAAGGACATGCCTCTACCACCGGGCTGACCAGCACTTCCAAAAGGCCACCCCCCACTGCATATACCATTACCGAGGCCAGGATCCCCATAAAGGGAGATGGCAGCATCTCAGGCAGAACCGTAAGAAGGACCAGCCCTGCTGCCGCCAGCACATGGGCGGCAACCATGGATGCCCGGTATCCTATCTTGTCCACAAATCCCACCGAAAGCAGGTCCACCAAAAGCTGTATCCCGAAATTAAAGGTCACCAACAGGGTGATCTGTGAAAGGGGAATCTGATAATGATTCTGGAAAAACAAAAATAAAAGAGGTGCAAAATTGTTCACGATTGCCTGCACAATATATCCTACGAAACAGGCTGCTATCGTTTTGTTATACTGATTTTTCATTGTTACTTTCTCCTATCACCTTATCATGGCCTCTCCACATAATAGACTTCGGATATGGCCTTGCACCGCTTTTTATAGCAGGCAAGCCCATACTTATAAATAGTTTTCATACCGTCATCAAGGAGCGCTTCCTGGTAATTCCTGTCGTTAATCTGTTCCAGCGCCTCCCTGCACCCCTGTCCAAATGCCGCTTTTTCGGCATATTTTAATTCAATGAGTATACCAATTTCCTCATCTTCAATCTCTATGCTGATATCACTGTACCCCTCACCAGATTCCGCGTTTGACCTGACGACCCATCGGTCCATATTCCCAAATATCCCCAGCAAAATACCATGGTAAAAATTCTCTTTCATCTCCCTTTTGGCATTTGTATCGCGGATGCTAATAGTTTTTTTCAGATAGGCATTGAAGCCCTCCTCTATCGCGGCTGTATTGTTTTCCTGGAATGCCCTGCAAAAGCTTTCCAGCCCTTCCCTGTTCTTTGTTGTTTCCTCTTTAAACCATTCACGGATCTGCCTGGCAAAAATCCACTCTATCTCCCTGTTTGGGATGATAAGCTCCGTCAGTTCCCCCTCCTGTACGCCGCATTGTGTCAGATACCCCGTTGTAAAAAGAATACTCCAGATGTTTTCCAAATCAGAACCAAGATCCCTGTAAGTCAGTTCCTGGCGGATAATTTTCCTGACACTATTTCCCATCATAAGCTGCTCGACCTCATTCCTGAGCGCTGTGTTTGCCCTGCCCAAAAAGCTTCTGATAATATCGTTGCTGCTGGTATTCACCCAATAATTCTGCGGCCTGTCCACGCTCCCGTCACGCAGGTCGCCGCAATAATTCATCACATCCCATGGACAATAGATACCTAAATTGCCAAACAAATAACCATCATACCATTCCTTTATCGCCCCATACTGGCTGGTGATATTATAATGCGCCAGCATCTGCCCTACTTCCGCATCCGTAAAACCAAAATACTCTTTGTAACGCACATCCTTTATGGTGTACACCTTAAAATTATTCAAACCTGTGAAAATGCTCTCCTTTGATATCATAAGGCACCCGGTCAGGACTGCAAAATACAGGCTGCCGTTGGTTTTAAGCGCCTGCCCGAACAGCGCCCTGATAAAATCTGCCATAGCGTCATAGTAGCCTGCCTGGTAAGCCTTATGGAGCGGTACATCATATTCATCAATGAGGATGACCGTTTTTTGCCCATAGTGCTTGTGCAGGAAACTGGATAACAGCCATAAGCTGTTTTCAAGCAGCTCCTGGGACATTGCAAAGTCTCCCCTGGGATCAAGTTCAATCAGCTTCTCATATTGCCAGCGTTCCGTCCTGTTCAGCCTGTCACTGTCTGCAAGGAATGAAAACCTGATTGCCTCATTTCCGATAATGGAACGGAACTTTTTCCTTGCCTTATCAAGGGTATCGCCCTCAGCGTTTTTCAAACTGATTGAGATTACAGGAAATTTTCCCAGATATTCCTGGCAGAGCCCCTTTTCCCCGGAAATCTCCAGCCCATCGAAAAGTGTACAGTCACTGCCTGCTTCAAAAAAATATTTTAACATGCTCATATTCAGCGTTTTACCAAAGCGCCTGGGCCGGGTAAACAGGTTTACCTTTCCCGGATTTTCCAAAAGAGTTCTAATAAGCCCCGTTTTGTCCACATAATAATATCCCATTGTACGCATTTCCTCAAAATCCTCAATACCCATGGGAACCTTTTTCGTTTTTGCCATATGATACCTCTTCCCTCAAAAAATATCCTTTGGTAACAGTAGTATACCATACCTGAAAAAATTGTGAAATGATTTCAGCGGCCAGGTACAGTGGCAACAAAGAAAATGGCACGGGAAGGGCAGCAACTGTACAGCGGGCATTTGCCTGTTGGCGCCAAGTTACCTGTACTTCATAAGCCCCCTTTTCACCCCAACCGCCGCCGCCAGCATTCCGATGCTTACCAAAAACAGCCAGATATTCGGCCCATAGTCACCGCCCATCATAGAAAATAGGTTAAAAACACCCAGCTTATTCCTGACAGTAAAATTTAACCCATAGTACAAAACCGGCGCCATGAAAGCGGCGGGCAGATTGCCTGCCCC
>CAJTVD010000019.1:11332-11562 GCA_910579495.1 uncultured Lachnospiraceae bacterium
CGCAAAAGATATTTCACAGCCGCCAGCCAGCAGATAGCCGCAAAAAAGTAAAATCAGCAAAGCAAGCCCAATAACAGAATACATGGCCCGTATGATATAGACATAAATACAATCCACATATTTCGCCGCAACAATATCCTCTATCCCATGATTTTGTTCCGGTTCAAAAACCGGGACCAGCAGGATGATCCCTATGGTTGATACCAGCAGCTCCAATGGGGCAGCGGCTG
>CAJTVD010000019.1:11572-54194 GCA_910579495.1 uncultured Lachnospiraceae bacterium
CCGGATCCAGCCCCACAGTCCCAAACAAAACAGCCGCCACCAGCAACACCACACCGGACAATAGCAATAAAGGCAGAAAATTATGCCGCAGGTTTACCTTTGCGATCTGCCAGACCTGTAAAGAATTTCGTGTTTTTTTCATGGCCATTGATTTTCCCCCTCCTTTTCTGCCCATATATTATCACTGTCATCAACACCAACGCCAATGCCGCCCCTGCACACAGCACCCTGTTTGCCGCCAGCCTTTGGAAATTGTCCAAAAAAATCTGCGTGCCCCCCAGGGAATTATGGCGGGGAATCAGTTGGAAAAGAACCTGTTTTCCGTCTATTCTTGCCACACTGCTATTAATATCCACAAACCACCATATTGCCTGTATGGCGACCGCCACAGGCGTCCCTGTAAGTTCTGTAAAAAACATCCCCACCGCGGCGGCAACCATCACCGACGGCATCAGCCATCCTGCCACATATTTTAACGGCAAAAAGTAATCAATGCCCTGCTCCCCATATATCCCCCACACAGAAGCGCTGGAAACATAGGATAAAATAACCACAGGCAGCAAGATGGATGCCAAAACAGCAAGATAACGGGTAACAACCAGCTTGAAAGAGGATATCTTCCTGGCATATACCAAATCACACATTCCCGCTTTTCTATCCTGCAAACAGACAGACACCGCAAAAAATACAGGAAGGACAGAGAGAATGATCCCAAAATAATCGCAGAAGTACCGGGCATATGCCCCGGTAAAGCGGTCAGTCCCAGCAACAAGGAGATATTCCTCCCTGGCCTCCCAAAAGGTGACAGGGACACTGCCATAGGACGGAAGGAAATCCTCCGAATACTTAGAGCCGCCGCCGATCAGGCCGTCGGCACGCTTCATATACCCTTTAAACTCTTCGTATGAAAGATCTTCTTCAAGGGTAAGCTCCTCCCAGTTTATTGGGGATCCATCTAAATTCATCCAGCCCCCTGCCGGGATCCCAGATAATGCAGCCAGAATTTCCGCCATCTGCCCCTGTTTTTTCCCATTCAGCTTAACCCTCTTATAAAAGCCAATGGGATAGGCTGTATAACCGTTCTGCGCAAACTCACTGCAAAGGGAAGCAAAGGCTGCCGGCATCACCTGCTCCGGCACCTCCTTCTTCCGGCTTCCGTAATCCTCTCCCTGCCTGGGCGGCGTGATTTTGTTATCTTTGGAAAAGTCCAAAATATTCTGGCTTTTGGCAAAAGCCACAATTGCCACCAGAAAAACCAGAAAAATAACAGAAACCACTGTTTTTTTCATCTCCTTTAGAAAAAGCATCACATTTCACCTCCCTCAATATCCATAGGCACCCCATTCTGCTTAAGGCAGAGCATATAAGCGTCTTCCATGTTTGGCTCGCTGGCCCAGGCACCGCTAACGGGGATATCCGACAAAAAGCGTATATAAGTTTTCCCTTCCTGGCTGTGCATTCCTGTGATCCTGCATTCCTGCTTTAATTGCAGCAGTTCCCTTTTTTCCACCGCCTTAGTAAAAACCTTCCCCTTGGCTTCCTCCAGCAATTCTGTCACCGTCCCCCTGTAAAGAATGCTGCCCTCATTCAGGACCGCCACATTTTCACAGGCAGCTTCAATATCCCCAACGATATGGGTCGACAGGATCACGATCCTATCCTCCGCCACATCACAGAGCAGGTTGCGGAAACGTATCCGCTCCTCCGGGTCAAGCCCGGCAGTAGGCTCATCCACCACCAAAACCTTCGGGTCATTCAAAAGCGCCTGGGCAATGCCAAGCCTTCGCTTCATGCCCCCGGACAGCACCTTGACCTTTTTGGAGCTGTGCTGGGCAAGGTTTACCCTTTTTAAAAGCATTTCAGTCCGTTCCTTCCGCTCCTTCCTGCCAATGCCGGAGAGCACCCCCAGATAATCCATGGTTTCCGCCACCCCCATTGCCGGATACATGGAAAACTCCTGGGGCAGGTAACCCAGGATCCTGCGGATCTCCCTGGCGTCCTCGATGGGCACGCCGCAAATATTAACGCTCCCGTCCTTCTTTTGGAGCAGGGTCGCCAATACCTTCATCAACGTTGTTTTTCCCGCCCCGTTCCTTCCCAGCAGGCCAAACATCCCCTGCCCAATGGTCAGGCTGACATCAGATAAAGCCTGCTTTTTGCCGTAAAATTTGTTTAGGTTCCTGATCTTGATCACATTTTCCATTATTACACCTCCATCCCAAAATGCCTTTTGCATCTGGCAATTCTATCATAAAGGGTAATTTTCAACTTTTTATCTACTGGGCAAAGAAAAAAAGAAGCCGGGACATTCTGCCATATCACCCCTTATAACAGTAATACTGCTTTACACCCTTTGCCCAATCCGCTATAATGATTATAGCAATTAGCAACCACATACATTAAAGGGCGGTGATGATATGGAGGTATTAGAAATGACTGAAAAAGAAATGATGCAAAAAAATATAGAAGAATTTTCAAGGTTACAAGATTATATGGTAGATTCTGAAAAGGAATCTATTGCATATAAAAAAATGAAAAGAAGATATACAGAACTAAAAGTTATTTTGACAGCTTCTGGTATTAATTTAACAGAACTTGATTTCATCAAAGAATAAAACAGCGAAACCATAACCACTAAACCAAAAGAGTGTAGAGCCTGCCTGGCCATAAGGGGCTTTGCACCCTTTTATTTTAGTGGTTATAGGCCATGGCTAAATAAAAGCATTTACTCACCGGCTCCCTGTCCTAAATGCCGCAGCCACTTTCGCCCCATGGCCGTTTGACAATTCCAGATGCCCCCCATGTTTCTCACAGAGGATCTTGCATATATTCAGCCCCATTCCCAAGTGTGCCTTCTCCCCTTGGCTCCCGGATGTATAAAAAGGCTTTACCGCTTCCCCCAGATCCTTTCCTGTAAACCCGGCTCCATCATCCCAGACAGTAATCAAAAACATGCCCTCCTGCAGCCCTAGGGTAACTTTTACCCTGCCCTTAGCAAACCTGGCAGCATTTGACAACAAATTTTCATATACCTGCATCACCACCGATGCATCCAAATCCATATGTTCCAAGCCCGCCAAATCATCTTCCACCACCAGCTCCTTTGGCTGGCAGACAGCCGACCCCGTTTCCCCCATTTGCCTTATCAGCCCGGCAACATCCACAGGCTGCTTTTTGATCTCAATATCCTCCAGGCGCTGTAGATCGTTCATTGTATTTACATAGGCCTCAAGCCTTTTGATATGCCGCCCCATCATCCTGGCTGTCCCGGCCACTTTCTCCTGTGACATTTTGGGCGCATACTTCTCAAGCATTTCACTCTGCCCCTTCAGCACAGTAAGGGGTGTCCTTAAGTCATGGGCAAAGGCAGCGTTTAAGCGTTTGCGCTCCTCTATCTGCCGCCACATTTCAAGGTTGTTTTCTCTAAGGGCAATGCGCATTTTTTCAAAGGACTGGCAAAGCAAGCCAAGCTCGTTCCGCCCAGGCACTTCCACAGTAAAATCCAGCCGGTTTTGGGAAATGTTCTCAGATGCGGTTAATAATATGCCAATGGGCCTTCCCAGCTTTCTCCTGTAAAATATCACCCCGCATACCATCACACATAACAATGACCACAGAGGAATGAGGACTACCTGGCACAGATCCACCAGGCCAATGATGAATACATAGTTTTTCATTACAGCAGGGCTTATTTCCTTCCTTTCCCCAACGAAGACCCTAAGCCCCTCATCCATCACTGCCATATATTCCGTCTCTATATTACTTGTAGAGATACCTATTGCCCCGCTCCCTCCCAAAGCCAGAAATGCGCATACCAGCACATACTTCACAAAATCCCATTTTAAAGACCTCTTTCTCTCCCTTATTTTACCCATTTATAACCCAGCCCCCAAACAGTCTCAACATACTGCTTCATACCGGCGGCGGCAAATCTGGAACGGATACGCCTGATATGCTCCGCCACCACAGAAGACTCCCCGTCACTGCCATAATCCCATACAAGCTCATAGATCCTTTCCTTGCTGAACACCTGCCCCATATGCCGGGAGAGCAGTTCTATGATCTCAAAATCCTTCTTTGCAAGAGGAATGGGCCTTCCATCATAATACAGGCATCTTTCTGTGTAATCTATTGCCAGTTTATCATCAAACCGTACTTTGGCCAGATCCCTGCCCCGGCGTTCACGCCTTAAATGGGCTGCCACCCTCGCCCCCAGCTCCTCTATAGAAAAAGGCTTTACAATATAATCATCCCCGCCTATACCAAACCCCCTGACCTTGTCGCCATCCTGGATCCTGGCAGTCAAAAACACGATGGGGCATGATACAAAATGCCGTATCCTGGCGCACACCTCCATCCCGTCCACATCCGGCATATTGACATCCAGCAAAATAATGTCCGGCTGCTTTCCTGCCTTTTCAATGGCTTCCCTGCCGTTTGACGCAGTAATGGTATCATAGCCGTTAAATTCAAAATAATCTTTCAGCATGGATACGATATCTGCCTCGTCATCTACAATCAATATTTTATCCCTCATTAATGTGCCTTCCCCATAACTCCTTTCCCCAATAGCCTGCAAAAGGAGCTTAAGCCTTTACAGTCCAAGCTCCCCCTATCAGAATAACTATCCGTTTAACCAAAAGTTCCCTTGGAAATCCTCTCCCTGCCCCTATCTCCTGCTGTTGGGGTCCAGCGCATCCCTTAAGGCATCCCCGATAAAATTGATGGCCATTACCAGCACCACGATCAAAAGCCCTGCCGGTATCCACAGCCAGGGCTGTTTGGTCAAAACCGTAAGGGACTGAGCCCCGTTTAACATGTTCCCAAGGCTGGGCGTGGGCAGCTGGACCCCCTGCCCCAAAAAGCTCAAGGCAGCCTCATCCAGCATGGAAAGGGCAAGCACGGAAGTGGCATAGACCAAAATAGGGGCCACCGTATTAGGCAGGATCTCTGAAAACAGAATATGCCCTGTGGGCATGCCCGCCACCAGATTCCCTTTAATAAAATTGGTTTCCCGCAGGTTTAACACATTCCCCCGCACCAGCCTTGCAATGCCTGGCCAGTCCACAAATCCCAGAATCAAAATAATGTTCCACAGCCCCGGCTTAAAAATAGCCGCCGCCACCAGCACCAGCAGAATATAGGGGAAAGACATTACCATGTCCGTAAACCGCATAATGGCCATATCCGCCACACCGCCAAAATAACCGGCAACCAGGCCCAGTACCACGCCAATAACCGTGGAGATCAAAGTCGCCATCACTCCCACCAGCAGGGAGATCCGCATGGCGTATAAGAGCCTGCTGAACACATCCCTCCCAATCTGGTCAGTCCCAAGCCAGAACTCCCTGCTGGGCGCTCCCCCAAAAGGCCCTACGATAGCATCCGGCTCATAGGGCGCTATCACCGGGGCAAGGAGCGCCGCGCCGCCTAAGATCCCCAGGACCACAAGGCTGGCCACTGCCAGGCGGTGGTGCCGGAAGCGGCGCAAGACCGTCTGGCTGTAGCTTTCATTGGCAATATCCTTTTTCACAATTCCTGTGTTTTCCCTTGCCCCATAAGTTTTCTTTTCAGAATATATTTTCGCCATCGCGCCCTCCTAATCAAGCTGGATGGTAGGGTCCACCAGCGCGTACAGAATGTCCGTTACCAGGTTTGCCAGAAGCACCACCACCGCCGACAATAAACAGACTCCCATGATCACGGGATAATCCCTGCTTGTGATGGCGCTCATGGTCATCAGCCCCAGCCCCGGCCAGGAAAATACCTGTTCAATAATGACCGCGCCCCCAAACAGCATGGGGATCTCCATGCCGATAACCGTCACAATAGGCACCAGGGCATTGCGCAGGGCATGTTTGCCTATCACCTTGAAATGCCCGATCCCCTTTGCCCTTGCTGTGCGCAGGTAATCCTGCTGCAAAATTTCCAGCACCGCGCTTCTGATATACCTGATATTGCTCCCCGCCATAGAAGCTGCAAGGACGGTCACCGGCATAACCATATGCTTTGCCACATCCCCCGGGCCGCCTTTTGTGCCCAGGGTGACCATCCCGCTGGACGGAAGCCACCCAAGCTTTACCGTAAACACATAGATCAGCAGCAGGGACAAAAAAAAGCCCGGGATACTGCTTCCCAAAAAGGAAAAAGTAACCACCGCATAATCCCCCTTTGAATACTGGTGGATGGCACTGTAAATTCCCGCCGGGACCGCTGCCAGAAGGCTCACCAGAAGAGAGACACCCATAAGCAGAAGGGTAGGGCCTAAATGGCTGCTGATCATTTCCGCCACTGGCTGGTAGGATTTAATGGAATACCCCATATTCCCCTTAAGGAGCTGCCCCAGCCAAACGAAATACTGCACATAAACAGGCTTGTCCAGCCCAAGGGCAATTTTTTTCGCTTCTACAGCCGCCTCCGAGACCCGCGGGCCCTGGAGCATTTCCAGGGGGCTGCCCGCCATACACATGATCGCATAGTCGATAATGGTAATGCCCACAAGCACCGGAACCGCAATTAAAATTCTTTTAATAATGTATTTCCCCAATTCCCTCTTCCTCCTTAACAGCCAGCCTGCATCTGTACCGCATCCTTTGGAAACGCTTCCCTAACCAACCTTCTCCCTGCCGCACACAATAGGACAGGCCGCATCATGCCCGGAGCCTGCCTCCGTCTCCAACAGCCCCGGTTCCCTCTGCCTGCAGATTTCCGCCGCATGGAGGCAACGGGGATGAAAAGGGCAGCCTTTTGGGGGATGGGAGCCATCCCCAACTTCTCCCTGCAAAAGCTTCCGTTTTTTCTCCCTCTCCCCCGGGTCCGGCACCGGGACCGCTTCAAGCAGCGCCTTCGTATAGGGATGCACCGGGTGGTTGAAAATCTCCTTTGCTTCCCCCATCTCCACGATCTTCCCCAGATACATCACCGCGATCCTGTCGCTGACATAATTTACCGCCCCCAGCCCATGCCCTACAAAAAGCAGGGTAAGCCCCAGCTCTTTTTGCAGGTCTTTGAGCAGATTCAGGATCTGCGCCTGTATGGAAACGTCCAGGGCGCTTACGGGCTCGTCGCAGACAATAAACCTGGGATTCAGGGAAAGGGCTTTGGCAATGCCAATCCTCTGGCGCTGCCCGCCGGAAAACTCATGGGGATACCTGCCCAGCACATTCCTGGAAAGCCCCACCATATCCAGGATCTTTACAATATCCCTTTCTACCGTTTCTTTGGTGGATATTTTGTGGTAGAGCATGGGCTGTGAAAGGATCTCAAATATATGTTTTCTGGGGTTTAAGGAAGAATAAGGATCCTGGAACACCATCTGGAGCTGGGTCCTGATCTCCCTCATCTGGCCTTTTTTCATCAAGGATAATTCCTTTCCCTGATAAAAAATCTTTCCCTCTGTGGGACGTTCAAGCCCCACAAGCTGCCTTCCAATGGTGGACTTTCCACAGCCGGACTCCCCCACCAGCCCCAGGATCTCCCCCTCCATGATAGAGAAGCTGACGCCGTCCACCGCCTTTACATATCCTGTGGTATGGTTGATGATCCCCCCTTTGATGGGGTAATACACCTTTAGGCCCTCCACCTGTACCAAAGGCAATTTCTCTTCTTCCCTCATGCCCTGATCCCCCCTTCCTTGCTGACAATGCATTTGGCCCTGTGGAAAGGCCCGAATACATAATCCTCCTGGGGATTGCTGCAGGCTTCCCTCCGGTACTGGCAGCGGTCTGCAAACCGGCATCCCCTGATACCGTCATAGCTCTCCGGCACAATGCCCGGTATGGCAAAGAGCTTTCTCTCCGCCCCGTCTTTGATGGTGGGGACCGTATCAAGAAGGGCTCTGGTATAAGGATGGCAGGGGTTCCCAAAAAGCTCCCCCACCGGCGCTTCCTCTATGATCTGGCCCGCATACATCACAAGAACCCGGTCTGCCATATTGGCAACCAGGCCAATGTCATGGGTAATCAGTATCATTGCCATTCCTGTTTCCCTTTGGAAGGTTCCAAGCAGCTCCATGATCTGTGCCTGGATGGTAACATCCAGTGCCGTGGTAGGCTCGTCCGCAATCAAAAGCCTTGGATTACAGGACAGCGCCATGGCGATCATCACCCTCTGGCGCATCCCTCCCGACAGGGTATGGGGAAACTTTTTCATAGCCCCCCTGGCATCCGGCATCCCCACTTTCCGGAGAAGCCCCTCTGCGCGCCTTGCCGCCTCTTCCTTTGGCAAATGCATATGCGTCCTGATACTTTCCGTGATCTGGTTCCCCACTGTAAAAACAGGATTCAGGGACGTAAGGGGATCCTGAAAAATCATAGTGATCTGGTCCCCCCTTAACTTGTCCAGCTCTTTTTCTTTCATGGCAAGAAGATTCTTACCATCAAACAGGACAGAGCCGTCTTTGACAGCTCCGCCCCTCCTTAACAATCCCATTATTGACAGTGAGGTCACACTTTTTCCGCACCCGGACTCACCTACGATACAGACTACTTCCCCTGCATCCACATGAAAATCAATATGGTCCACGCTGACGGTTTCCCCGTAATCACTGGCAAACGCAGTGGTCAGTCCCTGGACTTCCAGCAAATGTGACATAATCATACCCCCACACCATGACAGCCGTTATCTGCCATACCCGCCAGCAGGACGCCTGGAGGTTCATTCCAGGCAGTCCCTGGCAGTCCTTTTCACACTTCTCAGTTACAAATCCTCTTATTCTGCAACATCCCAGCCCTGCACATCGTTGAAGAAGCCATATGCACTGGGCTGCGCACCGCTAAGGCGCTTGCTCACCGCCCCCTGTGCGCTGATAATATAGGCAGAAAACATGGGCACATCCTCCTGCACCTTTTTATCCACAATGGAGTACAGCCCCTTGATCTCCTCTATATCGCTGGTCTGCTGGGTGCCTGCCAACGCTTCGTTGATCTCCTCATTGGCATAGCCTGTCCAGCTTCCTTCCCCGCCAAGGAGCCAGCTAACATCCGGGTAAGGGTCAACCGGCGCATAGGTATACTGCACTGCCATAATATCATAATCTGTGGAGCCTGCAACGGTCATAAGGGTTGCCAGATCCACTGTCTGCACTTCTACCTTGATGCCTACCGCTGCCCACTGTGCCACCAGGACCTGGGCACCGTTAACAAATGTGCTGTCACCGGAGTTTACATAAAAGCGCAGCGTCTGGGAACCATCCCAGCCTGCCTCTTCCAGCAGCGCTTTTGCCTTTTCCGGGTCATAGGAAATGGGCGTAATGCCCTCATCAAAGAAGGGGCTGGCAGAAGAGAGGAAACCGTCTGCCACCTCTCCGTGCCCCTTCAAAAGCTGGTCTACAAGCTGCTGCCTGTCAATGGCATAAAGGAGCGCCTGGCGTACCCTTGCATCCGGGATATTGGCTGTCTGGATAAACGCCGACTGGTTGGTAATAGGGGCGCCATACACTGTCTCCACATTTTCCAGGGCTTCAATGCTGTCAAAGTCCTCCTGGGGGACTGCGGTCATTGTGTGATGGGTTATATCAATCTCCCCTGACTGGAGCCCGGCGTAAACCTGGCTGGCATCCACGATCCTGATATTGAGTTTGTCAATTTTCGGCGCGCCCTTCCAGTAATCTTTGTTTGCCTTGTAAGAGATATAGTGGTTATTGTCAAAATCCGTTACAAAGAAAGGCCCGCTGACCACATCCGGCTGGTTAAACCAGTCCGCTGTCAAAAGCTCTTCTTCGCTGTATTTTTCAATGATATGCTTGGGCAGCGTATGAAGGTACCTTGCATAGGTGTTTTCAAAAGTGGTAAGGGCCATAGGGTACTTAGAGGTAAACTGGACTGTCTTCTCATCGATCACCTGCACCCCTGCCATACTCTCTGCGTTTGCCTCCACGAAACCGTCCTCCCCGGTGCCTTCAAAGGCATACAGCATCAGCGTTGTATTATTCACCACCGGGCTTGCCAGCCGGCGCACTGTATATTCCACGTCCGCGGCCGTTACCGGCGTTCCGTCTGACCATACGGCATTGTCGTCAATATGGACCACAAAATTCAGATTGTCCTGGGTGGTAATGGAATCTGCCAGCATATACTGAAAATTCAGATCCTTGTCCAGCTCCACCAAAGGTAGGAACATCAGGCCCACCGCGTACTTGTTGATTTCCGTCTGGTCGATCACAAAGGGATTGATCCCCCCAAGGGAATCCGTAACGCCTACGTTTACAATCTTCTCCCCTGCTGCCGCACCCTCCGGTGTCGTTTCCCCTTCCGCAGCCGGGGCTTTGGCATTCTCTCCCCCGCCGCTCCCGGCCGCATTTTCCTCCCCTGCCGCCTCTGTCCCGGCCCCGCCATCCTGGTTCCCGGAAGAGCAGCCTGCCATAGAAAGGGCAAGGGCGAAAGCCAGCCCAAGGCTTGCTGCCGTTCTTACAAATTTTTTCATAATCAACCTCCATTTCTGCCGCAAACCAAAAATTTACGGCTTTCTAATACAGCACCAGATGACTGGTCATCCGATGCTGAATTATAATAGTTGGTTCATTATACTGTTACCAAATTCAAATGTCAATATTCTCCAATAAAAAATTATTCTTTACCGTAAAAGCCATTCCCCTGGGAAGCTGCCCTTGCATCCACTGCAAAAGTGGTTTGGAAGTGCACAAAGTTAATCTGCAGCAAATAAAGGCGTGGATAAATACCGGTCCCCGGAATCGGGGAGCAGCGCCACGATGGCCTTCCCCTGGTTTTCCGGCCTTTGGGAGAGAAGCACTGCTGCCCGGAGGGCTGCCCCGGAAGAAATCCCCACCAAAATGCCCTCGCTCCTGGCAAACCGTTTTCCCTCCGCAAATGCCTCCTCATTTTCAATGGTGATCACCTCGTCATACACTTCCCGGTTTAACACCTTGGGCACGAACCCTGCGCCGATCCCCTGTATCCCATGGGCGCCTGGTGCCCCTCCGGACAATACCGGGCTGGAGGCCGGTTCCACTGCCACCACCCTGGCCGCCGGATTTTTGGACTTTAAATATTCCCCCACGCCGGTAAGCGTCCCGCCAGTGCCTGCACCTGCTACAAAAATATCCACTTTCCCACCGGCCTGCTCCCAGATCTCAGGCCCTGTGGTATTCCTGTGGGCTTCCGGGTTGGCAGGGTTTACAAACTGCCCCAGTATCACTGCCCCGGGAATGGATGCTTTTAATTCCTCCGCCTTTTCGATGGCGCCTTCCATGCCCTTGGCGCCATCCGTCAGTACCAGCTCCGCCCCATATGCCCCCAGGAGGGCGCGCCGCTCCATGCTCATGGTATCCGGAAGGGTGAGAATGGCACGGTAGCCCTTTGCCGCCGCTACAGCCGCAAGCCCAATACCGGTATTGCCCGAGGTGGGCTCTATAATGGTTGCCCCCGGCTTTAAGTCCCCCTTCTTCTCCGCGTCCTCCACCATGGCTAAGGCCACACGGTCTTTCACAGAGCCTGCAGGGTTTAAATATTCCAGTTTTACCAGAATGTCCGCTTTCCCTGCCCCTGCCTGTTCCCCATAACGGCTGGCCCGAAGGAGGGGCGTCCCCCCAATCAGCTCCAATGCGCTTTCCTTGATATCACTCATGATTCCCTCCACTTATTACTCTCTTTTTCCCTGGCCTGGCACCGGGGCTGGCAGGTAACTGTTACAGCCCTTTCACCGCATCCTCCAGCCTTTTTAAAGCCTGTTCCAGAATCTTCCGGGGACAGGCGGCATTGACTCTTTGGAAGCCCTCCCCTGCATCCCCGAACATAGCGCCGGCATCCAGCCACAGCCCTGCTTTCTTCACCACCAGTTCTTCCAGCTGGTTGTTTGTAAGCCCCAGCTCCCGGAAATCCAGCCATGCCAGATACGTGCCTTCCGGCTTGTTCATCCTTATCTCCGGGATATGGGCATCTATGTACTCTTTCATATAATCCAGATTACCTTCAATATATTTCAGGGCTCCCTGGTACCACTCTTCCCCATGTCCATAAGCCGCCTGGCAGGCTGCGATCCCTGCGGCGTTTAACTGGCTGTACCCGGCAGCCTCTATCTGCTTTTTAAAAGGATGCCGCAGCGCCGGTGACGGTATCAGGATATTAGACACCTGCAGCCCTGCAATATTAAAGGTCTTACTGGGTGCCGTACAGACAACGGAAATGTCCTTGTACGCTTCCTTCACCCCGGCAAAAACATGGTGTTTCCCCTGGTATACAAAATCCGCGTGGATCTCATCGCTGACCACGGCCACATGGTGCCTCAGGCAGATATCCCCTACGGCGGCCAGCTCCTCCTTTGACCACACCCGTCCCACCGGATTATGGGGATTGCACAGCAAAAACAATTTGATATGGTTCCTGATAATTTTTTCCTCAAAGTCCTCAAGGTCCATATGGTAGTTTCCCTCCTGGTCACATACCAGGGTATTGCTCACCACCACCCGTTTATTATTCGTCACCACGCCGCTGAAAGGATAATAGACTGGCTGCTGTATGAGCACCGAATCCCCCACATTGGTAAATGCCCGCACTGCCATGGAAAGGGCAAAAACCACCCCAGGCGTTTTTACAAGCCATCCGGGATCGATCTCAAAATCATGATGTTTCTTAAACCATGACCAGAGGGCGTCAAAATACCCGCTCCCAGTATCATTATACCCGTAGATCCCATGTTCCGCCTGGGCTTTCAGTGCCTCCTGAATATAAGAGGAAACCTGAAAATCCATATCCGCCACCCACAAAGGCAGGGCATCTTCTGGGATCTCCTTATTGCTTTCAAAATCATACTTTAAACAGCCTGTGTTCCTTCTGTCTATTATCCTGTCAAAATCCAGGTTTTTCTCCGCCATTTCTTTACTCCTCCATTTGTATCCTTTTTTGCCAAAGCAGTGGCTGCACTTCCACAGGTTAGAAAACGATCTCATATTTCAGAAGATATTCCGGCGTTTCCGGTTCCAGTTCCCTTTCCCCTGTGGCGCGAAACCCTGCGGCTTCATAGAACCTTCTGGCAGGCATGTTTTTCTCCAACACCCACAAAAAGGCCAAATCCGCCCCCTGGCTGCGGGCTTTCTCTAAAAAATATCCCATAAGGCGCTTTCCGATCCCCTGTCCCTGGAAAAAATATTCCACATACAGTTCCTTCAACTGAAAAGCTTTCCGCCCGCCCTGGCACTGCTCCCCTACATGCAGCAGTCCCCGCACAATACCATCGTCATAAACATACATTCCCTCTAAAGCCTCCGGTTCATCCCGAAAGCGCAGCCCAAGTCCCAGCACTGACAGTTCATTAAAAGAAACCCTATCGTTCCTGAAGATCCCCCGGTAGGCACACCTTTTAGCAAAGACTAAGATCTCCGCCAGCCTTGAGGCATCCTGGCTCCCTGCCCTTCTTATCATACCACCCTCCATGACGGGGCGTTTTCCCCAACCAAGATCATATCACTATCTGTGTGAAATATCCATTTCTTTTTACAGCCGCCCGGAAAGGGCCAGGCAATCACATTTCCCAGACCCAAAGAATTATTTTATCGTCCAATAGCCATCGTAAGCATATCCCGTCTTACCTTCCAAAAAATGCTCCGACTTGGTAAATCCCGCCTTTTGGGCCGCCTTCATTCTTTCTACTGCATAAATGGGGACTTTCGTAAGTATTCCCTCACAGCCCAGCATTTCCGGGATATGGGGGAGGACGAGCATGATAATATCGTACAGAATATCCTCTTTTTCGTAATCGCTTCTCACATCGGCCCTTAAAATTCCCATATTGTTGAATTCATCACTGGAAGCCCTCAAACATAGTTCCACTGTCCCAATCACACATTTGATTGTCCGGTCAACGATAGAAAGCCGGGCAAACCAGCCGTTTTCATATGACATCTTCCAAAAGCCAAGGGCCTGGGCCATTCTTTCCTTTGTGGGATAGTAAAAATTATCCCCGTCACAATTATCACTGTTAAAAAAAGGCAACGCATTTTTATCACTGTAAACCTTTAATAAATCATCGCAGTCCTGATCTTCAACCAGCCTTAATAAAAATCTCCTGCTTTCTAATACCTGGCACTTTTCGTATATCATATGGGCACAGCCTCCTGTCAAATTATTTTGGCCCCGGGGCATGGACTGGAAAAAGTATGCCCAAACACGCTCCAGCATCCCCCCGTCCCTCCGCCACACCCAGCCCGGAAAAACGCGGGATCCGGGAATGGCATCAACATTATAACACAATACCTATAGGAATTGCCAACTGTATTTGGCAACATAATATGGCAAATGATAATTAATGAAATTTTCTGGAAATATAAGAATGATTGTGTTATCCTATTAGGAATAAATCGAAATTGGATGAACCAAAAAATGGTGGCAGGAAAGAGAAACAGGTATCTGGCCTGCCAAATAACATTGCCACAGAAAACAGACCTGATGGAGGTATGGGTATGAAGAAACCACTGCCAATCGGCATTGAAAATTTCGAAGATATGGTGACATCCGGCTATTACTATGTGGATAAAACACTATTTATCAAAGAACTTTTAGACTTAGGCGGAAAAGTGAACCTGTTCACCCGTCCAAGACGTTTCGGAAAAACCCTGAATTTAAGCATGCTCCGGTATTTCTTTGAGGATACCGGCGATACAGGTAAAAATGCACAAAATAAAGCGCTCTTCCAGGGGATGAAGATCCTGGGCGCGGGGGATGCCTATACGTGCCATATGGGAAAATACCCCGTGATGAACTTAACATTAAAGTCAGCAAAGCAGAAAAATTATAGCAGTGCCTATTTTTCCATCCAGTCCGGGATCGCCGCTGAGTTTGAAAGGCACAGAGCGGTTGTGGAACAGGGGAAAGAATACCTTTCCCCCAAGGAGTACCAACGCTATATGGAAATTGCTGAGGAACGGGCCAGGGAAGAAGAAGTTGGCAGCTCCCTATTGCTCTTTTGCCGGTGCCTGTATAAAATTACCGGAAAAAAAGTGGCAATCCTCATTGATGAATACGATGTCCCCCTGGAAAATGCCTATTTCAGGGGTTTTTTCCGCGACTATATGTATGACCTGAATGCAAACCTCAATGCTTTCCCCCGCCCATACTGGATCAATACCAGTTCCAATGACATTATCAGGGATTTGGTCGCCAAGGCTGGCCGGGAAACAAAAGGGCAGATCGAAACACTGCTGAAAGGGGACACCATAGACATCCAAGTCCATGAAGAGGTTACTTACACTGATATGGGCGGCAACGGCGATAACCTGTGGAATTTTCTTTATTTTACAGGGTATCTGACCAAGGAAAAGGAATATTTTAAAGACAAATATGTGTTCCTGAAAGCCCGCATCCCTAACATTGAAGTTATGACGATTTATGAAAATACCATCCTTAACTGGATGAAAGAACTGATAAAAGGAGAGGATTTCAGGGATTTCTACCGTGCAATGGAAGAAGGTGACGGACAAAGGATGAGGGACATCTTAAGTGCACAGCTTTTCCGCACCATCAGCTTCTACGACAGCGCGGAAAACTTTTATCATGGCTTCCTTACAGGAATCCTAAGCCAGAGCGAGAATTATCTAGTAAAATCCAACCGGGAGTCCGGAAACGGACGCCCAGACATTATTGTAAAAAGCCCTTCCCTGCGGAGCAGATCCTTTATCCTGGAGTTAAAGGTTTCAGACGCCATTGACTGCCTGGAAGCTGACGCAGAAAAAGCCCTGCAGCAGATATATAGCCAAAAATACCAGGAGGAATTAAAAACGGAAGGTTACCGAAAAATTGACTGTTATGGCATATCCTTTTACCAGAAGGACTGTGAGGTCCGGTTTGGGGCCGGGAAATGGCAGGATAAAAGCAGCATTGGGAATACTGAAAATTGATTTCCAAGCCCCTTCATTTGCCTTGACAAATCCCCAAAACAGCGGTATATTACTATCACTTTACAACATACAATTTTTTGACGGTTTTGTCACGGGGTACGCCATGAAAAATTTATTAAATTACCAGACTTCGGAATATGACTGCGGGCCTGTTACCATATTAAACGGCATCCGCTATCTGTTTGAACGGGAGGAGATCTGCCCCGAGATCATTAAATTTATTATGTCTGTGTGCATGGATACATACAATGAAGCCGGGGAGCCCTGCAGGCACGGCACTTCAGCCGCTGCCCTAAATTATGTCTCATGCTGGCTGAACCATTTCGGCCAGGTAAAAAATTTTCCCATCCACTGTGAGTATTTTTCAGGAAAAGAAGTAGCCATCACACCAAAAAGCCCCATCACCGCCGCCCTTTCCAAAGGCGGCGTGGTTCTGCTACACCTTTTTCTGGATGTAGGCCATTATGTGCTGCTAACAGGAATTGAAAATGGAAGGGCCCTGCTTTTCGATCCCTTTTATGAAGAACTGACCGACCCGGAGCTGGATGAAGAATACCATACTGATGAAATTATTTTCATTACCGACCAGCCCAAACGGGCAAACCGTTCTGTTGCCATTGACCGCCTAAACCGTTTTACAAAAGGCTACTATGAAATGGGGGACTTCTGTTGCCGCCAGGCACTGGCCATGTACCATGGTTCCCCGGTTTAACGCAGTATAAAACCATCATCCTTTCCCGCTTCTGGACGTACAGGGGAAAAAATAAGCAGCAATCTGTTTTCCTGTCACAGACTGCTGCTTAAATTTTTCCCCTATATGGTGAATATGGCCTAAAGGTAGATGGCAGGGCTTTTGTCCTATTTATCCCTCCTGCTGCCTTGCCCCATCCCGTTTACGCCTGCCGGGCTGTCCAATATACGGCCAAGCCTGCTAAAGAGCATAAACCCTGTCACAGACGCCGCCAGGATATCGCTTACAGGCTCCGCCACAAATACCCCGAATACCTTATTGGAGAAAAGGAAAGGCAGTACAAAAATCAGGGGAATCAAAAGCACCAGCTTACGCAGGCAGGCCATCAGCAGGCTGATTTTTGCCTGGCCTAAGGCCATAAAGGTCTGCTGGCAGGAAACCTGCACCCCAGTGGAAAAAATGCCCGCCATGTAAATCCGCATTGCCCAGACAGTATATTCTACCAAAGAAGCATCGCTGCTGAAAATATTTGCAAACATGCCCGGCATAAGCATCATCAACAGCCACATCACCGTTGCAAAGCCAGTGCAGGCGGTAAACTGGCAGATAAACGCACGTTTCACCCTCTCCTTCTTCCCTGCCCCATAATTATAGCTCATGATCGGCTGCCCGCCCTGGCAGATCCCCTGTATAGGCAGCGTTATCAGCTGGCTGCAGGAAGAGATAATGGTCATGGCGCCTACTGCCACATCACCGCCATACCGCGAAAGGCTGCTGTTAAAGCTGATGTTCAGGATACTTTCCGTGCTTAACATTACAAAAGTGGAAATCCCCAGCCCAAGGCAGGGCAATATGATCTCTGGCACAATCTTCATATCCGGCAGGGTAAGCCGCAGCAGGGTGCGCCGCCCTTTCAAAAAGCTGACCACCCACACAGCGCTTACCGCCTGGCTGATAACTGTAGCCACTGCCGCTCCCCTTACGCCCATGCCAAACCCGAATATCAAAATCGGGTCCAATATAATATTGCACACCGCGCCTACCACTGTAGTGGCCATGCTGAACCTGGCAAACCCCTGGGTAGTGATAAAAGGGTTCAGCCCCATCACCACCATCACAAACACAGTTCCCAGAATATAAATACGCGCATATGAAAGTGCATAGGGCAGCGTCACGCTGCTGGCACCGAAAAGCCGCAAAAGCTGCGGTGCAAATATGTAAAACGAAACCGTCAGCAGCACGGCAAAAATCATCAGCACCGAAAAACAGTTCCCCAGAATTTTCTGCGCTTGTGCCCTGTCATTTTTTCCCATGGCAATGGCCGCCCTGGGTGCGCCGCCGGAACCTGCCAGCATGGCAAAGGCATTTATCATCATCAATATGGGCAGAAAAAGGCCCACGCCGGTGAGGGCAGACGCCCCTGCGCCAGGAATATGCCCTATATAAATCCTGTCCACAATATTGTAAAGCATGTTGATCAACTGCGCCACCACTGCAGGTATGGCCAGGCCCAGCATCAGCCTTGGCACACTGCCGCTCCCCATATCCTGTACACTACTTTTATTTGCCATTTGCAAACCTCCTAATTCCAGTACCGCCCCTCACACCACCCACTGGCTGGGGGCATATTCTCCTGCTCTGCTTTTATGCAATCCAATAAGCCCGGAATGTAAATCAGCGATTACAAATCCGGGCCTTTTTATTGCCCATGTTTCCAAATAACCCTTACTGCTCCATCTGCCTTCCCAGAAAGCCTGCCGCCGATTGGATCAGCTTCTGCTCCACTTCGCCCATTTTCCCTTTTTCCGCGTTGTCAATCAAAACAACCCCGCCAATCATATCCCCCTCGCAGATAATCGGGCTGATGGCTTCCTGCTGGAACTCATCAGTAACATCCTGGGTAATAGGAATAAAATCAGAATCCTCCTTTGAGGCAATCACCACTTCCCTTTTGTTCAGCTTCTCCTCCAGCTCCTTGCTGATGGACTTCCCCAGGATGCTTTTAAACCCGCCGGAAACCGCAATAAACTGATCCCTGTCAGCGATCAGCGCCGTTCTCCCCGATACCTGGGCAAGGCTTTCCGCATACTGCTTTGCAAAGGTATTCATCTCGCCAATAGGGGAATACTTTTTTAAAATAATCTCCCCTTCCCTGTCCGTAAATATTTCCAGCGGGTCGCTTTCCCGGATCCGCAAAGTACGCCTGATTTCCTTGGGTATTACAATTCGTCCTAAATCATCTATCCGCCTTACAATTCCTGTCGCTTTCATTTATCACTTCCTCCATTCTTCTGGTACCTTTTCGCATTGGTTATGGAGTTATTATCTGTAAAAAATGGAGAATTATTCTGAAATCCTGCCAGAAATTATTTATGCTTTTTCGCTTTCATTTAACCTGTCTATGAGTTTTTTTACCGTCTCTGCCCCCACACCGCCTTTTCCTGCAAAGCTTAAAACCCCGCGCAAAGGCATATCCCGCATCATAGCTTCCATCATTTCTCTTGAAATCGCCTCGCTGGCCGCACTGCCGCCTTCTTCCCCGCCGAACATGCCCTGGGAGAGCAGCCCTTCCACAAACTCCGCCGCCCTAGGATTTTCCATCACATCGCCAAAAGTGGTGTCTTTTGTATAATGCACCGGAAGCGGCGCAGACTGCCCCACATACACATCCTCCTGCAGTACAATATCCCGTGAGGACTTCCCTATCATGATGGTAAAGTCTCCCCCTTCCACATGCCAGTCATGTATTTGGGTATTATAATAGGCAAAGGCCCGTTTTCCCAGGGTAAAGGACACCGTTTTCGTCTCCCCAGGCTTTAACTCCACTTTGGCAAAGCCCCGCAGTTCCTTTTCCGGGCGGATTGCCGTGCTTTCCTTATCCCTTACATAAAGCTGCACCACCTCTTTTCCCAGGCGGCTCCCTGTATTAGCCACCTCCACGGAAACCCTCAGGGTATCCTGCGCCTCCATCCGCCGTTTATCCAGTTTCAGCCCTGAATAAGCGAAAGTAGTATAAGAAAGCCCATGGCCAAAAGGGAATAGCACTTCCATTTTTTTCTTATCATAATAACGGTAACCTACAAAAATGCCCTCCCGGTATTCCACCACATCCTTTTCCCCCGGAAAATTCAGGTAAGAGGGATTATCCTCCAGTTTCAGTGGAAAAGTCTCCGGCAGCTTCCCGCTGGGGTTCACCCTGCCAAAAAGAATATCATACTGGGCGCTTCCCACAGCCTGCCCCCCAAGGTAGCTTTCCAGGACGGCTTTTACTTTGGAAATCCAGGGCATTTCCACCGGGGAGCCATTGTGGAGCACTACAGCCACATCAGGCTGCACCTTTGCCACCTCTTCGATCAAACGGTTCTGGCTGGCTGGCATGGACATATGGGGCCGGTCAAAGCCCTCTGACTCATAGCTGTCCGGAAGCCCTGCAAAAATAACCGCCACATCCGCCTCCGCCGCAGCTTTCACAGCTTCCGCCAATAGCGCCTGGTCCGTCTCCTCCTTGCTGCTGTCATATCCCCTGGCATAAACGATATTGGCATTGCCAGCCGCCGCGTCAAGGGCGCTGGTGATCTTATGGCTGTTGATATGGGAACTTCCGCCCCCCTGATAACGGGGTTTCGCGGCAAATTCCCCGATAAAGGCCACTTTTTTGTCCGTGGCCAGGGGAAGCAGGCTCCCCTCATTCTTTAAAAGCACAAGGCACTCTTCCGCCACTTTCCTTGCCGTCTCATGGTCTTTGTCCCGGTCAAATACGGCTGTCCTGTCCCGGTTTTCCTCAAAACGAAATACAACGGACAAAATCCTCTCCACCGCCCGGTCCAGGATTTCCTCCTTCAGCAGGCCCTTTTCCACCGCCTCCACAATCAGCCTGTCATTGGCTCCCATAGAAGAAGGCATTTCCAGTTCCAGCCCCGCTTCCAGGTCTGCAACCCGGTCATTCACCGCCCCCCAGTCGCTCATCACATAGCCCTCAAAGCCCCACTGGCCCCGGAGCACATCTGTTAAGTACTTTTTATTTTCCGCAGCATAAACGCCGTTGATTTTGTTGTAGGAACACATCACCGTCCAGGGCTTGCCCTGGGTAATTGCCCCTTCAAAAGCCGCCAGGTAAATCTCCCGCAAAGCCCTCCCGTCAATCTGCGCACTTACTGACATCCTTCTGGTTTCCTGGTTATTGGCCAGGAAATGCTTGATGCTGGTTCCTACATTCTGGCTCTGTATCCCTTTGACCAAGGCTCCTGCCATCTCAGAAGCCACTAAAGGGTCTTCTGAATAATACTCAAAATTGCGCCCGCACAAAGGGGAACGCTTAATATTCACCGCAGGGCCTAAAATGACGCTGACACCCTCCGCCTGGCATTCCTTTCCCAGGGCCTCACCCATCTGCTCCAGGAGCTCCCGGTTAAAAGAAGCCGCCGTTGCGCAGCCTGCCGGAAAGCAAACCGCCTTGATGCTCTCGTTCACCCCCAGATGATCCGCCGCCTCATCCTGCTTCCGGAGCCCGTGAGGGCCGTCGGAAACCATTGACGCCGGTATGCCCAGACGCTCCAGGCTCTCTGTATGCCAAAAATCCGCGCCAGAACAAAAGGACGCTTTCTCCCCCAAAGTCATTTGGGCAACCAATTCTTTTATTCTTTCCATAATCCTACCTCCATTCCGCTCCCGTTCTTCCATACTCCCTGATAATCAAATTCCGGTATAAAGCTTTCCCTGGCGGTGTCCCCCTCCTGGATAAAAGCATTCTCCACCCCCAGCCCAATGGCATAATCCACCACTTCCTCATATTCCCTTTTCGTCACTTTCCTGCCAAGTTCCTTCCAGCCGGGATTATCCTTTAACCGCCCAAGGGGCGTATACTGGTTCAGCAGGCTGATATACACGCTGTCCTTGTAAGTCCCATATACATAATCCAGCACAGCCTTTGCGTTCTTCTTATGCCCGGGCAAAAGCAGGTGCCTTACAATAACACCTCTTTGCATCATGCCCTCCCGGCCAAAGGCCGGCTCCCCAACTGCCAGTACCATTTCCTTAAGGGCTGCGCCCGCAACCTGGGGATAATCGGCGGCGTTAGAATATTTTTCCGCCAGCCGGGCATCCATATACTTAAAATCCGTCAGGAAAATATCCACAATGCCCTTTAGCCCCCTGATGGCCTCCACCTTCTCATAACCGCTCCCATTATACACCACAGGGACCTTCAGGCCATTTTCCCGGGCTGTTAATACCGCCCGGGCTACCTGTACCACATAATGGTCTGGCGTCACTAGGTTAATATTCGCCGCCCCAAGCCCCTGGAGCTCCAGGAAAATCTCAGAAAGCCTCTCCTGGGACACCTGCTGCCCCCGCTCCCCTGCCGCAATTTCATAATTCTGGCAATATACACACCTTAAATTACAACCTGAAAAAAATACTGTCCCGGAACCCTGTGTCCCTGAAATACAGGGCTCTTCCCACATATGCAGCGCTGCCCTTGCCAGATAAATCCTCTCATCCATCCCGCAAAAGCCCCTGCCTCCCTCATCCCTCTTAGCCCCGCACTCCCTGGGGCACAGATTACAGGGGCTTACCCTGATACCCTTCCAGTCCATACTGCTCCTTCCACCAGTATACCAAATGTCCATAAGCGGCACATTTGATTAATTTTCTGATATGCCCGGCGTTTCCCCGTAAAGCTCATTCCACTGGTCCCTTGGGATCGCCGTAATATTCCCTACATCATAATAGACCTCATAAAACAGATTAATCCAATAATCCTTATCATCCTCCAGGTCAGAATTATGGGCATCGCTGTATGGGTTCCGGAAAGCCTCCCGGAATTTAGGCACCACCACAATGCCGTCCCCCTGCGGGTCTGCCTTTTCTTCCAAGATCAGCCCAATCCGCTCCTTCTCCTCCCGGTAAATCCTGGCCAGGTTCACCAGATTATCCAGATAAGTAAAAAACAGCCACAGGCACAGGACACTGGCCAGGCCATACCTGGCAGCCTTAAGTGCCAGTTCCCCGTCCCCCACATCCACTATTCCCTGGATACAGCTAATAAACAGGAAAATGCCTGCACCAAAAAACGCCCTGTCCATGGGGGTTGGCGCTATCGCCAGCGCATAACAGGTGGCAAGCGCCGCCACAAGGAACAGGACAGTTTCATTGCAGCGGACCTGATGCCAAAAGACAAGCTTTTTTTGCAACACCAGCAGCACCAGCACAATTGCCAGGATCGCCAGCACCGGAAAAAACAGCTCCCGGATTGTTAAGGTAATTTTGTAAGTGCGTGATAGAAGCCCCACCAGCCCGGTGTACTCCCCCTGGGACATGGTAGCGCTCCTGCTGCGTACCCCGGGCGCACTGACCATTCCCAGAATACCGCAGCACATCCCCAAAATGCCAGTGGCCATAAAGGGATGGATACTGCTTTTGCCCACCTTCCTCTTATACCACCAGAAGTTCATCCCAAACATCAGCGCCAGCAAAAGCCCGCCGCCGGAAGTATTCTCATTGCACCACCCTGCAAGCACGCCAAAAAAGAATGCCGCAGCAGCCAGCGCCCCTTCCCGTTTGATTTTTTCCGGATGGTCAAGAAAATGCCGGTAAAAGGTTACAAACCCCAAAATGATCACACTTCCCCAAAGGTAATTACAAGCCCCGCAGATCCAGAGCATGGTCTGCCCAAAGCTCACCGCATATTTCCAGAAAAATGTGAGGACCAAGAGCAGCACAAACAAGTCCTGCTTCTTCCTGCGCCGGATATTGGCATATACCAAAAGTGCCAGCCCTATAAACATCAGGCTGTTTACCAGGTTAAACACCTGTTTGTTTACCGAAAGGGACAGCCGGACATTGAACTGCCCCACCACCCTGCCGCTGTTGGATAAGTACTCCCCATACTGCTGCTTCACCAGGTCCCAGAAAGAGGATGCCTGGCTTACCTCAATGGCATAAAAATAATCGTCTGACATATAGGGTGTCAGAAGATTGTAGGCATAGATCATCAAAAATGCCACCAGGATTATCAGCCAAAAGATTCGTTTTCTGTTACGTTCTATTAAAACCGCCACTTGATTTTTCCTTTCTTTTCCATATTGTTCTTATTTTAACAAAACCGGACAAGGAATGCAATGATACCGGCGCGTTCTTTTCCATCTTCATATAGTGTCCCGATAAAAAATGTGCTATACTGTAGGAAGCCGCAAGCCAAACAAAAAACAGGAGATTTTTATGAACGAAAAAGTACTGGCCACATTAGAATACAATAAAATTATTCAATTATTAACCCAGAAAGCTACCTCTGACCCTGGGCGCGCCATGTGCCGGGAACTAAAGCCCCAGATGGATTTAGAAGACATCCGGCTTGCCCAGCAGCAGACGGCGGACGCCCTTTCTATGCTCTTTGCCAAGGGCTCCACCTCCTTCGGCGGGAACCGTGATGTGGGATTTTCCCTGCGCAGCCTGGAAATCGGCAGCACCCTGTCCGCACCGGAGCTTTTAAAGATCGCAGGGCTTTTGGACAATGTAAACCGGATCAAAGCCTACGGCAGGGGCGTCCGGGAAGAAGAGGCCCAGACCACCTTAACAGAATATTTCCAGAACCTGGAACCCCTCACCGGGCTTTCAAGCGAAATCAACCGCTGCATCCTTTCAGAGGAAGAAATAGCCGACGACGCCAGCCCGGGGCTTAAGCATGTGCGCCGTTCCATCCAGATCACCGGGGATAAGATCCATTCCCAGCTTGTATCCATGGTCAACGGCTCCTGCCGCAGCTACCTGCAGGATGCCGTAATCACCATGAGGGATAACCGGTACTGCATTCCCGTTAAATCTGAATACAAAAACCAGGTGCCTGGCATGGTCCACGACCAGTCCTCCACTGGCTCCACCTTTTTCATTGAGCCCGCCGCCGTTGTCAATTTAAACAACCAGCTCCGGGAGCTTGCCATAAAGGAAAAAGAAGAAATTGAGGCAGTCCTTGCAGATTTAAGCGCCCAGGCAGCAGGCCACCTTCCGGAAATCAAAGAAAACCAGCAGATCATGACTTTCCTGGACTTTGTGTTCGCCAAGGCGTCCCTTGCCCTGGATGAAAACGCCACCATGCCCCTTTTTAACCAGAACCGGTATATCAACATCCGTAAAGGGCGGCATCCCCTGCTCCCTGCCAAAAAGGCAGTCCCCATTGACATCTGCCTGGGGAAAGACTTTGACCTTCTCATCGTCACCGGGCCTAACACCGGTGGAAAAACAGTCTCCTTAAAAACTGCAGGGCTTTTTACCCTGATGGGACAGGCGGGGCTGCACATCCCGGCGCTGGACCGCTCGGAGCTTTCCCTGTTCCGGGAAGTATTCGCGGATATCGGCGATGAGCAAAGTATCGAGCAAAGCCTGAGTACCTTTTCCTCCCATATGACCACCATCGTCTCTATTTTGAAAAATGCAGACGAGGATTCCCTGTGCCTGTTTGACGAGCTGGGGGCAGGCACCGACCCTACCGAAGGGGCAGCCCTTGCCATCGCCATTTTGGACCACCTCCACACAAGGGGCATCCGCACGATGGCTACTACCCACTACAGCGAGCTGAAGGTTTACGCCCTCTCCACCGGCTTTGTGGAAAATGCCTGCTGTGAATTTAATGTGGAGACCCTGGCACCCACCTACCGGCTGCTGGTGGGGATCCCTGGGAAAAGCAATGCCTTTGCCATTTCCTCCAAGCTGGGGCTGCCGGATTACATCATCAACGCCGCCAAAGGGCAGATTACCACAGAAGAAAAAAGCTTTGAAGACCTGCTGGCGGATTTGGAAAACAGCCGGGTCACCATAGAAAAGGAGCGGCTGGAAATCGCCTCCTACAAGGAAGAAATCAAGACCCTGAAGGAAAAACTCCAGGCCAAAAACGAAAAAATAGACAATGCCAAAGACAGGATCCTTAGGGATGCCAATGAGCGGGCAAGGGAAATCCTCCAGGAAGCCAAGAATGTTGCCGATGAAACCATCCGCGTCTACCAGAAAGCAGGCCCAGGGGCATCCCTGAAAGACCTGGAAAAAACCAGGGAACGCCTGCGGGGGGAAATCGGCAAGAAAAACGAAAAACTGTCCCTGAAATCCGGGGAGGCCAAGAAGGAAAAGGAACTAAAACCCGGGCAGCTTAAAATTGGCGACAGCGTGAAAATCCTTTCCATGGGGCTTAAGGGAACCGTAAGCACCCTGCCGGACCATAAAGGAAACCTTTTCGTCCAGTGCGGCGCCATGCGCTCCCAGGCAAATATAAAGGATATCGCCCTTACAGGGGAAGCCGCTCCCGCCCCTGCCCCGCAAAGAAGCCACACGGGTAAAGTGAAAATGTCCAAAGCCCTTTCTATCTCCCCGGAAATCAACCTCCTTGGCAAAACCGTGGACGAAGCTTTAGCGGAGCTGGACAAATATTTAGACGACGCTTACCTCTCCCGCCTTTCCACTGTAAGGGTCGTGCATGGGAAAGGCACCGGCGCTTTAAGAAACGCTGTGCACGGGCACTTAAAACGGATCAAATATATAAAATCCTACCGTCTGGGAGAATACGGGGAAGGGGATGCAGGCGTCACCATCGTCTCTTTCAAAGAATAATGATACTTACGTCCCAATGGGCGGGCGTAATGGCCTGTTTGAAAAATGCCCCGGGTTGGGGAGGTGTTTTTTAACCAGGTGCCAGGAATAAGGAGTTTGAAATGGTAAATAAACAGAAAATATTAATTGTAGACGACGACAGTAACATTGCGGAGCTGATTTCCCTGTACCTGACCAAAGAATGCTTTGAGACCATGATTGCAGGGGATGGTGAAACCGCCCTGCTTCTGGCAGATTCTTTCGCCCCAAACCTGATCCTGCTGGACCTGATGCTGCCCGGCATTGACGGCTATCAGGTCTGCCGGGAAATCCGCGCCAAATCCGCCATCCCCATTATCATGCTCTCTGCCAAGGGAGAAATCTTTGACAAGGTGCTGGGGCTGGAGCTGGGGGCGGATGACTACATGGAAAAGCCCTTTGATTCCAAAGAGCTTGTGGCAAGGGTAAAAGCGGTGCTGCGCAGGTATAAGCCTGCCTCCCCCACTGCTGCTGCCCCGGACATTAAATGTGTGGAATACCCGGACCTGGTGGTCAACCAGACCAACTATTCCGTGGTTTACATGGGGAAAACCGTTGAAATGCCCCCCAAGGAGCTGGAGCTTCTCTATTTCCTGGCCTCCTCCCCCAACCATGTTTTTACCAGGGAACAGCTCCTGGACCAGATTTGGGGCTATGAATACATTGGCGATACCAGGACCGTGGACGTGCATATCAAACGGCTGCGGGAAAAAATCAACGACCATGCAGGCTGGCGGATCGCCACCATCTGGGGTATCGGTTATAAATTTGAGGTGAGGCAATGAGAAAAACCCTCTACCTGAAGTTCCTGCTGGCTTACCTGATCTTCGCCTTTTTTGGCTTTGTGGTGGTGGCTACCTTTGTAAGCAGCATGACCATAGAACAGCTTAAGCGGGAACGGGCGGATGCCCTCTACCGGGAAGCGACCTTAATCGCCAATACCTACGCCTCAGACTTATATAACGTGGAAACTTCCCTGGACACGGTCAAAAAACAGCTTGACGCCCTGGATGCCTATCTCGGCGCAACCTTGTGGATCATCAACCCCTCGGGGCTTTTGATCCTGGACTCACGGGCACCCATTGACGTGGAAAACGAAACCGTAGTTTCCGGCTTTGACCCTACAGTGACAGAAAATTCTTACTATACTATAGGTAATTTTTTCGATAGCTTTACGGAAGAGCAGCTCAGCGTCTTCGCCCCCATTACTTCTAATTATAAGGTCCGGGGCTATGTGGTGATCCACTATCCTATGAGCAATATCTCCGCCTCGGGCAACAACCTGTTAAATATTTCTTACCTGATGCTGGTCATATTGTTCCTGCTCTCCCTGATCATTCTGATTTTCTTTACGGAGATGGTTTATCTCCCCCTGCGCAGGATCACCGAAGCCACAGAACAGTATGCTGCCGGAAACATGCACTATGAATTTCAGATTGACAGCGAGGACGAAATCGGTTACCTGGGGGCAACCCTCTCCTACATGGCCAGTGAAATCGCCCGTTCCGAGGATGACCAGAAGAAGTTTGTAGCCAATGTCTCCCACGACTTCCGCTCTCCCCTTACCTCCATCAAGGGTTACCTGGAAGCCATGTTAGACGGCACCATACCGCCGGAGCTGTACGAAAAATACCTTACCATCGTACTCAATGAGACGGAACGGCTTACCAAGCTCACCAACGGGCTTCTAACCCTGAACAATCTAAACACCAAAGGAATGCTTTTAGACAAGGGCATTTTTAATATCAATAAGGTTATCCGCAATTCCGCCGCCTCCTTTGAGGGAACCTGCAAAAGCAAGACCATTGCTATTGAGCTGATCCTCACAGGGGACGAACTTTTTGTCAACGCGGATATGGTTAAAATCCAGCAGGCCCTATACAACCTTCTGGATAACGCTATCAAGTTCAGCCGCCCGGACTCCATCATTAAGATCGAAACCACAGAAAAGCACAACAAGATTTTCGTATCTGTAAAGGACAGCGGCATCGGCATACCCAAAGACGACCTGAAGCTGATCTGGGACCGTTTCTACAAATCCGACTCTTCCCGCGGGAAAGACAAAAAAGGCACCGGGCTGGGTCTTTCTATCACAAAAGAAATCATCCACGCCCACGGGGAGCACATTAACGTAATCAGCACAGAAGGCGTAGGGTCAGAATTTATATTTTCCCTGCCCCTGGCAGAGGAAGAAAACGAGGATTAAATCTAATTATGAATATTATTTTACATCAGCCTGAAATACCCGCCAACACGGGTAACATTGGAAGGACCTGCGCCGCCACCGGAACCAGCCTTCACCTGATTGAGCCCCTGGGCTTCCGTATCACCGAAAAAGACCTAAAACGTGCCGGGATGGATTACTGGGACCAGCTTGACGTAACCAGGTATATGAACTTCGGCGAATTAAAAGCCAGGCATCCCGGTGCCAGGATCTGGATGGCCACCACCAAGGCCCGGCGGGCCTATACGGAAGTCTCCTACAGCCCTGGGGACTTCCTTATGTTCGGAAGAGAAAGCGCCGGAATACCGGAGGAACTGTTGGTGGACTATGAGGAAACATGTATCCGTATCCCCATGCTTCCCCAGATCCGCTCCCTGAACCTTTCCAACTCTGTTGCCATTGTCCTATATGAAGCGCTGCGCCAACAGAATTTCTCACAGCTACAGCGGGAAGGGACGCTCCATCAGCTAAGCTGGAAAACCCCAAAATAATTTACTCCCAAAATCCCATAAAACAGCCCCTCCTCCTGCGTATATTTTATAGATGAATCAAACGCAGGAGGATAATTTATGAAGAAAATTTACGTATCATTATTTATGGGGATTTTTCTTTTGGGGCTTACCGGATGCGGGAACCTCACCCCCGACAATATGGCGGCAGTAGAGGCTTCGGCAGAAGCCACCGGACAGGCTCCCTCCGGGCAGCAGCCCACCCCCGCACCACTTCCCCTTTCCGGCTACTCCCCCAACTCTATCACTGTAAACAGCAGCGAAAAAGTGGCAGTTGTCCCGGACATTGCAGAAATTACCTATTCCGTCCGCACCCAGGCAGGCACAGCGGCAGACTGCCAGCAGCAAAATGCCCAGTCTGTAAACCAGGTGATTGCCCTTTTAGAAAGCCTTGGCATCGCCGAAAGCTCTATCCAGACCTCCGGCTACCATATGAACCCGGTCTACAATTACAGCGGCAGTACCCCACGCCTTACCGGCTATGAGGCAGACACCACCCTTACGGTGTCGGATATTCCCATAGAAGGGCTTGGCAATATCCTGTCCCAGTCTGTAGCAAACGGCATTAACACTGTCCAGTCCATCACCTACATGGCAAGCAAATACGACGAAAGCTACCAGGCAGCCTTAACCGCCGCCGTAGAATCCGCCCGCCAGAAAGCCCAGGCCCTGGCTGGGGCAGCAGGCCAGCAGATTGGTGCCGTAATAAAAATCCAGGAAACCAGCGGCTACTCCCAGGCACGGTACTCTGACGCCGCCCTCACCAATGGCTACCGCTCCGCTTCCATGAAAGCTGAAGCGCTTATGGAGGATATGGCAGGCATCATGCCAGGAGAAATTCAGGTGGAGGCAAGCATTGTGGTGGAATACCAGCTTTATTAACTTATCAAATGGCTCTTGCCTTTCAGAAGCCAACGATTAAGGCAGTAACAGCCCGGGCAGAAAAATATACCATAACCCTTATGGGGCGAAACCACGAAATATTTTCCTGTCTGGGCAAAGCCTTATCCCCCTCATACACATGGCAGCCCCTGAAATTAAAATCCAGGCTAAATCCCAAGTTCCTTATACATTTTTTCTCTGTGCTCTGCATCCTCAGCGGCTTTCACCAAATCCTCCAGGCGGGACTGCCCAGTAAGGGCAACAATAAGCCTGCCCATCCTTTCGCTTTCCCGGGCTTTTCCTTCAAGTATCCCTTCAGCCCTTCCTTCCTCTTTTCCCTCGATTCTTCCTTCCATACGCTCGTCCGCAAGCCATTCCCTTATCCCCTGGCACATATTGACCTTCCCGCCTTCCTTGTGCTTTTCTTTCCATTTGAACATGGTTTCTCCCTCCCCCGCGTAAGCCGCTACCATATCATATGCCTCTTCGTCCAGCAGCCCATATGCCTGCTCCTGATCCAGAAGTTCTTTGATTTTTTGCTTGTCCCTGGAAAACCGGATAAAGTCAAATACCTGTTTCACATCTGTCCGGAACATATCCGTACTCTCAAGCCTCCTGACTTCTACGATATGAAGCTGATAGTTGGACACTTTTTCCTTAAGTTCTTCAGGTATACCTGAAAAATTAAGCAGGCCATGAAGATCCCTTGCCCCATCCCAGGCTTCCTCCCCATAATACAGAACAAAAGTGGTTGTAGGAAGCAAACAGCTTTCTCTCCTGAAACCATACATATATTCCCCGCGGCTTAACCCCTTACTGTCCCTTCTTACCTGCCTGCGGATTTCTGCCGCCTGGCGCCCGTACTCTCCCGCATCATATCCCATCACCCGAAGAGCCAGGGCATAGTCAATTTCCTCCTGGTTCTCAATGCCTATCATGGCAAAATTCATGCCAAAAGCTGTTTTCCTCATCAAATCACGGTATTTTGCCGTAATTCTTTTCCCCTTTCCCCCAAGCCCCCTGCGCTTGCCGGACAAGATTTTCGTGTCTGCCTGGTACAAGTCTTTTCCCCTGACAAAAGGTATCCCATTACAGCCAATACCATTAATAATATCGGCATAGCGCTCATTGTCAGAAAAAAATGCACCGCTTATAACATCTTTTTCCAATTTTTCCCTCCTATAGCAGGAGCTTCCCGGAAACCTCCTGCCCTTTTCCATATTTATTAGGTGATTGAAAGCATAGATTTCCTGAAATTCGTCTGACACCCCGCCCTTTGGGAAAACGGGACGGATAAAGATGGCACATAGCCTTGATAAACAGAAATATTTTATGCTTTTGAATTATACTATCATACTTAATAACGATATGCAAGGCATTTGGGGCCAAAACTGCACCATGTCCATTGTCTTCTGAGGCATACTTTAGAAAAAGCATTCATTTGAATGCCCAAAAAATAACACTTAAAAGCACATAAGTGTCTTTCAAGTGTTATTTTCAGGTGTATTGCTATTATCAACAGGACAGCCCTTTAACGCGTCCTTTTACTTTTTAAGCCTGCCAATAAATGCACTTATCTTTTCTAATGCAATTTTCAGGTTTTCCAGGGAGTAGGCGTAGGAAATCCGGAGGAACCCCTCCCCACACTCCCCAAAGGCTGTTCCCGGCACCACCGCTACTTTTTCCTCTGCAAGGAGCCTGCTTGCAAATTCCTCACTGGTCATGCCAAATTCCTTAATGCACGGGAACACATAGAAAGCCCCATATGGCTCAAAACATTTCAGCCCCATTTCCTTAAAGGCATGTATCAAAAACCGCCTTCTCTGGTTGTAGGCCCCCCGCATCATGGCCACGTCATCATCCCCGTTGCGCAAAGCTTCCACTGCCGCATACTGGCTGGTAGTCGGCGCACACATAATGGCAAACTGGTGTATCTTCAACATCTGCTCCATAATGGCTTTGGGTGCGCAGGCATAGCCCAGACGCCAGCCGGTCATGGCATATGCCTTGGAAAAACCATTAATCAGGACGGTTCTCTCCTGCATTCCGGGAAGGCTTGCAATAGAAACATGCTTCTCCTTATAAGTCAGCTCCGCATAAATTTCATCGGAAATTACAAAAATATCCTTCTCCCGGATAACCTCCGCGATAGCTTCCAGATCCCCTTTTTCCATGATTGCCCCTGTAGGGTTATTGGGGAAAGGCAGTATCAGCACTTTCGTCCTGTCCGTAATGGCATCCAAGAGCTCCTTAGCAGTAAGCCGGAATTCATTTTCCTCCTTCAGTTCAATAATCACAGGGCACGCGCCTGCCAGAATGGCGCAAGGCTCATAAGATACATAACTTGGCTGGGGAATCAGCACTTCCTCCCCCGGGTTAACCATTGCCCGGAGGGCAATATCAATGGCCTCCGAGCCGCCCACTGTCACCAGCACCTCCCCCGCCTGGTCATAGGAAATCCCCTGGGTTCTTAGTATGTACCTGGCAATCTCTGTTTTCAGTTCTTTCAGCCCTGCATTTGAGGTATAAAAAGTCCTTCCCTTCTCTAGGGAATAAATTCCCTCGTCCCTGATATGCCAGGGAGTGTCAAAATCCGGTTCCCCCACCCCCAGGGAAATCGCATCGTCCATCTCACTGACAATATCAAAAAATTTCCGGATGCCAGAGGGCTTAATCGTAACAACTTTATCTGCTAACGGGTTTCTCATGGTGTCACCTTCTCCCTGGTATCCTCATACTTTTTGGTCAATATGGTTCCGTGATCCTTATATTTCTTCAAAATAAAGTGGGTGGCTGTGCTAAGGACCCCATCCAGTGTGGAAAGCTTATCTGAAACAAAGCTGGAAACCGCTTTTAAGGATTTCCCCTCTAAGGTTACCAGAAGGTCATACCCGCCTGAAATCAGATATACGCTGTTTACCTCCGGGTATTTGTATATCCGCTCTGCAATATTGTCATACCCCTGCCCCCTCTGGGGTGTGATCCGCACCTCAATAAGGGCCGTCACTTTTTCTATAGAGGTTTTTTCCCAGTCTATCATTGTGTGGTAACCGCAGATAACCCCTTCCTCCTCCATTGCCTTCAACTCATTGGCAACCGCAATTTCCTCAACACCTAATATCACCGCCAGTTCTTTCATATCTATGCGGCTGTTTTTTTCTATGATAGTCAAAATCTTCTCTCTCATCCTAAAATCCTTTCTTATTTTACAGTCCCGTTTCTAGTCCCGGAGCTTCACTCCCTGCTCCCTTTATTCTATGCCTGGAATACTTTATATATTTCATCCGGTACAGGCGGCCCCAGGTATCTTGTCTCATCTTTGTTGCAGACAATTTTGTCATTGCTTCCGTTGGTTTTCCCAATCACTGCCGCCGAAATCCCCGCTCCTTCCAACTGTTCCGCCAGATATTCCCCCTGCCTGGTAAGCATAAGGAGGGCTCCCCCGGATATCAGCCCATAGGGATTCAGATTGTAAAACTCGCACACTTCAATGGTTTCCTGCCTTACCGGAATTTTTTTCAGGTTCACACAAAGTCCGACGCCTAACTTCTGGGATACTTCCCACAATGCACCGAAGATGCCCCCGCACCTTACATCATGCATTGCATAAACGCCGGACTTCTGGGCTATGGCCGCCTCCGGCGCAACAGACAAATACTTCCCCTGCTCCCTTGCCCCTCCCAGTAAACCCGCCGGATAGCGCCCCAGAAGCTCTTGTTCCCTTTCTGATGCAATAAGGAAAGCTCCCTCCATGCCAATCCACTTGCTCATTACAATATCCAGCCCCTGAAAGCTTTCCGGCGGGCTTTGTGTTTCCATCCTTCCCTTGCCCAGGGCCGTTGCTGTAATCACCGGGACCTGGACCTTGGCGCTCACCTCCGTATGCCCCCCTGCAATTTGCATCCCCAGCTCCCTGCCGCATTCGTCCGCCTGCCTCACCCATTCCCTTAAATGCTGCTCCTGGGTTTCCTCTGGCAACGTCAGGGAAAGGGTTACCGCTACAGGGTGTGCCCCTGCTGCTGCCAGATTGTTGGCCGCGGCCATTACAGCCAGATATGCCGCCCTTTTAACAGGCAGCGCTATGGTCTGGGTGGAGGCTGCCACCCCCATTTCCTCCCCAGGCCCCGGAACCGGATTTTCCCATGCCAAAAAGGCGCAGTCCCCACCTACACCTGCGCCTTTTTTTACTTCCTGCACCTGATTTTCAATTTGCCTTAACACAGAACGCTTTAATACGCTCTCGGATATTTTCCCTGTCTTCATGGCCTCCCCTTCCAGATGCCATCCTTTGCCGTAATTACTGCCATTTTCTGCACTTCTGCCCCTGGGCTGTCCCGGCAGAATGGATCCGGGCAGTCCCCTGTTTCCGGCTATTGTGCCGGAGCCTCATCCACAGGCGCTTCCGGTACCGGCACAGCCTCCCCGGCGGGCTGCTCTGCCGGGGGCACTGCTTCTGCTGGAGGTGCTGCCGGAGGTGCCGCGCCATCCACAGGCGGTACTGTGCCGTCTACAGGCGCTTCTGCCGCCGGAGGCGCCTGCCCTGCTGCAAGGGCTGCGGCAACTCCTTTTATATGGTCTATATTGTTGGTGGCAATAGCCGCCATCATCTGTTCGTATACTACCGGGTCGGCGGTTGACACCCCTACCGTAGCTGTCCGCGGCGCTGCCTTGTAAGAGCTGGAATTCACTTTATCCCTGCTTACCTCCACGCCATTTTCCGTTACCACTTTCCATAGATTGGCGGTATAGCCAATATGGGCTGACTGGACGGAGACAGAGCCTACCGGCATGGAAGTACTGGTATACACCACTTCCGCGCTGGGTACTGTTTTGCTCACTACCTCGCTTTCATAGCGGATCTTGCGGCCGCTGTCCCTGTTCTCCTGGCCATAGATGGTAAAGGTAATATGCTTGTCGTCCGTAGTCACGCCCTCAATATAAATAGGCGCTCCCGTATTATTGATAAAACGGAAATCCTTCCCTGCCGATTCTGCAATCGCCGCATCCGCTGAAGGATCCACATAGGTTACGATCATCGAATGGTTATGCCGCTCCGTAACATCCAGCTCCGATAAAAGCACGGCATTATACAGGGTCGTGGATACCTGGCAAATACCGCCCCCAAGGCTGTCAACGACCTTGCCATTTAAATAAGAACCTGCCATATAATACCCGTTGGCTTCGGAAAAGGGAGAAACTGCCACATAAGTGGAAAATTCATCCCCCGGATAAATAGTCGCCCCGTTAATCAGCGCACAGCCGTTGCGGACATTGGCGCTTCTGGAAGAATTGGAAGTGCGGAAACTGGTGGTGAAGGTTCCCAGCACATCCTTTACCTTGGCAAGCTCCTCTGCCGTACCCTTTGGCTCATCCACAGTAACCGCCAGTTCCACGGAGGCATCCCCCCTGTCCCAGCTGTCATTAAAAAAATCATAAATCAACTGGGCGGAATTCTCTTCGTCTACAATTTTCCCGGCCTGCCCTTGGTTCACCACAAAGCTCCCGTTTACCCTGGAAAGGGTCGCATCTATTGCCTCCTGGTTAAAAACAGAACACTGCTGCTCTAAAATATCCTTGATCAGGACCATGTCAAAATCAAATTGCAGCTCATAAACCATGTTGTGGTACTGTAAATCTTTGGCAGCCTTGTAACGCTGCACTACGTTTCCTGCCTGTCCAACCCTTGCCGCCTCTTCCACGATCTCCTGGTTTGACCAGTATAGGCCCACATCCGCCGGTGTGATCTCCACCCCGTTTCCGTCCACAGCCATCAATGTGATCTTTTTGCTGCTAAGCCCTTCCACATAGCCCTCCACCATGGCCCTTGCTTCCCCTGCCGTCTTTCCCTCCAGGGACATATCCTCTATGTAAATGCCGGATAGTATCCTGTTTTCCTCCTGCGCCTTTGCCTGGGAGCCCCAAAGGCCCCAAAACAGACAGGCCAGAAAAAGACCGCCGATTCCTTTTGCAACACTTTTCATTCCTCTAACCCCCTGCCGCAGTACACCTGCCGCACAGCGCAACAGCCCCGGCTCCCTTCCGCCGGGATGCTGCCCTAGCAGCCCTAATATCATAGCCGCCAGCGCTGCTTCTTTATTTTTTATAAAAACCGCTTATTACTATTTGCTTTAATACAAAAAAGATGCTATAGTTGGAATAATCATAGCAAGCACAAGCAGGATAATAATAACAGACGACACAATTTTTTTGCTCTTTTTGCTGTAAAAATTAAACATGGCAGCCCTCCAAAACCAACCGGATGGTTGCGTCCCCATAAGCCTGCGGGGATTCCCACAGCTACCTGTTCCGCACCATCAAAATATATGTCTTTGAAAGGATATTATATATGAAATTTCCCTTTTTTGCAAGTTTTATCGTATTTTGTCTCTGGCTTACCTTTATGCTTCACAGGCAGCGCAACAAAGAAGCCCGGGTCCACAAAAGTTTCTGGGACCAGGAAGCCGCTGCCAACCGGACCCGGCGCCAATCCTTAGAAGGGCTTGACTATATCCAGATTCCTTTTGACGCCCTCCCCATGGAGGCCCTCACGGAAGACCCTGCCATAGCCGAATGTCACGAAACCCTGCGCACCCTTTCCGAAAACCCTATTGTGAATTTCACCGGCATCAGCAACACAGATTTAAAGCTAAAGTATGGCGCGCCCAACATTGACATTCTTTCCCGGTACGACCAGAGCTATACCGTCCTTGTGCGCACCCTGCAGAAAATGGCGGAAACCCTTTACCAAAAGGGCTATGTGGCCGAAGCCTGCCAGGTTCTGGAATTTTCTGTTAAAACAGGCACGGATATCAGTGCTTCCTACAAGCTCCTGGCAACCATTTACCTGGAAATGGATACACCGGACAAAATTTCAGGGCTTCTCCCCATCGTTAAAGGGCTGAACACCAGCCTTTCCGGGCGTATTGCCGCCATGCTGGAAGAGTTTCTCGCAAAGTCTGCGGGATAAGAATGAATTCCTTCTGCCCTTAGGGCAGTCCAGGTAGCCTGATAATATTTTATGCATCTTTTGGGCTGAATATGACCATTGATTTATAATTGCATCATATTGCTAACACCAAACTGCCCATGGGCAATCAAGCAGGGAAGAGTTTCTCACTGCTCGCCGCGGGGCACACGTTGCGTAAGCAACAATTTCATCTGTGCGCCCCTGGGCATAAAAAGGGTTTCGGAGAAACCTCCAAAACCCTTACATTTACTGCCTGTTCTAAACCTGAAAACTGCCAAAAGCCACAGATCTTATTTCCGGAATATTCCTTTTCCTTTTCCTTTTTTCGGTTCGCTCTTTTCCCCCTGCACATTCTTTGCCGCATTAAGGCTGTCTCCTGTGGCTGCGTCAAACTGCCTTAACAGTTCTTTCGCCTCATGGGACAGCTTTTCAGGGGTCTGTACCACCAGCGTCACATAATGGTCTCCCCGGACTTCCTTATTCCTTAAAGTCGGCACGCCTTTTCCCTTTAAACGTACCTTGGTGTCTGTCTGGGTTCCCGGCTTCACCTCGTAAATCACCTTGCCGTCAACAGTATCCACCACCACATCCCCGCCAAGGGCCGCTATAGCGTAAGAAATCGGGACTGCCGAATAAATGTGGTAATCCTGCCGCTGGAAGATCGGATGCCGGCCTACAATCACTTCCACCAGCAAATCCCCTCTTGGGCCGCCGTTTGTCCCCGGCTCCCCTTTATCCCTTATGCGGACACTCTGCCCGTTATCAATTCCCGCCGGGATGGATACCTGTATCTTCCTGCGGTTTGCAATATATCCTGAACCGTGGCAGTCGGAGCATTTCTCCTTAATCACCTTTCCGGTCCCGTTACACTCAGGGCAGGTCTGGACGTTGCGTACCGTCCCAAAGAAAGACTGCTGGGTAAATACAACCTGCCCTTTCCCCCCGCATTTCTGGCAGGTTTCCGGGCTGGTTCCCGGCTTCGCCCCTGAGCCGTGGCAGCTTTTACATTCATCCTTCAAAGTAAGCTCAATTTCCTTGTCAGTGCCAAAGACAGCCTCTTCAAAAGTAATCCGCACGCTGGTCCTGATGTTTGCCCCTTTCATAGGGCCATTGCTGCCCCGCCCCTTTCGGCCGCCGCCAAAAAAGTCGCCGAAGATATCGCCAAAGATATCGCTGAAATCCGCACTGTTGAAATCAAATCCGCCAAATCCGCCTGCGCCCCCTTCAAAAGCGGCATGGCCAAACTGGTCATACTGTCTCTTCTTCTCCGGGTCACTTAAGATCGCGTAAGCCTCGGAAGCTTCCTTGAATTTCTTCTCCGCTTCCACATCTCCGGGGTTCATATCAGGATGATACTTTTTGGCAAGAGCTCTGTATGCTTTTTTAATGGCGGCATCATCCGCGTTCTTATCGACTCCCAGTACTTCATAATAGTCACGTTTTTGTTCTGCCATCGCTTCTTTCCTCCCATGCACTCCGGCGCATAACATGCCGCCCAAAGCAACATAACCGATTTTAGTATAGATAAACACAAGAAGAATGACCCAAAACGAGCCATTCTCATTGAGAAAGCTACAGTTTATCCCAGGCAGCCACCGCTGCCCGGGATAAGCCTTTTCTCATTTTATACTTCTCTGTAATCTCCGTCAACCACATCGTCTGCCGGGCCTGCGTTGCCGCCCATATCAGGGCCAGCACCTGCCCCCATATCGGGGCCAGCCGCCCCGCCTGCCTGCTGCATGTTCTCATACATCTTGGTAAACAGTGCCTGGGCGCTTGTGGTCAGTTTCTCCCTTGCCGCTTTCAGGGCGTCTAAGTCGGAATCGGACATTTCCTGGTCTTTGGTCCTCTCCAGAATATCCTTTACTGCCTGCATATCAGCTTCCACATTTGCCTTCTCGGAAGCATCAATTTTGTCCCCCACTTCATTTAATGCTTTCTCTGTCTGGAATACAAAGGAGTCCGCCTCATTCCTTGTGTCAATGGCTTCTTTCCTCCTCTTGTCCTGTGCCTCAAATTCTGCGGCTTCCTTTACTGCCTTGTCAATTTCGTCGTCAGACATGTTGGAGCTTGCAGTGATGGTAATATGCTGTTCTTTGCCGGTTCCCAGATCCTTGGCGGAAACATTTACGATACCATTGGCGTCAATATCAAATGTAACCTCAATCTGGGGTACGCCGCGCATTGCCGGAGGGATCCCGTCAAGGCGGAACTGGCCTAAGGACTTGTTATCCCTTGCAAACTGGCGCTCGCCCTGGAGCACGTTAATGTCAACCGCTGTCTGGTTATCTGCCGCTGTAGAGAAAATCTGGCTCTTTTTGGTAGGAATAGTGGTATTTCTCTCTATCAGCCTGGTGGCAATGCCGCCCATGGTCTCAATGGACAGGGAAAGAGGTGTAACGTCAAGCAGAAGGATTTCCCCTGCGCCCGCATCTCCCGCCAGCTTTCCGCCCTGGATAGAAGCCCCCAGGGCTACACATTCATCCGGGTTCAGGCTCTTGCTGGGTTCATGGCCTGTAAGCTGTTTTACCTTATCCTGTACTGCAGGGATACGGGTAGACCCGCCTACTAACAGCACCTGCCCCAGGTCACCGTTGGTAAGCCCTGCGTCTTTCATGGCATTCTGTACGGGAATTGCAGTCCTCTCTACCAGGTCATGGGTCAGCTCGTCAAATTTTGCCCTGGTCAGGTTCATGTCAAAGTGCTTAGGGCCTTCTGCCGTAGCCGTAATAAAAGGAAGGTTAATGTTGGTGGTTGTAGCAGAAGAAAGCTCCTTCTTTGCCTTCTCAGCCGCTTCCTTTAATCTCTGGAGAGCCATTTTGTCTTTGGACAAATCAGCCCCTTCTGCCTTCTTGAATTCATCTATCATCCACTGGGTCAGCTTATTGTCAAAATCATCGCCTCCAAGGTGGGTGTCGCCGTTGGTAGCCAGTACTTCAATGACCCCGTCGCCGATTTCTATAATGGAAACGTCAAAAGTACCGCCTCCCAAGTCGTATACCATAATCTTCTGTTCTTTTTCATTGTCAAGGCCATAAGCCAGCGCAGCCGCTGTGGGTTCGTTGATGATACGCTTAACATCAAGCCCTGCAATTTTGCCTGCATCCTTGGTAGCCTGGCGCTGTGCGTCGTTAAAGTAAGCAGGTACAGTGATAACCGCTTCTGTAACCTTTTCTCCCAGATAGCTCTCAGCGTCTGCTTTCAGCTTCTGGAGGATCATGGCTGAAATCTGCTGGGGAGAATATTTCTTCTCGTCAATGTTGCGCCCTTTGTCTGTACCCATATCTCTTTTAATAGAAGAAATGGTCTTTTCCGCATTGGTAACCGCCTGGCGCTTTGCAGGCTCACCGATCAGCCTCTCTCCTGTTTTGGTAAACGCTACCACAGAGGGTGTGGTCCTTGCACCTTCCGCATTTGCTATAACAGTGGGCTTCCCACCTTCCATAACCGCTACGCAGCTATTTGTCGTACCTAAGTCAATACCAATAATTTTGCTCATAATTATCTCCTCCTGAAACATTTTGTTTATGATACTGTTTACTGAAATTTATTACTGCAGTCCCCAAAGGGCTTTCACCGCCCATCCGGGGCTGCGGGACTTTCCCTTTAACCTTCTGCCCACAGGCATTAGCTTTCGGAAGTTACTGCAACCATACTGTGCCTTACTACGCTGTCCCTGTAGGTATAGCCCTTTTGCAGCTCCTGGGCGATGATTCCCGGCCCATAGTCCTGGCTCTCCACCTGCATCACTGCATTATGGAAATCGGGGTTAAATTCTTCCCCCAGTGCAGGGATCGGCTTTACCTCAATCTTTTCCAGCTCGGAAATCAGCTGCTTGTAGATCATCTCCATCCCTTCCGCAAAGGCGCTTCCCTTATCATCCTCCGGTATACTTGCCAGGCCTCTTTCAAAATTGTCCACCACCGGGAGGATCTTTTCTATGACGCTTTTGGCACCGGTCTCAAACATTGCGGTTTTTTCCTTCTCCGAGCGCTTCCTGAAATTTTCAAATTCAGCCATCTGGCGCTTTACCCTGTCCTCCAGCTCTTCAATTTTTTCCTTTAAGGCGTCCTGCTTTTTCTCCGCCTTTAATTTCTTCTTGGCGGCTTTTCTTTCCGCCCAGCTTCCTTCCCCTGCCCCTTTGGCGTTTTCCGTTTCCCCGCTCCCGCTGTCAGCTTCCGCCTCTTCCGGCCCGGCTTCTCCTTCTGCTTCCCCGCCGCCGTCAACGTCCGCTTCCATTTCTTCTTCCCTGTCCTGTGCTGCTTCTTCCATCTCCGGACTATCCTGCATATCTTTTTTCATTTCCTCACTCATCGGCTCCATCCCTTTCCATCTTTATGTCTTATTCCTGTATAATTCATCCAACTGGTGGGTAATCATTTTCAGTGTCCCCACTACCTTATCATAATCCATGCGCTTGGGGCCAATGATCCCTATAGTCCCACGCATCCCTTCCCCTAACTCATAGGTAGCCGTTACCACACTGCAGTCTTTCATTGTCTGGACCGGCGTCTCATTTCCGATGTAAACCTGGATACCCGTACTGTTTTCACCGGACAGCGTATTCTGCACCAGCTCCGTGAGCATCTGCTTTTCCTCAAAGGTGTTGATAATCTCGCTTGCCTTTTGCTGGTCAGCCAGCTCAGGGTATTTAAAAATATTGTTCGCCCCGCTGGTGTAGATTTCCAGGTCCTCCTCCGCTTTGATGGACTCTGCAATAGCATCTATTACATCTGCCACAATGGCACTGTGGATGCCCGCCTGGCGTTTCATCGCAGAAATCATGCTTAAATTGATCTCTTCCAACGCCAGCCCGTTTAAATGGGTGTTCAGAAGGATGTTCAGCTTAAGAAGGGTTTCATCATCCAGTTCCTCAGATATGGAAATAATATTGTTCTTGATCACATTCCCTTCCACCACCACCACCGCCAGGAGCTGGTGCCGGTCCATTCTGGAAAGCTGTAAAAACTTTATTTTATTTGTGTGAATGGCAGGTGCTGAAATCATGGTGGCATAGTTGGTATTCACTGCCAGGAGCTTTGCCACCTGCTTTAGAAGATGGTCCATCTTTCCTTCCTTTTCAAGGATCATCTCCTTTAGTTCTTCCAGTTCCCTGTCCTTTTCCTCCATCATGGTATCCACATATAGCCGATATCCTTTGTCGGAGGGAATTCTCCCTGCAGAGGTATGGGGCTGTACAATGTATCCCATTTCCTCTAAATCTGACATTTCATTCCGGATGGTTGCAGAACTTAAATGTAAATCTGTGTACTTGGAAATCGTCCTGCTGCCCACCGGCTCGCCCGTTTCAAGATAGTTCCGGATAATGGCCTGCAATATTTTGATCTTCCTTTCACTTAACTGCATTCCCATCATCCTTTCATTGATATCCCCCGCATATCGCAAGCAAGGTTTGCGATACCGCAATGCTAACATCACGGGCAGAAGCTCTTGCCCGTTGTTAGCACTCGTCTTGTTGGAGTGCTAACATCTTCTTTACCTAAAATAGCACTTACCCTATTTATTGTCAACACATATGTAGGAAAATAATTATTAAAAAATTCTAAACCCATAATTTATTGAAAAAACTTAAGAGAACCTTATTCAGAATTCCAGATAAAATAGAAATTTTCAGGGCCTGCTTTTTTCTCGCCCAAACAAAACGCCTTACGGCAGGACAAACATTCCCTGTCATAAGGCGGTACAACAACATCAAAACTCTACCATTATAATAATTTAACCTGTTGTGCTAGATAAAAATATAAAAGAACTTCAACAAAATGTGCTATCCTATTTGTATCAACACAAACTTATGAAAGGAGGCATCATCATGTTGAAGTTCCATACTAATGATACCACAGTCCTGACAACTTTTGAAGATTTTATTTTA
>CAJTVD010000020.1:0-23071 GCA_910579495.1 uncultured Lachnospiraceae bacterium
TTATCGGAATATGCCGCAGGGCTGTTTCTACTTTTGGCTGTCGTTTGCCGCCTTTCCAATCTGGATTTTACATTTTCAAAAATTCAGATTGGAGGAAATAAGAAATGGCATATAACCACGGACGAGAGGACAGGAAGTGGCGTATCTGGAAAGAAGCCGAGGAAAAGGTGCTGCGGGAGTGCGGCGTTGATGAAGCGGTCATTGAGCAAATCCGCATGGAGGACAGGGCAGACTTTAATTCTAACAGGCGGTTTTACCGATGGACGAGCGGCTTCGGGGAATATCTTGAGGGAATGGCGGACACTGAACAGCAGGCAGAGCCAGATACCATTGCGGACTTACTGGACGAGATTGAGCATCCCCACGGGCTACTGGATGTGACGGGGAGTGCGGACGCAACCTTTGTTCTGGAACAGGAAAGCCGTGCGTCCAATGCTTGGAATGAGCCGATAGGAAAGAGAGGATTGATAAAATGACGGATATGGAAAAGAAAGTCATGGTGCGGCTGTGTGCAAAATCGTGGCAGAAACAGAACTTTACGAAACGGATAAGGAAGTTGAAAATCTGATAGGCTGGGTGTGCTTATCAGGGCAGATAAAAGAAAACAATAGTATAATCCGCAATTTGACCAGGGATTATAAAAAGATTGAACTGGATTGCCGAGAGGGAGTGAGGGCGCAGTTGGAGCGTATGAAAGAACTCTGTAAAGAGCGTAATAGCCTATATGAAAAACAAAATGACTTGAAAGGGTAGAAATGGAAGAGCGAGGAATCGTAAGAACGATAAAAATATATGGGGTTTGGCGGGTGTCATGCCCCATATTTTGTTGTATATGGAGCGCGGAAGTGATATAATTAAATTTACCAATTTGAGTTGAAAATGGATTGGAGGAGTGGAAAGTATGAATGACATTGTTTGGAGAGTTAAAGAAGCCGTATTAAAAAGTAATTTACAGTTTTCATCGAAACCGATTTTAATAGGTGGACAAGCTATGGAATATTATGATATACGAAAATCGGGGAAAGATATTGATTTTGTTATAACAGATAAAGATTATCAGATCCTAGCAGAAAAATATCCTGAGAAACGAAAGGACTTATACGGCGATTTAGGTGTGGTGGTTGATGAATTTGAAATTTGGAGAAGTATTGCTCATCTTGACTATGACTTTTTTAGAAAAGAAGCTGTTGACGAAGGGGATATTTTCGTAATATCAATTGATAGGCTTTTGTGGACAAGAGTGTGTGCTATGGACGTTGAAAAGTACTTGAATGATTTGAAATTAATGAAAGAGTATTATTATAAAAAATATACAAACCAGCAATATCATAAGGAAGCCTTGCTACATGAAAATTCATATAAAAAAATGAATGGTGTTGTATTCAGTGGAAAGTATGAAGATGATTAAGGTGTTTGCTGAAAAGTTATTGCCATTAGTATAGGGATTAGAGTGTTTATCAATTTCTTCCTTAGTAATATAAAAAATTGGATTAGTAAGGCAAGGTGAAGAGATTGGAAAGAAATGATGTGAAGGTTGTAGGTAACGTAAAAATATCTGAGCAGGAAGGAAAGCGAGGTGGTAGATATTATGATGGTATTATATGATGAAGAAGAGATCATGCGGTCATATGCCGAAAGCGAGAGGCATGATGCACGGTATGATGAGAAGGTTGAGACAGCCAAAAGATTTTTGGGAATGGAAAAGCTATCTTATGAAGAAATTGCTGCTGGTTCTGGGCTTTCAGTTGAGGAAGTTGAAGAATTAGCAGGTGGTCTATAGCTTGCATAAGCAATCATAAAGTTAATAGCAGATGATAATAAAAGCAGGAAACCTTATAAAAGGCCTCCTGCTTTTTATGTGATGCAATTACTGAAAAGGTATGTGAAAGGATGTGTTTCAAAAACGAACGTTATTGGAACTGATTTAAGGTTGTAAAAATATAACCTGGAAAGCGGGTGTATTGAAAGAAACTTTGTCCCAAAACCCGTTTCAAAATAAAGGTTCCATATTCTTATATGTTATTGATACATTTAAATAGAAAGGAATACATCATGAAAAACTATATTTTTGGATATGCACGTGTAAGCACGGAGGCACAGAACATTGACAGACAGCATGATGCCCTTAAGGAATATGGTGCTGATATAATCTATAATGAGAAGATGACTGGTACAAAAAAGAATGTCCGGAACTGGCTAAGCTGATTGACAGAATTATTCCAAAAGAAGGGGGTGCATCTGGTTTCCTTAAAAGAAAATATTGATACTGGCACTCCTGCCGGAAAACAAAATGTGGTAGTGCCGAAGAAATTGTGCTATACTATTTTCAAAAGATACCCATATCCATTTTTAATTTTAGTCTGTCAGATAGGTTTTGGGAGGAGAATATAATAATGGATATTCAGGATAATAAAGTAGCAGATGGGAAAATATCAGAAAATATAAATGAGAATATGGCTGATATTTTCGACAGTGTATTTAAAACGCTTTTACAAAGGTTCCCAAAACTTGCAGTGGCATTGATAAATGAAGTGTTTCATGTTGATTACGGAGAGGACGAAGTAATTATCCAAGGCAGGAATGAGTACCATAGTTCAGAGGGCAAGGTAATCAATGATGCTATGCTCAGGATAAGGAATAAGATTTACCATATTGAATGCCAGAGTACAAGTGATGGGTTGATGGTCATACGTATGATAGAGTATGATTTTAAAATTGCTTTGGAAGAGACAAGAAACATTTTAGTGAATGAACTGAAAAAGAAATCTGGGGAAAGAAGCAAAGAACCCCTCAGTTTTCAGTTTCCCCAATCTTGTATGATATGTGTAAGATCAGGAATAGAGAAAGAAGAAACTTTAAAACTGCAGATTATTATGCCCAATGGACAAAAAGTACTGTATGAAGTGCCGATTGTACAGGTACAGAATTTTTCCAAAGAGGATATGTTCAAGAAAAGGCTTCTGATATTGATACCGTTCTATGTGTTGCGATATGAGAAAGACATAAAAGCTGGAAAAAATGAAATCTTGGGCAAACTCAAGAAGGAATATGAATATATTAAAGAACAGCTTATTACAGAAGGAAGTTCCATAAATGAGCCAAGGGTGTATTATGATCTTGCTTTATTGTCGCAGAAAATTTTAGACTATATAGGAAAAGGCAATGAAGAATATAAGGAAAGGATGGGAAATATTATGGGTGGAGTCATATTAGAGATGGAATCAGATAAGATATGGGATAAGGCATGGAATACGGCATGGAATACGGCATGGAATAAATCGGGTCAGTACGCAGATTCGCGCCGACAGATATTATGCGTTGATAATATGGTGAAAAAAATGAATATGTCTTTAGAAAAGGCATGTGAAATTCAGAACATTACTGTAGATGATTATCAAAATGCAATAAAATTTGTTCATGAGATAGAGGAAAACGGAATGTCTAGGGCAGATAATTTGTAGAAAGATATGAGAAGTAGCGTGACCTTATTTTGACCTTGAAAAATCTGGAACAAGCTGCTTTTAAAGAATAAATGGAATAAAATTTGCTTCAAAAGCCTCGCCTTTGCTGAACATCATGCGCTTGCCGGAAGGCGAGGCGTTTGCCCTGGCATATAAAATAGCTGGGCAGAACAAGGATACTACTGCATTCTACAGATTTTGGGAATTATTATCCAAGGCGCTTACAAACGGACAAGCTATTATACGCACGATTTGTAGAACTCGGTGGTAAACCTTTGCAGGAACACCCTCTTTCATTTGTCCTACAAGGAAGTGCTTATCTGAACGATTGGTTTAATAATGGAATTGTTACAAAGATACCACTAAATCGTATTTCTTCATCATTATATAGAAGTGCAGGTCTGGGATGACGAATGCGTAAGAACATGAATAATTTGATATTAGTATCTCCAACAAAAGAGCATGAATCGCAAGTAATGGAATTCTGTGAAGAAATGCTGAAAAACGGCGAGGGCTTTTATGGGTGTTCTGGTTTAAATAGTGTGTCTAGCTATGACGAATGACTGGGTTATGAGGGAAGATTTAAACGTCTTGGTTGGACTCCGTCTGCTATAGTGTTCGGCCATCGGAGCGCAAAAAAGGTTATGCCTGTCAAATGTTGTTGGTTGCTATGTGCCGTATTTTTGTAGAAAACAGAGAATAAAAGTGATATGATCTATGTAGTGTTCTAAGGAGAATAAAGGCATGGAATATACATTTGAAACAGAGCATCTGAGGATTAGAAAATTTAAGATGGAAGATGCCAAATGCTTATACGAAAATCATTTGGAAGAAGAAGTAAAAAAATGGATCCCAAATGAAAGCTATGCAGATTTGGAAGAAGCCCAAGAGGCGGTCAAATTCTATGTAGACTGTGTGAATGGCAGACATTTACCATATGTATTCGCTGTTGAACTGAAAGAAACAGGTGAATTGATAGGCGATACGGGTGTAAATGAGGTTGAAGGAAATCCCAATGAGGTAGAAATAGGTTATGGGATATGTAAGAAGTATAGCGGGAACGGATATGCGGCTGAATTATTAAAAGCTATGACAGAGTTTATAACAGGAACTTTTGGAGTAAACGTTTTATATGGACGTGTTATGGCTGGGAATAATGCCTCTGTGAGAGTTCTCCAAAAGAATGGTTATGAATTTGTTAAGGAAGAATTTGGGGCGGAAGATGACCCTTATGGTAACGGAATGTTGGTCTATAAGAAAGAATGTTAAACCGGGATTGCTGGAGGCGTGGTTATGAATTTCATTGATACAATAGATGACTTATTTAATATGCTTGACAGGTATACAGAAGGGGTAGATTGGGATAATTTTTATATTAAACGGGATAAGCCTGCCCCATTTTTAAAGTATAATAAACTGCCGGATAAATGTGTTGTTGATTTTATAAGAGGGCATGATATTAAAAATGCTTGTGAATTTGGCTGCGGAGAAGGGCGCAACGCAATTTATCTTGCTAAAAATGATGTTGATACAGAAGCATATGATCTCTCAGAGATTGCAATAGAAAATGCAAAAAGGAACGCGAGAGAAAGTAAGGCGGATAAAGTAGCCTTTAAAGCAGGGAATATTTTTGCATTAGATTTCGCAGATAAGAAGTTCGGTTTGGTAATAGACAGTGGTATTTTTCACCATTTGCCGCCGCATAGGCGTTTACAATATAGGGATATTGTATCGAGTATATTAGCAGAAAACGGTTATTTTGTTTTGTTGTGCTTTGCGGCAGGGGAAGATGGCGCTGATGAAGTAGATGATTATGAGTTTTACAGGAGCAGGCAAACAGGAGCCGCATTTACGGAAGAAAGATTGAAAGTGTTTTGGGGAGAAAAATTCGATATTGTAGATTTGCGGAAAGGAGAGAATATTGCAGATGGCCAAATGTGGGAGAGTGAGTATTTATATATATGTTTGTTCCAAAATGTAAAAGGATAGGGAAGAGATGATGGGGTATAAAATACGTGCATTAAAAAAATGGGTCCAAGAATACTTTTGCCCATGCAAGATAGCGGGCATATAGAATTCTGTATGGGCAACAGACCAAGATTTAGGGAGACAAGATAACGTGAATACACCAACATTGGAAACAGAACGCTTGCTTTTAAGGAGATTTACGGAAAGAGATATGGAAGCTCTTTTCTTAATTTTGAAAGATGAAGAAGCCAATAGATTTTTGCCCTGGTATACCTTGAAAAGCCTTGAAGAAACAATAAAGTTTTATGAAGAAAGATATGCTTTAAAATATGGATTCCCACAAGGCTATGCGTATGCAATCTGTTTGAAAGAAAATAATTTCCCAATTGGTTACGTCAATGTCAGCATGGAAGAAGATCATGATTTTGGTTATGGGCTCCGTAAGGAATTTTGGCACAGGGGAATTGTTACAGAAGCAGGTAAAGCAGTAGCCGGACAAGTTAAAAAAGATGGACTGCCTTATATTACGGCGACACATGATAGGAATAATCCAAGGAGCGGCAGCGTTATGCAAAAGGTAGGTATGAGATACTGTTATTCCTATGAGGAACAATGGCAGCCAAAGGATATTCCTGTCATATTCAGGATGTATCAACTCAACTTTGATGGTAACGACGGTTTTGTGTATAAGAAATATTGGAATATGTATAGCAATCATTTCATTGAAAATGCAGGGCCAAAAATGTAAGCTGGAAGGGCAAATATAAATGGGACAGGGAAGAATTATTGTAATAACTGGATTGCCAGGAACTGGAAAACAGGGGGCAAGTGGTATGGCCCAATTGGCCAACCGGACTTTGGAGGAGGAACCGTATGATTGTTTTGATAATGGGAGCGTCACATACAGGGAAGACAGTACTTGCCCAGAAATTACTTGAAAAATATAAATACCCGTATCTGTCAATAGACCACTTAAAGATGGGGCTTATCCGCAGCGGAAACACTACCCTTACCCCTATGAGTGATGACAAAGAGCTGACGGATTATTTATGGCCAATTGTGTGTGAAATGATTAAAACAGCTATTGAGAATAGTCAAAATCTCATTGTTGAAGGGTGTTATATTCCTTTTAGCTGGCGGGAAGATTTTGGGCCGGAGTATTTAAAAAACATAAAATATTTTTGCTTAGTTATGAGCAATAAATATATCACCAATCATTTTAATGACATCAAAAAGTATGCAAATGCTGTAGAAAACAGAATGGAAGATGGGAGCTGTACAATAGAAACAGTGCTTAGGGATAATGCCGAAATTTTGGAGCAGTGCCGGAACTATAATGTCAATTATCTCCTGATTGACGATGAATATCAAGTTGACATTGAACTATAAACGGCAGGGAGGGAATGTGTGCAAATCCAATGCCCCAAAGGATATGCTAACATCTGCAAAACCATTCCGGGAAGAAAAGCGCTTATAAAAATCTAAGCGCTTTTCCGGGAACCATGGCTGTTAAGGGCCGGGGCACATATTATGCACCATAATAGTGTTGGATCGCGTGGGCAACAAATTCTGAACATCCTTCCCCGAACTGGCTGTCGGTTGCTTCTGCAAGTTTTCCCTTCTGCATATATTCTTTTGCCAGATCCAGCAGGATATTCCTTGCATTATCAAGGGCAAACATTGTTTTGTAATTTTTTGCAAGCATTTCAACAGCGGAATGTGCCATATCCATATTGCCGGCTTTTTTTGCCGCCATAAACTGTTGGTAGATTTTGGAATTTTCCTCCTGCTCTTGTTTTATTTCTCCGTTATTCCCGGTTGACTGCATAACTGCTCCTATTGCTTTTTCTTTACTGCCATACCACTTCAATAAGTCTGCGGCAGCCTGCTCATTTGCAAAGCCGGAGAGCAAGTGCTCTTTGTATTTATCCTTGCTCCCGTATACTTGCACCTGTCTGTCAAGGTGTTCTTTTGGCATACACTCTAAAGTATGGTTTACCATTTTCTCTGCTTCTTCGTTGCTAAATGCACCAAAACTCATAGTATGGACTCCTTTCATCACATCTGTTATTAATTCAATAATCCCATTTAACCGATTCCGTTTTCGTTCCAAGAAAGATTTTTGGGCTGATAAAGCCTGCTCTTTGTCATAGCCAGGGTTATCCATGATTTTTTTAATGTCCATCAATGGAATTTCCATTTCCCGGAAGAACATAATTTCCTGCAACTTTTCTAGCGCTTTATTATCATAAAGCCGATAACCGGATTTGGTTAATTCCGTTGGCTTTAATAGGCCGATTTTATCGTAATATCTTAATGTCCTTATGCTGATTCCGGTTATCTTTGATACCTCTTTAACGGTTTTCATATTTCCCTCCTTTTAGTATTATCGTAAACCATTACGTAAGGGGAGAGTCAAGAACCAATTTTTGTGACAATTTGGTTAAAATATCGACAAAATCCTGAGACTGGTATATAATGAAAACGATGTATCAACCGGGCTTTAAACAGATTGGGAAGGAGTGGCGAAAAAACTCAAAAAAAGATTCAAAGTGACAGAATATGTCTTTTTAGTATGATATAATGTCTAACATGGAAAAACATGGAGGAGCTTAACAAAAGAGTGACAATAACATAAAACTGGAGGGGCTTGAAATGATTTTAAAAGACTATAAACAGAACAAAAAACAAGTACTTGCTATATTTGATGAGTATGCAAGGTTAAGTAAGGCAGTGGGAAAAGAGGTAGACGAAAGTATAAAGGAGCAGGCGGACAAGATTAAAAATGAAATTTTCAATCTCATGATTCTTGGCGAGGCAAAAAGCGGGAAGTCCACATTTATAAATGCGTACTTAGGAAAAGAGGTTGTCCCTATGGACGTAAGGGAGTGTACAAGCGCAATTATTAGGATCCGCCGTGGGGATAAATTTGAGCTTGTTGCGAAGTCTGCTGCTGGCGGGAAGTCAACAATCACAGGTTATGATAAAATAAAGGAATTTTTGAAGAGCCATGCGGCTATCTCTGACAAATACAGGAATATACCAATTACGACAATTAACAATGAGCTGTTAATCAAATATAAGGGAAAGGAGATACCTGGGAAGATAATGGATTCGTTTCTTCAAGAAGAAGCGAAAGATAATTATTATAATTTGGATACCGGGGAGTATAACAGGCTTATCCGGAGGTATGTGGCTGAAAATGCAAAAGATTGGGGAAGGATTATTGTGGAAATTGATATTACCTATCCTCTTCCGGAAGAAATGCAGGGCATTACAATCATTGACAGCCCGGGTGTCGGTGCCGGTGGCAATGTTGGGAGGGTTGCGGAAGACTACATCTCACAGGCCAATGCAATCATATTTGTGAAGTCATTGTGCGGGCAGGCTTTGAGCACCGTATCGTTTTTGAATTTTCTCAGGAATAATTGTACCAACCGCAAAAAAGAGTCCCTGTTTTTGGTTTTCACCGGCAAATCAAATCTGCAGGGTGCGGAATTTGAGAGCCTGAGGGAACAGGCTGTCGATATGTATAAGAATGACATCGGACAGGAGAAGATTATTTGTGTTGATAGTAAGGTCCAGCTATTCCTTAATAAATGCAGGGAACTTGGGACGGAAGAGAAAATAGATGATTTTTTTGACCGGCTGGATAACGCCGGGGATGATTTTGCCCCGGCAAGCAAACGTTGGCTTAAATCAAAAGGGGATATCACAAAATTTGAAGAGTCTATGGAAGAGCTTTCAAATTTTAACAGCATACAGGCGGCCATAGAAAAATTTGCAAGGGTTGCAAATTACCTACAGCTAATTGATTTCCTGGATAATTTGGAAAAAGAATGTACAAGGTACCGTGGCATTTATTCTGAGGCACTTAAGGTGGCCGAAGAGAATGTAGACGACCCGGTTGCATTAGAGGACAGGATCAGGGAGAAGAAAAACGAAATTGATGAAGTATATTCCAAAATAACAGAGGGGATTATGGAAATATACAAAAGATATACCGATAACATAAATGGCGAAGGCGTCATAATGAATGAAGCTACAGCCAAGCAGAAGGAGTATGAAGGTGAACTTGAAAATTTTCGCCGCCTTACCGAAAGCCAGATAACGGACTCGACTTTTAGCTCAATGAAAAAAATGACTTTGGATGCCATTGATGATACCAAGGATTTTCGCAGGCAGATGGCAGATAGGGTGATAGAAGAGTGTAACCAAAAGTTAATTCAATATACAGACGATCCATCCCAAATTCCAGCGGAGGCATATATACCCAATTTTACGGAATCAGATTTTGATTCCATTGATAAAGATGCAAAGAAGCAGACATCCGGGTATAATGAGGTGGAGGAGGGCTGGACGTTTAAGTCGGTGTCAAGAGTACCTTATCACCACTTGAGGGAGCATGTTAAACTGGTGGCTGAAAGTATCCACAAGAGGCTTAATGATGATATTATCCCTAAAATGACAGACAATGTTGTTAATTATGTAACAAATTGTACAGAAATCTACAGGGATAAGCTGAAGGAACATAAGGTTGAGCTGGAAGAAGAATACCAAAAATTGTTAGATGACAGGGACAGCAACGAAAAGCTCAGGGCAAATGTGGCAGACCTCAAAAAAAAGGTAACCATTGTAGAAGGGCAGTTGGGTTCAATTACTGGGATGAAGGAGGAATTAAAAAGCTATGTTGGAGAATAATGACAGGAAAAAAATTGAGGACTATATCAATAAGCTGTTAAACGCTATATACTCAGATATCAGGAAGGACATGGATAATGGGAAGGGCAGCCGCGAAGTGATTGACAGTGCCATAAATTTGACAGTAAACAAGCTTACGCCAGAAAGTAAGATGATATTATCCAGCGCATACAATATGATGATGGAGAAAACTCTTGCGAAAACAGCCTATCAAAATGCACAGAACAAAGCTGCTTTTTATTCGAAGGACATTTTAAAACAATTAAATTCAAAGTTTTCATTTGACGTCCCAAACCATATTGATTATGAGGAAACCAGGAAACTATTGAATAAATGGATAGCATCAGGGGCTATTGTGGTGGCTGGGGGAGTTATAAGCATACCCGCTAAGAGCTTTACGCCGATAGCTATTGCAACAGTTATTGCCGGGATAATGCTTTTCCTGCTAAAAGGCCAAGCCGTAAAGACGGAAAGTGATATTGAGCATGTGATAAAAGATTACCTTAAAAATGTTAAGGACTCCCTTATGGCATGGATGAAGGAGATAGAAAATTTCTATGATGAGGAAGTAGCTAAGCTTGAAAAGGAGTTGGATAAATAATGGATGATCATTTACCTGCAAGCCAGGAACAAAAAATGGACGGGCAATTCAAGAAGGATTCTGAGGATATAGGCCTTTATGCTGCAGATTTTATTACAACTTATTTCCCTTCGTATGGTTATACAAATGAAATGGCCATAGCAACACAGCAAGAGGCATCCCTGGAATTGCTTAATACATTTAGGTTTTACAGAATATGTGAGTGTACCGTTTATGATGTAGAAGATAAGTTTGCCTATTTTGCTGAAAAGATGAAAAAATTGTTTACCACAGCGTATGCAATAAAGCAGGAGGTTTGCTATGGTATTGTAAGTAATCATGGTAAAACAGCGCTTGTGCTTGGGGTCCAGCCCAAGTCAGATGATGTGGCTATTAAAGTTATTATACAGGGGCTGCTTCCGGGAATCAAAATAGAGGAATTTGATGAAAAGTTTTCAAATTCCTGTGATTTGGATGGTGTGGATAAGGACAGGTTTGTAGGGTGCATAAGCGGCGTCCCTGCACTGAAAATTGATGGCGAATATCAGAATAAGGATTTATCGTCCTTAATGAGGAGCCTCAATGGACAGAATTATACGATAATGGTATTATGCCGGCCTGTAAATGAGGATGAAATTCAGGAAAAAATTAATAAAGCCATTGAGATACAAGATAAATGTTTTGCCATATCCAAACGTACACTTTCATTGCAAAGTGGGGAATCTCACGGGGAAACACATACTAACAGCTTTAATGAAACAAAGGGTGAAAATAAGGGCAAAGCATATGGAATAAATGTATCTGGCGCCCTCCCGCTTGCAATAGCCGGTGCCGCAATAGGGTCTGTGCTCCCTGTTGTCGGGACGGCGATAGGGGCCATTGGCGGTGGGCTGATTGGGCTGTTTGTGGGGAAACAGCTAGGCTTTAATTCGAGCACGAGCAAAGGGACAACCCATAGTATATCAAAAGGATATAGTGACGCTGTAACAAAGACCATTACCAGCAATGAGTCGATTTCGCTGGAGGTGCAAAATGGTTTTGCCATAGAATTGATGAAAATGGCAGAATCCATGGTCCAGCGCCTAAAGAGCGGGCGGAGTATTGGCATGTGGAATTCTGTTGTGACATACTCTTCTGACAGTAAGATTGCAAGCGAAATTATTAAAGGGAGCTTGTACAGCGAAATTGCTTCCGGGCTTCCCGAGGTGCTCCCGCCGGTAGTTTTTTCATACATAGATAGCTGTAAAGGAAGTAATAAGCCGGCATCCAAAATCCATACGCAGCAATTGATGATCCCGAAAGGATTTTTCGACGGGGAATGCGAGAGCCCCTTAATGAGCCTGGTAACATCAGAGGAATTGTGCGGAATATGTACAATACCCGTAGGCAATACAATCGGATTTGAGATTAAGGAAGAAAAAGGATACTCATTAAATTCTGATTTTGGCAATACGGATAAGGCATTGGGAAAGGTCTGTGAGTATGACAGGCCATTGCCAAATGTTGATTTCGGGTTTGCTGACGATGATTTAAATAAACATACTTTTGTGTGCGGCATCACAGGAAGCGGTAAGACAAATACTGTAAAATCTCTTTTGGTGGGGACGGATAAGCCTTTTATGGTTATTGAACCGGCCAAGAGGGAATATAGAAACATAGAAAAAGAGGTCCACGTGTATACCCTTGGGAGGCCGGAGATTAACTGCATGAAGTTAAACCCTTTTTATATCCTGCCAGGAATAAGCCCCCAGCAGCATATAGATATGCTGAAAGATTTATTCAGTGCCTCATTTGCCTTTTACGGGCCCATGCCATACATAGTGGAAAAATGCTTATGCAGTATTTATACGAAAAAAGGATGGAATTTGGTACTTGGGTTTCACCCAGGCCTGATTAACAGCAGAAGCCAGGAGGATTTTTTCAGCCAGGAAAAAATAGAAAAACAATATAATATTTTGTCCCATAGATTTTTGTTCCCAACCATGCAGGATTTAAAGGATGAGGTGGATTATTATATTGAAAATGAAATGGCTTATGAAGGGGAGGTTAAGGGAAATATCCGCAGTGCGATTAAGGCAAGGATTGACAGCCTGTGCGTTGGTACAAAGGGCTATATGTTTAACACCCATGATATTGTTGATTTTGGCAGGTTATTAGAGTCTAATTCCGTGGTTGAACTTGAAGGGCTGGCTGATGATGCGGATAAGGCGTTTGCTTTGGGACTGCTGATTATTTACATTAATGAATTCCGGCAGGTAAAAAAAGCAATTGACACATTCCAGGGATTGAAGCATCTGCTTGTCATAGAAGAAGCCCACAGGCTGTTAAAGAATGTTTCTGCTGAGGGAAATGAGGATCTGGGTAATCCGAAGGGAAAAGCAGTTGAACATTTTTCGAATATGCTTGCTGAAATGCGTTCTTACGGCCAGGGGGTTATTGTGGCCGAGCAGATACCAGCCAAGCTGGCCCCGGATGTTATTAAAAATTCATCCAATAAAATTATACACAGGGTTGTTGCCAAAGATGACCAGGATATCATTGCAAACACTATCGGGGTATATCCGGAGGATGCGATCTACCTTGGCAACCTCAAGACGGGATTTGCTTTGTGCCATAAAGAAGGAATGGTACAGCCTGTTATTGTGCGGGTCAATAAGGCTGGGTCAGAAAATATTTCTGATAAACGCCTGTATGATAATGGTTTGGAAAAAAAGATGTTTGCAATTAATAAGAGTATTTTAGAAAGCAATCTCTCAAAGGAAATTTCTGTATGGGCTGTTAAAACATTAGTATCATTGATGCGGGGGATAGGGCCGGAGAAGATATATGATGGTTTGGGTTTAGCGGTTGGGCAAATCAGCCATATGATTTCATTGCGTACAATTACTTTGGTTCCCAGAGTGGATAAAAGAAAATGTATTATTGGCAGTATCTGTGATGGGATTATTTCCCTGATGATTTCAGGAGTTTTTTCTATTAACAGCCTCCCATCTGACGATTTTGTAAAATTGGTGAGAGATTGCCTGGAGGTACCTACAAAGGATAGGCTGGCTGCTATAAACAGACAACTGGAGGTTTATTACAGAAGGAAACCTGAAAATGCAGCAGTGGAAATTATAGCAGGGTTAATAGCAGGAGAATACAAAAAGGGCTTTAATGTTACTGATTTTATGAATGATTTTTCCTTAAATGATGATAAATTATCTGTGGATGTCCAGGATTATTTGGAAAGGAAGGTGGTCTGATGGCTGTTTTGGAGAAACTGGCAGCGGTTGCCGGGAAGCAGGTTACTGTTGAAGCAGAGAGCCTGAACAAGGGACTGGAAAACCTAAAGGGCAATCTTGAAGGGAAGCTGAAGGAGATAGAAAAAGGACAAGTTGAAAATGTAAAATCCTATGGGGATGCGGTTTTGCTGAAACTTGATGAAATAAAGAACCTAACGCCTGAACAGTTGAAAGAAAAAATGAATGAATCTTTAGGCAATTATAATTCAGAAGGGGCATCAGGGCCTGATGAAGGTGACGGGAAACAGGAAGGGCTGACGGATGAGGAAAAGAAAAAAATCAAAGAGGAAACAGGCTGGCCGGATGAGGTTATTGATGCAATAGGTTCGTTTGAAGAGTATAGGGTATATAAGGATGCAGGCCTTGTGGAATCGGAAATCAATGGGAAGAAATGCCTTATCCGGGATGACATTGATTGGGAACAAAAAGATGCAATGGGACGGACGAATAAAGAACGTGCGCAGCAGGGGCTGTCACCCATAAATAAGGAGGGGAAGGTAATTGAGCTGCATCATATCGGGCAGCATGCGGGCAGCCCCCTGGCCGAACTTAAAACAGAAGAACATCGTGGAAAGGGCAATGATGCGGTTCTCCACAACAAGTCAAAAGAGACTGAAATTGACAGGCAGGTGTTTCAGACGGAAAGGGCCGGGCATTGGCAGGCCAGGGCAAATGAAGGAGGTAATTAGAGATGGGCATCATAGATGAAATTAAAAATATCCCAAATCTTTATCATGTGAAGGGGTGTACAACAAGCCAAATTAAGGAAGCACAGAAGGAGCTGGGAATCATATTTCCGGAGGAATTCATCGATTATGTGAAGGAATATGGCGCAATCAGTTTTTATGGCACTGAATGGATGGGGCTAAATGTGGAGGGATACCTTAATGTAGTAGAGGCCACAAGGCAGGAAAGGGAAATGAATGATCATTTCCCCAAGGATTGTTTTGTGATAGAAAATCAGGGCATTGAAGGATTGGTGGCTGTAGTTGATGAGAAGGGGCTGGTATATAACCTGCAGTATGATAAAAAAGAATTCATATGTAATTCCCTTTCCGATTATTTGCGTATGTGTGGGAACAGGGCGGCAAATAAGTGAGAGGTAAAGCAATGGGAGTATAAAGTCCGTTTTACAGGACTGGAAATAGTTTATAATGGAATTAGGAAAAGCGGGGGCCTTTCTTAATTCCATTTTTTATTACAATAAGCCGGATCGCGGAGCGTGACGGCGTTTGTTCCAATAAGCCGGATCGCGGAGCGTGACGGCGTTTGTTCCAATAAGCCGATGTGGTATCCTTTGTTTTTCATGGGGGTGGGGGGCTGGCGGGTTTTGCCGTTAGTTCCACAGGGGATGCACTATTTGTCCAATGGACAAAACGGTGTTGCCATAGTAAACTATAGCGAACGGTATAAGGAAAAGTTGTTTGCGGCTAAGGCGATATTTCCTGGCGGGATAGCCGCCGGGGCCAGACAAGGAGGAACCCATGGAAAGTGTAATTAACCTGAAGATTATACCCCAGAGAATTTCCTCTGCCGAGTGGGAAAATGTGTACCAGGAATCCCTCCGGCTGGTGGAGGCATATGATTTTATGGACAGGGTGGGTACAGTGCGCAATGGAAGGAAGTATTTTTATGCTGAGAAAACAAAGGACCGGGAAAATCTGGATGGGCGCGGCTGCCATGGCTGGCGTTCGGTAGGGGATATGCGGACAGGGGATAACACGGAGGAATATCTGCTGTTTGAGGATATCTGTGCCTATATGCCGGAAGATGGCGCGCAGGACGGCCAGGAGGATATCCTGCTGGATGGGCTTTGGGAAGGGAAGGGGGGCAGCGGCAGGAATCCCTCCTGCGGGAATATATGGGGAGGGAAATCCCAGGGGGAGGACAGCCACATTTACCTGCTGGCAATCGCCTGCCTCATATCCTACCGGCTGGCGGTATCCGGCGACATTTCAGCAGGGCAGTGCCGGAAGGCAGTGCGGTGGGCAAACCAGTATCTTGGGGAACCCATCGGGCTTCCGGTTACCGGGCAGAGGAAGCTGCTGGCAGGGCGGCTGAAAAGGTCCCCGCTGCCCAGGGAACGGCTGCCGGAAACATTTCTGGCACTGACACTGGAAGCGAAGGATGGGAAAATGGGGGAATTTCTGAGGGAAGAGTTTGGCGAAGGCCTGCTTTTGGCTTATTACAGGAAGCAGTTTTTGCAGTATAAGGCCAGCCAGAGGGGATTTGCCTTCCTTCTGAAGGAATATCTGGAAATGGGGTTTGGTTTCCGGGAGCTGTGCCAGATGGCGGTAAGCGCCCCGGATGGCATGAGGGTACAGCCGGAAGATTTTTTAAGGCGAGTGGTGGAATCAAAGCTGCATATTAAAGAGAAGGAAACCTATGACTTTACCAAAACGTCCAGGGAGCGTGGGGCGGATGAGGGGGTGGACGATATCAAGAGGCTGTTTGCGAAAACCCTGGGACTGATTTGCGGGGCGGAAAACCGGAATGTAAACGCCTTTTATCCCCTTGAAAGTATCCGGGCGGACTGCAAGGCGGCTTTTGGGCAGGCATGTGATGTGGACAGGCTCCTTGGGCAGCTGCTGGAGGAAGAGAAAGAAGGGTTTGTGGGAACCGGCCTGCAGGCTTTGCTCTACGACGGGGCTGACAGTATCTTCCGGCAGGAGGTGTCCAGGGCCAGGAAGGAAATGGAGGCAGGGAAAAAGTATGACGTTACCACTTACCGGGAGATGGTTGATTTCGTCCCGGGATGCCGGGTACGCCCGGAGCTGGAAAGGGACCTGGTGAAAAACCTTCAGATGATACAGTACTTTGCGGAAGGGGATTTTGAGGAATTCCGGAGGCTGGACAGAATTGGGAGGGAAAATTATTTTATAGAAAATAACCGGTTTATTTTACTGCGCCGGGAGGTATGGGAGCGGATTTTCGAAAAAGTCATGGACGATGCCTATATCATACGGTTTTATGGGATGTTTGGCGTAAATTGCCTGGAAAGGGATGGTTATTGGTTCTGTAAGAACATGCTGGCCAGCCTTCAGGCATTTGATTACTATTGGGACAGGATAAGCTGAAGGAAGGGGACTTATTATGATTACATATAATTCATATCCCTATATTGATTTGGTCAAGACGGGCGGGCATTTAAAAAGGCTGGTAAGGAGGAGGCGGTATTCGGTGAGGGAGATCCAGGCGCTTTTGCATTTGTCCTGCCCACAGCCGGTCTACCGGTGGTTTAAAGGGCAGGCGCTGCCCTCGGTGGACCATTTGTATGTGCTTTCGAAGCTTTTGGGGGTGCATATGGAGGAACTTGTGGTGCCGGGGAAGGAAGAGCCGGAGGGAGAGGCATTAAGGAGGCGGCAATATTTATTATTCCAGGAAGAGAGGGAGAAGCAGATAATGCGTTATTGGAAGAGGGTGCAGCAGGCGGCTTGATGGCCCTATAGGGCATTTGATGCGTCAAAGGCGGCAGGATAGGCAGGGGCCTATTGCCGCCTTTTTTGTGGTATGCTATTTTAAAAGCAGATATGGATGGAGGAGTGTGGGAAGTGAAGATTGTAATCAATGTCAATGAAGAGGCCACAGATTTGGAAATTGCCATATCCTGCAGCCGCCTGACGCCGGAGATAGAGAGGATCCTGGCAACCCTGAGGATCCTGGAGAAGCAGCTAATGGTGAGCAGGGAGGGGGAAACCTATTTGCTGGACGTATCCAAAGTGGTTTATCTGGAGTCAGTGGACAGAAAAACTTTTGTATATACGCTCCGGGAGGTTTATGAGTCCAGCCTGAAACTCTATGAGCTGGAACAGCAGCTTGGGGAATGCGGTTTTTTCCGGGCCAGCAAGTCCTGCCTGGTCCAGCTCCGGTTTGTCAGGTCCCTGCGGGCAGACCTGGGAAGAAAAATCAAGGTAACGCTGGAGAACGGGGAGCAGATTATGGTTTCCCGGATGTATGCCGAGGAATTGAAGAAAAAGCTGGGGGTGAAATAATATGGAAGAGAGAAAAACAGTGTTCGACTATATGGGCAGGGTGTTAGAAACCTTTGGGTTTTCTGTGGCCATACTGAATATTTTCTGCCTGATATTTGGGGAGGAGGCGGAAGGGTTTTCCACCATATTTTCCCTGGGGAAGAGGGGTCTTAGCGTTGCCACTATGGGGCAGTTTTTTTCAGCCTCAGTGTGGGTGGTGGCGGCCAGGTTTGTTTTTTTTACGGAGACAGTGATCAAAAGGATGTCCTTGGTGCTGCGGACCGTTTTGATGGTTGCCGCTGTGTTGGCGTCCACCGGGATCCACATTTTGGCGTTCCGGTGGTTTCCGGTGGATATGTGGATTCCCTGGCTGGCATTTTTGGTATGCTTTGGCATCTGTTTTGCCGTCAGTGTGGTGGTCACGGCTTTCAGGGAAAGGATGGAAAACAGGAAGATGGAGGAGGCCCTTGCCCGCCTGAAGGAGAAGTAGTGAGAAGGGAACTGGGACAGAAGGAGGTCATGGAGATGGCATATGCAGTTGAAATTAAGGGGATCAGACAGAAATTTGGGGAGAAGGAGGTTTTAAAGGGGATTAACCTGAAGGTTTTGAAAGGGGAGATTTTCGGCCTGTTGGGGCCTTCGGGGGCAGGGAAGACCACATTGGTCAAGATCCTGACAGGGCAGCTTGGGCCAAGCGCAGGGAGCCTTCAGTTTTTTCAGGGGGAGGGGAGGGACTGCCGGAGATATGGCATGATGATGGACAATTTCGGGCTTTATGAGCGTCTTTCCTGTTACGACAACCTGAAGCTTTTTGCCAGGATATACGGTGTCCCCAATAAGAAAATTGACGAAATTTTAAAGAAAGTGGGATTGGAGGAGGACAGAAAATGTCCTGTATCCAAACTGTCAAAGGGGATGCGCGGGCGGCTTTCCCTGGCAAGGGCGCTGATGCATGGGCCAAAGCTGCTTTTTCTGGACGAACCCACCAGCGGCCTTGACCCTGTTACCGGGGCCTGGATCCACAATCTGATATTAGGGGAGCGCCAGCGGGGGGCAACCATATTTCTCACCACCCATAATATGGAGGAGGCCCATAAGCTCTGCGGCCATGTGGCGCTGTTATGCCAGGGCAGTATTGTGGAGTATGGGAATCCGGAGGAAATCTGCCGGAAATACAATCACCAGAATAAACTGCACATCAGGCTGCGGGACGGGCAGTGTGTGGAGCTTCCCAACGGGAAAGAGGCTGCGGAGGCGGTAAGGGATTACCTGGCGGAGGGCCTGGTGGAAACCATCCACTCTACGGAGCCAAGCCTTGAAACTGTATTTATGGAGCTCACAGGAAGGAGATTGGAGGAAGGATGAAAAATGTCAATGCGGTTTTTCAAAAACAGATTAAGGACACGCTGAAAAATAAAGAAATATTTATCCAGTTTGTACTCTTCCCGGTAATGGCAGCGGTGATGAAGAATATGGTGAAGGTGGAGGGGATGCCGGAAAATTATTTTGTGAATCTGTTTGCGGCCATGTATACAGGCATGGCGCCGCTGGTTGCCATGGCGGCGGTGATTGCCGAGGAAAAAGAAAAAAACACCCTGCGGGTGCTGATGATGTCCGGCGTAAAGCCCTGGGAATACCTGTTAGGGGCAGGGAGCTACATCTGGGCGGCATGTATGCTGGGAGCCTTTGCCTTTGGGCTGCTGGGGGAATACCAAAAGGGCGCGCTGGGCGCTTTTGTGCTGGTAATGGGCACGGGGATATTGGTATCTGTTTTCCTGGGGGCGGCCATTGGGACCATAAGCAGGGGGCAGATGATGGCAACCTCCCTTACAGTGCCGGTGATGCTAGTGCTCTCTTTCCTGCCCATGATTGCGTCTTTTAATGAAAAGGTAAGCGCTGCTGCAAAGTTTATCTATTCCCAGCAGATCAGCCTGCTATTAGGGAAGGTGGGCAGCCTGCACCTTGGTTTTGAAAATATTTTTATAATCGGTGCCAATATGGCGGCAGCTTTATTGGTTTTCGGGTACGCCTATAAAAAATGCGGGCTGGCATAAGAAGGGGGGGGGCTGGGGCAGGGTTACCCTGGCCGCAGCTCCCCATCTGCCGGGTACAGCTCCGGGCAGCCTTCCTGGCAAAGGGCCAGTATGCGCTGGTTTTTGCTTCCCCTGAAAGGCAGGCTGATATCATAAAGCTCTTCCACAAATTCGCCGTCTACCAGAACGTCAATGTAGCTGAGAAATTCCCCTGTAACCTCGCAGTGGGCCCGCCCTGCCGGGCTTAAAAGGTCCGTTTCGTAGGTGTAGCCTGTGTAGCACCAGATATTTTTTTCCGGGAAACGCTCTTTCAGCAGCCGGGCCAGGGGGAGCAGCGCCCGCTGGGAGGGAGGCTCCATGGGTTCTCCCCCCAAAAGGGACAGGCCGCTGATATATTTAGGGGCCACGGAGGACAGGATGGTTTCTATGGTCTCCCCGGTAAATTCACTGCCATATTGAAAGTCCCAGGCAATTTCATTAAAGCACCCTTTGCATCTGTGGGTGCAGCCGGATACAAACAGGCTGGTCCTCACCCCGGTGCCGTTTGATATGTCATAATACTTGATATTTGCATATTTCATAGTTATTTCTTATCAGTTCCTTATAAATGCAGTACCCGTTCTTTGATTTCCTGGGTGCGTCCCTGGTTCCAGAACTGGGTCCCGATGTAGCCGCAGGTTCTTCTTGCCACATTCATTTTGGCCTGGTCTTTGTTCTTGCATTGGGGGCACTCCCAGATAAGCTTTCCGTGGAGGTCTTCCATAATCCGGATTTCCCCGTTATACCCGCACACCTGGCAGTAGTCGCTTTTGGTGTTCAGCTCTGCATACATGATATTGTCATAAATGTGCTGCATTACCGCCAGGACAGCTTCAAGGTTATTTTGCAGGTTAGGCACTTCCACATAGCTGATAGCGCCCCCCGGGGACAGCTCCTGGAACTGGGCTTCAAAGGAAAGCTTGTCAAAGGCGTTCATCGGTTCGCTTACATGCACATGGTAGCTGTTGGTGATATAATTTTTATCCGTTACGCCGGGGAGGATGCCAAACCGTTTTTGCAGGCATCTGGAAAACTTATAGGTAGTGGACTCCAAAGGCGTCCCGTAAAGGCTGAAAGCGATATTGGTTTCCTCCGCCCATTTTTGGCAGGTGCGGTTTAAATGGCCCATAACCTCCAGGGCAAAAGGCGTTGCCTCCGGGTGGGTGTGGGATTTGCCTGTCATATACCGGACACATTCGCAAAGCCCTGCATAGCCCAGGGAAATGGTGGAATATCCCCCATAAAGGAGCCTGTCAATGGTTTCCCCCTTTTTCAGCCGCGCCAGGGCGCCGTCCTGCCACAGAATGGGGGCTACGTCGGAGGGGGTGCCTTTCAAACGGTCATGGCGGCACATAAGGGCGCGCCTGCAAAGGGCAAGGCGTTCCTCCATGATCTGCCAGAATTTGCCCGGATCTCCCCCGGAAGAACATGCTACGTCTACCAGGTTTAGGGTCACCACCCCCTGGTTAAAGCGCCCGTAAAATTGGGGGCGGCCATCCTTGCCCTGGTAGACGGTGAGGAAGGAGCGGCACCCCATGCAGGGATAACAGTTGCCCTCTTTGAGTTTTTTGATGATCTTCTCAGAGATATAGTCCGGCACCATCCGTTTGGCGGTGCACCGGGCGGCCAGCTTTGTAAGCTCCCAATAGGGAGCCCCTTCCTGGATGTTGTCCTCCTCCAGCACATAAATCAGCTTGGGGAAAGCGGGGGTAATATAGATGCCCTGCTCGTTTTTCACCCCCTGGATGCGCTGGGAGAGCATTTCCCGGATGATCAGCGCCAGGTCTTCCCGGAGCTGCCCTTTGGGCACTTCGCCCAGGTACATAAATACGGTGACAAAGGGAGCCTGGCCGTTGGTGGTCATAAGGGTGATCACCTGATACTGGATCATCTGTACCCCCTGCTTGACCTCCCGCTTTACCCGCATTTCCGCCAGGCTGTTAACCAGCCCGTCAGGGGCCTCCATCCCCTGGGCTTCCAGGTCATGGCGCACCTCGGCGCGGAACTTTTCCCGGCTCACCTGTACAAAGGGGGCAAGGTGGGATAAGGTGATGCTCTGCCCCCCGTACTGGCAGCTTGCAATCTGGGCGATTGCCTGGGTGGCCACATTGCAGGCGGTGGAAAAGCTCCTTGGCTTTTCGATCATGGTTTCGCTGATGATGGTGCCGTTTTGGAGCATATCCTCCAGGTTTACCAGGCAGCAGTTGTGCATATGCTGGGCGAAATAATCCGCGTCATGAAAGTGGATCAGCCCCTTTTCATGGGCGTCTACGATATCTTCCGGCAGCAGGAAGCGCCTGGTGATATCCTTGCTCACTTCCCCTGCCATATAGTCCCGCTGGACGCTGTTGACAATGGGGTTTTTGTTGGAATTTTCCTGCAGCACCTCTTCGTTGTTGCACTCTAAAAGGGAGAGGATCTGTTCATCTGTGGAATTGGACTTGCGCACAAGCTCCCGTTTGTAGCGGTATGTAATATAATTTGCCGCCAGCTTATAGGTCTTTTGCTTCATGATCTCCTCTTCCACCATATCCTGGATCTCCTCCACATTGGGGCTGCGCCTTAGTTTTGCGCAAAGGCGGGTAACATTTTCAACCACAGTGCAGATCTGGGCACTGCCCAGCCGCTGGCTTTCCTCCACGGTGGCGTTGGCCTTTTTTACGGCCTCTTCTATTTTTACGGCGTTGAAGGCCACCTCCATGCCGCTTCTTTTGATAATATTCATAAACAATCACTCCTGTCCCTGTCTGAAAGCCGCCCGTTTTTTGCGGCGGGCCCATATAGGCCGCACACCGGTGGATGGGCTGCAGTTTACTATATGTTGTATGCCGCCATATTTTTGGGGGCGTATTTAGTATTTATTATAACGTATCCGGCAAAATAATCAAGTTTATTTCTCGCCATCGCCTAGGGATGGCCCTGGGCAGGTTTTGGGATATCCGGCAGAATGTGCAAAAAATTTGCCAGATGCCCTGAATTTTTGTATAATGTTAGATAAGATACGGGGGTGCCTGTAAAGAAAGGGTGCGCCGCT
>CAJTVD010000020.1:23111-52406 GCA_910579495.1 uncultured Lachnospiraceae bacterium
GCTTTTATATACAGGGGGACACCAGGGAAAGATGCCGGGGCGCTGAAAGGCAGGAAAGACGGAGGGAAATATGTTAAGGATAGCGGTATGCGACGATGTTCCATTTTATGTGGAAAAGTTGTCGGAAAGTATTAATGGCTGGGCCAAGCAAAGAAGGATGAATATCCAATTAAAAAAGTACAGGAACGGGGAGGAAGTACTGCTGGATTTTGAGGTGGACGGGGATTTTACGGCCATATTTATGGATATTGAACTGGGGGGTGTCAGCGGCATGGAGACGGCGGCACAGATCCGCCGGAAGAACCAGTGGGTGAGCGTTGTATTCGTCTCCCAGCATGAAAAGTATTTAAAGCAGATGTTTGAGCTGTATCCGTCCCAGTATATTGGAAAGCCCTTTTCCCGCAGGAAGGTGTATGAAGCCCTTGACCATGTGGTGGAGGACCAGCGGGTACGGTTTGAAAGCTATACCTTCCAGTATAACCGGACAACGTATACCGTCACTTTAAAAGATGTGCTTTATTTTGAAAGCCAGGGGCGGCGGGTAAAGGTGTGGATGGACGGCGGCAGGGAGTATGTTTTTTATGGGCGGCTGAACCTCCTGGAAGAGAGCCTGTCTGTATACAACAGCCGTTTTATCAGGATCCACCAGTCCTATCTGGTAAACGGCAGGCAGATCGAGCGGTTCCAGCCAGGCTTTGTAACTATGCGCAATGGCAGCAGCCTTCCGGTGAGCAGGGAGAGGAGATATGAAATTGGGCAGCTTTATTCAGATATTTTGTCACAAAATGCCAAAAATTACATTTAAAGCTGTTGTTTGTTACATTAACGGGAAAAATAAGGGGCAGAAATTATAATGAAACCAGAGCTTATAGATAAGCCAAAAATTTCTAATTATTTCTTATATAGGCAGGGGATCCCCTGCCTGTTGTCTGTGGCAGATACGGGAATTTATTAATATTTTGTAAAAAAATAGCAAAACTATAATTGATTAGATATATCATTTTTGCGGTTGGTTTTCGAACGAAAATTCTTTATATACAATAATTTTTGGACTTTATAGAAAGACAGGAGGATGCAGCTTGAAAGTAGATTATAAAGACCTGGGAGCAAGGATTAAAAAGAAAAGAGAGGAAGTGGGGATGTCTCAGGCAGAGCTGGCATCTTTGGCTGAACTTTCAACACAGCATATCAGCAATGTTGAGAATGCCAGAAGCAAGGTGGGGCTTGAAAAACTGGTGGTAATAGCAAATGTGCTGAACTGTTCTGTGGATGAGCTTTTGTGCGGCAGTATGAGGGCAGGCAGCCGGTCGGTATACAGTAATGAGATCGCAGAAATCATAGAAGAGTTTTCGGATGCGGAAATGCGCGTGCTTCCGGCTTTTTTAAGGAACCTTGACCATATGTACAGCCTGCTGAAACGCACCATGGATGAGGCTGTGAATGAATAAAAGGGAAAGGCAAAAAGAGCTATAGTTCGCAATGCCTTCTGTTTTAGAGGGTTTACAGGAAATGGCAGGTGCCCTATCATTTTATCTATATGCTTTGTGGGGACATACATATGGATAAGGGGTGAGGGGATGCTGAAGATAGCAATATGTGACAGTGAAAGCCAGTATGCGCAGGAACTGGGAAGATGCATAGGCACCTGGGCGGCCAATGCCGGGTACAACGTGAAGGTGAAGACATTCAGCCACGGGGACCTGCTTTTATCCTGCCTTCAGGAAAAGGGCATGTTCGATCTTATTTTTCTGGACATTGAAAAGGATACAGGGAGCGGCTTGCAGACAGCCGCCAGGATCAGGGAGAGAGACTTTATCACCTCCATTGTTTTTGTTTCCTGGTATGATTACTATAAAGAAGCATATGAAGCGCATCCTTTTTATTTCCTGCATAAGCCGGCAAACCCTGCGAAGGTGGGGGAAATCCTGGATGCCTATATGAAGATGAGGTATCAGGATATAGAGACGTTTACTTTTGGGATCAATAAAGCCCAGTATAACCTGCGGCTGAATGATATTATGTATTTTTACAGTGAGCGGAGGCATGTGAACGCGGTCTGCAAGGACAGGCAGTATACCTTTTACGGGAAACTGGGCGAGGTCCAAAGGAGGCTGGAGGAAAAAACAAACCGGTTTTTGCGGATCCACCAGTCTTTCCTGGTGAATATGAAATTTGTAAAAGAGTACCGGTACAGCGAGTTGGTGATGTACACCGGGGAGGCGCTGTATATCAGCAAGGAAAACCGGAAGAAGATGCGGGATATCCATTCACTGCTGCTGGAATAAAAAACTGTCTGTGTGGGGCTGCTATACAGGCAGTCTTTTTGTTGTGATATTTATTTTTGTGTGATAGAATATAAGGCGGAAAGAAAATCTAAGGCCCAAAAGGATGAATTATGAAATTACTAAGCGCAGTGGTCCCCTGCTATAATGAGGAAGAGAATGTTGCCGATTTCTATCGGGAATTTATAAAGAATGAAGGTTTTTTTAAGGAAAAAGAGATAGAGCTGGAGCTTTGGTATATAGACGACGGTTCCGGGGATAATACGGCAGGAGAGGTAAAAAAGCTGGCGGAGGCTGACCGGCGGGTGCATTTCCTTTCCTTTTCCAGAAATTTCGGGAAGGAAGCAGCAATTTATGCGGGGCTGCAGAAGGCAAGGGGGGACTATGTGGTGTTCCTGGACGCGGATCTCCAGGACCCGCCCTCTTTGCTGCCGGAGATGTATGGTTACCTGGAGCAGGGATATGATTCGGTAGCTACCAGGCGGGTAAGCCGGAAGGGGGAACCTCCCATCCGGTCCCTTTTTGCAAGGATGTTTTACCGGCTGATGAAGAAAATTTCCCGCACGGAGATTATGGACGGGGCAAGGGATTACCGGCTGATGACCAGGAAGGTAGTGGATGCCATTTTAGCCATGCCGGAATATAACCGGTTCAGCAAGGGGATTTTCGGCTGGGTGGGGTTTGGCACCAAATGGCTGGAATTTGAAAACATTGAGCGCAAAAAGGGAGAGACCAAGTGGTCGTTTTGGAAGCTGTTTCTGTATTCCCTGGACGGCATCACGGCCTTTTCCACAGCCCCTTTGGCATTTGCGGCCTTTATGGGGGTGCTCTTTTGCCTGGCGGCCTTTGGGCTGATTATTGTTACAATTGTAAGGAAAGCCATCTTTGGCGACCCCACTTCCGGGTGGCCCTCCCTGGTGTGCATTATTTCCCTGATCAGCGGGGTACAGCTTTTCTGCCTGGGGATTGTGGGACAGTATCTTGCCAAAACCTATATGGAAGTGAAAAGGCGCCCGATTTATCTTGTGAAAGAGGAAATTTAGATGAAAAAGCCGCAGGGGCTTGTAAGCATTATTGTCCCGGTGTACAATGCCGGTAACTATATAGAGGAAACCATTGCCATGGTCTGCGCCCAGACCTATAAGGACTGGGAGCTGATACTGGTGGACGATAATTCCGCCGACGACAGTGTCCCGAAAATAGAACGCTTCCTTGAAGGGTATGGAAAACGCCGGGAGGCGGAGGAGCCTTCCAGGATAGAAAGCGCCGGATGGGATTTGGGGGGAAATGGGGGGCAGGCCCGCCTGGTACGGAAAAAGGAAAACCAGGGGGCGGCAAGGGCAAGGAATACAGGGATTGGACTGGCCAGGGGAAGGTACATTGCCTTTCTTGACGCGGACGATATCTGGCTGCCGGAGAAGCTGGAAAAGGAGATGGCTTTCATGGCCAAGGCCCAGGCGGCTTTCGTGTTCACCGCCTATGAGTTCGGGGATGAAAACGCGGCTGCCACGGGGAAGGTGGTCCATGTGCCGGCACAGCTTACCTATCGGGAGGCCCTCTCCCGCACTGTGATCTTCACCACCACGGTGCTTTTGGATACAGAGCGGACCGGGCGGGAGCTGATCCTGATGCCGGAGGTAAAAAGCGAGGACACTGCTACCTGGTGGAAGCTGCTGCGCAGCGGCTTTACCGCATACGGGCTGGACGAGCCCCTGGCCATATACAGAAGGCCTGCCAGGTCCTTATCCTCCAACAAGCTGGAGGCAATCAGGCGGATATGGAACCTGTACAGGAGGCAGGAAGGGCTTTCTTGCTTTTATAGCTGTTATAACCTGGTTTTCTGGGCCTTGCGGGCGACCCTTAGGAGGCTTTAGGAGAGGTGTATAAGTGAAACGTTTTGAATCCATAAAAAGAATTGCGGTATTGTGGATGAGCTTTGTGGGGCTGCTCATGCAGGTAGGCGTTTATGCTTTTCTGTGGCTGCGGTATTATTACCCTATGGTAAGCAATTTCACAAGGCGCCTGAAGTTTTACCGGAACGGGCATTTTTTGATGCTGGGGATCTATCTGTTGCTGCTGTTTTTCTTTACCAACACCTATGGCGGGATGAAGATTGGCTATTTAAAGCCTATGGACGTATTCCTGTCCCAGATGTTTTCACTGCTAATTGTTAATATAATTACATATTTTCAGATTTCCCTGATGAATAACTGGCTGGTCCCAGTGGACGGTTTCCTGGCGGCGATGTTGCTCCAGCTTCTTATTGCGGCACTGTGGTCCTTTTTCTGCAATGCCCTCTACCAGAGGGTTTTCCCCCCAAGAAAAATGCTGCTGGTACACGGGGAGCGGGAAATAGATGATATATTGCATAAATTTGAATCCCGGCGGGATAAATATAAAATTACCAGATGCATGGATGTGCGGGAAGGGCTGGGGAAGGTGGAGCAGGAGATCCTGGAGGGCTATGGGGCCGTGGTGCTCTGGGATATTTCCACCGGGGAGAGGAACCATCTTTTGAAATATTGCTACAGCAGGTCGGTCCGGGTGTACACCATGCCCAAAATACCGGACGTGCTGATGAAAGGTTCGGAGCAGCTCCATCTTTTTGATACCCCCATCTTCCTTACCAGGGAGTATGCCCTGACATTGGAGCAGCGGGCAGCGAAAAGGGCCATTGACCTTGTGTGTTCTTTGCTGCTGCTGGTCATTGGCTCCCCTTTTATGCTGGCAACTGCCGCTGTGATCAAGTGCTATGATGGCGGGCCGGTGCTTTATAAACAGGTCCGCTGTACCAGGGACGGCAGGAAGTTTGAGATTTTAAAGTTCAGGAGTATGCGGGTGGATGCGGAAAAGGACGGAGTGGCAAGGCTGGCGGCCAGGAATGACGGCCGGGTCACCCCTGTGGGGAAATTCATACGTGCCGTGCGGATTGACGAGCTTCCCCAGCTTTTTAATATCTTAAAAGGGGATATGTCTTTTATCGGGCCAAGGCCGGAGCGGCCGGAAATCATCCGGCAGTATTTGGAGGACATGCCGGAGTTTGCATTCCGGATGAAAGTAAAGGCGGGGCTTGCCGGATATGCCCAGGTTTACGGAAAATATAACACCACTCCTTATGATAAACTGAAGCTTGACCTGACTTATATCGAAAATTATACTGTGTGGCTGGACCTGAAACTGATGCTCCTTACTTTGAAGATTCTGATCAGGCCAGAGAGCACGGAGGGGATAGACCAGATGCAGGTAACGGCCATGAAGAAGCCAAAGGCAGGGGATGGGGGGCGCACCCTTGGGGAAAATGGGAATGAAAATGGAGAAGAATGAAGAATATTTAAACAGGGGAATGGATTTAAAGAGGATCGTGCTCTATGTGCAGAGGAAGCTGTGGCTGGTAGTCATGCTGTCAGTCCTTGGGGCGACCCTTGGGGGCGTGGTTTACCAGGTGGTGCGTTCCATGAAAATGCCAGTGGCCTATGAGGCAGTATCCAAGCTTTATGTGAGCTTTGGGCATGACGAAAGCGGGGAAGTGTACCAGTATTACAACGGGTATACCTGGAACGACCTGCTGGATACGGATCCCATACTGGATATTGTTATGAGCGTGCTGCCCGGCTATGAGAGGGACGCGGTGCGGGAGGCTACCCGGGCGGAAATTTTGTCAGATATCCGCCTTTTGACCATTACGGTAACAGGGGAGAACGAGAAGTTTGTCCGGGAGGTGAAAAGCGCAGTGGAAAACGGCCTGAAGGAGTACGCCAGGGAGAGCCAGGAACTGGAGCAGATTAAGGTCCTGCGCTCCGGCGTGCCGGAGCGGGTCTTCTGGGATGACAGGACCACCTCTGCCTGTGTTTTGGGGGCGGTGGTCCTGTGCCTGCTGGCCTTTGGGGTGATCAGTTTTCATTATGTGCTGGATGAGGCAGTGTATGTCCAGCAGGACATTGAAGAGCGGTATGGCTATAAGGCGCTGGGAATCCTTACCCGCAACCAGAAAGGCTTACAGCCCTATGCCAGGGAGCTGAAGGCCAACATCCACTATCTGATGGGGGATGTGAGGGAGCTGGTGATACTGGATATGGACAACCACACAGAGCACCGGCGGATGGAACTGGAACGGCTCTTAAACGGAGAAGATACGGACGATGTTTTCGGCGGCACGGTGCATAAGGAAGAAGAAGAGGAATTTGGCTGGCATATCAGGCAGGGGCAAGAAGAACAGGAAAAGGAAGGGCAGTGGAAGGTGACTGCCTATGGGGAGAATATTCTCTCCGGGGAGGAATGCCGCAGCATCAGGCAAAAGGGGGGCGTGGTATTGCTCCTGCCTTTTGGCGTGGACGTTGGGCGCAGGACTTCCCGGGTACTGAGCTTTTTGGGCAACCAGGACTGTAAGGTGCTGGGGATGGTCATTTCCCAGGCGGATGAGGAATTTTTAAACAGGTATTTTGCCTAGCCGCGGGGCCTGCCCTGCCATTGGGCAATGGCTCTTAAGAAAACGGGAGGGATGGAAAGTGAAACTGCAGGTATTGGTGTCGGCGGTGGAGAAGGACGTGGAGAGCCTTCCGGGGAAGATGGGGCTGGAAACGGATGCGGTGGTGGTAAACCAGTGCCAGGGCTATGGCTATTTGGAATACCAACATAAGGGCAGGCGCATCCAGTGTTTTTCCATGGCGGAGCGGGGGGTAGGGCTTAGCAGGAACACTGCCCTTTTCCATGCCAGCGGGGATATTTGTTTATTTTCCGATGAAGATATTGTGCTCTATCCGGGATACGAGAAAGCTGTGCTGGCGGCTTTTGAGGAAAATCCCGATGGGGATATCATTACCTTTAATTTTAAGGTTGACCCTTCCAGGGCAACTTACTATAACAAAGAAAAAAAGAGGATCCGCTGGTATAATTACGGGCGGTATCCCACCTATGCGGTGGCGGCGAGGCTTGAGGCCCTGCGCCGGGCAAACGTAAGCTTTTCCCTGCTTTTTGGCGGCGGGGCCAGGTACAGCAATGGGGAGGACAGCCTGTTTTTGCACGACTGCCTGAAAAAGGGGCTCCATTTATACGGGGTAACAGAGGAAATCGGGGAGGAAGTTTACAGGGAATCCACCTGGTTCCAGGGATACAATGAGAAGTTTTTTGTGGACAGAGGGGTTTTGTACCACTATCTTTACGGCGGCCTGGGAAAGCTTTTTTCCCTGCGTTTTCTCTGCGCCCACAGAAGGGAAATGCTTGGGGAGATGTCTTTTGGGAAAGCCTATGGGCTGATGAAGCGGGGGCTTAAAGAAGGAAGAAGCAGGAGAGACTAGGGGAGGTTAACATGGCGGCAACAGGTATAGCAATATACATTTTACTGGCAGTGGCCACAGTGCTGCTGGGGCTTGTGGTGGATAACCACTGCCTGGTACGGCGGAATATTGCCAGCAGGCAGCAGATGCTTAACAGGCTTTGCCTGGGGTCTGTTTTTATCCTGTTATTTGGGGTTTCCGCCTGCCGGCTGAACGTGGGAAACGACTATGCCAAATATGTGGAATTTATGCACCTGGTCAACTGCGATGCTTTTGTCCCTACAGAAGCCGGGTTCAATCTGGTGGTAAAGGCGCTTTATGGAATCAGCGGGTTTGAAAATTATCTGCTGGTTTTTGGGTTTTTCGCTTTTTTTACTATTTTGCTGTTTTTGGCCGCCATCTACCGTCAGGCGGATTCGTTCGCGTTCAGTTTTTTCCTGTTTATGGCTTTTGGGTATTATTTCCAGTCCTTTAATACGGTGCGTTATTACCTTGCCCTTGCCATAGCAGTCTGCGCCATTCCCCTGGTTTTGCGGAAGGAATGGGTAAAGTTTGCCCTGGCGGTTTTACTGGGGGCTACCCTGCACAAGTCTATCCTGGTAGTGCTGCCTTTGTATTTTCTGGCATCCCTTCCCTGGAAAAAGTGGCAGCTTGGGATAGGCGCGGTGTTATGTTCTACCTTCTTTTTTATGCAGGATTTTTATTTAAAGGCAGTGGTGTTCCTGTATCCCACTTATGAGGACACGGAGTACCTGGAAGGGGGGACCAGCCTGGTAAACATTGCCCGTACCCTGGGGGTGCTGGCACTGTCCCTTATGTGCTATAAAAAGACCGTAAAGGGCAGCAGGAGGAACCGCTTTTATTTTTACTGTAATCTGGGTGCGCTGGTGATGTATGTGTGCTGTTCCTTCCTGCCGGTTATTTCAAGGATTGGATATTACCTTACCATTACCCATATCTTCTTCCTCCCGGCATTGCTCTCCGGGATAGAGGATAAAAAGGTGAAAAACCTGTTTACGGCTGGGGTGGCAGTGGCTGGGATTTTGTATTTCGGCGTTTTTATTCTGATGAAGGCAGGGAATGACGGGCTGCGGATCCTGCCTTATGAAACCTTTATGTTTCATGATATGGTGCCCATTCTCTCGGATGTTAACTGACGGCTTGTGTGCCGGGCAAAAACAAAGGCATCTTTTGCCGTCGTCCGGCAGGTTTAATTTGTATTCCTAATAGAGCTTTTAAACAATATCCACGTACTTATAAAATAACAGACCAGTAAAATTGCAAGAATACCTACCGTTGCGCCTATCTGCAATATTAAAGTGCCTAAACCTATATAAGCTGAAATTTCTGTGGATATAGCATGAATAAAGTAGACAATAATAACTGCTGCAACCACTATCGCAACTATGACAGGAAGCCCAAACCAAACTCCCAACTGTTTCAGTATGAGTTTTGCTATGTGCTGTTCTTCCACCCCCAATTTCCGCAATACCGAGAAGCGGTATTTGTACTGTCCTGCGTCCAAAAGCTGCTGTAAAGAAAGTACCGTAAGGCAAATGACCATCAGCACAATCGCCCCATAAAGCATGGAAGCCTGCAAAACAAAATTTCCCGCTTTTGTGCTGTTAATTTGCAGGGTACTTAAACGGATTCCAAAAGAAACACCATTGTCTGTTTGCTCCGGGTATTCTGCTGTAAAGTGTTCCTCAAGTTCAAGTGCATACGGATAAGAAATCGTTTCTGCTGTGATAATATATCGGTTTTGCATAACAGGCAGCAATTTTTCACAAACACTGTCTGGAAATATATAGATAACATCTGTATAGGAATTGTAAGCTGTTTCCCCGATTGTTTCCTCATAATAAGAATGTCCGGCAAGGGCCAATTCTCCTGCATCTGTGATAATACTGGTATGCTCTGCGAGAAAGCTGTCTTTTTCTTCTTCCGTTGCAATGGACTTCCAATGTGTTGTAAATTCGTTTTCCAATAAAGATACCGGCCCATATCCTAACATTTCCCGTATCGTGTTGTAATCGCTTAAAGAAACCGCCGCAACAGGAAAATCATATTTTACCCTGTTACCAAAATCTGCTTTCTCTGGCAGATATAAATGAAAGGTACAGTCATAAGCTGTTTCAATTCTATGCCCGGTAAGAAAATCTGTAATTATCCCGTAATCATCATTCGGCAGATATTTTTCCTCATATACGTTATTATATCTGGAAAAAACCTGCACATCATACATAGAACGTACATCCAGATAACCCGAAGCCCATCCTGTCAAAATCGGAGCAGCGATAAACAGAAAAATAGCAAGCACTAAGGTTATGCAGATAAGCGTCATAGTTTTACTGGTAGTATTTAATTTTGAAATAATTTGCCCGAAGAAGAACAAGTTTTCGCCATTGTACCTATGCTCTGGGGATTTCTCTTTCCATGCGATAATGAAATTCCCTGTAAGATATACCAAAGCGCAGATAAAGAAAAGCAAATCAATCAGAATAAACATCATATATTGATTGATTGTCCCGGTTCCCCATGATAAATAGTATTTATTTGTGAATAACGGGACGCTTGCCGCCATAAAAGCATTGAGGACGGAAAAGCCCAATAATACGGGAAGCGACGTATAAAATACTGCTTTCCTCTTTGCAATCAGCCGCCAGAGAGACCAAAGGAGAGTAGCGGCAGGAACGAAGATGTTACCCCAAAACATGATTTTGACAGGCAGGGCAAAACGGCTGTCATAATAAAACACAGCTTTACTGATTCCTGCAACGGACGCCCAAACTATAAATATTTCAAACAGTACCGAGGCAACAGCAATCCAACAGCTCTTTTTCAACTCCGGGTCATTTTCCCTGTCTGCCGAAAGCATATCTATAATTTGGGTTTTCCAAATGGTACGGGTATTGAATACTCCTACCACAAGGAAACTCAAAGTAAAAAATCCAACCGTCAGCATAGCTGTATCCGGAAACAGCATCCATGTCAGCGCATAGTCTTTCCCGTAGGACGTCAGCAGCATCGCTGTAATAAACTGTGAGCAGAACGCACCGAGGAAAATTCCCAATACAATAGAAATCATTCCCATAATGAATGTTTCGGCAAAGAAAAGCCCTGCAATGGTTTTCTGTTCCATTCCCATAATGGCTTGGAGCGCAAACTCTTTCTGCCTGTGCCGCAACATATAGTTATTGACGAAGCGTATCAAAAACAACAGGCATAATGTGATCAGGCAGATTGCTATTTTCATGCCGTCGCTAAGCAGCGTGAAATCATATTCACTTCCAATATCCGGCTGATAATACCTGCTGGAAATGGACAGGAACGAATAAAACAGAGTGACACATATTGTCATAGTCACAATATAAATGAGATAATCCTTTACGGAGCATTTCGCATTTTTGAAAATCAGTTTAGCATACATGGCTTTGTCCACCTCCAATCATGGTAAGGACATTCAGAATTTTGTTAAAGAAGCTGTTTCTGCTATCATTACCTTTATGTAATTCTGTAAAAATTTCCCCGTCCTGTAAAAACAAAATACGGTTCGCATAGCTTGCCGCAAAAGCGTCATGCGTTACCATTAAAATGGTTGCATTAAGCTGTTCATTGATACTTTGGATTGTAGATAAAAGCATTTGTGACGAATGGCTGTCCAATGCGCCCGTAGGTTCATCCGCTAAAAGCAGCTTCGGGTTATTGATGATTGCCCTGGCACAGGCACACCGCTGTTTCTGCCCGCCTGACACCTGATACGGGTATTTGTCCAGAATATTGCTGATATTCAGCCGTTTCGCAATATCCATAATACGCGGCTCTACGTTATTTGCGGGTGTTTTATTGATTGCCAGCGCCAAAGCTACATTTTCAGAAACCGTCAGTGTGTCCAGGAGGTTAAAATCTTGAAATATAAAGCCTAAGTTTTCCCTGCGGAACCGGGCCAGCGACTTCGGTTTTATCTCCGTTACATCAGTTCCCTCTAAGTAGATATGTCCTGCACTTACGCTGTCAATTGTAGAAATGCAGTTGAGCAGCGTTGTTTTTCCGGAACCGGACGCACCCATGATACTTAAAAACTCGCCTGCCTGTACAGAAAAGCTGATATCTTTAATCGCTTTTGTGATATTTCCCTCATTACCATAGTATTTTTGTATATGTTCCAACTTCAAAATGCCGTCCATGCTTCTTGCCTCCTTGTGTTTTATGCTTTTATTGTAAACGGCGTACATTGATTTTTGTATCAGGTTTTCTTACGCAGTCCTTACAAAAATGTAATAAATGCAGGGCGTATCAGCCCTGCACTTCCGAAACAAAATCATTGATATGAAAGGATAGCGTTATTGTTGTCCCCTTTCCCTCTGAATAGGCAGTCAATCCGATTCCAAGTTTATCACAAAGACGCTTGCAAAGATACAATCCAATCCCCGTCGAGCTTTGGATCATCCGCCCATTCTGCCCGGTAAATCCCTTTTCAAAAATACGGGGCAGGTCGTTTTCTGATATACCCATTCCATTATCTTCTGCAGATAAAAGGATTTGGCCGTTTCCCTTTGCCGTAAAAAAGCGAAAAACCGGCTTTTCTGTACGGTATTTGACAGCATTGCTGATAATCTGGTTTAAGATGAACCGTACCCATTTATCATCTGTATAGACACTGTGGTTTACGTTATCTGCTACAATAACTACATTATTTTTCCGCAGAAGATATTTGTTATCTGCGATTGCAGAATGTACAACATCACCCAGCCTGATTTCCCTGATAAGATAGTCCTTTTCTGTATGCTCACTGCGGGCATAGTAAAGAGCCTGCTCCGTAAAGCGGTTGACATTTTCTAATTCGGCTAACATTTCTCTGGCAAATGGGAAATTGTTGTTTTCACAAAGGAGCTTCATAGCCGTAATAGGCGTTTTCACTTCATGTATCCATTGTTCAATATATTCTTTGTATTCTTTCCGCTCCCGCTGTACCCCGCCTATTTTTTCAAGCATAGATTTTTCAGCCATTTTCAGAATACGATAGAATACATCTTCATCAGCCCTTTCCGGGATTTCCATAACTTCCGGCAGCAGGTATTTTTCCTCTAATTGTTCCGCCATTTCTAACAGTTTACACAAGTGCCTTTTTTCCGTGAAATAGAGAATGGTAAAATAAAGGATGATAACAGCTATCCAGACAACTACAACAAGCAGGCGGACAGAAGCAGGATTGCCGTTAGCAGTCAAAAACAGGACAAGGGAAAGCATACCTGAAAGGTTTACTAAAATAACGGGCAGTTGGTTTTTCAGAAATAGTTTTCCGCTCATAATGTGTACCCCTGTCTGTGTTTTGTCTTGATGAAGCCTGTCAGCCCGATAGCTTCCAGTTTGCCACGGATACGGGTCATATTCACGCTAAGGGCGTTGTCGTCAATATAAAGCTGGCTGTCCCATAGAAAATCCACTATATCATTCCGGGTACAGATTTTTCCGGCGTTCTTAAAAAGATAGTAGAGGATTTTCAGTTCATTTTTAGTCAGACTGGCTTTTTGCCTGTTGTATTCTAGGGAGCTGCTTTCTAAATGTAGCGCTGCTCTATTCCATGTCAAAACTTCCGCCTGCCGTAAATTGTATGCCCGCCGTAACAATGCGGCAATTTTAGCAAGCAAGATAGCGGTGTTGTATGGCTTTGTGATAAATGCGTCACCGCCAAGCATGATACTGTTTAATTCGTCCATATCTGTATTGCTGCTTGTTACAAATATAATCGGCATATCTGAAAAAGTGCGGATTTGGGAACATATATCAAAACCGCTGTTTCCCGGCAGCTTTATGTCCAATAAAATTAAATGAGGTAAAAACGATTTCACCTGCCCGATTACATTTGAAAAATCTGCCACAGCAGAAACCTCATAACCGTTTCCGGATAAAAGAGTTTTAAGCTGTGCCTGTATTGTAAAGTCATCTTCGGCAATCATAATCCGATATTCATTCATTTTCTTCCTCCGTTTTTTCCTGCCGTCAATCGGTTTTTCTGCACTCTTTACTCTAACAGTATAATTTTAATTGGACAACCGAATAATATCAAGCGTCAAATTATGTATTATATAGGATTGTTGATGCTGAAAAAGAGTAGAGGAAAGATTTCCTATGATTTTGAGGTGAAGTTTTCCGTAACAGTCTAACTTAGGATCTCTGTTACGTTTATAAGCGGCGCCTATCATTTCGGGGATTGACATTCCGGGAAAGATTTGTTAAAGTAAGCAAAGAGTAACAGGGAGTAGCTTGCATACATAAGTCATAAGTATGTAACATAATTCTGTCAATACGGGAAGATGATTCCCCGGAATATGTTGTAAGAAGCGAGACTTTTACTGCAGATCAAGTTTGCAGGGGAAGTCTCGCTTTTTTTCTGCAGACAGATAAGGAGGAGGATATGTTACTTTTGTGTGTGGTTTTGGTGATGGGGCTGGCGGCGCTGATCGGGGGTGCAAATCTTTTTGTTGACGGGAGCGCGGCCCTGGCGGGAAAGTGCAAAGTACCAACGCTGGTCATCGGCCTGACGGTGGTAGCGCTGGGAACAAGTGCCCCGGAGCTTGCAGTGAGTGCATCGGCGGCGCTGCAGGGAGCCAATGAGATCGCCATAAGCAATGTGGTAGGCTCCAACATTTTCAACCTGCTCTGTGTGCTGGGAGTGTGCGCGGTAATCCACCCAGTCCCTGTGGAGGCAGGGATATTAAAGAGGGATCTCCCTGTTTCCATACTTGCAACGGCCCTGGTATTTTTTCTTGTGGGGGCACCCTCACTGCTTTCGGGAAGCCTTATCCAAATGGGCATGGAAGAGCAGGCAGGGAAGCTGGGAAGGGCTGCGGGATCAGCCTTGGCCTTCCTGTTTGCGGCCTATATTGGTTATCTCATAAGGGACGCAAAGAGACAGCCCCAGCGGGGGGAGGACACGGAAACGGTCAATTGGCGGGCGGCAAAATGCTTTCTGTTCATCGGGGCAGGGCTTGCCCTGACCGTGGCAGGCGGGCAGGCAGTGGTATATGGCGCCAAGGGGATTGCAAGAGCGGCCGGGATGACGGAGACCCTGATAGGGCTCACCATTGTGGCGGCAGGCACTTCCCTTCCCGAGCTGGTAACGTCTGTTGTGGCAGCCCGGAAGAAAGAGACAGGGCTTGCGGTAGGCAATGTGGCGGGGTCAAATATTTTTAACCTGCTGTTCATCCTGGGGGTATCGGCAGTGATACATCCTGTGGCGGTAAACGCAGCCTCGGTGTGGGATATGGGGATACTCCTTGCCGCCAGCCTCCTGGCATTTATATTTTTACTCAGTGCAAAGACCCTGAGGCGGGCGGAGGGCATTATCATGGCAGTATTATACCTGGCATATATGGTATATGCCATAACCAGATAACGGAGCAGACGGAACTGTAAAACAGCGCCAGCCAGGGGGATGCCAGGGCATTCCAGTACGCGGATGCGGAGGGAAAGGATCCCGGGGGAGTTGGCATCGGGCGGGCGCGGTACTGGAATAAGAGGACATTTTATGGAGAATCAGTTAACGTTTCCGGCAATGCTGGAACAGGCAGCGGGCAGCCCCATACTTTTTCTGTCAGTGATTCTGACGCTGGGGGTGATTTTTGTAAACGGCTGGACAGACGCACCCAATGCTATCGCATCCTGTGTCTCAACCAGGAGCATTGAGGTAAAGAAAGCGGTGATCATGGCGGCGGCCTTCAATTTTATCGGTGTGCTGGTGATGACATCTGTGAACGCCAGTGTAGCCTTTACCATTAAAAATATGGTGAACTTTGGGGGCAATGGCAGGGAAGCCCTGGTCGCCCTGTGCGCCGCTATGGCGGCCATCGTGATCTGGGCTGTTGGTGCCTGGTATTTTGGGATCCCCACAAGCGAGAGCCATGCGCTGATTGCCGGGCTCAGCGGGGCGGCCATAGCGGTAAACGGCGGCGTGGCGGGGATCAATGCCGGGGAATGGGTCAAAGTGATCTACGGCCTGGTCTTGTCAACCGTTTTTGGGTTTGCCATGGGTTTTCTTACCTGCCGCACGGTAACAGCCCTCTTCTTAAATGCCAGCCGCCGGAGGGCAAATGCCTTTTTTGAGAAAGCCCAGGTGTTTGGGGGTGCAGCAATGGCATTTATGCATGGTGCCCAGGATGGGCAAAAGTTTATCGGCGTCCTTTTGCTGGCCTTTTTCCTGTCCAGGGGAATGGAACAGGAAAAAGGCGTAGTAGTGCCTCCATGGATGATGCTCCTGTGTTCCCTGGTCATGGGGCTGGGAACAGCAGTGGGGGGCAAAAAGATCATCAAATCGGTAGGGATGGATATGGTAAGGCTGGAAAAATACCAGGGCTTTTCCTCAGATCTGGCGGCGGCAGTATGCCTGATGATCTCAACACTATCAGGCATACCAGTGAGCACGACCCATATGAAGACAGCAGCGATCATGGGGGCAGGGGCGGAAAGGCGTCTGTCTGCGGTGAGGCTGAATGTGGTAAAGGACATGCTGCTTACCTGGGTATGCACCTTCCCTGGGTGCGGCCTGATTGGATTCTGTATGGCAAAGTTGTTTTTGTTTCTTTTATAACAAGGAGATGTGGCAATGAAGAAGAAAAAGAAGAAAGAGGAATTTTACTTTCACAATCTGTATAAGTGTTCAGAGCTTGCAGAAGAAGCAGCGGGGATGCTGCTTTCCGTTTTCCGCACATTTGAGCCAGGGAAACTAACGGAAAATATGGAAAGGATGCACGAAATAGAGCACAGGGCAGATATGAAAAGGCATAAGCTGATGAAAACAGCCAGCGAGGCTTTTATCACCCCGATAGAAAGGGAAGACCTGGTGGCTCTGAGTGACCTGATCGACGATCTTACCGATGCCGTGGAGGACATATTAAGGCAGGTAGCCATTGGGGATATCAATGCCTTGAGGGCTGATATGCTGCCCTGGGCAGAAATACTTGCCCAAGGCATTGGGTTGGTGAAAGCCCTGATGGAGGAGTTTTCAGGATTTAAACATTCGAAGAAGATCCAAAAGCTGGTGGTAGAGATCAATGACATAGAAGAAAAGGGAGACCAGCTTTATATGGACAGCATGAAAGCCCTGTACCGGGAGACGGATGTGAAAACAGTCGTGATATGGAAAGACATTTATCAATGTATTGAAAACTGTATGGATACTTGTGAACATGTGGCGGAGACAGTCCAAACGGTGGTCATGAAAAATCTATAAGGCAGCCTGCTATAGGGGCGAAGGAAAAGAAAGTTCAGGGAGGATAAATGGAATGGGATTAAAAATCAATGGGATTGGCAGTATCTTTGCCCCTTTTTTCAAAGGAGAGGGAAGGGAGATACAGGAGGACATCAGCGTCCAGGAAGCGGCAGGAGGGAGGGACAGTTATGTTTCCTCTGCCGTGGGGGAGGAGCAGATGTATACTTCCGGAAACTATGACCAACAGGGAGAAATGGATGACGATTTTTCGGTTAAGCTGCCGGAGGAGGATGAGAATATCTGGCAGGCGGCGCAGTATAGTGAGGAATACGCGGTGAAGGCCATGAAGACCACGGCCGGCACCCAGCCATCCGGCGGCGGGATGGCCAGGGAGCCGGGCAAATAGAATTCCGGCTTTTGCAGAGAATCTGGGGCAGGCCTTTAAGGCCCCTTTGAAATTAGAAAAGAGATTTACGCTATCCTTTATCAAATATTCAGGAAAACATACCGATATTATAAGCAGATACATGGAGGTATTGTCTTGAAGCACCGGATAAGAGTGATAAGAAAACCTAAAGGGGCAAACGATGCTTCCTGGGATTTCCTGGGGCTCACTCTGGCCGTGGCAATAGGGGGATAGATATGAAAATTGGTGAAGCGCAGCAAATTTACAGGTCGCAGGTAAAAGCATACCAGGAACAGAAAAGGGAGGTGTCAAAGCAGCTGGAGAATCTCCGGGCCAGGATGGGCCACGCCCCCGGGGGGCAGCAGCAGTATGCATCAGAAGCCGCCACGTTGGAGCTGACGCTGGATGCTTTGGATGAAAAGCAGTCGGAATACCAGGATTACTTAGATCAGTTAGCGGATAAGTACTGTGCCTACTGGAACGCCACAGTTACGGAACAGCAGGGAGACGCAGCAAAGGAATATGGGGAAGAAATGGGGAAGATCCTGGCGGTGGCCCAGCGGATCATGAGGGGCGCGGTCGTGCCTGCGGCGGACGAACGGAAGCTGATGGAATTCGATGATGAGCTTTACCAGACGGCCAAGAACATCGGGGCTATGGTCCGGCGGCAGAAGAAGGAAAAGTATGATTCTCTCTGGGGAGACGGGGAGAAGAAGGAATATGACGATCCCCAGGAGGTGGCGGAGAATGCGGAAGCTGTGCCCGGTGCACCGGAAATCGTCCCAGTGGAGGATACCATGGCAGCGGTGGGCGGTGGCGGGCCCATGTAAGGAGCCAGGGGCGGCATCGCCCCTCCCTGGCAGGACGGACGCCTTTTGGTGGGCATCAGAAGAAAATTTTTAAAAAGCGCGTTTGGAAAACGCTGGGGCAGGGGATGTGGGATCCCGGCAGGCGGTATGTTTGTTTTCCGGGGGCGCTTTTTCCATGGAAAAATCAGGAGGTTTTAGAGAATAAAATACAAAAAATACAATATTTTTCTTCATATATTCAGTGTCGTTTATTGACAAATGTTATAATGTAGGTATAATATTAGAGATACCTTTTGTGTGCATGGGGCGAACAGATGTATTTGCTGATAAGATTTTCCTATGGCAGCCAGGTTTTATGCCTGCAAAAAAAGCAGCGCATCTTGGGCCATTGGCAGCCCAGGGCAGGATGCCCAAACTGCGAAAGGGGACAATACATGTTAAAAAACAAATATAAGGATGACTATTCACGTTTTGAGCGTCTCAACGGCAAGGGCAGGGTGGTGGAGGATATCTGCTACACCGGGGATTACTATCTGCTGCCATTTGAAAAACAGCAGAAAAGGAAGACAAATCTGGCAAACCTTGGTTTTACAGGGCTGCTGTGGGCAGTCCAGATTGGGGCGGGGATGGTGAACCAGGATTCCTCCAGGACCTTCTGGATCGTGTACCCATATCTGTTTTTGTACCTGCCCCTTGCCTACCTGTTTCTGGGGGCGGCCACTTATCTGGAGGTTTCCCTGCGGATGCAGAGGGTACAGTATGAGACAGGGGTTACCAGGATCCGGCGTTCCTTAAAGGGGGCCATGGCGCTCTCAGGAGTCTGCCTGGTGCTTGGGCTGGTATACCTGGCCTTGCATTTTGGGGAGATACAAGTTGGCAGGGAACTGATCTATCTGCTGTGCCATTGCCTGTTTTTGGCAGTTGCTTTTTTGTACGCCAGGTATTATAACAGGACTTACAGCGGCATTGCCGTGGAGAAGGGGAAGCCTGTGGAATAGCCGGGCAAAAGGCCAGCCCTGGCTGCGGGGAAAGTTTTTTGCCTGAGCGGGCAGGCTGGTGGGATCACATATCGGTTTTTTCCTCTGTATTTTCCAGCAGAGGTGGAACATAAATCAAAAAAAGGAGAGGATACTTATTATGAAACTGAAAACGAGAAGCAGGATCCTTGCGGCTTTATTAGCAGGGGTCATGGTGGCTGGCTCGCTGGCAGGGTGCGGTTCCAAGGATACAGGCACGGACACCAAAGAGCCTTCAGCGGAAGCTACACTGGCACCAGAGGAGGATGCGGCAAAGGAACCGGCTGCGGACGCAGACGGCGAGAAGCCTGCCGGGGCAAATGAGGATACCCCCCTGGTCATTGCCAATGACGATGTAAGCGAAAAATTCAGCCCTTTCTTCGGCGAGACCGTGCCGGATGAGAATGTATGGCTGATCACCACGGTCTCCCTGCTGGATGTTGACCGCAAGGGCGAGATCGTTTACAAAGGGATCGAAGGCGAGACAAGAGAATACAACGGCACAGACTATACTTATACAGGGATCGCTGACTGTGAGGTGACAGAGAACAGCGACGGTACAGTGTATTATGACTTTACCATCCGGGATGATGTGAAGTTCTCTGACGGCGAACCGCTTACTATTGATGATGTTATTTTTTCCTACTATGCATTTTTAGACCCTTCTTATGACGGCGTAAGTTCTATGTATGCCCTTCCCATCCAGGGGCTGGAAGAGTACAGGAGCGGTTCTTCTGTGCTGTACGACCTGATGCTTCAGAAAGGGGCAGACAATACAGACTTTTCTTTATACACAGAAGAAGACCAGAAGAAGTTCTTTGAGACAGATTTCCCGGCTGCAGGGGAAGCATTTGCCAAGAGCATCTGCGATTACTGTACCGCAGCGGGATATGTGGAAGAAGGCCTGGACGAAGTATCCAACGGTATGGTGAACTGGGGTTTTGCGGCGTTGAACGACGATGGTTCCATTACCGGTGCCGGCACAGGCACTACCTGGACATTACAGGACGGCGATGCGCCTACCCTGGCTGACTACTTTAATGAAATGGCAGTGAGTTATGATTACGACTACCAGACACTGTCCGACACGGAAGCTGCGGATTCCGCACTGTTTTCTTTCCTGGACGATAGCTATAAGGTAACAGTTGAAACAGGGGATTCCGTTGACCATATCAGCGGTATCCAGAAAACCGGGGACAATTCCGTGCGTATAATCTTAACAGAAGTGAGTGCCCCTGCTATTTACGATCTGTCTGTTTATGTGTCCCCTCTTCATTACTATGGGGATCCTGCACAGTACGATTATGACAACAACAAGTTTGGTTTCCCCAAAGGCGACCTTTCTTCCATCAGGGAGAAGACCACTGCGCCTATGGGTGCAGGGCCTTACAAGTTTGTAAGCTATGAAAACAAGATCGTATATATGGAAGCAAACGAAAATTATTACAAAGGAACACCTGCTACCAAGTATCTCCAGTGGAAGACCACATCCGAGCCGGATAAGCTTCCCGGTGTCCTTCAGGGGACAGTAGACGTTGCACAGCCTTCCATCTCCAAGGAAGCAGTAGCCCAGATGAAGGGTGAGAACAGCAACGGCGAGCTGGACGGGGACAAAGTAGCGGTTGACCTTGTGGACTACAGAGGATATGGCTACATTGGAATGAACTCCCAGCTTATGAAGGTGGGGGACGACCCGGCCAGTGATGCTTCCAAGAATTTCAGGAAAGCCATTGCAACCATAATGGCTGTTTACCGTGATGTGGTAATTGATTCCTATTATGGAGAGGCGGCTTCTGTTATCAATTACCCGATCTCCAACACCAACTGGGCAGCTCCCCAGAAGTCAGACGCTGACTATAAAGTAGCTTTCTCCATAGATGTGGACGGCAATGATATTTACACTGACGGCATGAGTGAGGATGAGAAATATGCGGCGGCCCTTGAAGCAGCCCTTGGGTTCTTTGAAGCGGCAGGATATACAGTAGCAGACGGAAAGATCACAGCAGCTCCTGCAGGGGGCAGGCTGGACTGCACACTGACCATTCCTGCAGAAGGAAGCGGCGACCATCCTTCCTTTGGTATTGTTACCGCAGCAGCAGAAGCCCTTAAGACCATCGGTTTTGATATGGCTATCAACGATCTGTCCGATTCTTCCCAGTTGTGGGACGGCATCAACGGCGGCACCATTGATATGTGGTGTGCGGCATGGTCCACGGTTCCCGACCCGGATATGTTCCAGATTTACCACAGCGAGGGCGGAAGTGCGAAGAACTACAGGATCTACCAGGATGAGCTGGATCAGCTTGTAATGGAAGGGCGTACCAATACAGACCAGGCATACCGCAAGGCTGTATATAAGGAAGCCCTTGACTATGTGGTAGATTACGCAGTTGAGATCCCTGTTTACCAGAGACAGGAATGTACAGTATACAGCGCTGAGCGTATCGATCTGGACAGTACGGTAAAGGATCCTACTTCTTTCTGGACTTATCGTAGTGAAATTGAAAATATCGCTATGAAATAAACGTGCGGATATTTTTGATACTGATATGGGTAAGAGGGGATAGTGTTATCCCCTCTTATCGTTATAAGGAGTATTCTGCTCTGTGCAGAGGCATTTCGCGAAAGGGATGGAAGGGCCTTTGGCGAAATGCCTTTGGCAGGCGCAGTAAACGGCAGGAGGGAAATCCCTGCGGTCTACCATACTGTAACCTATGGTTAGGATTTTGGCTGTCCCCAAAGGGGCAGGCCTGGAGGTTAGGATGAAAAAATTTTTGATAAGAAGAGTTTTAATTTCCATAGTCCTTTTGTTTTTTGTTTCTATGATCATTTATGGTATCATGCGGTGTATGCCTGCTTCCTTCGTGGAAACAAAGGCTATGGAATTGTCCCAGAAACCGGGGGCAAAAAGTTATGAAGAGTGGCTTGACCAGTTAAACGCTTCCTACGGCTTAAACGACGGCATTATCCAGGGGTATTTTACCTGGGCGTCCAAGGCGGTCAGGGGGCAGTTTGGGGATTCCTGGAATTACAATCAGCCGGTGCTGCAGAAGTTTTCCAATGTGATCTGGTATTCTTTCGCCCTGGGGCTGTCGGCCTTTATACTGGAAATCATTATCGCTATCCCTGCCGGGGTGGCGGCGGCAAGGAAACAGTATTCCATGACAGATTATTCCATCACGGTAATTGCGCTGATTGGTATTTCCCTTCCCAGCTTTTTCTTTGCTACGATCTTAAAGTGGGTATTTGCGGTAAAGCTCAACTGGCTTGACCTGTACGGGATCGTGGGGCGTATGCACCAGCAGCTAAGCCCTATGGGGCAGTTTTTGGATATGGCCAAGCATATGATCATGCCTGTGACTACCCTGACCATCGTAAGTATCGGCTCCCTGATGCGCTATACCCGGACCAACATGCTGGAGGTATTAAATGCTGATTATATCCGTACCGCCCGGGCCAAAGGGCTTCCGGAGAAAAAGGTCATCAACCGCCATGCTTTCCGTAATATCCTTATTCCTATCATCACTTTGCTGGGAGGCGCCCTGCCGGGCCTGTTCGGAGGGGCGCTGATCACGGAGACCCTGTTCCAGATCCCGGGGATCGGCTACACCTCTTATCAATGCATCGTAGTGGGGGATATTCCTTTTGTCATGTTTTATATGCTGTTCAGCGCGGTCCTGATCCTCACAGGGAATCTGATTGCGGATATTCTGTACGCAGTGGTTGACCCGAGGGTCAGGGTAAATTAGAAAGGAGAGGGAATATGGCTAACGAAGAAAATGCAAAAACACAAGACATTAAGTTAGACGATACCCGGCGTGTCCGGGTGCTTTCTCCGGGGATGCTGGTGGCAAAGCGTTTTTTCAGGAATCGTCTTGCGATCATCGGGATGGTGATCATTATATTTATGTTCCTGTTTTCCTTCCTGGGAGGGGCGATCATCCCCTACGGCCAGAGCCAGGTGTTCTACCGGACGGAGGAAATGAAAAAGGATTATGCAGGAGCCACTTATATCAGCGATTATATGCTGTTTGAAAATAAAGAGGCGGAGCTTCCAAGCGACCTATACTCCAAATCCATTCTTGGGATCAGCACCGGGAAGAATGTGGCTGAGACAAGGAATGGGGGCAAGATTGCCCTAAGGCCTTTAGAGGGGGATTCCTATATTGTTTATCATGCGGAAGAAACCAAAAACCCAAGGGCCATCAGATCCCAGGAGCATGACGCGGCGGTTGGGGCATCCGACAATTATTTTGAATATGACGGCGTTCCCTATATCGTGGATTCCTCCACAGGAAAAGAACTGCTCTATATGGTATCGGAGCTGGGGGTGGTGTGCAAATTATCTTTTACCCCTTATGCCCAGAGTACTGTCCTTCCCTTTGATTTTTACAAAAATGTGCTGGTGGCAATGAGCCAGGGGGATAAAAAGTTTGAAGCCCAGGGAAATACCTATACCCTGGAACAGGGGGGCGAAGAGTCTGCCATGGTCCTGGCAGAGGATGGTTCCGACTATGTGTATATCACCAATATGAATATGAACAGCGTCATTGGGGGCGTGTTTTTAAGCCCGGAATTTAAGGAAGCGGCGGCCCTTGCCATTAAAGAAGGGGCGGAATCCTTTGAATATACTTCCCAGCCCGGGGAGGCTTCCCTGCCGGAGACGGAAGGGGAGGGCGCGGCGGAGGATGCTGCCATGGAAAATGCGGAAGCGGCAGATGCCAAGGCTGTGGAAACTTACCTGCTCTCAGAAAAGAACGGGCAGTACCTGATCTCCCGTTTTCAGCAGACAAGGGTGATCGATACTTATGCAAAACCCTCCAAGGCCCACCTGGTGGGCACTGACGCCAACGGTATGGACCTGCTGGCACGGCTGATGTACGGCGGGCGGATCTCCCTGCTGATCGGTTTTGTGGTGGTGATCATCGAAGTGATTATCGGGGTGATCATCGGCGGCATCGCAGGCTACTTCGGCGGCTGGATAGATACGGTGCTGATGCGCCTGGTGGATGTGATCTACTGCATCCCGTCTATGCCCCTTTACCTGATCCTGGGTTCTGTCATGGACCATTACAGGGCAAGCCCTACGGTGCGTATTTATATGCTGTGCGTGGTCATGAGCATCATTGGCTGGGTGGGCATTGCCCGTATTGTACGGGGACAGATCCTCTCCCTGCGGGAACAGGAGTTTATGGTGGCGGCGGAGGCTACCGGCGTCCGGGTAAGCCGCAGGATCTTCAAGCACCTGGTCCCTAATGTAGTGCCACAGCTTATTGTATTTGCCACTATGGGGCTGGGCGAGGTGATCCTTGCGGAAGCTACTTTGAGCTTCCTGGGGCTGGGCATTAAGTACCCGGCAGCTTCCTGGGGAAGTATCATCAATGCGGTAAACGACTCCTATGTTATGACAAATTACCTGTTTGTATGGGTGCCTGCGGGATTGATGATCCTGCTTACTGTGCTGGCGTTCAACTTTATCGGGGACGGGCTGAGGGACGCCTTTGACCCGAAAATGAAACGTTAATATGGGATGGTACGGACTGAGGTTGATAGATGAAGTTTATGAAGGAATGATTGAGGGATATGATGGCAGGAAATAAGAAAAGTGCAAATTATATATCCGCAAAAGAATCGCGGGAGATTTCCAGAAGGAATCGTAAGATCACCACGGAAATGGAGAAGAAGAGGAACAGAAAAAACATACCGGAATCGGAATATGTGACAAACATGAAAAATCCGGACAACTGTGTGGAGTTTGACAATGTGCACACCTATTTCTTCACCGATATCGGAACGGTAAAGTCAGTAAGCGGCGTGTCATTTGAGGTCCCTCAGGGGAAAACGGTAGGCATTGTGGGGGAGTCCGGGTGCGGCAAGTCCGTCACCAGCCTTTCCCTGATGCAGCTTGTACAAAGGCCTTCGGGACAGACAGTGGAAGGGGAGATCCGTTTTAACGCAGGGGACGGCAAGGCTTATAACGTGGTGAATGCGCCTGCGGAGGTGATGCAGAAGCTTCGGGGAAACTATATGTCCATGATCTTCCAGGAACCTATGACCTCCTTAAACCCGGTGTTCCGCATCGGGGAGCAGGTGGATGAAGTGATCTCCCTGCACAACCCTGATATGTCCAAGGAGCAGATCAAGGGGCGGACCATAGAAATGCTGGATATGGTAGGGATCGCCAACAAGGAAGGGGTATACCGGATGTACCCCCATGAGCTTTCCGGGGGGATGCGGCAGCGCATCATGATCGCCATGGCCCTTGCCTGCAGCCCAAAGCTGATTGTTGCGGATGAGCCCACTACGGCGCTGGATGTGACCATCCAGGCCCAGGTGCTGGATCTTTTGCGGAAGTTAAAGGATGAGATCAACAGCTCCATTATGCTGATCACCCATGACCTTGGGGTGGTGGCGGAAATGGCGGATTATGTGGTGGTAATGTATGCAGGGCGGGTAATCGAAAAAGGGACGGCCAAGGAGATCTTCAAAGACCCCAGGCATCCCTATACCATTGGCCTTATGAACTCCAAGCCGGTGGTGGGCAAGCATATTGACAGGCTCTACAGCATCCCGGGCAGCGTGCCCAATCCGGTGGATATGCCTGATTATTGTTATTTTAAAGACCGCTGCGAAATGTGCGTGGCAGGCTGTGAGGGCGTTTATCCCCAGGCTTATCAGATATCGCCCACCCATGTGGTAAGCTGCTACCGCTGCAAGGAAGGAGGCATGTCAAAATGAGCGACCAGGTAAAAACAAAGGCAGCTTCCAAAGAAGACTATATACTGGAAGTGTCCCATTTAAAGAAATACTTTCCTATTAAAGGCGGCTTCTTCGGAGGGACCACGGGAAACGTGAAGGCGGTGGATGATGTATCCTTCCGCATTCCAAGAGGCACTACCATGGGGCTGGTGGGAGAGTCCGGCTGCGGCAAGTCCACCACAGGGCGCACCATCCTGCGGCTGCTGGAAAAGACCGACGGTACTGTTCTCTTTAATGGTGAGGATGTGAACACTGCGGATAAGAAGAAACTGCGGGAACTGCGTACAAAGATGCAGATCATTTTCCAGGATCCTTATTCTTCCTTATCCCCCAGGCTTCCCATTGGGGAGATCATCGGGGAGGCGGTGAAGGAACATGGCCTGGTCCCCAAAGACCAGTACAATGATTATATTACCCAGGTAATGTTAAACTGTGGCCTGCAGGAATATCATAAGGACAGATATCCCCATGAATTTTCCGGGGGCCAGAGGCAGCGTATCTGCATTGCCAGGGCCCTTGCCCTGAAACCGGAATTTATCGTCTGCGACGAGCCGGTATCGGCGCTGGATGTGTCTATCCAGGCACAGATCATCAACCTGCTGAAGGAGCTGCAGGAGAAAATGAACCTTACCTACCTGTTCATCTCCCACGACCTTTCTGTGGTGGAGCACATCTCCGATACCATCGGCGTGATGTACCTGGGAGGGCTTGTGGAGACGGGGACTACAGAGGAGATTTTCGGGGAGCCCCTGCACCCTTATACCAAGGCGCTGTTCAGCGCCATCCCCATGCCTGACCCGGATATCAAGATCAACAGGACGATTTTGGAAGGGGATATCCCTTCGCCCTCCAATCCCCCTAAAGGGTGTAAATTCCACACCCGCTGCAGGGATTGCATGGGAATCTGTAAGGAACAGCCGCCGGAAATCAGGGATATGGGAAATGGGCATACAGTGAGATGCCATTTATATGATAAATAATTACAAATGACTTAGGGAAAGCCCGGCAAGAGCCGGGCTCCTTTTATGCGCAGTCCCGCACAGAGGAAATAGGCCGCTAAAGCGGCGTGTGGGCCGCGCGGCGAGTAGGGGAAGATCGCTCTTCCCTGCTTGATTGTACAGGGGTGCGTAAGGAAATTGACAGCTTTGCAGCACGCGCCTGGCGCAAGTGTGCGCCAAGCCCCATACTATTTATGGTGAAAATTTTTGTTGCCCATCGCCTGGGCGTGTGGTAATATAATAGCAAAGCATATAACTTTCTAAGAATCAGGCGTCTGCCTTCTTGATTATCTGCCCTTCATTCAGGAAATCTATGCTTTTACTACCCGATTACAAATTATAAGCAGGAGATTTCCCGTTAACTCCTGCGCAGTTACAGGAGGAAGAAGATGGAAAATGATTTTATCAGCGGCTGCTTCTTTTCTGACAATGAAAGGTTCGCCGATATCATTAATGGCATTGGCTGCGGCGGTATCCCCTTTGTCAAGGGGGCGGACCTGCAGGAGCTGGATACAAAGGTGAGAGCCAGAGGAAGGAGAGGGGCCGTAAAACGGCGGAGAAAGACCTTATATAGGGATTTGGTGCGAAAAACGCCTTTTGGTGTGAATTTCGCCATTGTGGGGATTGAGAACCAGGATGAGATTGATTATTCACTGCCCATAAGGGTGATGTGTTATGATGCCGGTGCATATGAGAACCAGGCTTTGGGGATACGGAAAGCAGTCAGAAAGAAAGGGAAAGGCCTGACGGCAGGGGAATATCTGTACGGATTTGAGAAAAAGAGCAGGCTTTACCCCACAGTAACATTTGTGCTGTACTATGGGGAAAAGGAGTGGGATGGCCCGAGGGATATTCATGGTATGCTTGATTTTACCAATATTCCGGAAATATTGAGGGAAAAAATATCCAATTACCGGATTTATATCATTGAAGTGAGAAAGCTTGCAGATACAGATGTTTTCCGGACAGATGTGAAGCAGGTATTTGACTATATCCGTTTTTCTGGGGATAAGAAGAAATTGAGGGAACTGGTGGCAAAGGATGCAGCGTACACATGCCTGGAGGAGGACGCTTACGATATGGTCACGGCATATGCCGGGGAGGAAGAGATGTTTGGGAAGAAAGGAAAACATAAGAAAGGTGGAAAGGTGAATATGTCCAAGGGTTTAAGGGAGTGGCTGGAGGATGAAAGGAACGAGGGGTTTGCCGAAGGGATTGCAAAGGGGAAGGCAGAAGGGAAAGCAGAAGGGAAGGCCGAAATGCTGGTGGGGAGCGTTGAGGCAGTTATGTGGAAATTAAAGATCAGCCTAGGGGAGGCCTGCGAGACTATTGGGACTACGGAAGAAGAATACTTGGAAGCTAAGAAGTATCAATGAAAAGGCGTGGCCCGTCAAGCTCTAAATCAGCGCTTTTTTCCGTTCAAGCCGCACGTCCACATAACGCGCTGTGACTGCTTCAAAATTCATAGACAACCCAAGCGATACGCCAATACCCGCAAGCGTATGTCCCAAGGCTTCGCCCACTGTGTAGAAATCGCCTGCCAGTTGGTGCCTGTCAAATGGGGATAACCTCGTGCCGCAGCTGAGTAAAATCGACTTCGCTGTTTTTCCAGTGACTTTTTGTAAAGGACTTTTTTAATCGAATTCACAGAAAATTTACATTTCAGGGCAAAAAATAAGGCCGGGAACCTGTTTTTAGATTCCAGGCCTACGGTTTTACTATGTTGTCCGTTCTGCTTTCAGTTTTTTTACTTCGTCAAGTGGAAGTCCTGCGTATTCCGCAATTTTTTCAAGTGTCAAAATCCCATCTGCCAACATTCTTTTTGCGGAATTGATTGCTCCTTCTTTCAATGTCTGATTCCTCATATCTTCCATAGCCCGGCACATAATCTCGATTCCCTCCTTGCTCTCTTTGAAAAATCTCACCCTGTCCGCCAGTGTCCCATAGTACATATCCGCTGCGTCTGTGCAGGAGAAGTCATGCATTAACTTCCCGATTGGCGTATCTCCACGGTAAGCGCCATTTACATACAGTATGTGCGAACCGTCCTCAAATCTTTCCCCGGTTCCTAAAAAGCACCGCTCAATCGGATAGAGCGGCAGCCCTTTTCCCATTACGTCATTCTCTGTGATAAAGATTACCCACGTTTCCGGCAGCTTGTCGAAGTCCTCGCCTTTCTTCAAAAGGTTTGCGTCCATCATGCTACTGTTGTACCTTGCTCTTTTTCTCCCGGCTCCTTTATCGGAGCGCTGTACCTCCACATTCAGTTTCGCCCCTGTGCTGTCCGTAGCCAGGATATCCAGCCTCACCGAACGGTTCAGCAGGTTCTCCACAAATACCTGGGTGCGGACGTCCAGCACCTTTAAATCCGGCTTTTCCAGCACAATCTGCAATACCAGTTCTATGCTTGCCGTATCTCCCTCAAAACACTTTGTGAGGAAATCATCATCAAGCAGGCGAAAGCCTCTTAGCCTCTGTAAATCTTCCTGATGTTTCTGGTCTATCTGTTCCGTCACTGTCAATCTTCCCACCTGCTTTCCC
>CAJTVD010000021.1:0-39552 GCA_910579495.1 uncultured Lachnospiraceae bacterium
GGTAGGCACAGGCAAGAGCTTTTTTGCCGGGTGTATCGCCAATGCCCTCATGGAGAAAGAAGTTTCCGTGTGCATGACAAACTTTGCCCTTATCCTCAATGACCTTGCCGCCAGCTACAAGGACAGGAACGAGTACATAGTCCGCCTTTGCAGCTTCCCTCTGCTTATCCTTGATGATTTCGGCATGGAGCGTGGCACAGAATACGGCTTAGAGCAAGTCTATAACGTGATTGACAGCCGATACCGCAGCCAAAAGCCGCTGATTGTCACAACGAATTTGACGCTGGAAGAATTGCAGAACCCGGAGGACACCGCCCATGCCCGGATATATGACCGCCTTATTGAAATGTGTACCCCCGTCCGCATTACCGGGGAGAATTTCAGAAAAGCCAGAGCAAGGGAGAAAATGGAACAGCTTAAAAAGCTGCTGAACGGAAAGGAGAGCCTATGAAAGAAATCCCCATTTGGGAAAAGAGTAATTTGAGTTTAGAAGAAGCTGCTGCTTATTCTGGAATCGGTATCAACAAGCTGCGTGACCTTACCAGTGACAGAAACTGCCGGTTTGTTTTGTGGGTAGGTAATAAACGGTTAATCAAACGCCGGCTGTTCGACCAGTTTATTGAGCAAGAGTATTCGATTTGAAATTTAGTGATGTAAAAATCAGTCTTGATATGATACAATGGACGTGTCATATCAAGGCTCTTTCCATCACGGAAAGGAGTTTGACAATGTCCGAGAAGCGAAAAGACAATAAAGGAAGAATCCTGCGGACAGGAGAGAGCCAGAGAAAAGACTTGATTTATCAATATCGGTATACGGATATCCGTGGGAAACGACAGACCATTTATTCCTCTGATTTAAAGGACCTGCGGGAAAAGGAAAAGACAATCCAAAAACAGCTTGATGACGGGATTGATTATGCTGCCGGAAAGATTACCGTGCTTGCCCTTTTAGAGCGATACATCAGTTTGAAACAAGGTGTGCGCTATAACACCAAAGTAGGTTATAATTTTGTGCTGAATTTAGTCAAGAAAGAAGATTTTGGTTATCGCCAGATAAGGGATATCAAAGTATCAGACGCACAGCAATGGATTATGAAGCTGCACAATGACGGCAAAGGTTATAGCACAATCACAAGCGTCCGGGGCGTTGTCAAGCCAGCCTTTCAAATGGCGTACAACGAGGACATTATCCGTAGAAATCCCTTTGACTTCAAACTGGTAGACGTTGTACCCAATGATTCACAGAAGCGGATTGCCATGACTGCGGAACAACAGGAGCTTTGGATGGGCTTTATTCGGGAAGATAAAACCTACATGAAGTATTTTGATGAATTTGTCGTACTGTTGGGAACCGGTATGCGTGTCAGCGAGTTTTGCGGCTTAACAAAAAGTGATTTGGATTTTGAAAACCGAAGAATCCGGGTAGACCATCAGCTTGTCCGGGAGCGGGGCGGAAAATATTATGTGGAGAAAACCAAGACAGAATATGGCTGCCGCTATATCCCCATGACGGAGGAAGTTTACCAAAGTCTGCAAAACATACTTGCCCGCCGCAAGAAAGTGAAAACGGAAATTGTTGTGGACGGATATGGTAGTTTCCTTTTGCTGGATAAGGACGAAAAGCCGAAAGTAGCGTTGCATATCGAAAATGAAATGCGTTGGGCAATGAAGAAATACAAGAAGCTACACCCAGATAAACCATTGCCCCATATCACGCCCCATGTGTTCCGCCATACATTCTGTACCAATATGGCAAATGCGGGCATGGATATCAAGAACCTGCAATATGTAATGGGACATTCTGATGTTGGCGTTACACTGAATGTTTACACCCATGCCAGCTTTGACCGTGCGGCGGAGCAAATAGCGAGAATCATTGATTTTAAAGAAGCCGATATGCAGGGAAAACAAAGAAAATCAAGTTGAAAAATACACCAATCTACTACACCACTTACTACACCATTTGCCCATAAATTTGCGTAGATTTATATAGATTTGCGTGAAGTCAGGGCAAAATACAAAATTGAAGAAAAGCGCCGAAAAGCTTGAAATATCAAGGTTTAAAGGCTTATGAAAGGATATAAAAGATATGATAAAAATATTATTTGTTTGCCACGGCAATATCTGCCGTTCCCCCATGGCTGAGTTTGTACTGAAAGATATGGTAAAAACCAAAAACATCCAAGACCAGTTTTTCATTGCCTCAGCCGCCACCAGTACAGAAGAAATCGGCAATCCTGTACACTATGGAACCAGGGACAAGCTTGCCCATTATGGCATCAGTGTAGCCGGGAAAACTGCAGTCCGCATGAAAAAGCAGGACTATGAGGCATATGACTATCTCATTGGGATGGACAGCGCCAACATCCGAAATATGCTGCGGATCACAGGCGGTGACCCGTCCCACAAAATATACAAGCTGCTGGAGTTTGCCGGAAGTGCCAGGGATATTGCAGACCCATGGTATACAGGAAACTTTGATGCCACATATGAAGACATTGTGGAAGGATGCGAAGCCCTCCTCCAAGGGCTTCAAAGCACCCCTCCCTCCCCCTGTAAAACAAAGAAGCCGGATGAAAAGGAAAAGAAACTTCCCCACAGCAAATCTAAAAATTGATTTTGTTGAGAAAAACAATTTTTAGATTGTCACAAAAACATCTATGTGGTATGATTACACCGTATTGTATCTCAATTATGAGAATAATAACAGGAGGAAACATATCATGAAAAATGAAAAAACCTATGAACTGGTGCTGACAGCACTGTTCACTGCCATAATCATCATTATGGCATTCACACCTCTGGGATATATCCCGTTAGTTGTAATCAACGCAACTATCATCCATATCCCTGTTATCCTTGGAGCGCTATTTCTGGGACCGAAGAAAGGTGCATTCTTAGGATTTGTATTTGGATTCACAAGCTTTATCAACAACACCTTCAAGGCGGCCACGCCCTCGGCTTTTGTATTTTCACCGGTGCTGGCTTCAAACCTGGTGGGCGTCTCCGGAATCTTTAAAAGCCTTTACATTTGTTTTGTGCCAAGAATCCTGGTGGGTGTCCTACCCTATTTTGTATACCTTCTGATCCGGAAGCTTCTGCGGGGGGAACAGAAAGTATGGCGTGTTGCAATCAATATTGTGATATCCGTCATTTTGTCTGTATCCCTGAATGCATTTTTAAACCGCCTGCTGGCGGATAAAACGGGCTCGTCCGCAGCCGCCGGGCTGGCTGGCGGGGCACTGGCAGGTATTATCCTGTTTATTGCCCTGACTTTGGCAGGCCAGAAAAAGGCATCCGCCAATATCTCCCTGGCCTATGCCGGGCTGGCTGGCGCTTTTACCAATACTTTATTGGTCATGAGCGGCATTTTTATCCTTTACAAAGATGCCTACGCCCAGGCTCTTGGCATTGCAGGGGAAGCGGTATTTGATACCATTATGGGCATCATTACCTTTAACGGCATTGTGGAAGCGGTAGTCGCGGCAATCATTGTTGCCGGGGTGGGGCTGGCACTGACCAAAATAAAGCCCATAAAAGAATGGAAAAATTAATTCCTGGGAGGGGATAATTTATGATTTTAGCAGTAGATATTGGAAATACAAACATTGTAATCGGATGCATTGAGCAGGAAAAGATTTATTTTGTGGAAAGGGTATCCACGAATATCTCCCACACAGTATTGGAATATGTGGTAGAATTTAAAACCCTTCTGGATTTGTACCAGATTCCTTTTAAGGAAATCACCGGCTGTATTATTGCATCTGTGGTCCCGCCTCTTAACAATACTGTAAAGTCGGCGCTGGAAAAGCTCCTGCGCATCACTCCCCTCCTGGTAGGGCCGGGTGTGAAAACCGGGCTGAATATTCTGATGGATAATCCAGCCCAAGTAGGCTCGGATTTAATCGTCAACGCTGTTGCAGGGCTTAAGTATTATGGTGCCCCCATTATCCTGATTGATATGGGAACGGCAACCACCATCAGCGTTGTAGATGAAAATAAAAACTATATTGGCGGCATGATACTCCCAGGCGTCCGGGTTTCCCTGGACTCCCTGGTAAACCGCACCTCCCAGCTTCCCCGCATCAGCCTGGAAGCGCCCCGGAGGACCATCGGCAAAAATACCATCGACTGTATGAAAAGCGGCATTGTCATGGGGCAGGCAGCCTGCATGGACGGGATGGTCGAGCGTATTTGGGAAGAACTGGGTTATCAGGCTGTGGCGGTCGCCACTGGCGGGCTTGCAGGCAGTATCATCCCCTATTGCAAAAACAAAATTATCTGTGACAATGAACTGACCTTAAAGGGCCTGAATGTAATCTACCAGAAAAACATGGAATCATAAATAAGGAGCAGAGAAACTATGTTAGAAGGAAAACACATCCTGCTGGGCGTAACAGGCAGTATTGCTGCTTATAAAATTGCTTCCCTTGCCAGTATGCTGAAAAAGCAAAAAGCGGATGTTACCGTTATAATGACCCAAAATGCCACCAATTTTATCAATCCCATAACCTTTGAGTCTCTCACTGGGAACAAGTGCCTGGTGGATACCTTTGACCGGAATTTCCAATTCCAGGTAGAGCATGTCTCCCTTGCCAAACAGACGGACGTGGTAATGGTCGCGCCCGCTTCCGCCAACGTCATTGCCAAAGCGGCACATGGTCTGGCGGACGATATGCTGACCACTACCCTGCTGGCCTGCCAGTGCCCGAAAATCATCGCTCCCGCTATGAATACCCGGATGTTCCGGAATCCCATTGTGCAGGATAACATGAAGACGCTGCACTCTTATGGCTTTGAGGTCATCCCCCCTGCCACAGGCTATCTTGCCTGTGGCGATACCGGGGAAGGGAAAATGCCGGAGCCGGAGCTTTTACTGGAATACCTGATACGTGCCCTGCAGCCCAAAGACATGGCAGGCGTAAAGGTACTGGTGACTGCCGGGGCTACCAGGGAAAAAATTGACCCTGTGCGCTATATCAGCAATCATTCTACCGGAAAAATGGGTTATGCCATTGCCCGGGCGGCAATGCGCCGGGGAGCCGAAGTCACTCTTGTTACCGGGCAGGCCAGCCTGGCACCTCCCATGGACGTCCATGTGGTGGAAATCCTCTCCGCAGCCCAAATGGCGGACGCAGTAAAAAGCTGTGCCCAGGACCAGGATATTATCATCAAAGCCGCAGCCGTGGCGGATTACCGCCCCAGCCATACAGCCGAAGAAAAAATCAAAAAAACGGATGCAGATTTCTCCATCGCCCTGGAACGGACAGAAGATATTCTGGGCTTTTTAGGTGCACACAAAAGAGAAGGGCAGTTCCTCTGCGGTTTTTCCATGGAAACCGAAAATATGGCTGAAAATTCTTTCCGTAAACTGGAAAAGAAAAACCTGGACCTGATTGTGGCCAATAACCTGAAACAGCAGGGAGCCGGGTTCGGGGTTGACACCAATATTGTAACCCTCATATCTAAAGAAGAATCCATCTACCTTCCCATTATGAAAAAAGAGGAAGTGGCAGAAAAACTGCTGGATTATATTATGGCACACAGATCAGACAGGGCAAACCATCCATGAAAGGAAGCCTGGGATAAATATGGAAAAAAAGCTGGAAAACTGCCAGATCCGCCCACACATCTGCACCCATCATCCAGAACTGGCGCAGATTTTTGAGGCGGCGTTGGACAATGTAATGAATATAAACACCGTCCCCTGTGACTGGGGCACCTATAACCGTACCGGGAAACTGGACAGTTCCTGTCCCTGGATGATCCGTGCCGGTGCCTGTTATGAACAGCCCTGGACCAGGGACGCTGTGTTAAACACCTGGAACTGTGGGAATTTTACCCAGCCGGGAATCGCTAGAAATACACTGCTTGCGGTATGTGAACAACGCCAGGGGCATATGGTAATCCAGCAGGACGACCAGGACTGGGACCGGGTAATCTGGATCATCGGAGCCTGGCAGCATGTCCTGGCAACGGGAAACCGTGATTTTGCAAAAGATGCCCTGGCGGCAGCGGAATATGAATGGCAGCAGGCGGAAAATAACCGCTTCCATACAGGCTATGGCCTTTTTACCGGCGGTTCCTTTTTTAATGACGGGATTTCCGGTTATCCCCTGGATTTGTATGAATCCGCCGACGGCCCGGGTTTTCAGGGACTGCACCCAAAAGTACGGGCGGCCATGTCCCTGTCAACCAACTGTATAAGCTATGGGGCCTATCTATGTACTGCGGCGCTGGCTGAATTTCTGGGCCATCCCGGTGACTGCTTCCGGGAAAAAGCAAAGGCTCTGAAAAAACGGATCCAGGATAACTTTTTGACACAGGAGGGATATGCCTACCTGCTCTATCCTGACGGACGCCAGTGCCGGATGCAGGAAGCCTGTGGTTGGATTTTCGCTGCAATGTCCGGAATCTGTGATGACCCTGCAGCATTGTTAAAAAAAATGCAACGCTCTCCTGCAGGGCTTACAAGTATCTGCCCTGATTTTGAAGGCGTGAAAACACCTGCAAGGCACAACCAGTTAATCTGGCCTTTTATCAACGGCTTCTTTGTCCAGGCGGCAGCCCAAGCAGGGGAACTGGAATTGGCATATAAGGAATTTGACCTGCTTACAAAACTGTATCTGGGCAGCGGAAACCATTTCTTTGAAATTTATGACCAGGAAGGACGGGTAGAAGGCGGCTGGCAGGCGGGAAGCCATTATGACTCCTGCCATGACCAGACCTGGTCGGCCAGCCTTTATATTGGTGCCGTCTTGTACGGATTCCTGGGGCTGAAAATCACAACAAAAGGAATTCATTTTACCCCTGCGGTCCCAAAAGAACTGGAGGGATTGGGCATTGAAGGGCTACAGATAAGAGAAGGCCGGATTGCCCTTACCACCTCTGGATGCGGAAAAAGGATCCAGAAAATCTGTGTCAATGGAAAAGACGCAGAAAACTTTCCCATTCCCTTTTCAGGAGAATGGAAAATCCATCTGGAACTGGCATAGCTGGTTCCAGATTCCCAACAGGGAAAAATAACTAATCCGCTATCCCTCCCCAAAACCAGCTCCGGGAACCATTTCACAACAGCCAAAGAGAGATTCTACTGCCCTTTCATATTCTGCCGCCCTGCTTGCTTTCCGTATTTTCTTTATATGCTTTTCCCTGTCCGTAAAAAGATACTGCATATAGTTCCAAAGTTCTTTCATTTTAAACAAAACCCCTGTATCGCCGGATAGCACTCCCCTATAATCCTGGTAAACCCTGTCATGGAAAGCTTTCAATTTTTCTTTTTCAGAGGCTGGCTCCCCAGGCGCTCCTGAAAGGATCTCCAAAAGCAGGCCTGGATTAGCCAAAAGCCCCCTGCCCAGCATGATCCTGTCCACCCCGGGAAAGTCTTTTATAATCCCCTGATAAGCTTTCTGTGTAAAAATATCCCCGTTATAGCAGACCACAGCCCTGCTCTTTTGGACGGCGTAGGAAAAAGCCGAAAGGCTGGGGCTGTTTTTGTAAAAGTCCGCCCTTACCCTGGGATGCACAATCAGCTCCGCTATGGGATATTGGTTGTAGACCTCCAGGATTTTTTCAAACTCTTCTGCCCTTTCCATGCCAATCCGGGTCTTCACAGAAACAGCCACTGGCGCGTCCGCAAAAACCTCCTCCAGAAATTTGTTCAGGTAGTCCGTATCCGCCAAAAGCCCCGCCCCCTTTTTCTTTGATACCACCGTCTGGTAAGGGCAGCCAATATTCAGATTCACCTCTTCATATCCCATCTCCTGCAGACAATATAGGTAACCGGTTATCTCCCTGCCCTTATTCCCAAGAAGCTGGGGAACCACCGCCATCCCCTTATTATTTGTAGGGCTTACCTCTTCCAGTTCCTTTCTTTTAGTAAGCCCGTTTTGGCTGACAGCAATAAACGGGGTAAAATATTTACAGATGCCGCCGCCATAAAAATCATGATAGGCTTTCCGGTAGATATATCCTGCAATCCCTTCAAGAGGGGCAAAATAAAACTTCATCCTGCACTCCTTTCTCCCACCGCCCCCCGGCGTCTGTGGATGTTCCTCGTTCCTTTCTATTCTAGCATACAACAAATCAATTGCCAATTAATGAACTACATAACCCACGACAAACGCATGAATGTCGAATCTCCTCCAACCTCTGAAATACAGGCTTTTAAATTTTCATCAGTTCTTCTATAAACTGCGCCGGTGCAAAACTGATATTGAACCGCTTCCTTCTCAATGACATTTTTCCCCCTCGTATTTCTATCATCTTCAGCATGCCCAGACACCACTTCCGAATGATGTTCTGATTCTGCGCCGCTGTCTTATCCAATGTTGTATTCGCATCTTCCTTAAAGGTTACATCCAGGTGCCAGTGCATGCTCTCTACCGGCCAGTGCCCCCTTACCGCCCGGCTGAACAGTCCAATATCTTCTCCAAGACTGCTGATATAATATCTGTATTCTTCTTTTCCTTCTTCCCCTTTTCGGATGGTCTTCTTTTCCATCCCTATGCTCTTTAGGCCTTTCCATTTTCCTCTCTGCTGCATCCAGCCCACATCCCCTGTCTGGTAATATTCTCTTATCTCTGTCTGTCCATGTGCTTTCTCCACGCTCTTCTTATATCCTGTCCCTTTTTTCAAGTCTTCACATACTTTCGGGTCTTCAAAATACAGGCGTATATCCGTTTCCAGATTCCCCTGGTTCCCTTTTACTGCCAGTACATAATCTGCACGCCTCTTCCGTATTGTTTCCACAATTGCTGTCTGTGTCCCCATTGCATCTATCGTTACAACCTGGCCTTTTATCCCTATGCTTTCCAGCACTTTGGGTATCGCCGTAATCTCATTGCTTTTCTCATCCACCGCCTGCTGTCCCAGACAGTATCCGTCTTCTCTGCTCCATGCGGAAACAATATGGCATGGCTTTGTGCCTTTCCTCTTATTAGAACGCATGGTTTTCCCATCCACACAGATAATCTTTTTGAGTTTTCCCCCTTCACCGCTCCCCAGCATCTCCTGCCATTTAAGCTGGAGCTGTTGTAAATTTTCAGGCCGTATCATCCCCATGACACGTTGAATGGTGCCATGGGGTGGCACGCCGTTTTTTAATTCGATATACTGTCTGGGATAGCCCTCATTCCACAGGGCGAAATCGGCAATCTGCTCCCATGTATCTGCGTTGGCAAGTGTAGCAAAAAGTACAATGATAAGAATATCTTTTATATTGTGCCGTACTTTTCTATGCTGCCGGATATCCTCTATAATTTCCATCCATTCCAGTAACTGCTCCATATTCATATCTCCGTTTTTATTTTCATTATAACGGATAATGGAACTTTTGTTTACAATTTATTTACTCATGCGTTTGTCGTGTACATAACCACATTCTTTTCCATCAAATAAGAGCAGGATTCCCCTGGGAAAAACCAGATTTTTTCTTGTAGGGTTTTAGGTTCTATGGTAAAATAAATTTCGGTTAAATATAAGATTTGAAAGTAATAACATACCCACGGGAGGATTGAAAATGAGGGAAGATTTTTCTGAACAAAGATTTGTAAACCGCACAGCGATACGGAACCATACTATCATAGACACAGTGCTTCTTCTTGCCTATTTAGCCGAAGTATTCAAAGGCTCCAGAACCATAGGCTATTTTTCGTTGTTTGCCCTATTGTGTATGGCACCCATAGCGGCCGAGCATATTCTTTACAGGAAGGATCCGGACAGCGGGCTGGTTAAATATTTCATAGGGGTTTCCTACAGTATCCTTTATCTCTTTGTGCTTTTTACTACTACCAGTGTCCTTGCTTATGTTTATATATTTCCTATCTTTATGGTAATCATCCTCTACATGGATATCAGATTCTGTACCCTTGTAGGGACCATCTCCTTTTTGGGCAATATCGCATATGTGGCTTACCATGCCCTCACAGCAGGATATGCAAAAGCGGAAATTGCTAACGAGGAAATCAGGATTGCGGCAATGATCCTTACCACTGCCTTCATGGCAGTCTCCGCCAAAGCAATAGAACGGGTAAATAAAGAAAAAATAAAAGTAATCAGTGAACAGTCCCTGGCAGCAGAGGAACTGACAAAGAATGTACTGCACACCACGGGCCAGATGTTTTCCCAAATAGAACTGGTGTCTGGCAAGATGGGTCAGTTGGGTGAGTCCATGGACCAGATACATACATATATGGGAGAAGTTTCCTCCGGCAGTGCCGAAACCGCTGGCTCTATACAGCTACAGCTTCAGAAAACAGAGCAGATTCAGGGCCACATTGCCAAAGTGAAAGATACTGCCCTGGACATTGAGGAAAATATGGGCAGCACAGCCCTGAAAGTGGACATGGGAAGGCAGCAGATGGATACCCTGTCAAAGCAGGTGGAAGAATCCATGGAGGCAAACCAAAAAGTAATTAACCAGATGAAAAAGCTCAGCGAGTATGCCAGCCAGATGAATACCATCATCGAAACGATTACCAGTATCGCCAGTAATACAGGCATGCTGGCACTGAACGCAAGCATAGAAGCCGCCCGTGCCGGAGATGCCGGAAGAGGCTTTGCAGTTGTGGCAAACCAGATTTCCGGGCTTGCCAACCAGACCAAATCCGCTACTGTAAATATCACCGATTTGATTGGGCATGTTAACAGGGAACTGCTCTCCGTGGAAGAAGCCATAAATGTAGTCACCAGGAACAATCAGTCCAATGCAGAAAGTACCCAGGCCGTTACGGAAAATTTTGTGGGCATTACCCAGGGAACCGAAAAAATCCAGCAGCAGACCACGGAGCTGATGGGAATTGTAGCAGAACTGGCAGATGCCAACCAGGGGATTGTAGCCAACATCCAGACGATCTCCGCCATTACAGAGGAGGTATCTGCCCATGCCAGCGAAACTTACCAGGCCAGCGAATCCAACTCCCGCCTGGTGGAGAATGTGTCAGAAGCCGTTGGGAAGCTCAGCGCAGCCGCACAGCAGCTTCAACAGCAAAAATAATATTAGGGGTAAGGAATGGAATTTGGGTGCATTATGTAATATATAGATGGCATAGGTTCTATTCAACATGTACTTCTATTGTACCATGCTTAAATATCGTTTGGATTTCTCATTTTGCTTGTACTATTTATATTCTAACAGCAAGCTCTTGGGACAACAGGAGGATACTCTCCTCCTAACTATATGCATGTTGACACTATCTTTAGTGCGTTTCTTGTAACATAATATACTCAATTAAAAGAAGGGAGTTCCCCAATGGGAATATGTTTTAGAAAGTTAGAGGCTCTTTTATCTGAAAAAGGCAAGACATTTTATAGCTTGTGAAAAGATAAGGTGATCGGAACCGAAACAATAAAGAAGCTACAGCAGGGGCAGGGGTATATTGATACACGCACAATTAGCAATCTCTGTGAATATCTTGACTGCCAGCCGGGTGACTTAATGGAATATATACCCAATAAAGAAGAATAGCAGATATATTGTAGCTTATACTATCTGTGAAAGAAAGTGTTTTCTATGAGTTATAAGGCCAGATACCGGATAGCAAAATGTATTACATTGTCGCTTACTTGCAGGGGGCAGCAGTACCAGAGGAAAAACCAAATGTGGAAACAATAGCCTCTTATTGAGGAATTGGAGAGCGGCGGCGGCACTCTCTTTACTGGAAGTACAGAGGATTTATTTGCTTAATTGATGGAGGAATAACAAATGCTTGATGTTAAATACTCCACAAAGTTTTCGACTTATTTTAACGTTAAAATAAGTCAAAATCCTCTTGTGTCACAATCTGCACATACTTTCAATCATCATTTCGTCCTTCTGCATACATATCATTGATAAGGCCTATCGACAGCAAATCCAAATCTGCCATCGACAATCCTATCTGTACGCATCTTAACAGGAACAATAGTGTTGTCATTTCATGGTCTGTCGGACGAAGTTTTTTTAAATTGCGTTCCACAGCACAACGGCACCACCTCCCTTACATGAAAAAAAGAACTGCCAATACTTCATCGTGTTAACAGTTCTTCTGTACGTTCGGTTTATATTGTTTTATTTTTCTCCATTCTTAATTCTATGGTAATCTTCCATATGATACTAAAGTCTACGTAAGAATCGGGCTACGTTTTTTCTTGCCTAAGAGGCACACCGTCTCGACGTTATTCCCTTTGTTGTCTAAATTTTCACCTATATTCTCAATATCAAATGCGAACTTAATTTTCTTAATATAGGTCTTACTTTCCTTGATTTCATCCTTTTTATATAGCTGTATCTCTGAAATCAACGCATGTAGCACACTTCTTTGCTCATCCATAGATAGTTTATCATAGATTCTGTCAAACTCCAAAAGCATTTGATAAATTTTCTTCTCGTTTAGCTGTTGCTCCTGCACTGCCTGTAAGCGATGCAGACAATCCATCTGCTCACTTTCTACAGAATCCATATCCTCATAGATTTTATCAAGCCTCTTGTTCATATCTGCTCTTTTACGGTTTGCAAACTTATCATCATCCAGCAAATTATCAATATCTTTTTCCAAACTCTTTTTGTTTCTCTCCAAAGCCTTTAGCTTCTTATCATAGGAAGCAAGTTCATTCTCAATTTCTGTAACATCAATAGATTTCCCTATTTTCATTTTTACATAATCTACAAACTTTTCATTGTGTACTAACCGTTTGGTATACTCGACAACTTCCTTTTCGATTCGTTCAGATGATATTCCGTTCCGATGGCATTCACCATATGTACCTGAACGATTATAATGACCGCAAATATAGCTCCTTGTCTCCATTTTGGGTGCATTAGGATTCTTTTTCTTATTAATCCAACGGTTGTAACTTATAACCATCCCCGATCCGCACTCTGGGCATCTCAATAATCCTGACAATAAATGTTTAGGAACTTGTCCTATCTGTTTATTTCCCCTACAAGACCTGCTTCTCCGTTTCTGTCGTACCATATCAAAGATTTCCTTACTTATGATAGGTTCGTGTGCCTGTTCATCAGACCAAATATAATTTTCTTCATCCTGCTTCCGCAATTTGTATTCCATTTCCCCTGTGTTTTCATTGATACATTCTACGGTACGTCTTCTGCCAAAGACAATATAACCTGTATACACTGGATTGTCCAAAATAGTCTTAATTGTGTGGGTACTCCAATCGGTAAATTGAAAGTCCTGTTTATTTTGTGGCACAGGTTTTTTGATTCCATTCTTATTAAGATAGTCAACAACCCCTTTGATTCCTATATTCTCATGTACATATTTATCAAAAATCATTTCTACAATATAAGCATATTCATTTTTTACAAGTCTTTCATTTTGAAGGTCATATCCAAACGGAGCAAAGCCACCGCACCATCCTCCCTGTCTGCTCTTTTCTTCTCTTCCAAGCATTGTCTGTGTAATGATGTTTTCTCGTTCCATTTCGGCAACTGTCCCTAATATGGTAATCATCAAGCCACCCATATTGTTAGAAGAATCAATTCCTTCTTCCTTTGTGAGAAGATTAATTCCATATCTATTGATAGTATTCAAAGAATTCAGAATATCTCTTGTATTCCTTCCGAAACGAGATAATTTATAGACAAGAATATAGCCTACATCAGAATCCTGTTTTGTTACATCAGACATCATCCGTTGAAATTCATCCCTACCTTCAATAGACTTACCCGATTTTCCTTCTTCCACATAAATCTCTGCAACTTCCAGTCCTTTTGCTTTAGCATACTCTATCAACTCTCTTTTCTGTCCGTCAAGAGAAAATCCTTGAACCTGTCTTTCAGAACTTACCCTAATGTAAATAACACACTTCTTCCTATTTGCAAATAAATTGATAAAATTCTTGTTTTTCATACTGCATCCACCTTTCTTTAAAAATATATGTACAGGCAAAAGTCAAACAACCAAAGCAATACAGTTTTCTATGTTCGCAGACAGGGGTACAACCCACTGCCTGCCCGATTTAAAATTTACTGCATACTTCACTAAAATATCTGACAAAACATCAATGTATTGATTGAAATTCACTTCTATAATGCCTTTGCTTTCTTCGTCTGTCACAGGAAATTCAATCAATGTATTTCCATCTTGTTCTGTCCTGTACTGCTTGATTGTCTTAACTTCTGCCATAGCACTTTCTCCTTTCCCACAGCCTCAAAATAGCCATATACTGTGTATTTCTAAGTGCTATTATAGCGCAGTTAGATGGTAGATGCAGCCCAAAATCCATAATTTTCACACGCATTTGAGGGCGGTTTTTATAATTAAAGGGTGAAGAAAAAGAACCAAGATTGTTAGTCCTGATTCTTTAATCACATACTTATCTGTTTCTTAAATCTTTATAAGCCTCTTTTGCTATAGATTCCATTACTGATTCATAAAAAGCCTTATCTTCAAACAATTTTGAAAATGCTTTCATCTGTTCCATATAACAATCCTGTGCTACCTGTTTGAAAATCTCAGGGAAAATAGATTGATTAAATACTTCCTCATCATTCTTCTTTGCCTGCATTTTCAACTTTTTGTTATCTTTCACACATTTATTGTAAATGGTTTCTACAATTACCCTATCACTGTCAGTGAAAATCCCCTGAAATTTTTCATTGATTTTTCCAATAATATTTTCCAATAGTTCATCTTCATCTACACCTTTTCCAGATGTTTTCAATGTTTTGGGATTCTCTAACGTCGAAGTTTCCACTGTTGGATTCAAAGAAATATCTCCCTTGAATGTCTGCTCCAATTTGTAAAACTCCAATTTCAGTTTATCTTCCAGATCCACTGATTTAGCATCTACTGCTAGTGGCAGCATCTTCTCCAAGTACTGTGTGAAATTGAACTCTTTCTGCAAAGATATATCAAACATTCTGGAAATCTGAGTGATATAGGAATACCATTTATTAAAGTTATGGATTGTCTTCTTGTAATCAAATCTTTTGTCTTCCGATAATGCTTTATACCTGTTTACAATAGGAGTCAGCACACTTGCCATCTTCCCCAAATCAGTATCATTTTGTGGAGACTTTTTAAAGAGAATCTTTAATAACTTCTCTATATCATCGTCATTATATAACCCATAACTTCTAAGCATTGTTCTGGTATCGTAAATCAAATTGACATTTATCTCCTGATCCAGTTCTGTACACTCAAAATATGGTTCAAATGCTTCCTTTATTTCTTCTGCAGTATTCACAAAATCTAAAACAAAAGTATCTGTCTTTCCTGCACAAGTTCTATTAAGTCTTGATAAAGTCTGTACTGCTTTTACACCTTTCAGTTTCTTATCTACAAACATTGTATGAAGCAAAGGTTCATCAAAGCCTGTCTGATACTTCTCTGCAACAATCAGCATGGAATATTCATCTTTATTAAACTCAGCGGGTAGTTGAGTATCTTTAATAGTTGTGCCATCTTTTCTTTTGTTCAGACCTTCCTCTGTATATTCTTCCTCCCCATCTTTCACTACACCAGAAAAAGCAACTAGAATTTCAAGATCATCATAGCCTTTTAATTCCAAATATCTTTTAAACTCATGGTAATACCTGATAGCATGTAATCTTGATGCAGTTACCACCATCGCTTTTGCATTGCCATTAATTTTATTCTTTGTAACACTTCTGAATGTTTCAATAATAATCGCTGTCTTCTGTTGCAGATTGTGCGGATGCAATGATTCATATCTCTGGATTGCTCTTAATGCCTGTGTCGCAGGAACTTCTGGATTCCCTGGGGTATTTTTTGCAATTTTATAACAGTTTTTGTATGTCATATAGTTTTTCAGCACATCAAGAATAAATCCTTCCTCAATGGCCTGTTTCATACTGTAAATATGAAATGCTCTAAACTTACCATTTGGCAGCTTTACTCCGAACAATTCTAATGTCGATTCTTTTGGTGTTGCAGTAAAAGCAAAGAACGAAAGATTCTTATGCTTGCCATGTGTAAGCATCTGCTCAACCAGCCTATCTTCATCATCTTTAATCTCTTCTTCCTCTTTGCCTTCTATTTCCGCAAACTCTTTCAATGCTTCCTCTGTGTCAGCAAGGGCAGCTTTTAACTTCTGCGCAGACCTTCCCGATTGGGAATTATGTGCTTCGTCCACAATAACAGCAAATCTTTTATCTGTAGTATCTCTGATTTCATCATAGATATGAGGAAATTTCTGCAGTGTAGTAATGATTATTTTCTTTCCATCATTAATAGCATCCCTTAAATCAGTGGAATGTTTTTCATCATCTATTTTTTCAACGGTTCCTTTGATATGGTCAAAGCCAAAGATTGTATCTTGTGTCTGCCTGTCTAAAACAGTCCTGTCATTTATGACTATTACAGAAGTAAAAATAGGTTCATCATTCTTGCCATGCAGTTCTGATAATTCATAAGCAAGCCAAGCAATCGAATTACTCTTTCCCGATCCTGCACTGTGCTGAATCAAATAATTCTTTCCAGAACCATTCTCCTTAACATCTGTAATCAACTTTGTAACAACATCTAATTGATGGTATCTTGGAAAAATAAGCTTGATACTTTTCTTTTTGGTTTCTACCCCATTCTTATAAACAATCTTTTCTTCTTCCACCCTCTGAATAAATTTATGTATCAGTTCAAGCAGATTGTCTTTCGTAAGCACTTTTTCCCATAAATATGATGTAGTATAACCATTGGGATTTTCTGGATTACCTGCTCCCCCAACTTCTCCTGCCCCATTGGACCCCTGATTAAACGGAAGGAAAAATGTTTCTTTTCCTGCTAATCTCGTAGTCATTGCAATCTCATTCAGATCAACAGCAAAATAAACCAAAAATCTCTTATCAAACTGAAAGCACAATTCTTTCGGGTTTCTGTCATACATAAACTGCTTTTTCGCATTAGCAACAGACTGTCCTGTTAATTGATTTTTCAGTTCCAGTGCCACAACAGGAATGCCGTTTACAGAAAGTACCATATCTATACTGTTTTCATTCTGAGTAGAATATTTGAACTGCCTTGTACAAGTCACAATATTACTATTATAATCATCAATGACCTGCTGGCTCAAACTATTATTCTCTTTAAAAGCAACAATCTCAATCTTTGCCCCTCTATCTTCAAATCCATGTCTCAATACATGCAAAAGCCCGAAAGTATCTACACTCTCTTGAAATCTCTTATAGAATTTCTTTTCTGCATCTGTTCCATAATTTCTTTCATATCTCTCCCACTGTTTAGGTTGTGTTTTCTTCACAAATGCAATCAGCTTTGGTAAATCAATCGCTTTTTCTCTGTCATAGGTTTTCAGATCCCCTTTGGTAAATCCTCCCTGAGAGAGTATGTAACTTTCTATGTCAGCTTCAAATCTTTTCTCTTTTATATCCATAAAATGTTTCCTCTCTTTAATATGTCAATCAACTTTATTCAAATTTCTTTTTAAAAACTCATCTACATTACCACTATTGTATAAACCCAAATAACTACTGTTTATTGTTTCTCTATTTTGTGACCATTTAAATTTTTTAGGAGAATCTTTTTGTAAAGCATCTAAATATTGATTCAATATTCCCATCGCTTCTTTAGCGAACCCATCTAAAACATTTAGCACTTCATAAATATTTTTATTTGCATTTTCAACACCCATCACTTGTTTCATTTCCATTTCTGTATAAGCTATTTGAAAATATATGTATTGTTCCAGTTGATCTTTTAACTTTATAAATTTATTTTGTGTAAAATCATTATGAACAAACATAAATTTATCTTTTTTCTTGAATATACAATAGTCTGTATTGGCTATTCCTCCAAGTCTACTTTGCATAGTTGGCATTCTATATGAAAATAAATTTTTAGGAACTATCAGATTTCTATTCTTTAGCAATTCATCAATATCTCTATGCGTATAATAATAATCACTATACAACATCATCATGGTATTATATAGGAAACATTTTGTCGTATTTTTGTCTAAATAATACTTATAGATTTTTTCTGCAAGCACCACAACCACACCAGTACAAATCCCACCAAACAATGTTAATGCTATGTTATTTGATAATACAAATGTGTTTAGTGCAATTATCCCTGTTTCAATATTAATATTTACACATATTGTTGCTATCAGGGTTAAAACAGCAATAGCCATTAGACGTTTTATAATTTTAATATTCGCACTCATATCAAACTCCTACTCTATCTCTTAATGCCTTGTATCTACTAAAAAATTGCTATTTTAAAACCTCATTCCAAATAATCTTTTTACTTGCTTAAGCATCGTATCATCATCAAGCCCATAAGAAGAAAGCTGTAATAAGTAAATTACCTTTTCAAGAAATATTACATCTAAAGCGGCAGTATCCTCAAACTCTTTATCCAAATTACCATGTGCAAAATTATTTCTTTGATTTTGAATTCTTGATCCAATCTTAGTATAATCAAACTCTTCCTTGAGGTTATTTATATTGTATAAATATCGACCTATCTCGCTTAACAGAGCATCATAATCCTCCCCTATCTGAACTATTTTTTGCGACAAAGAATCTGATCCGACTAATTTCTGTAAAAATTTATACTGCTTCTTAATTTCACCAGTACTTTCTATAACTTTATTTTCTAATTCTTCCCTCACTTTTTCCTGTGCTTTTAATGTTTTATCACTATGTCTCAATCCCTCTGGATATAAATTTTTAAACATCCACTCAACAGCCGCTGTTATCATAATAAATTTTGAATAATCAATTTTCAAAGAATCTTTATGTGAATCAGGTATATGTCTTAAATATAATTTTTCATTCTCAATATCTTGTAAGATTTTCCCTAGCTTTCCCTTTATTGCTTCATATGTAATATTTCTTTCTTTGATAATTTTTTCATTCTCTATTTCATCTCTTTCATCCATAAAAAGAATTTTCCCAACTTTTCTATATTTTTCGTGGGATTCTTGAGTATATAGCGCAATTTCACTAAAATTAATATTATTTCGATAACATAAAAATCCTAAAAATCTTTTCATAACATAACACAAATGCACTAAAAAATCATAATCATTACTCTCATCAACTAATAAATTAATAGATGAATATAAATTCAAAGGATGACAAGACTGAAAGTTGATTCCACGATATATTGCAAAATATATGCCAACTTCTTTATTTTCAACATTAAAATATTCCGTTGGAGATGTTGTTTCCTCAAAACTCTTTGTTTTACATGATGCAGTACCTTCTTCTGTGAATCCATAACTCTCTATCCCTTGAGCAATATTATATATATAATTAATTTCATCACCCATAAAAGACAGCTTACTTATCGTTGCATTCTTTTGAAATTCAATATAATATTGAACTCTAATTCTTATTTGCGTATTTTTAACTCCTGCATTTCCTGGATATGTTTTAAACAGCACTTCATTTCCATTTTCAGCATTTATCCCTTTTAAATAGTCGTCTTCAAAATTGGGCGGATTTGATAGCCAGCCTGAAACCATCCATCCTTTTCCCAGAGATTCAATCTCCTCCATATATAGCATATCATCTTCCAATCTATAAATATATTTTTCATCTTTATAATCTATTGTTCCGTATAACATTTATTTTTCTTCTCCTTATAATATTTTCAAAAAGATTTAATTTGATGTTTTTTATTGTATGCACTTTTATATCACTCCACCTTTTTCTTTCCTGTTACACATTCATAAATAAGTGACTTTTTATAACTCTCCAAATCTGCAAGCAGTTCTTCTTTTTTGGCAATCAGCTTATCTATTTCAGAACATTTTTCATCAAGATATTCTGCTATTTCTCTCTGTTCCTCTAAAGGGGGATTAGGAACCTTTATCCTTAACAACTCTTCTGGATATGTTCTCCATCTCATAAGCATAATTCCATGACCATACTTATAGCAATCTCCATTAAAGCATGTATGTCTAAAGTATTCATTGTAATAGGTTTTAACCACAGGAGCATCTTTTTTCGCTCTATATACATCATAATCAGGACTTGTTACCCCTTCATAATCTGAATATCCAATTGCTCCCATCCATGCTAATAACTTATTAACGATAATATCATCTTTCTTTACGATTTTATAATTCATTACTGTTGCTGCCTTATTCCCTTTTTCCTCTAATTCACTTCGAGGTTTCACTCCTAATGAAGTATAAAGAGACAATAAACAGGCATTTGGATCATCATTTCTCTCATCTACTATTTCAAATAATCTTTGTACTCTAACATACTCCCAATGGGCAGGTATTTTCCCAATCCATTCACTATCTGTATCTTTCATCTCTACATCGGGATTCAATCCCTTTGTCACCGCATCTGTTATAATTGCCTGTTTATATTTCTTATAATCTTCAATCGTTTCTTTTGTATTTGCAATAACAGAATCAATTTCTCCAACTTTTTCATCAAGAAAATCTATAATCTTTTGCTGTTCAGCTTCATTAAAGACTACCACTTTAAATCCTTGTAACATAGGTAATCTCACAGAATCTACTGTAGATTTTGCACTTCCTTGATCCATTATCATCGGGAATAAGCCTTCTAAATAATATTTCAAAAAGGAAGACTGAACATATCTAAAATTATTCATTCTATATACCCTTTGGTGACAAGCATATTTACCCTGTACATAATGAAACACTCTCCCTGCACCAACTCCATCTCCAGCCATCAATATAGCTCCTACGTCATCAAAGGAATATTGATTACTTCTTTCTACTTTTGGAGAGCGAACATAAAAAGGATATTCCCCATCATTTTCTCTATTTTGTGTATCCATATTACCTGTTGTTATATCTGCAATAAACCTTAATTGAATCAGCTTAGTATCTTCAGGAATCTCCCCAATCCATTCCACACCAGAATCTTTCATTTGTCTTGCCATTACTCATTACCCCCTTTACCAAATAACTTCTCTAAAGAGGTCATAATTTCTTTCTCATGGTTTGTGATTCTCTCTGCAATTACTTCTGCCTTTTCTGGTGCTTCATACTTATAGAAATACCTTGTAAAAGGAATCTCATAGCCAACTTTTGTTTTGGACTTTTCAATCCATGCTTCGGGATTATATGGTTTTACTTCTCTCTCAAAATAACTGTCTATATCCTCTGTCAAAGGAACATTCTCAAAATCTCTTTTGGCTGCATCTGCTACTGGCTGATTTTTCTTACCCTTTGTAATTAACTTTCCATCTTCATCATAAGAAGGACTATCTATCTGGATTCTGTTAAAGCCAAAATCTTCATTATTGAAAATCTTACTTTCACAGACTTTACCATCTAATTCATAAGACTTATTTTTGAACTCTCCATAAGCAGTTACAATCATTTTTCTGCATTCTTCTGTAATATCATTTCTCTTACTGCCGATGTTCTTTCTTCTGGATACTACCATCTTGGAAGCATCAATAAGCTGCACTTTTCCCTGTCTTTCTTCTGCCTTATTCTTAGAAATAATCCAAATATATGTAGTAATACCTGTATTGTAAAATACATCCGTTGATAACTGAACGATTGCATCTAACCAATCATTTTCAATCATATATCTTCTAATTTCTGATTCTCCTGATTCAGCAGCACCAGTAAACAACGAGGAACCATTATGGATAATTGCCATTCTTCCATCATCTTTTAGCTTTGCAATCCCATTCAAATCAAAAAGCATCTGTCCGTCACTGATTTTAGGAAGACCAACAGAAAATCTTCCCTGATCTCCAAGTTTCGCCTCTGCTTCCACTGCATTCTTTTCTACTTTCCATTCAATGCCAAACGGAGGATTGCTGATAATATAATCAAATGCATAGCCTTTAAACTTATCATCTGACAGAGTATTCCCCTGTCTCATATTATCGCTGTTACCGCCACGAATCAGCATATCTGCTTTTGCAATCGCAAATGTTTCAGGGTTTAACTCCTGTCCGAATACTTTCACATCTGCTTCCGCATCCAATTCAAGAAGTCTTTCTGTCATACAAGTAAGCATCTGACTTGTACCCATAGTCATATCATAAACAGTCTTTGCAACACCTTCCTCAATCATAGACTTCTTATCTTCTGAAATCAGCAAATCTGTCATAAGATAAATAATATCCCTTGATGTAAAATGCGCCCCTGCCTGCTCATCATAAGACTCTGAAAATCTACGAACTAAATCTTCAAAGATATATCCCATATCAACTGCTGTAATCTTATCTGCTCCCATATATGCTGATGGCTTATTAAATGCTTCAATGATTAAAAACAACATTCCATTATTAGCAAGTTTAGTAATCTCTCTGTCAAACTCAAAATTCTCAATAATATCCTGCACATTATCAGAAAATCCATTAAGATATTCTCTGAAATTCTTCTCTATATGTGTTGCATCATTACACAATTTCTGAAAATCAAAAGGACTGATATTGTAAAACTTATATCCTGATGCAGTCTCTAAAAAACCATCAATTACTTCCAAATGCTTTACTTGATCATAAGTATCCCATACTTTCTGTCTTGTTGGTGCAAGTACATCATTAAATCTCTTAATCACGCACATAGGAAGAATCACTTTTCCATATTCATGAGGTTTATAATATTCTCTGATTAAATCAGCAATAGACCAAATAAGATTGGATTTCTCTTGTATATTTGTTGTAGTTTGATTATGTAACTCTGTCATTTTTCATTTTCTCCTTACAGTTCTTTTCATTTTATTATTTCATCTGTCCAATATTCAGGACTTTAATTTCTTCATTATCTTTTTTGCATCTTCTGTTAGGACATATCTGCCCTTTGTATTGTTGTAAATTTGAACATAATCATTGTTGATCAACTCATTCAAGACCATATTTACCTTCGCCTTGCTGCATCCAAGACTATCTGCTATCTCCTGTTGAGTAATAGGACATATTTCCGTATTGTTAATCTCTATCTGATGCCCATATAATGTTTTCAATACCAAATATCTATCATTTGTAAAAAATTCTATTTTGTTCATTACCATCACCTTTTATGTTCAAAAATTTTTCCTATGGTATTATTATAATGCTTCTGTATCAGATTGCAAGCCAATTTGTGTCTGATAACCTTCGACTTTATCTTCGGGTATTCGCTTCCATTCAGAAAATCCAAATAAAGCCAATACCTACTGCATATACTCTGATAGAGTGACACTTACAAAGTACACGGGTCTCGCCAACCTAGCAAGTTCCTTGCTGAACAGGTTGTCTCGCCCTTGACGCCCCATAAAAAGCATGGGGCTATCAGGTAAAATGCACAGCAAGCTGCACATTTTCGCTTGAGGACCAGCAACCTGATACGGGACATTCCAGAAAACAATAACCTCCACTGGAGCTTATTGCTTTCCTCCATTCGAGATGCGCTCGACCCGTTGGGCTATAAAACCTAATCTTTGGATTTATTTTGATGTTTTCTTTCCCTATACAGAAGATGAATTTTGAGCATCTTATAACAGATTATTTCATCTTTTGCCATATTGTTTTATTTATTGAAATATAGTTTTATAAATTATTATATTATTGCATTTTATGCTCAAATTTTCAAAAAGCGAATACCCATCATTTATCCTAAAAAAGCAAACAGAATCTCTCCGTTTGCTTATTATTTTCTATTTCATCAGTGCTTCAAACATTTCGTCATATCTTTTCAGACTATCAGCATCAAGCTGAATGATATTTTCTTTAATTCTTTCCTGCTCTCTTTTCTGTTTTGAAGCAGAGGACAGAATATATCTGTTGATTACATCCTGCTGATTATCCAGCATTTTTTTCAATTCCTCATTTTCTATCTTCAAAATATCTACTTCTTCTTTATGATCTGCATTCAGGATGTCAATACTTTTACTTGCTTCTTTATACTGATATAGATTATTCACCATATCAGAAAGTGTCTGTAAATAATATTTCTGCATAGCAGGCTCATTTTCAATATTTATGAGCATATCTTCCACACTCGGCAAATTATAACCTGTCCTTGCAGGAATATTTGCTCCTGCAATCTTTTTGTTAATGGCTTCTATGGTATCCCTCATTTGGTATTTCCATATATGTACCTTGATACCTGTAGCCTTCTCCAACTGTGTATATTTTATTTTTTGATTTGGATGGTTCTTTTGGTAATCCTTCAAAACATTTAGCAACTGTTCATTTGTATATAAAGCTGGTCTTCCATCTGTTCGCATGGCTTATCTCCTCCTTTCTCCAAACTTAGTGTATAAGCATTCAGTATCATCTCCTGATTAATCAATGCAGCAAGATTCATACTTACAGTTCCAATCTCCTTTTCATCCTTAATTTGTTCTTTTAACAGCTTTTTCAGGACTTCCTTTTTTATTTCTATATTTTGGAGATTACTCTGCTTCAATTCAGCAATATAATCCTGTGCCACATTCTTTTCTGGTATGAAATGTTCACAGAATAAGCATTCTTCACATCTGCAGTCCATCGGAAAATTAGTTGAAGTACATCTTCCCGCTCCATCTTTGACTTTAGATAACTGATAAAATTTTGCTCCTAATAACTCTTTCTCTGTTTGCTTCAATCCCCAATCAATATTATCAGAATAATTCCTGTAATACACTTCATTCTTGTTATTCAACATTTTTGACAGCATATAGGTTTTCGCACTTGTAAAAGTATCTAAATGGTTACAGTATGATAGCTGCTCTTCTAAAGTATAATGACCGCCAATTCGCTGTATATAGAGGGGATTCAATCCCTGCATCAGCATATTCATAAAAGCAAGATGCCTTGTATCTCCTAAGCGGATTCTCTCGATTTGATTGTCTTTTATAACTGTTCCAAGTGCTACAATCTCATAGTGATATATGCCTTCTACAACCTCATTTTCAAATAATTTGAATAAATGATTGAATTTCTGAAGAGTAATCTTATTCTTACTTCTTTTCTTTACTTTTTTCAAATAGCGCTTATAAAAATCATCTGAAACAAGATAATCACTACTGTCAATTTCATTTGCATAATCTATAAAATCACTAATAAATTCAAACAGTGCTTCTGGAATCTGAAATTCTGTCATAATCGGAACATCATAGTTCTTCCTGTCTGATCTGCTTTTTATTCTCTCAATGTGAATATAAAATTTTTCTTTCTTCTTATAGATGCAGTTTCTTTTTAACAGCACAAACTCTGATGGTCTTAATGGAGTGATTGTTGAAATCATCCACCATATCAGAATGGGGCAATATTTCACTCGCAAGTCTATATTACCTGTATCAATAAAATCTCTAATCAAACAATCATATTTCAAAATGGAATCATAGCTTGGTATTTCTCTCGATTTAGGGTTATTTCTGATTGTAAAGTTCTTAATCTTTGCATAAAACTCACAAGCCTCTTTAAACGTGCAGAACTGTAAAAACTCTTTACAATTGCTCAAATACAAAACTGTCTGGTTATTTGAAACATATTTTCTAAAATCAGGAACAGTATCTATATCAAAAACACTTGTTTTTTCAAGCATATCCTTTATATGGCGAAAAGCAATTTGACTAGTATATACTCCATTTCTTTTTAAGCACAACTTAATCAGTATATACTTTTTCAAACTCAAAATTATTTCTTGTGGAACTTCTATATTAAAATCAAACTTTATATTTATCTCATATAAATCATAAAAGCAACTCCAAACGTTATCCCTAAAATCATCATTTTTAATAATACCTTTTTCCTTTAATTCTGCAAACATACCTTCACAGTCCGACAAAGAAATCTCATCATTGATTCTTGTCTGGATAACACAATATCCCGAAGCGCTCCCTTCGTCCAAATACTCATCCACAAACATACCACAAATATCATTTGCGGATTTTCCGTCTAATTTATCATTGTTCATCCACTCTCCTCCTTCAATATATCTTCCTCTTTTGCGGATAACAGTTTATAAGTATCACAGATATTTTGCTTTAACTCTAACGCATCAATATATGAATTGATATACTCCTCACCAAAAGCATTTTCTGCTTCTTTGACTACAGAATACAGTCTGAGCATTTTATTCATAGTCCTGATTCTGTCATATTGACAGGATGGAACTTTACTTTTGAAAATATTATTCAACTCTGCACACACAGACAACAGGGTATAAACTGTCGGAATTGAATACTCACAATTCATACAGTCTGTTCTGACAGGGTATCTGCAGTTATTTTCTCTGATACACAAAACTCCATCCTGCTTGCTTATAAGACTTCCATCCGCAAGTTTCTTAACAATGCTTCTTATTTCATCTTGTGACAATTTCAAAATTTCATTGATTACTCTTTCTTTGGTTATAGACTGTTGGTAAAGAAACTCTGATAATTGTTCCAACCTATCCGCTGATATTCCTTGTTTCATATACACGATAAGGTCTGTCTGCTCCTTTTGCGAAATTTTTTCATCTTCTGCCATTTTTAACAGGGAATCATAAAGCCATCCAAACATCCCCCTGTCATACAATTGGAGCGTTGCTTCATTTAATTCTGTGTCAGAATACATAGAATGCAGATAAATGGAAGTAGTATCTGACATATTGTAATAGTTTGCCTTATGGGAACGCATATAGGTACTCACTCTTATATAGCTATTCGCTGTTCCTGTCTCCCCTGAAAGATTATCTACCAAAGAGAGTAATGTTCTATTTGCCTTAATACTTGAAAACTGTCTCATTGTTTCTCCCAAATAGTTTGTAAGTACTTGTGTGCTACTGAAATTATCCTTTCCGAAAAGCGACTCTTGGCTCAATCTCCTTCGCCACTGTTCCAAAATAATAATTGCTATCGAAACAGGAATCTTAAAGGAATCTGGAACATTAAAATGTTTATATGCCCCTGTTTTCTGTGTCTGATACTGCTCCACATACAACTTGGTATTACTGATGATATAATTTGCATCTTTCATATGGAATGAATTTTCTTCAAACCATTTCAGATCATATTTTTCAATATCTAGTAGATTATCAAGTGCAGGCATGGAAATAATATCTGATTTTCTCCATGCAAGACATAAGTGCAACAATAGATAAAGCCAACATTTTGCATAGGTAACATTATTCATGGATTTTTGTATATGTCTGTCAATATCAATAGCAAGATTGACAAAACAGCTCCACTCTCCTAATGTATAGAAATCACTATCTTTCTTTATCCTGACTCCCTGTTTCACTTTAATCATAATATCAATATCCAAATGCTTATTTTCTTTCAGATATGTCAAGTAGTATCCAAAATTTTTAATATAAGTAACAGGAATATCCTTGCTTGTTATGATTTTTCTAACATCCATTTCTATAAGTGAATTTACATCAAAACTATCTGCTTTATGCTTTAAAGCCAATTCATCCATAAATCGAATCAAATATCGAAACAGATTCATATAAGTACCAATCCTCTGCATCAGATTCTTTTCCGTTTGCTTACTGTTTGTAATCTTTTCATGCACAAAATCTTTATAAGTATCAAATAAAACAGGATACCTACTATGTGTTACATCATCATATCTGTTTAGATAATATTCCACTTTTTCATATGGATCAGTTATACTTTGTGGAAAGTAATATTCCATAAACACTTGTGAAATCTGTCTTATAACCTCTGTTCTATTCCCATCATAAGCAAAGCAATAAGTATCTGACACTTTTACCAACGGATATTCTGGAAATAATTTTTCAAATGTTTTGATCCATATTACTTTCCTAACAATTTTTCTTATCTCTACTAATTTGATATATTTTGTTTCATCTATTACTGCCATAAGCTGTAACCCCCTTTATATAATTCATCAAGCATTTTCTCGACATCTTTATCAACTTCCTCTTTGTTATTTAAGTAAGTCAATGCTGATGTCATACTTGAATCACCTCTCCAAAGTGCAATTTCTCCGATATTATTCGTTGCATTTGCAACCTGATTAGAAAATATCCCTCTGCAAATATGAGTTTTCCATTTATAACTTTTCAAGTACATAGCATATGCCTGTGCTTCAAAATCCTCTGCTTCCTCTAATTTTTGAATAAAAGCTCTCTTTAACTTTGCAAACTTATTTGCATAAGTATAATTTGTCATTGGCAGACCTTTTTCATCAATAAACACTGCATCTGTTGTCTCCTGTTTATACTTTCCTTTATGAACCTCATAAAGTGTACATAATAAATCGCCAAATGCAGGAATAATCTCCTGTTTTCTGTTCTTCTTGCTCTTTGCAATAAAACCATATTCTGTATCAGGTCTGAGATCCTTATCTTTAAGATTGATAACCATTGTTCTAATACCAGCAGAATCACATTTTAATGAAATATTCTCATATTCAATAGCAGACACTTCACTGATCCTAAGACCACCGAAGCATTGGAGATAAACTCCTAATGCAATTTCAGGAACCACTTCTACTGCTGTGTTGATAAACAGCGGAATATATTCTGCTTTTAAATTATGGATTACTTCTTTTTTACTGCCTTTTACAATGTTTTTGTATTTCCCTTTGAATAAAGGAAAATGTTTATTAAAAGAAATAATCCCTTTATCTTGCAAATAGATATAAAATGCTTCTAATCTACAGGAATATAAATGTTTTGTATATGGGGTAACATTAAGACTATTAAGAAAGTCAATGCCATCCTGAACTGTTAGTTTATCAATCTCAAAATCAGGATGCTCATAGACATAATTTAGGAATGGCACAACAACATTTGCATATGCAATTTGTGTTGTAGTTTTATTGTGTGGAAGATTCAGAATAAAATCTGTATATGGAGACACAAGAAATAAATCAAAACGTAGGTCTTGTCTGCCAATAACTACATATTGGATAACTTCTGTTTTACCATCTTCAAGTTCAGATACTTCTTTGATGATATGTTTTACCCATCTGTAATTATTGTTTTTCTTCATAAATATATCCACCTTTCTTTTTCTCAGTAATTGATATTACTGTTCCTTGTTTTGCCTAAGCATCTCATTATTGAGACCTTGTATTATAGATACAAGTGGAAAAATTATAAAGAATAAGTAAGATAGTTTTTTATGGCTTATAATGCTATCTATAAATGAATAAAATAGAAATATAAAAACTTTAAAAATATAACATAATATTCTTGATTTCTTATATGATATTGTGCTATATCATATATCCAAATCGTACAAAATCCAGACAAAACCCCATTTTATCGGCATTACAGCTATTTTTCACTTTTCTCTGCTTTTCTCTATACTTTTCTCCGTTTTTACAGAAAAATCTATTCTCTCTGTAAAATGATAATCTGATGCTCTGTATATGCTTCCTCACCAAAATAATATCGAAGTGCCAACATCACAGAACCTAAGACATCATTCAACTGCAAATAAGCCACATCATCTAAATGGCCTTTTTCTAAAATGCTCCTGTATTTCTCTAATACACTGTTCAAATTATCTATTTCAAAAAGTAAATTTTCTTTTCTCGTCATGTCTGATCCCCCTCAATTTTCTTTCAGTATAGCAAAATCAGATACCTCATATCATTATAAAATCAACGGATTTCGCATTCATTTAAGTGCGGTATTCCTCTAAATAAATGCATCAAAAAAGGAGTCAGTTTCCCGACTCCCTACAGGTTATAGCGATTCTTTAAATCATAGAAAATATATCTGATTTCAATGTTTTCCCAATACTGTTCTCTGATTCCTAGCGCTTTAAAAGTTTCATATTTCTTGTTGTTATCGCTAAATTCCTGTGTCTTAAAATTATAACTTTTTCGTTTTGCTTCTCGCTCAATTTCTGCAACTGCATCAATATCACTATAATAGACTGTTAATGAAAGTTTTGGCATATATCCCAAATATCGCTCCAACATCAAAAGTATGTAGCAAATCTGCTTATAAATTTTTTCAAAGGTAAGTATTCCTATCTCGAATAAACCTATTTGAATAACATCCTCTTTAAATCCATTGAAAAAGAATCCCTGCATTACAAACTGATACAGATTATAGAAATACTTATTCTTGTCTTCTTCATTTTTATAAGCATCTTTATCTAATTGTCTTATCTTTCTCTGCCTGATCTGCTCTGAATAATCTATATCCATCTCTGCTTTCAGAAAGTTCTTACCAAACAGGTACAAATCCGCTGCTAATGCATTAAAATCCTGCATAAAAGGCTCGCTGCTTCCACACATAAATTCATCATAAAACTTCTCATATAATGCAAAAACATCCTGTCTGTTCTGTGTTGTCTGGAATGTAATAAAATTCTCCTCTAATAGATCCAATATTCCCTGAATGCTGATTTCTTTCTCATTTTTCAGCAGATACCTGACAATCCTTTGGATGATATACTCATTCATATAAAAATTCTTCCATAACTTTCTTTCAGTGATTTTAACAGATGATACATTCTGACTTGGCTTTGATTCATATTTTGATTTTACATATTTAGACAGGACATAGATTTTAGTTCCAGTTGTGGTTGCTTCTTTCTCCAATAAAAGCCCTTTTCCACACATATTGATGAGCTTTCTTGTGATTGATTTCTCGCTCAAATCATAAATTGCTTTTCCGTAAGCATATATGTGGTCTGATAACATAAAACCTGTTCCCAGAAAATATATAATGTCAAGTAAATCTCTGTTAGTGTCAAAAATCTCCTGTTTCATTGATGGTTTAATGATGCCACTGTTTACATTCGGCATATTTAACCTCCTTCACCCGTTGTGGGCTATTTAAAGTTTTCCTTAATTTTAAGGTACTTTGATTATACAAGAATCCTGACATTATATAATTCCTGGGTGCTCGGTAGGATGCTATCATACAAAAAGCAATCTGCCAAAATAACAGATTGCCTTTATTGAAATTTTATAAAGATAAAAATTAGTTCTGCATTTTAAATTTGATGTCAAAGTTAAAATGACCTTTCCAAATTCCTGCAAAGTTGCTTCTATCTACTTGAATACTGCCATTTGCACTTGTTCCACTTGCCACTCCATCCTCTTTCATAAAAACTGTCTTCTGCTGTGAAATATCCGCTTGCATAGAAGAAATTTTACTTCTATCGGTAAGCGTTAAGCTACTTTCAGGAATCACTGTCAATGTATCATTGTAATAGAATGTACCGTTTACCGAAACAGCGTAGTCTGCATTTCCTGTGTTTCCATCTAAAACAATTGTTTTAGGAATTGTTACACTGAAATTGGCAGGTAAATAATCTTCTACAATCAGATTACCATCCTCATCAAAGACTATTTGATAGCGATTGCTTGCATCTACATCAAAGGTATATTTGTAAGCATTTCCATTAGAATCGTATTTTGGCAGATTAGGGAATGTATAATTTGTTTCATCAGAAGATAATTCTATTTCATCTATTACCTTACCATTCTGTTTTAGTTTTAATTTATACTTATCTGGTCTGAAACCATCTGCATTATTGTTATCATTCCATTGGAGATTGGCCTTTGCTTCTGTTTCACAAAATTTAAATATTCGATAAACAGTTGCTCCATCTGTTGTAACTTTAGCACTTGTATCAGAAACATATTTATATCGGTTATAATAAGCATTGTCTGTTTTATCACCTCCAATATCAGAGCCTTTTACAAATATATCATAATCTGCTGATTGGGTTGTCCTGCCTATTTCATTGCCATTTGCATCTATATCAATATAAGTGACAGAATATTGGTTGGCTTCCCATTGTGCATACAGAGTCAAAGTTCTATTAGAAGAATTACCACCTGTATAATTACAGTAATCCTCATATGTCCAAGAACTACTTGTTTGTATTGCTCCTGTGTTGCCTATGTCATAAGCAATTCTTTTTTCATTTAGTTGAGGAACAGCAGACCACCCTTTAAATGTATAACCTATTCTTGTAGGGATAACATTTTCAATGTTTCCCATTATAGTCGAAATATTATCTCCAAATTTAATTATAGAAGTAGGAATATTTGCTGTTCCATTATTTAAGTTAAATTCTATTGTATAAGCATTATTATCTATGTAATTTTTGATAGAGTCAAAAGCAAGAGGGGCTCCTAGCCCTTTATGTCCTCCATAAAAAACCATCATCCCACTTCTTGAAATAAAACATTCTCCCATAACACAGTTTGTATTGTATTTAGTATCATTATCATCATTTGGAGAATTTATTGTTCCTATATATTTAGTATATCCGTTCATAAAGTCAGAAGAGAAAACATTTATTCCTTGATGAACTAATGTAAAATTAGATGGCAAAGCAATAAATTCAGTATTATCTAAGTCTCCAATTCCAAATAAAACCTTTAAATCTATAGATTTATTTCTATTTCTATGTTCTGTTATGCATAATTTATATCCAGCATATCCATCTATAGGATAAACATAAAGTGATGGATAGTAGTTATTCTCAATTATAGGAATAGTAGCATTTGTAGTTACTTTAAATGGGTAAATCACAAGATCATACTTTTGTTTACCTGCAATTACTGCATTGCTATACACTACATATTTTAAATCACTTGCAGATGAATTATTGTAACATATATATTTATTTCCATTATTTATATTAGTATTAATCTCATCTTCTCCAATATAAGTTATATTTTCTGCTTTTGTAAAATACCCAATCATATTTTTGGAACTAATACTTTTATCATCTTCAATGTTATTTTCTATGTTCTTTGTTGCCTCAGAGGAAAAATTGTTCTCATTTATATTGACTTCTTCGTAAATAATAGAAGCATCTTCATCAATATGGCTTGTTGTCAAATCTTCAAATTCAATGGAAACAGCATTTGCAAAAACAGTTCCAACTAATAAAAAACATCCAAGTAAAACAGATAAAATTTTCTTTTTCATTTCTCCATCTTTCTAAAATACCGCAAGAAAATTACGAGTAATAATTTCTGCAATACAAATTTGCCACAATCAAATTAGTGGTACCCCCCCCCCGAAAAATTTGCACTTTTTTATGTTTAATCTGATTTTCTTATTTTTTATGCACTAATATAATTCACAGGCACATTTATAATTTCTGAACAAATTTCTTTCCCTGCTATATCAGCATCTGAATAACTGCTTGTCGTAACTTCTATCCCACATTCCATTCCTTGCATATTTATGTACGTAAAATCTATTGCGGATAGTTGTTGCTCTCTCAGCATTTCCATATATTCATCATATCTGTCCATCTCTCCCTGATCTCTGAAGTTTTCAATCATTTCTTTCATTTGATCCCTTACTTCCCATTCAGGCTTGATGGTATCAATTTCCCTCTTTTGCAGAGAACAGATTGTTTCAGCCACCTTACAGTTATGCCTGATTGCAGCAGGCGATTGAGTTCTGTCTATTCCATACTTCTGACTTATGAACTTTTTACCCCTATCGGTAAAACAGTAGCTTTTACAGCTTTCCACTTCCCTGTGTTTTGGATTCACATAGCTTACTTCCTTTATTAGATGGTCTTTCATCATATTTTTAAGCCTTGTATCCGAAATGTCGATCTTGTTTGCATCTGTGCTTCTGATATTTCCTGCAGTGGCAAGCACTCTGAAGAATCGTTCATCTTTCGGATAGAACTTCTTAATGTGCATAAAATCACCCCTTTCGTTTCTGCAATTTTAGATAGAAAGATTCTCTTCTAATCGTTGCGGGTATTCAGTAAGAAAATATTTTTAATGCCAACATTCCCAACTTATGATATATTATTACTGTCGTTTTTTCCTTTGAGGAGATAATTTATAGGGCAATTCCCTTACAATAAAGAGGTTTGTATGACAAAACAGGAAATTTTACGGGAACTTCAAGATATTAATATAGATGCTGCCAATTACATATACACCGAAAACTATGCTGCTCTGAATTCACTTGCTAATTCTGTATTTAAGATAGGACTCGACAAAGAAGAGTGCTTTTATGATGTCCTGAGAGCCTTTAGACTGGCAAATATGCCGTTTTCTGTTGCAGGGTATAATTTTCTATGTGAAGACCTAAAAGATGAAATCTGGGGCAAATACGAGCCTCTTATCAATGATCTTGTTATCCACAATATGAGTCTTGATGAATTTCTTTCTGACTATGGTTTTGATAATGAATATGATGCCCTGAATGCTTCCAATAATAAGAGAAAAATATACATAAGCACAATAAAAAAGAGAATTGAACTTATTGAAGATTATACTGAAAAATATAAGAAACTCACAACCTTGTATGATACTGCTAATGTAACACAGATACATAGTTCTACTCATAAAGTAGATGCATTGCAAAACAGCTTCACGAATGCAGTCGTAGCACTTGTCAAAGCGAGGGAGAAATTCTATTACTATATCAATTATGATCTTGTAGGATATGATACAGAAGACTTAAATAAAACTTTAAAGCAACAGAAAACAAATAAAGAACGTTTTGATATGCTGAGAGGGATTACAGACAATATATTTACCACACTTCAAAATGATAGCGCTGTAAATTTTAGGGATTTCTTCATCATCAAAGACAACAGAAGAGTTACATTTACATCCTATCTGACAGCAAAAGGGTTGACAAGTAGCTCTTGGTTTGACTACAAAAAATCAACCAAAAAGAAATTCGTAAAAGAAAGACATTTTTACCTGCAGATGGCCTTCTTCTTAGGATTGCCAACATCCAATGAAATAGAGAAATTCCTGAATTTCAATGGATATACCATAAAAAGCCCATTTAAACTGTTTCCAAATTCAGATATTTATGATTATGATGTGTGCCGATACATAGATGCAGGTATTGATTACAACTTAATCAATGTGATACTTGGCTATGAATTTATATAAAGGGGAGATTTATTGTGTTTGATTGGATGAAAAAACATAAAAAGCTAATTGCATTCATTATTTTTATGGTTATCTTTGGAGTACCCTTAATCATACATATTCTGTTTAAACTTCATTCAAACATTGACTTTTTTGTTGCTGAATGGTCTGCAGGAGAATTATTGAGTTACTATGGTTCAATTCTTGCATTTTTAGGAACAGTCATTTTGGGTGCCTTATCCTTATATCAAAATCAAATCATCAAGCAGGAATCAGACAAAAGAGCTGAACTATTGGAGCAAAGAGAACATGAAAGCAATATGCCAAGATTCACTATTGTCGCTAATGGCAGTCATGGTGGCAATGCACAAAATTTATGCCTCAAAATATCAAATGTCTCTGAAAATAATGCACAGGAACTCAAATTCTTTAACATTAAAATTCTGAATCCAGAAAAAGAACCTCAATGGATAGCACAAAAAACATATAGTATTGACTATCTTTTTGCAGATTCAACAAAGGGCATAGACATATTCAATCCTGTTATCAATAATGGGTTTGAACTGTATATGGAAATGACTTGTTTAGATAAATACAACGAACAACACAATTATATTATTAAAGGTCTCATGAACACTGATCAAACTTTCCCTGCATTAAAAATAATGGAACTTTTATAAAAAATGAACTCCCTAGAATTTCTAAGGAGTTCTGTTATTTTATCTCTTTATCATACCAAAATATTCCAGCGCTTCTCTAATCATCCTCTCTTTCTCTGGTGGACAGTTGGGAACTTTGTTTCCCTCTGTCTTGGGTTTATTGAAATTCTCGCCTACATCAAGACCACACTTTTTCTTGATTTGTGCTATGTACAAATGAGAAACTTTCGTTTGATAATGCTCCCAAATGTAGTTCTTAATCTCTTGATAGGTAGCGGTGCCAATGCATTCCCGCCTGTCTGCTTCATCAAGATCAATTTCTATCTCAATTTTAGTGGATTTGCCACTTGATTTTTTACGCGACAAAAGGACGCACGTCTCTATATCATCGGTAAAAGGAAACATGTCAACTGCAATCCCCTTTTTCATCCCATATCCTTTTTCGCACAAAAAGCCCAAGTCCCTGGCCAGCGTTTCCGGGTTACAGGACACATATACCACCTTATCCGGCCGCAGCTTCACCAGGGAAGAAAGGAACTTCTCACTACACCCCGTCCGCGGAGGGTCTGTAAACACCACATCTACCCTTTCCCCCTCCTCCGCCACAGCCTCCATAAAGTCCCCGGCGTCTGTCTGGTAAAAGCGGGCGTTGGGAATCTGGTTTTGCCTTGCCCCGGCGATGGCATCCCTGACCGCCTCCCTGTTTAATTCTGCCCCTATAACCCTTCCCGCTTTGGAGGCAGCAATCATACCAATTGTCCCAGTCCCACAGTAGGCATCCAGGACTGTTTCCCTCCCGGAAAGCCCTGCGTATTCTATTGCCTTTTGATACAAAATCTCTGCCTGGATGGGGTTAACCTGGTAAAATGACCTGGGGGAAATCTTAAAGGTTATGCCGCAAAGCTCATCCTCAATATAACCAGGGCCATATATCACCTGCTCCTTTTCCCCAAGCACCATACTGGTTACCTTATCGTTTACATTTACCACTACGGTGGTAATCTCCGGATGTTTCTCCCTTAATGCCTTCACAAAATTGTTTTTTGAGGGCAGGATAGGAGACCTTAAAACAAGCACTACCATAATCTGCCCGGTGCGGTATCCTACCCTGATAAGCACATGGCGGAGCAGCCCAAAGCCGGTTCTTTCATCATAGATTTTAATTTTGAAAGATTTTAAAAGCCCTCCGATATCCCTGATAATGGCATCCGCCTTTTCATTCTCCAAAAGGCAGCTTTTCACCGGGACAACCACATGGGAGCTTTCTTTATAAGTGCCTGATGCAAAATTGCCCCTGCCGTCCTTACCAAAGGCTGCATGTACCTTGTGCCTGTAATGCTCCGGGTTTTCCATGCCTATGATCCCCTCCAGCCTGCCATAGGGTTTCAGCAGGCCAGACACCCGGTTCCGCTTCCATTTTAGCTGCTTTTGATAATCCATGTGCAGTAACTGGCAGCCCCCACACTTTTTATATACAGGGCAGCCCACCTGCCCTTCATCAGCCTGGGGATTAGGCTTTCCTTTCCTCTCTCCCCGCTTATATGCCGCCGGTTTTGCCTGGGGCACTGCTGCCTTTTTTCTTTTCTTTCCAGTTTCCACTTTTTGTCTCATTGCGTTGCTCCTGTTTCATGTCTTTCTCGGGGAATCAGCCTATTGCATGAAAAAACCTGGGCTTTCCGCCCAGGGAGTTAAGATTCGTCTTTCGTTTTCCTAAGCCTGACAGAGTCAATTCCGCGCACAAGCTCCGTGGCTTTCTCTACATCAGCCTCATTGATCCGAATAGTAAAAATATTTTTCTGCTTATCATTTCCAAACAGCCTGGCCAAAAAGGAACGCTCCTGCCATTCGATAAAATAGGATATCCGGTTTTTTAGGAAAAGCTTCTCCAGCTTGTCCTTACTATCCTGGCTGTAGACTCTGCAAAAGGATACTTCCCTGTTAAACTCCTGCTCATCCAAAATGATTGACGACATCGTACCATCTCCCCTATCTGCCTGCCGGTAACAGTTCCGGCACTTTTTCTGTCATCCTGTCCCTTTTATTATAATTCATAATGCCAAAGGATTTCAATACAAAAATGAAAATATTTGGTTTGAAAACAGCCCCCGGGAGCAAAGCCCCTTCACCCATCGGCAGCCGCCCTCCTCTTTGCCTGTTCCCACATCTCCTTCTGGTCCCTGTACTGCCCATTCAGCCAGTCTGCGGCTTCCATCACGCCTTCCGGGGAAAAGGCAAACTCCTTCCGGCTCTTTTTTTCTTCCGGTGTTTTGGCAAAGCAACAGGGTTCCGGCCAGATGATCACCTCCAGCACCGTCCCCCCATTCCCGTCCTTTTTTTTCAGCATGTACCTCATGCCGTCCATGCTGGCAGTATATTCTTCTTTTTTTATATAATTAAAAATATGGAAGTTTTCTTTCTCTATCAACCAAACACCTCCCTGGTTCTTCCCCACCGCCCTCTGCCGCCCCAATCTGTATGGCATACATCCCTATATCTGTATAAGGGCTGCCAGCGCATCCGCCCGGCAGCCCTCAATTTCTCTGGGAATTTCTGTTGTCCCCCTCCGCTGTCTTTCTCTGGGCAGAAAAATAATCCGCAAGGCCGCCCAGGGACTCTAACAAAATCCGTGTTTCCTTTTCATCAAACTGAGCCAGGGCTGCCTTTACCATCTCCTTATGGAATTCCTGATGGTGTACAAAGGCTCTTTTCCCTTTTTCTGTGAGGGATAGAAGCACCAGGCGTTTATCTTCCTCGCTCCTCTCCCTCAGTACGTACCCGGTCCTGGTAAGCCTGTCAATGGCTTTGGTGAGGGTTCCCATAGTGACGGAAAGTTTTTTGGCCACCACAGAACTTGGTGAGGGTTCCCCCGTCCCAATGGCTTCGATCACATGCATGTCATTAACAGTAATATCTGTAAATTCCCCTGTAATTAATGCCTCCTGCTCTATATTCATGATATCCTTGAACAGCCCTACCAGCAGGGTATTCAACGCTTTGTTCAGTTCCATGTCCGCTCCATCTATATTCAGTCAAAGTTCTCTTTCCTTACCAGACAAGCGCTGCTGCCCCCCAGGTAAGCCCGGCACCGAACCCTGCCAGCACAATTTTATCCCCTTTTTGAAGTTCCCCCTTCCGGTTCATCTCATCTAAGAGGATAGGGACACTTCCTGCAGAAATATTACCACATTTTTGCAAATTTGTGGGAAATTTTTTTATGGGCTGCCCTAGCTTTTTGGCAATGGCTTCAATAATCCTGATATTTGCCTGGTGCAGCACAAAATATTTAACCTGCTCCGGCAACATGCCTGCCTGCCCTAAGGCTTCATTTATTGCCTCGGGCACAGTCCTTACCGCAAACTTAAAGACCTCCTGCCCGTTCATATGGGCGTAATCCAGGCTAAAAGCTGCCTTATTGTCCACAAATGGGTTCTTTACAGGCCTGTTCTGGCAGAAAAGCGCATCCCCCCGGCTGCCGTCAGAACCCTGCACATAACTTAGTATACCCTCCGGCTTCCTCTTTATAACCGCCGCCCCTGCCCCATCCCCAAATAGTACGCAGGTACCCCTGTCGTCCCAATCCATCATTTTAGAAAGGGTCTCCGCACCGACCACAAGGGCGGTATCCGCCTGTCCGGCCTTTATATAATTATCCGCCAGTATCAGCCCGAACAGAAATCCCGAGCAGGCTGCGTTGATGTCAAAGGCTACCGCTTTCTTTGCCCCAATAGCGCTCTGTACCCGGCAGGCCGTAGAGGGAAAACACATATCCCCGGAAACTGTCCCCACAATAATCAGGCCAATTTCTTCTGCTGTGGCGCCGGCGTTTTCCATTGCCCGCTTTGCCGCCTCCACAGACATGGAATCTGTGGTTTCCTCCACCGCAATATGCCTTTGCTCTATTCCTGTACGGCTTTTTATCCATTCGTCGGTGGTATCCATGATTTTTTCAAGCTCCCGGTTACTTACCGCCCTTTGGGGGAGGTAACTGCCGGTTCCTACAATTGCTGCTGCCATAATTCTCCTATTCCAGTTCCGCAACCACCCTCCCTGTACCTTGAACCGTCAGAGAAAATTCTGCCTGCTTCCCAGCCAGCATTTCCTCTGGGCACTGTCCGGGCAGTTGCTGATTCCAGTTCCGCAACCACCCTCCCTGTACCTTGAACCGTCAGAGAAAATTCTGCC